>NZ_JBHEEH010000004.1:0-201991 GCF_041929845.1 Paenochrobactrum pullorum
ATGGATGACCGCTATCGTGGTGTTTATGGTGAGCGGCAGGTGGTGTTTGTCAATCCGGCTGATATGGCGGAAATGGGTGTTGAAGCCGGAGACAGAGCCGATATTATCGGCCAGTTTGATGATGGTATCAAGCGGGTTGCCGAGAATTTCCGCTTCGTGCCATATGATATTCCGCGCGGATGCGTGGCCGGTTATTATCCGGAAATGAATGTGCTGGTGCCATTGGTGAGTTTTGGCGACGAAAGCTATACACCCACATCCAAATCGGTGATTGTTACTTTTCGAAAAACTGCAAAGCTTGCCGCATGAGCCAGCATGAGACGGCTTACAGAGAAATATCGGATACAATTCAACTGTCTGATTTAACAAAGCATTTTGTTACTTTGGTTGAGGCAATTGAAGCAAAGCAATTGCCGATAACCCGTTTGGGCGCTGGTATTATCGCGGCATTGCTGTTGGATGGGGCGCATGACAGCCGCTCGTTTTCAAGGCTGTTTGAAATTGAACACGCATTGGTGCTGCGTGCGCTTGCCTATCTGGCAGCGGAAGATGGTTTTTTGACAATTACCCGACGGGATGAGCGCACTCAGCGCAGTTTTTATAGTTTGAGCGAAAAAGGTGAGAAACTGAAAGCTCAATTGATCACCTGATCGGCTTAAAAGTTAAAACAGCTCTTGCTAAATGGTTCCATACAGGTTCTATTCATCTATCATGGAGCAAATCAGTTTAAAAGAAGCGATTGAACTTACAGGCTTGCGCGAGCAGGAACGCAGCGGGCCGCTTTATAAACATTTAGCCTCTGTTTTAAAAAAGCTGATCCAACAAGATGTCTTGCCTGCGGGCAGTGCCTTGCCGCCTGAACGTGAATTGGCGGATATGCTCAGTATCGGCCGTGTCACGGTGCGAAGCGCTTATCAGGTGCTAGCTGATCAGCAATTGATTGAAACGCGCCACGGCAGCGGCAGATTTATAGCGGAGCGTCCGGCGCGTATCAGCCAGCCTTTATGGAAACTGACATCGTTTTCGCAAGCCATTTTAGCACGCGGTAAACAGCCCGAAGCCAAAACGCTGGATATGAAGATTGCTTTTCCAAGCGCTGAAGAAGCCGAAATTTTGCAAATTGAACGTAATACTCAGATTGTGCGGTTGCATCGTTTGCGCCTCGTTGACCAGATGCCATTGGCGCTGGAATGGGCTGTGGTACCGCGTCATTATTTAGGCGATGGACTTGATAATATCCGCTCGCTTTATAAGGCTTTTATGGCGCAGGGTTATGAACCGGTACGCGCGCAGCAACGTTTTCAGGCGGTAGCATTAGACAAGAAAAATGCACAATTGTTAAAAACCCCACCCAATGCACCCGCCTTGCTGATCGAGCGGGTATCCTATCTGACAACCGGTGAAGTGGTGGAACTGACCCGCACAATGTATCGTGGCGATGCCTATGATTTTGTCGCTGAACTCAGCATCGACGAACATCCTGACCGATAAATTTTCCAAGATTACTCTTGCGGGTGCAATGTGGGCAGTGCATTACAGCTGCCATGCAATTTTGGCGAACGCTCCGGGTGGAGGAGCATGGGGTTTTTTGAGGAAATAAAATGCATAATTATGTTTTGACGGTGAGCTGTCGTGCGTCCCGCGGTATTGTTGCCGCGATTTCGGGCTATCTGACGGCGAAGGGTTGCAACATCATTGACAGTGCGCAATTTGACGATCTCAAACATGGGCGTTTTTTCATGCGCATCAGCTTTATTTCCGAGGAAGGGGCGGGGCTGGAGGAGCTGCGCAGCGGTTTTGGCGAAGTCGGCGCGCCTTTTGAGATGCATTTTGAATTTCACGACACGAATGAGCGCATGAAAGTGCTGCTGATGGTATCGCGTTTTGGCCATTGCCTGAATGATCTTCTTTATCGCTGGAAAATCGGTGCGCTACCGATTGATATTGTCGGCGTTATTTCCAACCATTTTGATTATCAAAAAGTGGTGGTCAATCATGATATTCCGTTCCATCATATTGTGGTGACAAAAAACAACAAGGCGGAAGCCGAAGCCCGCATGATGGCGATTGTTGAAGAAACCGGCACCGAGCTGGTGGTTCTGGCGCGCTATATGCAGATTTTGTCGGATGATCTGTGCCAGAAAATGTCAGGCCGCATCATCAATATTCACCATTCATTCTTGCCGTCATTCAAAGGGGCAAACCCTTATAAACAAGCCTATGAACGCGGGGTAAAATTGATTGGTGCGACCGCGCATTATGTGACAGCCGATCTCGATGAAGGGCCGATTATCGAACAGGATGTGGCGCGTGTGACCCATGCCCAAAGTTCGGCTGATTATGTGTCGATCGGGCGTGACGTGGAAGCGCAGGTATTGGCACGTGCCGTTCATGCCCATATTCATCACCGCACATTTTTAAATGGTGATCGCACCGTTGTGTTTCCGGCAAGCCCGGATTCTTACGCTTCCGAGCGAATGGGATGAATACAAAAAAGCCCCGAAAATCGGGGCTTTTTCCATTATTCAATGTCGAATGATACACCTTGCGCCAGTGGCAAGGCTTTGGAATAATTAATCGTATTGGTGGCGCGGCGCATATAGGCTTTCCATGCGTCGGAACCCGATTCACGGCCACCGCCCGTTTCTTTTTCACCGCCGAACGCACCGCCGATTTCTGCGCCCGATGTGCCGATATTGACATTGGCAATGCCGCAATCAGAGCCTTCAGCCGAAAGAAAACGCTCCGCTTCCTGCAAATTCAGCGTGAAGATGGAAGAGGAAAGCCCAGCGCCAACCGCATTGTGCTTTTCCAGCACATCGTCAAAATCACTGTATTTCATCACATAAAGAATAGGGGCAAAGGTTTCTTCGGTGACGGGTGAGGTTTGGTTCGGCATTTCTACCAAAGCTGGCTTGGTGTAATAGGCATATTCAAATCCTAAATCGACGCGGGTTCCGCCGGTTATTTTGCCGCCATTGGCGGAAGCTTTTTGCAAACTTGCCTGCATCGCATCAAAAGCTTGTTTGTCGATTAAAGGGCCTACCAGTGCGGTGCTGGTGAGTGGGTTGCCGACGGACACTGACTGATAGGCTTTTTGCAGGCGCGGCACAAATTGATCATAGATGCTTTCATGCACAAACAAGCGGCGCATGGTGGTGCAACGCTGACCGGCTGTGCCCATCGCGCCAAAGGCAATAGCGCGCAAGGCCATATCCTGATCGGCTGACGGGCAGACAATACCGGCATTATTGCCGCCAAGCTCAAGAATGGAACGAGCAAAGCGTTTGGCCAGACGAGGGCCCACTTCGCGCCCCATACGGGTGGAACCGGTGGCGGAAACGAGCGCAACTTTTGCGTTGTCAACAAGCGCTTCACCCATCGCTTTATCGCCAAGCAGCACAGAGGAAAGATTTTTCGGAGCATCACCGAAGCGCTTCAGAGCACGCGCCAGCAGAGCGTCACAGGCAAGTGCTGTGAGTAAGCTTTTTTCGGATGGTTTCCACACGACGCTATTGCCGCAGACAAGCGCCAAAGCGGTGTTCCATGCCCAAACCGCAACAGGGAAGTTGAATGCAGAAATTACACCGACAACGCCCAGCGGATGCCATGTTTCCATCATGCGGTGGCCTGCGCGTTCGGTTGCGATGGTGAGGCCATAAAGCTGACGGGAAAGACCGACGGCGAAATCGCAAATGTCGATCATTTCCTGCACTTCGCCCAAACCCTCGGAGGTGATTTTACCCGCTTCAATGGAAACGAGGCGCCCGAGATCGTCTTTGGCGGCACGCAGTTCCTCGCTGAACAAGCGGATCAATTCACCACGGCGCGGTGCAGGCACCATGCGCCATTCTTTAAAGGCGTCATGCGCGGCATCAATGATAAGTGCCGCATCTTCTGCATTATGCGCTGGGATGGTAGCGATTTTTTCGCCGGTGACAGGCGTATAAGCATCCAGATTGCCGCTGCTAAAAAGAGAGTTTTGCACACCAAGACGGGTCAGAAGCTCTGCGGTTTCTGTTTTCACATTGCTGTTTACGCTTGTCATTGGGTATTTTCCTTTATGCTCACGACACGTCTTCATGAATTTATAGTATTATATCAGCGATTTTTGGCCTAAGATTGCAATTAAAATAACTATGTTGATGCGAGATCGGAATGAAGCTTAATCGTCGGCTGATACCGGATATCGGTAATTTGCAAGCTTTTGAATGTGCAGCGCGTCACGGCAGTTTCACGCAAGCTGGCTTGGAACTTAACCTGACACAAAGTGCTGTGAGCCGCCAGATTAAAGAGCTGGAAAACCAGCTGGGTGTGTTGTTATTCGAGCGGGTACGCCAGCGGATTTTATTGTCTGATGCGGGCAAGAAATTTTTGCCGGAAGTGCGGCGGCTCCTGAGCCAGACAGAAGATACAATGTTGCGGGCGATGGCATCGGCGCAATCCACATCCGCTTTGAGTATTGCCACTTTGCCGACCTTTGGTAATCGCTGGTTGATGCCGCGTT
This sequence comes from Paenochrobactrum pullorum, assembly GCF_041929845.1. Lineage (NCBI taxonomy): Bacteria > Pseudomonadati > Pseudomonadota > Alphaproteobacteria > Hyphomicrobiales > Brucellaceae > Paenochrobactrum > Paenochrobactrum pullorum. The sequence goes on from NZ_JBHEEH010000004.1 coordinate 4,508, forward strand.
TGCCGGATTTTACCAAAAACCATGCCGGTATCGCTCTGCATATTGCTTCGCGCTCGACGATTTTTGATTTTGACGAGCAGCCTTTTGATTTAGCCATTCATTATGGTAAACCGGTTTGGGCGCATGCCAGTTGCACCTATTTGTGCAGTGAAATGATTGTGCCGGTAGCATCACCGGCTTTGCTTGCAGGGCGGTCATTTAATGTGCCGGAAGATTTGCAGGCAGAGGCTTTGTTGCACTTGGAAACACGGCCGAAATTATGGGCGCAGTGGTTTGAAATGTGCGAATGCGAGATGCAATCTGCCTATCACGGTCATCGTTTTGATCAGTTTTCCATGGTGATTGGTGCGGCCATTGCTGGCATGGGCGTGGCACTTCTGCCGCTCTATCTGATTGAACAGGAGTTGCGATCAGGGCAATTGCAGGTGTTGTTTGAGCAGCCGTTGCAGACGGATAATGATTATTATCTGGTGGTGCCGGAGGGCAAACTTGATAATCCGCTGACGCAGATTTTCTGCCAATGGATTTTGGGGCAGGTGCAGAAGAAATAAAAAAACGGGCTTGTCATCAACTGACAAGCCCGTTTTGTTTTTTACTTTTTGCGCATCGCTTCCAGCAATGCCGCACCAAAAGCGCCTTGCGAGCTTTCGGTACTTTTTGCATTGTTTTGCGGCTTATTTTTAAACTGTGGTGCAGTCTTTTGGGCTGTGCGCGGTGCAGGGGCAGTTTCACCACCACCATCTTTGCGCATGGTCAGGCCGATGCGCTTGCGTGGCACATCGACTTCCGTCACGCGCACCTTTACCACATCACCGGCTTTCACCACTTCATGCGGATCTTTGACGAAACGGTCAGCCAGTTGTGAGACATGCACAAGGCCGTCTTGATGCACACCGATATCTACAAAAGCACCAAAGGCAGCCACATTGGTGACGGTGCCTTCCAGTTGCATACCGGGTTTGAGGTCTTTGATGTCATCAATGCCATCGGCAAAGGTCGCGGTTTTAAAGCCCGGACGCGGGTCGCGGCCTGGTTTTTCCAGTTCTGCGATAATGTCTTTAACCGTTGGCAGACCAAAGCGCTCATCGACAAAAAGTTTTGGATCGAGCGCCTTCAGCATCGAGCTGTCACCCATCAGAGCGCGTACATCGCGGCCACAGGCTGCAACGATTTTTTTGGCAACGCCATAGGCTTCAGGGTGTACTGAAGAGGCATCCAGCGGTTCTTTACCATCCGGAATGCGCAAGAATCCTGCTGCTTGCTCAAAGGTGCGGTTGCCGAGGCGAGGAACCTTCAAAAGCTCTTTACGGGTTTTGAAAGGGCCTGTTTCATTGCGGTGCGTAATGATCGCCTCAGCCAAGGATTGCCCAAGACCGGAAACGCGAGCCAGCAGCGAAGCGGAAGCGGTGTTGAGATCAACGCCAACCGCATTCACCGCATCTTCCACCACAGCATCCAATGAGCGGGCGAGACGTGATTGGTCAACATCGTGCTGATATTGGCCGACGCCAATGGATTTCGGCTCGATTTTCACAAGTTCCGCCAGCGGGTCTTGCAGACGGCGGGCAATGGAAACCGCACCACGGATGGAAACGTCCAGATCAGGAAACTCTGCCGCTGCCGTTTCGGATGCTGAATAGACCGATGCACCCGCTTCAGACACAATGACTTTCAGTGGTTTTGGAGCAGGCATGTCGTTTAACATATCCACCACCAGACGTTCGGTCTCGCGGCTGCCGGTACCATTACCAATGGCGATCAGTTCGATCTTATGTTTGCGGATGAGCGCTGCCAGTTCGGCTTGCGAGCCGCGCAGATCATTTTTCGGTGGAAACGGATAGACGGTCGAGTGGTCAAGCAGTTTGCCGGTGCCATCAACAACCGCGACTTTGACACCGGTGCGGATGCCCGGATCAAGTCCCATGGTAGCGCGCGATCCGGCAGGGGCGGCGAGCAGCAGGTCTTTCAAATTACGGGCAAAAACCTGAATGGCTTCTTCTTCTGCGCGCTCACGCAATTCACGCATTAAATCAAGTGACAGCGACAAAGAAAGCTTGACGCGCCATGTCCAGTTGACCACTTCCATCAGCCATTGATCGGCAGGCAATGTGTTGCCGATCTGGTAGCTGGCGGCAATCATACGGATGACAGGCTTGAGCGGTGAAGTGTCGTCTTCATCGACTTCAATGTCGAGGGAGAGAAAATCTTCATTGCGGCCACGCAACATAGCAAGTGCGCGGTGTCCGGCAATATTGCTCCAGCGCTCTGAATGGTCGAAATAGTCGGAGAATTTAGCGCCCGCTTCTTGCTTGCCTTTCTCCACTTTGGAGCGCATATGTGCATTAGAGCGCATGTGCTGACGCAAGCGCCCAAGCAGGTCGGCGTTTTCGGTAAAACCTTCAGCGATAATGTCGCGCGCACCTTCAAGGGCAGCTTTCACATCGGCGACATCACCTTGCACATAGGTCTCAGCCAATTTTGCAGGCACAACCGTGCGGTCAGCCATAATAGCTTCGGCCAGTGGTGCAAGGCCACGCTCGCGGGCAATTTCGGCGCGTGTACGGCGCTTAGGCTTATAGGGCAGATAAATATCTTCAAGCTCGGCTTTGGTGGCGACACCGGCAATTTTCAATTGCAGATCAGGTGTCAGCTTGCTTTGCGAATTGATCGATTCAAGAATGGTATTACGGCGTGCTTCCAGCTCGCGCAAATAGGTCAGGCGCTCGGAGAGAGTACGCAATTGCGTGTCGTCCAGCCCACCGGTGACTTCCTTACGGTAACGTGCCACAAAAGGAACAGTGGAACCCTCATCGAGCAACTGAATGGCTGCGGCGGCTTGTTCCGGCCGCGCATTGATTTCCGTTGCGATGAGGGGAGCGATACGCTTGATGTCGTCTGCCATATGTAATTCAACCTTGTTTATTCATTACAGAATGATAGTTGGCTGCGAGCCTTATGCAATCAAACTGCATCATCTATGTAGCACATCCACAGGAAATGAGCTTGCTTTAATGGCTTTATTTATAGACGGGCGCGGGTGCTGCGCGGAGTGGCCAGAAGCAAATTGGTTTCACTTGCGGTAATGCCCGGAAGCAAACGGATGCGGCGCAAAATAGCGTCGAAATCGGAGAGTGTTGCAGCGCCAAGTTCGACGATCAAATCCCAGCGGCCATTGGTGGTGTGGATGGCGGAAATTTCGGCAAAGCCGCCGAGCGAGCGCACAATACGGTCGGTCACATGGCCTTCAATTTCAATCATCATAATGCCGCGTACGGGTAGTTCGACGGCATCGGCGCGCAAAATCACCGTATAACCAAGAATGTCGCCTGATTTTTCCAGACGTTCTATGCGGGCACGCACAGTGGCGCGGGAAAGGTCGGTTTCGAGCGCCAAATCAGAGATGCTGCGCCGCCCGTTATGACGCAATAATGTGATGAGTTTTTCGTCAATCGAATCCATGATTTTCCAAAGTGATAAATTAATCTGCCATTATGATAAGTTAAAATAACATATTTGCCAATTCGACCTGTTCGTTTTGCCAGTGCCTTATGCTCAACTGAAAACTTAAAAAATGAGGGTTTGCGGATGGATTGCAAAATTATCGGAGTGCCGGTGCAAGAAGGCACCGGACGTATGGGCTGCAATATGGGGCCAAACGGTTTTCGGGCAGCTGGGCTTATTCAGGCGATCACAGAGCTTGGTCATAAAGTGGAAGATCTGGGTGATCTGGTGCCGGCAGAAAAAGGCAATCTCACCCATCCTAATTTGGTGATTAAAAATCTTAATGAGACGGTTGCATGGATTAAAGCAACTAGTGAAAAAGCCTATCAGCTTGCAGGTGAGGGTTTCCCGATCTTTTTAGGCGGAGATCATTTGGTGGCCGCTGGTTCTGTTGCCGGTGTGCAGCGCTATGCGAGCGAGAAAGGCAAAAAGCTTTTTGTGCTCTGGCTGGATGCGCATACGGATTTTCATAATCTAAACACCACCGACAGCGGCAATCTGCATGGTACGCCTGTTGCTTATTATACCGGTCAGGCCGGGTTTGAAGGTTATTATCCGGACCTTGCTGCCCCTGTTGACCCGAACAATATTTGCATGATGGGCATTCGCAGTGTTGATCCGGCAGAGCGCCAGATGATCAGCAAAACCGGTGTTACCGTGCATGATATGCGCGTTATTGACGAGCACGGTGTGGGCGTGTTGTTGCGTGATTTTCTGGCTCGTGTGAAACGTGAAGACGGCATGTTGCACGTCAGCCTTGATGTCGATTTTCTTGATCCACAGATAGCGCCAGCCGTTGGCACCACTGTGCCGGGCGGCGCGACGTTCCGCGAAGCGCATCTGATTATGGAAATGCTGCATGATAGTGGCTTGGTCACGAGCCTCGATCTGGTGGAGCTTAATCCGTTTCTGGATGAGCGCGGACGTACCGCGCATGTGATGGTGGATTTAACCGCCAGTCTGTTTGGGCGTCGTGTGATGGATCGCCCGACGGTGAGTTATACGGGGGAGTGAGGTAGCATGTCCGTAAAATTGAATAATGTACCATTTGTCAGTGTCGATCACATGATGAAACTGGTGCTCAATATTGGTGTTGATGTTTTTTTGAAAGAACTGGCAGCCTATGTGGAAGAAGATTTCCGCCGCTGGGAGCTGTTTGATAAAACCCCACGTGTTGCGGCTCATTCCGATGAAGGCGTGATTGAGCTGATGCCGACCAGTGACGGCACGCTTTACGGTTTTAAATATGTCAATGGCCATCCCAAAAACACGCGCGAAGGTTTGCAGACGGTCACTGCCTTTGGTGTGCTTGCCGATGTTGCCACAGGCTATCCGATTTTGCTGACCGAAATGACCATGCTGACGGCGCTGCGCACAGCTGCAACCTCTGCGGTGGTCGCCAAATATCTGGCACCGGAAAATTCCCGCACCATGGCAATGATCGGCAATGGCGCGCAATGTGAATTCCAGGCTCTGGCTTTTAAAGCTTTGCTGGGTGTCGATTATTTGCGTCTTTACGATATTGATCGCACGGCCAGCGAAAAAGTTGCGGTCAATTTAAAAGATGCAGGTTTTGATATTCAAATTTGTTCTTCTGTTGAGGCCGCAGTTGAAGGGGCGCAGATCATCACGACTGTGACGGCTGACAAACAAAATGCCACGATCCTCACCGACAATATGGTGGGCGCTGGTGTGCATATTAATGGTGTCGGCGGCGACTGTCCGGGTAAGACCGAGCTTCATGCCGACATCTTACATCGCTCGGATATTTTTGTTGAATACACCCCTCAGACCCGCATTGAAGGTGAAATTCAGCAACTGCCGCAAGATCACCCGGTCACCGAAATGTGGGAAGTGATTACCGGCAAAAAAGCAGGGCGCACGACCAAGGAGCAAATCACATTGTTTGACTCGGTCGGGTTTGCGACGGAAGATTTTTCGGCATTGCGTTATGTGCGCGACAAATTGGAAGGCACGGATTATTTCGTGCAACTGGATATGCTGGCCGATCCGGATGAACCGCGCGATCTTTATGGCATGTTGATGCGCGCCAAACAGAACTAATTAGTTGATTCAGAAAATCCCTTTGCAACATTGATGGCAAAGGGATTTTTTATTTTGATGCTCTATTCAGGCCGATAATCTATACCCGACGGCTGTGGCGCGGGCTTTTATATTCACCGGCCTGTGTGGAAATTGCCATTTCAAAACTGTCGGCAATGCGCTTGGCACGGTAGATAAAAATATTGGCTGCTTCTTCGGGCCAGATTTCGAGGGCTGTTTTTTCAAACAAATGAAGCCAGCGGTCGAAGTGCTTTTCCTGTAAGCCAAGCCGCAGATGCGGCGGTAGTGGGCGCCCGTCATAGCGCCCAGTCTTCAAAATGATCGACGACCAGAAATCGGTAATGGTTTGAAGGTGATGCTCCCAGTCTTCTACATTGCTGTTGAAGATCTCACCGATCTGGTCATCTTGGCGTGCGCGGGTGTAAAATTCCCGTACCAAACGGGAAATACTAGCCTCATCAATAGCATGATGAACTTCGTTGATAAGTTGATTCATATCCGCGCAACCTTTGGCTTTAATATGATCTGTCGGCGCTCAAACGCGCCCGATCATGTGGGGTATTAAAATCAATTTCCGGCCCTAAAGGCACAACCCCGGTTGGGTTGATAGTTTTATGGCTGGTGTAATAGTGCCCCTTTATATGCTCCATATTCACCGTTTCAGCAATTGTCCCAAATTGATACAGTTCGCGGGTGTAATTTGAAAGAGCCGGATAATCTTCAATCCGGCGCAAATTACATTTGAAGTGCCCGACATAAACCGGATCAAAACGGATCAATGTAGTGAACAAACGCCAATCAGCTTCAGTTAACGCTGAACCTGTTAAATAACGGTTATTTTGCAAACGAATTTCTAACTGGTCAAGGGCTGCAAAAACATCCTTGTAAGCCTCTTCATAAGCTTCCTGAGAGGTTGCAAAACCGGCACGATAAACACCGTTATTGATGTTCGGATAGATGAAATCATTGAGCGCATTAATTTCGGTGCGTAAAGCTTCCGGATAAAAATCGACATCACTCTTGCCGAATTCATCAAAGGGCGTATTAAACATACGAATGATTTCTGCCGATTCATTGGAGACAATGGTTTGCAGTTTTTTGTCCCACAAAACCGGAACTGTAACACGGCCGGAATATTGCGGGTCGGCGCGGGTGTAGATCTGGTGCAGAAATTCTGAACCATAAAGCGTGTCGCCGGTGGCGCCATGTTCGCCTTTAAAAGTCCAGCCGTCTTTGCCCATATAATAATCAACGACAGATACCGAGATAATATCGCTCAAACCTTTGAGCGCACGGAAAATCAATGTGCGGTGCGCCCAGGGGCAAGCATAAGAAACATAGAGATGATAGCGTCCGGCTTCTGCTTTAAAGCCATGGCGTCCCGTGACACCAGCCGAGCCGTCTTTGGTCACCCAATTGCGGAATTGCGATTTGGAACGTTCAAAACGGCCTTGGGTTTTATCGGTATCATACCAGACATCATGCCATTTACCGTCTACCAGCAGTCCCATGGGATAATTTCCTTATATTGAAACATGACGCTTCCGCACCTGTTTTGACCCTGTCTTTTTATATAAATAGCGATCAAACTGTATATTTACAGCCATGATATGAGTGAACACAGTGTAACACCACTTTACGTGAAGATTTATTGGTGCTAGGTGGGAACTGTTCGCGGGCAATGAATGCCCCTTTGGAGACGTGTTTTGACAGGTATGCTTTTCATCCGACGATGAGACTGGTGAGCGCTTTTAAAGCGTTGAACTTGCATGCCTGAAGGCCAACGGCCATCCTTTACACTCTCAAGAATGCGAATATTGCCATGAAGCAAACAGAACTGACCTACGTGCAGGAAAATGCTGCGCATAACCAGCAGATCGAAGACATTAATGCTGAGGCTTTCGGGCCGGGTCGTTTTACCAGAGCTGCGCATTTTATCCGTGAGGGTGGCCCGCATGATGAGGGCTTGTCTTTTGTAGCTCTTGATGGCGACAGAGTGATTGCCTCGGTGCGCTTGACCCGCGTTACAATCGGCAGCACACCAGCTGTGATGCTTGGGCCTTTGGCGGTCAGACCAGAATTTAAAAACCGCGGTATTGGTCGCCATTTGATGCAAATGTCGATGGATGCATCAAAAGCTGTTGGCGACAAGCTGATCGTGTTGGTGGGGGATGAGCCATATTATGGCCCTTTTGGTTTCAAGATGATCAAACCAGGTTCGGTAACCATGCCGGCACCGGTTGATCCGCGTCGTTTGCTGGCTTGCGAATTGCAAGAGGGGGCGATGGAGGGTGTTTCCGGCATGATGCGTTATGCCGGTCAGGCTGCGCCAGCTCTCGTATTGAAAAAAGCGTCCTGAAATTCAAAACAGGTAATCAGGCATCGCATGTCATGTTGATGCCTGATTTTTCATCTTATCGCCCTTCGCGGTACCACAGGCCGGTGAAGATCAGCAGCAGTGCCGCCAGACTTAAAAAGCCGGAGAAAAGTGGTAGACGATTGACGTTTTTAAGCTGTGTATCGGCGGTTTCGCGCAAACCCATCCAGTCATCACCTGAGGCAGCTTTACCATCTTTTACGGCAACGATTTGCGGCAGTTTGACCGCGTCATTTTTTGCTTCATGCAAACGAATGACATTGCCACCGGTAAGCTTTGCCAGCGGGGTAAGCTTGTCAGGTGTTGAAATAATATCGGTAAATTCCGGAGCATCGACTGGCCCGACATGGGCAAGCGTTTCATAATCACCGTTTTTGATCTGATAAAGACCGACTTCTTTAGTCTCCAATACGGTTTCAAACAGGCCGGGTTGGGTTTCTTTTAACTCCAGCTCGATTTCTTTGCCCGAAGGCGTGGTGATAGTGGCTTTATCAGCCTTATCACTCATGGTTTGGCGGGTGATTTTTAATGAGCGCGCATCACCTTTGGCGGTGAGGGCTTCTTCGGCCAGATCCGGTTCCTGCATCAACCAATGGGCAATGCGGCGATAAAGCGGCGCATAGGGGCCGCCACCTTCAAAGCCACGCGCCCACAACCAGCCCTGATCGGAAAGCAACGTGCCCACACGGCCTTTACCCACACGGCTGAGCACCAAAAGCGGCTTGTTGTCCGGCCCGCTCATCACCACTTCGCCTTGCGGGGTATTAATATCAATACTTCGGAACCACCGGCTCCATTGTGGCGGCTCTTGATCACTGCCTTCAAGGCCGCGGGTGACGGGATGGCGTTTTCCGGCATCGGTCAGACGCGGGTAAAAGGCTTTTTCAGTCACTTCACCTGTCGGCAAGGCAGGCAGCACACTATAAAGCGGTGTGCGGGCAATGGATGAGTAGCCAGCATATTCAGGCCCTGCTGCTACCAGCAAAGCACCGCCATTTTCGACATATTGCGCGATGAAATCATAATAGAGCAGCGGCAGCACATCGAGATGCTGATAGCGATCAAAAATGATCAGATCAAAATCATTGACCTTATCGACAAACAGCTCACGCGTCGGGAAGACGATCAGCGATAATTCTTCAATCGGTGTGCCATCCTGTTTTTCCGGCGGACGCAAAATGGTAAAATGCACCAAATCGACAGCGGTGTCGGATTTCAACAGATTGCGCCATGTGCGCTCACCGCTATGAGGTTCACCCGATACCAGCAAAACACGCAGGTTTTCGCGGATTGCATCAACGACCGCAACCGCCTGATTGTTGATGCCGGTCACTTCACCGTCAAGCACATCGGTGCTGAGCTCAATGATGTTTGCACCCGCATGTGGTAGTTCGATGGTAAGCGAGGTTTCCTCACCAATACGGGCTTGTTGCTGGCTTACTTCTTTGCCATTGATGCGAATTTTGACATTGGTAATTGTGTCTTGTGCTGGTAATTTGCCTTGATCTGTTACGGTGAAAGACATTTGCAATGGTTTACCACTGATGCCAAAGCGCGGGGCTTTGTTAAATGCAATACGGCGGTCAAATTCATCCGGCTTACCGGTAATCAGACTATGTACTGGTGCATTAAAACCTAATGCCTGCGCATCTGCAGGAATGTCGTGCACCTGACCATCGGTGAGCATAATGGCACCACCAATGCGAGAGGGTGGCACATCGCGCAAAGCATTGCTCAAAGATGAGAATAACCGGGTTTCGTTGCCGTCATTATTATCATCAACAGCACCTGCTTCCACCACACGTACATCAAATTGCGGCAGTCCTGCCAGATACCCGGTGAGGGCTTTCAGCGCTTCATCCGTAGCTTGTTTGCGTTTGTCCAGTTCCTGACTTTGGCTGCGGTCAACCACCACGGCGACAGTGCTTTTCAGTGGTTCACGATTTTCATCAATGATAACCGGATTGGCCAATGCCAAACCCAAGGCAACAAGTGCCAGAAGGCGCAAAAAACAACCGCGTTTACGGACATAAAAACCGATCAGCACCATCAGTGTCAGCGGCGCCAATATGAGCAGCAGAGTAACGAGATCAAAAAGCGGTTCGAAATTTACATAAGTCATTTTTTCACCGCTTACTTGCCTAACCGCTCAAGGAGATCGGGAACATGCACCTGATCGGATTTGTAATTACCGGTCAGCATATACATTACGATATTGATGCCGCCACGAAGAGCATAAATGCGCTGCATCGGATCATTAGGAATGGTCGGATAAAGCGGTTCACCCTGTTCATTTACCGCCCATGCACCGGCAAAATCATTGGCCGTAATGAGAATGGAACTGACACCATCGCCGGCACTGACCGGGCGACTGGCATCATCATTGCTGCTTTTGGTGGCTTCAACCCATAAGGGACTGCCGGTAAAGCGCCCCGGAAATTCAGGCATGATGTAAAATGTTTTGCTGATGACGTGATTTTCAGGCACCGGTTCAAGGGCTGGCACATTCATTTGATTGAGAATGGCGCGCAACCGCTGATTGTTTGCCGAACCTGCATTGTTAAAAAGAGAACCGGCAGTCAGTTGATCGCGCGTATCGAATAAAACCGTGCCTCCTTGCTGCATATAGGCACTGATTTTGGCGATTTTTTCGTCACTTGGCATCGGGGCATCGGCTTCAATCGGCCAATAGATCAACGGATAAAATGCCAAAACATCTTTTTCCGGATCAACACCCATTGCTTCTCCGGCTTCAATCGTTGTTCGGTCGGCAAGGGCAAAGGTCAGCCCGCGCAAACCGGCACGGCTTATATCGTCGGTTTCGGCTTTGCCGGTGATGACATAGGCAAGTCTGGTTTGTGAAAGCGAGTTGATGATCGCATCATCATCGGGCTTGCTGTCATCATGCAGCTGCGGCTCGGTCTGCTCTTGCGCGATGGCTTCCGGCGTTGGCGAGAGATGTTGCATACCGCCAAGTGCACAAAGAATGATCGCAGCTTTTAATAATTGTCGGCGGCGTTTATTGAAAACACCGCTCAAATAAAGCAGCACAGCACTGTCGAGCGCGAGCAATAAAGCGGATGCTGCCAAGAACAGCCCGCGCAATGCAAAGCTTGTTTTTTCAAGGTAGTTTTGGACGGTCACCGGCACGGTTAAAGCGGGGCGTTCTAACGGCTCCAGCTTGGCATCTTTATCCAGCAGATTGAGCGCAAAGAGATTGTCTTGCGTGCCGTAAAAACCGGCAGGTGTTTGATAATCCGGCTTGGGAGCCTGATCTCTTTTGATTATTAGCGGTAAACTCTGTTTGGCAGGCGGTATTAAAGTGCCATCGGCAGCAAGGCTTAAAAATGGCGGCAGAGACATAGCTGGTTCTGTTGCATTATCTGGCTGGCTGGATTGGCGTGAAAGCGCTAAGGTGCGGCGCAACATTTCAACAAATGTGCCCGATAGCGACAGGTTCGACCAACTGCTATCCGGAGCAACATGGAACAAGATCAAATGGCCGTTGCCGCGCTGTTCGCCGGTTACAAGCGGGGTGCCGTCGGTGAGGCTTGCATAGGTTTTGTCGAAAAGATCTGGGGACGGTTCGGCAATTACCTGTCGTTTGACCGTGACATCACCAGCCGTTTTCAAACTGGCAAAAGGGCTGTTTTTAGGAAAATCTTGTAAATGCTGTGGCTCTGTCCATGATAAAGCGCCGCCGAGCGAGCGCTCGCCACGGCGCAGCATCACCGGCAGCAGCTTATCATCTGCTTCGACATTGGCGAGTTTTGAACCTGCAAAACGCAATAAGGTGCCGCCGTTTTCAACCCATTCGACCAGCTGTTTTTCGGCATTTTCAGGCAATTTACCAACATCGGCCATGATAATCACGGCCGGTTTTTGTGCGATCAATTCCGGCACTGCTTCCAAAAGATCAGCGGCAGCAGGGTTGATCAAATCGGCATATGGTTCAAGCGCTTTATTGATATAATAAAGCGGCGACAGCAACGGCTGTGACATATCGGTTGAGCCGCCCGACAATAGCCCCACACGGCGGCGCTGATTGGCAGCATCGAGCAGATAGGTAGCGCCCGCTTGAAAAGCTCCTTCAATATGCAACATGGTGACATCATTGCGCATTTCGACGGGTGCAAAGAAATCAGCCGTTGTGTTTACCTCATTGGCGAGAAATTGCACATCGGCACGGCCAAGCGAGCGGTTTTTCTGATCATAGGCAATGACAGAAAATTGCTGCGGCGCTTTATTGTCGGCAGCGCGGGTGGCGGTGATTTTCAAACTGTCGTTGGTGTTTTCGGCATTATTGAGAACAACAAGAGAAGCAATATCCGACGGGTACCAATCAACTGATCCGGCAACTTTATTGAGACGCCGGAAAGCCAGTTCATCGCCCGCGGTTTTCAAGCCATCGGAGAGATACGCAATATGCGGGCGTCCCGCTTTTTCAAGCGCTGTTTCTACCCGCTCAAAAGCAAAACCGCGTTGCAACGAAACTGCACGCGGTTTGATGAGATTAAGCGCTTTGCGCGCGCTTTCTCCATCAAACGGGCCGAAAGTCTGTTCAGAATTTTCAGCCGTTGCAAAAAGATAGATCGGTTGCTCAGCCTCTTCAGCTTGTTTGATCAGGCTTTCCGCCGTATCAAGCCGCAATTGCCATTCAAGCGCTGAAGCCCATCCATTATCAATGATGAGTGCGAGCGGTTTTTCAGCAATGCCTGAGCGGGCAGGTGGGTTCCAGACCGGATTTGCCAGAGCGATAATAACCAAAGCAGCAATCAAGAGACGCAATAATGTCAGCCACCACGGGCTTTTGCTCGGGGTGTTTTCATGGTGCAATAACCGCGCCAAAATGGCAAGCGGTGCAAAAACCTCACGTGTCGGACGTGGCGGTGTGATGCGCAACAGCCACCAGATCACGGGAAGTGCGAGTAGTCCTATGAGCAAATAAGGCGCAGTAAAACTTAACGGAAGGCCAGTCATTTAAAATGCCCCGCTTGATGATATGTTGGGTGCAAATGACAAGGCATTATGAATATGGCTCAGAGCTTGGCTCATGGGTTTGTCGGTCCGGCTGATCGTATAGCTCCAGCCTCGGCGCTTGCAAAAATCAATCAGTTCGGCACGGCGCGCCTGATAAAGACGCTGATAATCTTGCGTATAGGTTTCAGCGCGTCCCACCACCAGAACCTCACCGGTTTCCGGATCGGTAAATTCGGTGCGTCCGGAATAAGGAAACAATTCTTCTGCAGGATCGGCCACTTCAACCAGATGTGCGCGCACTCCCTGATTGGCAAGTGATTGTAAAAGGCTTTGCAATTCTTCAACGGGTTGCAAAAAATCACTGCAAAGAATGATTTCGTTAAAGCGTTTCAATGCACCAAATTGCGGCAGTGCCGGTAGGTCTGTTGCATTCATCAATGCCGCCCCAAGCTTTTCAGCACCGCGTCGGTTGCTGAAAGGATTGAGCAATTGCGGCCATGCAATACGCTCGCCGGAGCGCGATAAAATATCGGCCATAGCGAGTGTGAGAATGAGCGCGCGGCTTTCTTTTGACGATTGTGCCAGCTTAGAACGATAAAGCATGGAAGGCGAAACATCGCTCCACAGCCAGATAGTGTGTGCAGCTTCCCATTCTTTTTCGCGGATATAAGTATGGTCGTCACGGGCGGAACGGCGCCAGTCAATATGGCTGATCGTATCGCCTTGACTATAAGGCCGGAACTGCCAGAAATTTTCACCTGCACCGCGTTTGCGGCGGCCGTGCCAGCCATTCATCACCGTATGGGCAATTTGCTGTGCCTGCACGAGAAGTTCAGGAATTTGCGCGGCTAATCTATGCGCATTGGCGAGCGCCTGTCCGCGATCCTGAATTTCGGCTGATGTTCCGATTACTGCCATTAAACTGTGGCCTTCACCAAATCCGCAATCACATCGCGCACATGCAGACCATCGGCACGCGCGGCAAAATTCAACGCCATACGATGTTGCAGCACTGGCTCGGCCAAGGCTTTTACATCATCAATGGATGGTGCAAAACGGCCATGATAAAGCGCGCGCGCACGGGCACACAGCATCAGCGCCTGACTAGCGCGTGGGCCTGGCCCCCAGGCAATGTTTTTGCGGGCGTGATCATTATCAGCGTCAGGGCGGGCAGCGCGCACAAGCGCCAAAATGGCATCCACAACGCTGTCGGTGACCGGCATGCGGCGAATAAGCGCCTGCATTTCCTGCAAACGCTGTGCCGTGATGACTGCTTCTGCTTTGGCATTTTTCGTGCCGGTTGTTTCCAGCAAAATGCGACGCTCGGCATCAAGTTCCGGATAAAGAATGTCGATCTGCATCAAGAAACGGTCAAGCTGAGCTTCCGGCAGCGGATAAGTGCCTTCTTGTTCCAGCGGATTTTGGGTGGCCAGCACATGGAAGGGCGCTGGCAGATCATGGCGCTGACCAGCAACGGTGACGTGATATTCCTGCATCGCCTGCAAAAGGGCAGACTGGGTGCGCGGGGATGCTCGGTTGATTTCATCGGCCATCAGGAGCTGGGTAAAAACAGGGCCTTTGATATAGCGGAAGGAACGTTTGCCGTCGCCATCCTGATCCATCACTTCCGAGCCGGTAATATCGGACGGCATCAGATCGGGGGTAAACTGAATGCGCTGGCCATCAAGCCCTAAAACGGTGCCTAAAGTTTCAACCAGTTTGGTTTTGGCAAGTCCCGGTACACCGACAAGCAGAGCATGACCGCCAGCAAGAACTGCCAGCAAAGTACGCTCAATAACATCTTCCTGCCCGAAAATTGTGGTGGCAATCTGCTCACGGATTTGCGCAATATCGTGCAGCGCCTTTTCCGCCTCAGTGATCATGTTCTGTGGATCCTGCTTGAGAGTTGGGGCGGAAACATGCATGAATGACCTCTTTTGCGGTACTTTGCCAATGGTTTAAATAAATACACATAAACAGATAACTGAATAAGCGCACTGATCAGCGTGAGAATAAAAACTTATGCTATGCTGACGCGTTGTGAGCAAGCCGTGAAACGGTGACCATTTCATGACATGCCCGCAGATTAGAACAGGATTAGCCGAGTCGGATGGTAAAAAGCAGCCCCCCGCAGACAGTGTCCCCGAAAAGGCCGGATTTTAGCGGTAAAAATATCGCTGAAATGGCGGCAATCTTGCAAAATGCCGGCGCGCAGACAAAAAAAACAAAAGATTTGCCACCAGTGGAGCAATGGGCGCCCGATTTTTGCGGCGATATAGACATGGAGATTCGCGCCGATGGCAGTTGGATCCATGAGGGCTCGCCCATCACACGCAAAGAAATGGTGAAGCTTTTTGCCAGTATTTTGCGTAAAGATGCGGATGGTAAAACTTATCTGGTCACGCCGGTGGAAAAAGTTGGCATCAGGGTTGAGGATGCGCATTTTATCGCTGTTGAAATGAGCGTTTCGCCAGATCAGCTTTTGCGTTTTCGCACCCATTTGGATGATTATGTTGAGGCAGATGCACATCATCCGCTTCGTTTTGAAATTGATGCTGTAACCGGTGGTGTGAAACCCTATATTAATGTGCGCGGAAGGTTGGAAGCGCGCCTGACCCGTGCTTTGACCTATGATTTGTTGGCTTTGGGCGAAGAGGCGGATGTGGACGGCGAGGCAATGTTTGTCATCCGTTCCAAGGGGCAGGTTTTCGCCGTGATGGCGATGCGTGATCTTGAGCGATTGTCTGCAGAATTATAAACGGATTGAATGTTTGTGTATGAATGATTTGAGCGAAAAACAAGAATTTAAATTACCTGATTTTAGTGCAGCCGGATTTGCCGAGCGGGCGCGTGGATTTTTAGCGGAAAACGAAAGGCCGTCAGGTGATCACGTGCTCAACCCTGATATCGCGGCCACTATGACGGGGTTAAAATTGCGCGATGCGGCAGTGTTGGTTCCGGTGGTGGACAGAGGCGACCACACCAATGTCATTCTCACATTACGCAACGCAGCATTACGCAGTCATTCCGGCCAAATCGCCTTTCCGGGTGGCACGGTGGACAAGGAAGATCCGAGCATCATGGCTGCCGCCTTGCGTGAGGCGGATGAGGAAATCGGTTTAAAACCGCATTTTGCCGAAACACTGACTCAGATGCCGCGTTATTTATCCGGCAGCGGTTTTTCTATCACGCCGGTTTTGGCGATTATTGATCCCGATGCGCCTTTGCAGGCCAATCCTGATGAGGTGGTGGATATATTTGAAGTGCCGCTGGCTTTTTTGATGAATCCTGCCAACCATAACAAGGAAAGCCGGATGATGAACGGGCGTGAAAGATTTTATTATACAATGCCCTATCGGAAGAGATTTATATGGGGCATTACTGCCGGAATTATTCGCGGCATTTATGAAAGGCTTTACCGTTGAGCGAACCTACACCTATAGCCCAAACAAATTTAAACAGGGCTGAGTGGCTCGAAAACGCTGATCTACAAAGCCTGTTTGCATTGCTTAATCATGATGGTGAGGAAGCACGCGTGGTGGGTGGTGCGGTGCGCAATAGTCTGCTTGGAGTTTCGGTTGGTGATATTGATATTGCAACCAGCTGGAACCCGCAAGAGGTGACGAGCCAAGCAATCGCTGCCGGCTATAAAACGATCCCGACCGGTATTGAGCATGGCACTGTGACTGTGGTGATCAATGGCTCTGCTTTTGAGGTCACAAGCCTGCGTGCTGATATTGAAACCGATGGTCGTCATGCCACAGTGGTGTTTGGTAAGGATTGGAAAGTGGATGCGCTGCGCCGCGACTTTACCATCAATGCACTTTACGTGACCGCTGAAGGTGATGTGATTGATCATGTTGGCGGAATTGCCGATATTGAAAAACGGGTTCTGCGTTTTATCGGCGAGCCGCAAGAGCGTATCCGTGAAGACTATTTGCGTATTATGCGGTTTTTCCGCTTCTTTGCTTGGTATGGTGCAGGGCGCCCCGACACGGATGGTTTGAAGGCGGCAGCGCGTTTGAAAGACGGCATTCATCAATTGTCTGCTGAGCGCATTTGGGCAGAATTGAAAAAACTCCTATCGGCACAAGACCCGTCACGCGCTTTATTATGGATGCGACAGGCTGGTGTGTTGTCGCTGATTTTGCCGGAAAGTGAAAAATGGGGCATTGATGCCGTGCATGGTTTGGTGCAGGCAGAAAAAGACTTAGGTTGGCAGGTGGATGCCTTGCTGCGCTTGGAGAGCCTGGTGCCGCCCGATGCTGCGCGCATGAGTGAATTGGGGAGCCGCATGAAAATGTCCAACGCCGAGCGTGCGCGTTTGGAAGCATGGGCGCGGCTTGAGCCAATCAAACCGGAAATGACTGACATGCAATTGCGCAAATTACTTTATCATAGCAGCCGCCAAGCAGTGACTGATCATATTCATCTGGCTTATGCGCGTGCGCGTTTTGAAGCGGTGAATAGTGACGAGGCGATGATTAAAGCCGGGAGTTATGCACGTTTGTTGGAAATCGCCCAGAATTTTGAACTGCCGGTCTTTCCGGTGACGGGTAGCGATTTGTTGGAACGTGGCTTTGAAAAAGGCCCGCAACTGGGGGCAGCTCTTAAAAGCTTGGAAAAGCTTTGGGTTGATTCCGGTTTTCAGGAAAGCCGTGAAAAGCTGCTGACCCATTTGTAAATATTAAAAAAAGCCGGATTGCATAGTGCAGTCCGGCTTTTTTGATATAACTGCTTACGGCCACTTCACCGCTGGTGGCATCGACGACAGGATTGAGTCGACATTGCCGCCGGTTTTTAAGCCGAATGTGGTGCCGCGATCATAAAGCAGGTTGAACTCAACATAGCGACCGCGGCGGATCAACTGTTCATCACGCTCTTCGACCGACCAGTCTTTGTTAAAATTCTGGCGTACAATATGCGGGTAGACAACCGAGAAACCACGTCCCACATCACGGGTGAAGTTGAAATCGGCCTGCCAGCCGCCCAACTCTTCCGGTGATTGCAGCTTGTCGTAGAAAATACCGCCAATGCCGCGATGTTCATTGCGATGCGGAAGAAAGAAATAATCATCACACCATTGTTTATAATGGTCGTAATCCACCGTCGCACTGTGCTTGTCGCAGATGAACTTGAACGCTTTATGGAAAGCTTGCGTGTCAGGATCTTCCTGTGTGCGGCGATTATTCAGCATTGGCGTCAAGTCAGCACCACCGCCAAACCATGTCTTGGTGGTGACGATCATGCGGGTGTTCATGTGTACGGTTGGCACATGCGGGTTTTGCGGATGCGCTATCAGCGAAATTCCGCTTGCCCAATAACGCGGATCTTCTTCAGCGCCGGGAATTTGTGCGCGAAATTCCGGTGAAAACTCGCCGTAAACTTCCGACACATGCACGCCCACTTTTTCAAAAACACGGCCATGCATAATCGACATGATGCCGCCACCGCCGCGACCTTCATCTTTTTGCCAAGGGGTGCGCACAAAACGCCCCGGCTCACGGTCGGATAGCGGGCCTGTCAGCTCATCTTCAAGCTGTTCATAGCTTACACAAATCCGGTCACGCAGTTCACTGAACCATTCATGTGCCAAACGTTTTTTTTCTTCGAGATCCAAGGGAAGGTTTGCAGGATCATGGGAGCTTTGCATGTATTTTCCTTCAAGGAACGCGTGATATTGAAAAATAATTCAATTTAATCTTTAGAGCGGTTCCGGTTAAAACGAAATCACAGAACCACTCTTGTCTTTTGTTATTACGCATTATCCAACGCAAACCGGTATCCACTTCTGCTGGAAATGCTTTATCTTCATCAATTTCTTAGCAAATTATGGTTCTATGGCCAATGAAATCCTTAAAGTTAAGGACCGGCTGACCCATGCTCCCCAAGAAAAGACTCGTTATTTTTCACGAGCCGCCTTATTCTACCTGAAATTGCTACCCAAATTTGGGGGGAGGTGCGTATATGAAAAATATTCCAGCCCGTCCGCCACTTCATGGTTTAAGGCGGCAATTGCGCGAGAATCGCGGTCAGCCCAAGCGGATGCCGAAAGACGGTTTTGTGCGCCAGACCTTCGCTTTGCCCCGTGCGGAGGCGCGTGAAAAAGCACAGGAATGGTTCAAAGCTTTTCCAAAATCCGCTTATTGGACGGAAATTGAAAGTTGGTGCGAGATGCCGGATGATGTCATCCAGTTTACCATCCGCCGTTTACCAACTGCGGATTGATATCTGATAGATCAGTTTTAAAAAAAATGCCGGTGCAAATTTTACACCGGCATTTTCTATTGGGAAGCGATTACTCAGCCGCTTTAACCTGCGGAGCTTCTGCCCACTTGTCCCAATCCTTCATGATGGATGAGGCATAGGTCTTGCCAACGCGGTAAGCATTGGTGGTGGCAAGCGCAAAACCGCCGGAATTGTCTTTAAGTGATTCAAGCGGGGTTTGGTCTTGTCCCTGACGGTCAAAGTTTGAAGCGGTGCGCAGCAAAGCAATGCGGTCGAAATCGAGACGTTTGGCATCAGCGCCGCGCTTCAAAGCGGTCAGGGTTGCGTTATCTTCCATCTGCGAGGTGCAGTAATTGGCTTTGCCATCGGTGAAGAGGCTGACCCATTTCGCCATAGCTTCAGCAAGCTTGGTACCATGCCAGTAGGTGTCGCTGGAAAGCGTGTCGCACTGGCCGACATGCGGTGTGCCAAGCGCTGCTTGCTGGGTGTAATGTTTGCGATATTCTTTTGCACCGTCACCGTCGGCCAACTCGACATTTTTGGTGGTTTCAAAGGCATAATCGGCTAAAGCAGGGTTGAGTGCATAGACTTCAGAACCAGCCGACCATTTGGCTTTTTCTTCCGGTGAATTGGCGCCAAGCGGGAAGCTGTCGGTTGACCACACTTCAGGCGCTTCACGCAGATCAATACGGTGATTGAGGCCGGAATTGACCGAATATTTTGCCCATAGTGCCGAACCAAGTGTGCCTTGTTCCGGATCAACGCCCGCAATACCCGCGATCAGGAAGTAGGTTTTGGTCAGGTCAAATTTGTCGCTCAATGTGACAGCGGAAATGGTGCTGGCAGCATTGGCCAGACCCATCGATGTGGTGACGTGGCACAGGCCTTCGTCGGTGCAATCCACATTCGGATATTCCGCGCTCAAGCCCGGCAGGGCGATATGCTTGGTGAATTTTTCACCATCGAGCCAAGGCTTGGCTTCCTGACCGAACATGGTGATGATCATCACTTTCGGTTCAATCTTTTCTTCTGCTTGAGCAAAGCTTGCGCCCGCCAGCAAAGCACCAAGTGCGATGGAGGTTTTGAGGGTGGTTTTCATGTTTTTCTCATTCTTTGGGAGGGGAGGGTTGAAACTATAATTTCAATTGTCGCATGGCTTCACCAGTGGTCATAGCGACGGACAAAGCTAAATTCAATGAACGTGCGTCGCCATACATCGGGATGGTCAGCTGCGCATCAGCACTTTCATGCACATCGTCCGGTACGCCGGAGGATTCACGACCGAAAAGCAGAATGTCATTGGCCTGAAATTGAAAATCCGTATAGGCGGTGGCAGCTTTGGTCGAGAGCAGGATGGTGCGCTTGTTTTCAGCTTTCCGCCAGTCTTCAAAATGCGCCCAGTCGAGATGACGCTTCAATGTCACTTTGGCCAGATAATCCATACCGGAGCGCTTCAGCGAGCGGTCGGAGAGGTCGAAACCAGCAGGCTCAATCACATCAACGACAAGGCCAAAGCATGCGGCCATCCGCAGTATGGTGCCTGTATTGCCCGGGATATCTGGCTGGTAAAGTGCAATACGTAAATTCATGTCACGCGGGTATCGCAAATTTGAAGATGAGGCAATTCACATTCTGATATTGTCCGCCGTTTAATGCAAGCATGCAGTAAATATTCGTGCTTTGTTCTTTATTTTACTTGGAATAAATTTCTATTTATTGTAGGAAACACCATGTTTAAATGGTTCGAAAATAGACTCAATCCTTATCCCGATACGTTCGACGGCTTGGCGTTGCAACCGCCGCGCGGTCTGATCGCATTTTGTCTCTTTTATTCAAGAGGCGCATGGCCGTGGCTGTTACTGATGGCCTTTTTCACTGCATTGCTGGCGATCATCGAAGTGTCGCTTTTTGCGTTTCTCGGTCATATCGTCGACTGGCTCTCCGAGCAGTCACGTGAGACCTTTTTAAGCAATGAGGGCTGGCGTTTAGGCCTGATTGCCGGTGTTGTCATGGTGGCCTTGCCGGCTGTCGTGCTGGTGCATTCGCTATTGTTCCATCAGGCGTTGATCGGTAATTTCCCGATGCGTATCCGCTGGATGATGCATCGTTATCTGATCCGCCAATCGATGACATTCTTTCAGGATGAATTTGCCGGACGTATCTCTACCAAGCTGATGCAAACAGCTTTGGCGGTGCGTGAATCGGTGATGAAATTGCTGGATGTGCTCAATTATGTCATCATCTACTTCACCGGCACACTGATTATTGCAGCTTCTGCAGATTGGCGCATGATGATGCCGTTTGCCGTCTGGCTCGGCGTTTATATTCTGCTGCTTTATTATTTCATTCCGCGTTTACGGGCGATTTCGCAAAGTCAGGCAGATGCGCGCTCATTGATGACCGGTCGGATTGTTGACAGTTACACCAATATTGCAACCGTTAAACTTTTTTCGCATTCCAGCCGCGAAGAAAGTTATGTGCGTGAAAGCCTTGATGCATTTCAGGTGACCGTCAACAAACAGATGCGCCTGATCACCGTGTTACAGTTCCTGCTTTATTTGAGCAATTGTCTGCTACTGCTGGCTGTCGGTGCTATCGGTATTTGGTTGTGGCTTGGCGCTTTGGTCAGTGTTGGAGCTGTCGCTGTTGGTATTGGTCTGGTGCTGCGCCTCAATGGTATGGCGCAATGGATCATGTGGGAAATGACCGCATTATTTGAAAATATCGGTACGGTTCAGGATGGTATTTCAACTCTTGCCCTTCCGCATGATGTGGTGGATGTACCCAATGCGCCGCAAATCGTTGTCAAATCCGGTGCGCTGGAATTTGATAAAATCGGCTTCCATTACGGCAAAGGCTCCGGTATTATTCAAGATCTGTCGCTTAAAATCCGTGCCGGTGAAAAGGTCGGCTTGGTTGGACGTTCAGGTGCCGGTAAGTCGACTCTGGTCAATTTGTTATTGCGCTTTTATGATCTGGAAAGCGGACGCATTCTGATCGATGGTCAAGATATTGTACTGGTCAATCAGGATAGTTTGCGTGGCAATATTGGTATGGTGACGCAGGACACATCACTTTTACATCGCTCGGTACGCGACAATATTCTTTACGGTCGTCCTGATGCGGGTGAGCAAGCTTTACGTGACGTTTTGATTAAGGCACAGGCCGATCAGTTCATTCCGAATTTAAGTGATGCGGAAGGCCGCAGAGGACTGGATGCGCATGTGGGTGAACGCGGCGTAAAGCTTTCCGGTGGTCAACGTCAGCGTATCGCCATTGCCCGTGTGATGTTGAAAGATGCACCGATTCTGATTTTGGACGAAGCAACATCGGCACTTGATTCCGAGGTGGAGGCTGCCATCCAGGATAGTCTTTACACACTGATGGAAGGCAAAACCGTGATTGCCATTGCACACCGTTTGTCAACGATTGCCGAACTTGATCGTTTGATCGTAATGGATCAGGGGCGCATTGTTGAAGATGGTACCCATGAAGAACTGATTGCCAAAGGCGGTATTTATGCCAGTCTTTGGGCGCGACAATCGGGCGGCTTCTTAGGATTCGACGCATAAAAGAAAAAGGCATTTGAGAGGAAATCTTAAGTGCCTTTTTCTTTGAAAACAGTGATTTTAAAAGAAATGGTTTTACTTATAATTTCACTATGCTTGGATGTGAGCCATAAAAAGAACGAGGGAACAGATATTTGATGAATGCAGTGTATCGTTGGTTTGAGCGTTGGGTGGACCCGTTCCGCGAGCCGGATCAGTTGCGCCCGCCATCCACAACACTTGCATTTTTATGGCATTATGCGGTGCAGGCCAAAGGGCCGCTTCTTGTTTCATTAGTTTTTGGCGGGCTTTTACCGCTTGTGGAAGCGGGGCTTTTCTATTTTACCGGACGTCTGGTTGATATTCTCGACCAAGCCGGACAAGCGGGCGGCGAGCGCAGCTGGACAGCACTTTGGCACATGGCCGGTACTGAAATTTTATTCATGCTTGTCACTGTGGTGTTGATTCGGTTGCTGGTGACAGCGATCAATACAATGCTGGAAGGACAGACCATGTCTCCCGGCTTTTATAATATGATCCGCTGGCAGGCGAATTCTTATGTGCTGCGTCAGTCTTATGCGTTTTTCCAAAATGATTTCGCTGGACGCATTGCCACCAAGGTTTGGCAAGCGGGGCAGGCAGCAGGCGATCTGATTGAAAGTTTCATTCAGGTGGTCTGGTTTATGGCGATTTATAGCGCTACCACCCTGTTTCTGGTCGGACGGCTGGATTGGCGTTTGGCCGCAGCCGTTATCATCTGGATTGTGGCTTTTGGTATTATCGCCCGCACCTATCTGCCGCGGGTGCGCAAATATGCGGAAGCCTCGGCTGAGGCCGGTTCAATGATCAATGGTCGCATTGTTGATAGTTATTCCAACATTCAAACCATCAAGCTCAATACGATTGATGATGACGAACGTTATTTAAAAAATGGCTTTGAGCGGTATCTTGAATCGATCTGGCCGTTTATGCGTGCGCTTTCCAGTGTGCGTATTCTGCTTACTGCTCTGTCGGGGCTGATGATTGTGACTGTTGCGGCTATTGCCGTCGATTTATGGACGAAAAATCTCATCAGCGTCGGTGAAGTGGCTTTTACCCTTGGCCTTGTTTTGCGTCTTAATATGCTGCTCGGGCGTTTGATGATGCAGCTTAATGGTATGTTGCGCCAGCTTGGGCTGATTGAAAATTCAATGCGTCTGGTGTCCGAGCCGCTCGGGCTTCAAGATCGCAGCAATGCCAAACCATTAGAGATTACCAAAGCCAAAATTGAAATCCGCGATGTCACGTTTCATTATGGCAAAGATGCCGGCGTGCTTGACCGGATCAATTTGACGATTGAAGGTGGTGAGCGTGTCGGATTGGTCGGCCATTCGGGCGCTGGTAAAACCACGCTGATCAATTTGCTGTTGCGCCTTTATGATGTCGAAAAAGGTGCGATTCTGGTTGATGGGCAGAATGTACGGGATGTGACGCAAAGCTCGTTGCGCCAGGCCTTTGCGGTTGTGAGCCAGGAAACAGCACTGCTTCATCGATCACTGCGTGATAATATCATGCTGGCACGCAATGATGCCTCGGAAGCGGATTTGCTGAAGGCGACACGTCAGGCTGAAGCCGACCGCTTTATTGAAGCGCTGGAAGATTTTCAGGGGCGTAGAGCCTTTGATGCCTTTGTGGGCGAGCGCGGTGTTAAACTTTCGGGCGGTCAGCGCCAGCGCATTGCAATTGCGCGTGCAATTTTAAAACAAGCGCCGATCCTGATTTTGGATGAGGCAACATCAGCACTGGATTCGGAAGTGGAGGCTTCCATTCAGGAGAATCTGATGCAGCTGATGCAAGGCAAAACTGTTATTGCTATCGCGCATCGCTTGTCGACCATTGCACAGCTGGACAGACTGGTGGTGATGGATAAAGGGCGGATTGTGGAAGAGGGAACACATCAGCAATTATTGGCACTGGGCGGCATCTATGCGGGCCTTTGGGCGCGTCAGTCCGGTGGTTTTTTAGGTGGCATTCAGCCTGAGCAGTAAAGTGGCTTCGGCATATAGAACGGATAAAACAACCCATGGTTTTACCTGCGACATCGTGCCGTCATGATTGCATACTGACTGGACAAGCTTTTACTCTGCACCTAAACCAAAATAGAAATGTAAATTTCGCGGCCGTTTTATAAGCAATAATGAGATTCTCATTTGATTTTGCTTAATCAAAAAAATGGGCAAGGGGAGAGGATTAATTTGAATATGCAGGTTGGAAAGGAATTGGCACGTGAGCGCACACGACACGGCTGAGCCGACACGGCGTGATTTTCTGTACATAGCGACAGGGATGGTCGGTGTAGTTGGCGCCGGCGGACTGGCTTGGCCATTTATTGATCAGATGCGTCCCGACGCATCGACATTGGCCGCCGCTTCTATTGAGGTGGATGTTTCTTCCGTTCAGGAAGGTGCATCGCTGACAGTGAAGTGGCGCGGTAAGCCGGTCTTTATCCGCAACCGCACCGCTAAAGAAATTGAAGAAGCCAAGTCGACCAGTATGGCCGACCTGAAAGATCCGTTAGCACGCAATGCCAATCTGGCAGCCGACACACCGGCAACCGACATCGCCCGCTCTGCTGGTGAGGGTAAGGAAAACTGGATGGTCATGATCGGTGTCTGTACGCACCTTGGCTGTGTGCCGCTTGGTGAAGCCGGTATCTTTGGCGGCTGGTTCTGTCCGTGCCACGGTTCTCATTATGATACTGCTGGTCGTATTCGCAGCGGCCCTGCACCTGAAAACATGGCTGTGCCACAGTTTTCGTTTGTATCCGATACTGTCGTCAAAATCGGCTAGTGGTTCAGGGGAGAGAAGACATGAGTGGCGGACACTCCACATATACGCCGAGTACCGGCATTGAAAAATGGTTCGATGACAGACTGCCATTACCGCGTCTGGTTTATGATTCATTTGTTTCTTATCCAACACCGCGCAATCTGAACTATATGTACACTTTCGGTGGCATTTTGTCGTTCATGCTGATTGCGCAGTTGCTGACAGGTATTGTTCTGGCCATGCACTATGCTGCATCGACCGGTATTGCCTTCCAATCCGTTGAAAAAATCATGCGCGACGTCAATTTCGGTTGGTTGTTGCGTTATATGCACGCGAATGGTGCATCCTTCTTTTTTGTTGCTGTTTATCTGCATATTGCCCGCGGCCTTTATTATGGTTCCTATAAGGCACCACGCGAGCTGTTGTGGATTCTCGGCGTGATCATTTTCCTGCTGATGATGGCGACAGCTTTCATGGGTTATGTCTTGCCTTGGGGACAGATGTCTTTCTGGGGTGCAACAGTGATCACCGGCTTCTTCACCGCGTTCCCGATTATCGGTGAACCGATCCAGCAATTGTTGCTGGGTGGTTTTGCGGTTGATAACCCGACGCTGAACCGCTTCTTCTCGCTGCATTATCTCCTGCCGTTCATGATTGTCGGTGTGGTGATCCTGCACGTTTGGGCCCTGCATGTGACCGGTCAGACCAATCCGACAGGTATCGAAGTGAAGTCGAAAACGGATACGCTGCCGTTTACGCCTTATGCAACCATCAAAGATGCATTTGGTGCGTTGGTCTTCTTCTTGTTCTTCGCATATTTCGTTTTCTATATGCCGAACTTCCTTGGCCATCCGGATAACTATATTCCAGCGGATTCATTGAAAACGCCGGCGCATATCGTGCCTGAATGGTACTTCCTTCCGTTCTATGCAATCCTGCGTGCAATTACGTTCAATATCGGCCCGATCGATTCTAAGCTTGGTGGCGTATTGGCGATGTTCGGCTCCATTGCAGTGCTGTTCGTATTGCCTTGGCTGGATACTTCGAAAGTGCGTTCAGCGGTTTACCGTCCTTGGTTCAAGATGTTCTTCTGGCTCTTCGTGTTCAACGCCGTCTTCCTTGGCTGGCTGGGTTCACGTCCTGCAGAAGGTATCTACACAGCCTTGGCACAGATCGGTACCCTCTATTATTTCGCTTTCTTCCTTGTGATCATGCCAGTGCTTGGTCTCATCGAAAAGCCGAAGCGTTTGCCGAATTCGATTACCGAAGCAGTGTTGGAAAAGAAACAAGGCAAGCCTGCGCATCTGACGCCAGAAAAAATCCCTGGTTGAGTGTAGCGAAAGTTAATGAAGGACTAGAAATATGAAAAAGTTCCTCACCGGTTTCGCTGCCCTCGGAATTGCTCCAATGGTTGCGCTCGGTCTGACAATGGGCGGTACTTTTGCTCAAGAAGAGTTCGTTAGCGAACCGGCAGAACCGGATCATTATCCGATTCTAAAGCCACATCAAGAAAGCTGGAGTTTCTCGGGGCCGTTTGGAACCTATGATAAAGGTCAATTGCAGCGTGGTTTAAAAGTGTACAAAGAAGTTTGTGCAGCTTGTCACTCGCTGGAATATGTTCCGTTCCGAAATCTGTCAGATTTGGGTTATTCAGAAGATCAAGTGAAAGCATTTGCTGCTGAATATGAAGTGGAAGATGGTCCAAATGCGGAAGGTGATATGTTTGAACGTAAAGCCGTTCCAACAGATTATTTCCCGTCCCCCTTCCCGAATGTGCAGGCAGCGGCTGCAGCCAATAATGGTGCAGCCCCGCCCGATCTGTCTTTGATTGCCAAAGCACGTGCAGCCGAGCGTGGTTTCCCGACATTTATCTTCGACATTTTCACACAATATGCTGAAGCTGGTCCGGACTACATCTACTCACTGTTGACAGGTTATAGTGCAAAGCCACCTGCAGGGATGGAAATTCCTGAAGGTACGTATTACAATCCGTATTTCTTGTCGGCAAAATCATTGGCTATGGCCAGTCCTTTGAGTGACGATGTTGTCACTTATGATGACGGTAGCCCGCAGACTGTGCAGCAATATGCACATGACGTGTCGGCATTCTTGATGTGGGCAGCAGAGCCGCATCTGGTAAAGCGTAAAGAAATTGGTTTCCGCGTTATGATATTCTTGGCTCTGTTTGCAGGTCTGGTCTATATCGCGAAACGTCAAATTTTTGCACAGCTAAAAGACTAAGCTTTTAAGCGATCATTTTGAAATTAAGGGCGCTGTTCCAGCGCCCTTTTTTATATTTTGGCGCCTTTTTTATGGCGATCAAAAGCTTGTGTGCATTGCTTTAAATCAATTTGTTATCACTGGTTACTCTTATTATGCTCCAATGGTTTGCGATTCCGTTGCTGGAAGTGCATATGCATCATAACAGGGTCTTAAGCCTATAAGCTTGACCTGTTATGGATAATGTCAATTAAAGGATTGTCTCAATGGACAAAGAAATACAGTCGACGCTCAGAGAGGCAATCAGAACAATCAAGGACTACCCAAAACAGGGTGTCCAGTTCCGTGATGTGACCACGCTGATGGGCAATGCACAGGCTTTTCGTCGTGCTGTGGATGAACTTGTTTATCCATATGCCGGTGGCAAAGCCGATAAGGTTGCGGGTATTGAAGCGCGTGGTTTTATCTTGGGTGGTGCGATGGCGCATCAGCTGTCGGCAGGTTTTGTACCGATCCGTAAAAAAGGTAAATTGCCTTATGAAACTGTGCGGATTGCCTATAGTCTTGAATATGGCATCGACGAGATGGAAATGCATCGCGATGCCATCAAGCCGGGTGAAAAGGTTATTCTGGTCGATGATCTGATCGCAACTGGTGGCACGGCTGAGGCTGCTTGTAAATTGTTGCAGCAAATGGGCGCTGAAATTGTTGCGGCCTGTTTTGTGATTGATCTGCCTGATCTGGGCGGCCGTAAAAAGCTTGAAGCTTTGGGTGTGCATGTGCGCACTTTGGTGGCTTTCGAAGGCGACTAAGCTGCTCAAAAATACTTATATAAAAAAAGCCCTGTCAAAACTGACAGGGCTTTTTATTTATCTGATAGTGAGACTTGTGAAGCGACTTATGGTAGCTTGATCATCGCTGCATTTTCGAAGCGTAGTATTTCTTCGTTTTTCTCGTCACGTGCAGCACAAATCATGGTGATCATCGACCAGCCGGGTTTGGATTCCAGTGCCCGAATAGAGGTGATGATGCGGGTGTAGGTTAATGTGTCACCGACAAAAACAGGTCTTGTCCATGTCAGATTGGTAAAGCCGGGAGAGGGGCCAAAGACGGGTGGTATTTCACCTTTCGCAATCATTTCGGCGACTTCACGTTGCAGTGATTGGATGTTGAGTTTTACCCAGACTGAAGCCGAATGCCAGCCGGAGGCACATAAATTGCCAAACAGGCTGTCTTTGGCAGCTACCGGATCAACATGAAAATATTGCGGATCGAACTGACGCGCATATTCAATGATGTTTTCTTGTGTGAAGGTAAAGCTGCCAAGGATAACTTCTTTGTTCAGCATATCATCGATGACACTCATGATGCAGCTCCTTGTTGAGCGCACATTTGAGCAGCGGCACGCTGTTTCAAAATCAACTTATGCTGTACTTCGCATACAGTGACGCCATGCTGATTTTTCAACTCATGCAAAAGTGTGACAATGCCAAGCCCCGGACGTGAGTTGAGTACACGTCCGCTGATAACGGTGGTCGTGCCCGTTAGTGTGTCGCCTGCCAGCACAGGGTGCTTCCAATTGGTAAATTCAACGCCTGGTGCGCCTTGCGAGGTGGCTTCCAGCATATAGGCATCACACATCATCCGCATCAGCATGGAGCATGTGTGCCAACCTGAAGCTGCCAAGCCACCCAGAATGCTTTTTTTGCCTGCCGCTTCGTCCAGATGAAAAGGTTGCGGATCATATTCTTTGGCAAAAGCGATGATTTCCTCGGCGCTCACCGTTTTGGGGCCGAGATTGAAAACGCGGCCTTCATGGAAATCTTCATAAGCAGATTTTGCGTTCAAAACAGATACCTTTCGACATAAATCACATAAGAAAAAAGGCCAGCGAGGCTGGCCTTAATTGATCATGTATTGAAGCGGAAAAGCAAGACATCGCCGTCTTGTACGACATATTCTTTGCCTTCATCTCGTGCTTTACCGGCTTCTTTGGCGGCAACTTCACCGCCCAAAGTGATGTAATCGTTATAAGCAATGGTTTGGGCGCGAATGAATCCACGCTCGAAGTCTGTGTGAATAACACCTGCTGCCTGCGGTGCTTTGGTGCCGCGCTGGATTGTCCATGCGCGCGTTTCCTTAGGGCCTGCGGTAAAGTAAGTGATCAGATCAAGCAGCTTGTAGCCGGAACGGATCAGGCGGTCGAGGCCTGGCTCTTCCAGACCCATCGCATCCAGATATTCTTTTGCTTCTTCATCAGCCAATTGCGCAACTTCTGCTTCAATCGCGGCAGAAATGATGACGTTTTCTGCGCCCTGTGAGGCCGCCATGGCTTCGACAGCTTTGGTATGTTCATTGCCGGTTGAAGATTGGTCTTCGGCAACATTGCAAACATAAAGCACAGGCTTGGAGGTCAGAAGGTTGAGCCCCTGCAAGATTGCCAGATCCTCGGCGGCAATGTCTTTCAGCAACATACGCACCGGCTGGCCGTTTTGCAGGAGTTTTAGCGATTCTTCCATCATCGGCAAAACTGTGAGGGCTTCTTTGTCCTTGCCGGTGGCGCGTTTGCGGATCTGAACGATACGGCGCTCGAGGCTTTCCAAATCAGAAAGCATCAATTCGGTTTCAACGGTCTGCGCGTCGGATACCGGATCAATACGGCCTTCAACATGGGTGATGTCGTCATCTTCAAAACAACGCAACACGTGTACGATGGCGTCTACTTCACGGATATTGGCCAGAAACTGGTTGCCCAGACCTTCACCTTTGGATGCACCGCGCACGAGACCGGCAATATCAACAAAGGAAATACGGGTCGGTATAATTTCCTTGGAACCGGCAATCTTCGCCACTTCGCGCATACGCGGATCAGGCACAGCCACTTCACCAGTGTTCGGCTCGATAGTGCAGAACGGATAGTTGGCAGCTTGTGCAGCAGCGGTGCGCGTCAACGCATTAAAGAGTGTTGATTTGCCGACATTGGGCAGTCCGACGATGCCGCATTTGAAACCCATGACTATACCTGTCTCAATAAGTTTTAAGTTAGAATGGCTATGGGATACGGAAGGGGGCAAGGTCAAGAGCGCGCAATGTCCCGTCCAGAAAAAGTAGTGTTTTAGTCTTTCTTACCAAACAGCTTTTTCAGCATATCAGCCATTGGCCCTGATTCCGGTATATTAGGTCTGCCCGATGTCGGGCGTGCCTGCCGGATATGACTTTGTGCTTTGGGCGCAGCCTTTGGAGCTGCATCCGCGAGTTTGCCGCCTGCATTGGGGCGGTTATTACCTTCACCCATTGCCAGCGCAATTTTATTCATGAAGGAGTTGTCTTGTCCCTTGGCAAGAAACGCAGCATTGTCGCTGATCGCGCCAAGGAGAAGATCAAGCCATTGCTGATCAGATTTGGCAAAATCACCGAGAACATGATTATGCACGAGTTCTTTCGCACCCGGATGACCGATGCCTAAACGGATACGGCGATAGTCTTTAGAGCCCAGCAAACCTTGCATATGCGCATCAGTGGATTTGATGCCGTTATGACCGCCTGAACCACCGCCGGTTTTGATGCGCAATTTTCCTGCCGGTAAGTCCAGCTCATCATAAATCACCACCAGGTCAGCAAGTTGCAGCTTGTAAAAGCGCATGGCCTCGCCAATGGACTGGCCGGAAAGGTTCATGAAAGTTTGTGGCTTGATCAGCAGGGTTTTTTCACCATCAATGGTGCCGTCGGCAATTTCTGCCTGAAATTTTTTCTGCCATTTGGAAAAGCTATGGCGGCGGAATATTTCATCCACCGCCATAAACCCGATATTATGTCGGTTTTGCGCATAACGGGGGCCGGGATTGCCAAGACCTGCAATGAGGAGCATGGATTTCTAACCTTCGCAACACGCTTCAACAGACATTATTCTGCTTCAGCTTCGCCTTCAGCTTCATCTTTTACACCGCCGCCAGGAGCAGCAATGGTTGCAACTGTAAAGTCGCGATCCTGAATAACAGGGGTCACGCCCTTAGGCAGTTTAACAGATGAAATGTGAATGGTTGCGCCGATGTCGAGACCTTCGAGGTCAACAACGACTGCATCCGGAATTGCGTTCGCAGGTGCAACGAGTTCAACTTCGTGACGAACGACGTTGAGCAGGCCGCCGCGCTTCAGGCCCGGAGCTTTTTCTTCATTGATGAACTGAACAGGTACGTTCACTTCAACAATTGACTTGGCGGAAACGCGCAGAAAGTCAACGTGCTGAGGGAAGTCACGAACTGGATCAAGCTGGTAATCCTTAGGCAGTACCTGGATTTTCTTGCCGTCGAGTTCAATGGTGGTCACTGTGGTTTTGAAGCCACCGCCATGAATTCTGTAGTAAACGTCTTTATAAGAGACAGCAATAGACAGGGGAGCCTGCTTGTCACCATAAATAACAGCTGGAATCAAACCGTTGCGGCGAAGTTCGCGGGAGGACCCCTTACCAACCCGTGTGCGCGCCTCGGCCTTGAGCACTTTGGTTTCGCTCATGGCATTTCCTTTCGAATGTGTATTGGAGTGTTGCCCGTTATCTCATTGAAAACAAACAACATGAAACACAAATAAATCTGCTGTAAGTGGCTTGCCACTTTGCAGATAGACGATGCTCCATTCCGCGTTGCCTCCAAGGGTGTCTACGCGGATGCGGGGTCTATAAAGGATAGAGCGCAAATGTGCAAGTTTTGCTGGTCGTTTTTATCTGATTGAAGTAATTATCCGTGCAAATCCGACCTGCAAATCATGCATCCTGTGGGGCGTTTTGTGTCTGCGACGTTAGAGGCTGGCATTTGGTGGTGCAAAAATGTTAGGCACGGGGAAATGCTTTTAGCATATTGAGTCTGCGATCATCATCGCGACGATATTTTCTTGATATGATTTTAGGAGGCGAGATGAAGGTCGGCATCGACATGGGCACCTTATCGGGGGGAACCGCGTCGGGTAATGCAGGATCGACGGCTGCACTTGGCGCCGGCGGCAAAAATGCCATGCTCGATCTGGAGGAGCTACTTGCAACCCGCTTGTTGGTTCAGGGCAATTCGGGCTCGGGTAAATCTCATCTTCTACGCCGTCTATTAGAACAAAGCGCGCAATGGGTGCAGCAATGCATCATTGATCCGGAAGGGGATTTTGTGACCCTTGCCGATGAATATGGCCATGTGGTTGTGGATGCAGCGCGCACCGAAGCGGAACTGACTCGTATTGCCGGTCGTATCCGTCAGCATCGTGTTTCCGTGGTGCTTAATCTTGAGGGCTTGGATGCCGAGCAGCAAATGCGCGCGGCCGCTGCCTTTTTGGGTGGTCTTTTTGATGCCGAGCGCGATTATTGGTATCCGATGCTGGTCGTGGTCGATGAAGCGCAGCTTTTTGCGCCTGCTGTAGGCGGTGAAGTGTCCGATGAAGCGCGCAAAGTGTCGCTGGGCGCTATGACCAATCTGATGTGCCGTGGCCGTAAACGTGGGCTGGCTGGTGTCATCGCCACGCAGCGTTTGGCAAAACTGGCAAAAAACGTGGCCGCAGAAGCCTCCAACTTTTTGATGGGGCGAACATTTCTTGATATTGATATGGCGCGTGCATCTGACCTTTTAGGCATGGAACGTCGTCAGGCAGAAATGTTCCGCGATTTGCAGCGTGGTCATTTTATTGCATTGGGGCCTGCTTTATCGCGCCGTCCATTGCCGATCAAAATTGGTGCCGTGCAAACATCCGCGCGATCTTCCAGCCCGAAACTGATGCCGCTACCCGATGCGCCGGTTGATGCGATGGATTTGATATTTACACCGTCACCGGATGAAGTACGTCCATTGGTGCGCCGTCCGGCACCGCCGCCACCGGCACCATCCACGGCTGAAATTTTAGCGCAAGTAACAAAACCAAAGCCGGAAGCAGAACAGCCTCCCGAGCCGGTTTTCCCAGGTCTTATCGAGGCTGAGCGTGAAGAGTTGATTGACAAGGTGATGCGCCAAATCATCGAAGATCCGGAAGCTTCATTTCGCTCTGTTGCGGTGCTTTATCAGGATTTTCTGGTGCGCTGCCGCATTCACCGTGTGCCGGGTGAGCCGCTGGCATTGCCTGCTTTCCGCCGCCGTTTGGCTTTGGCACAGGCAAGCATTGATGGCGATACCGCATCGACTGAAACATGGCAGCGGGCTTTGGCCTTGTCTGAAAGCCTGACTGATGATGTGCAAGGCGTGTTTTTGATTGTGGCGCAAGCAGCGGTCACGCAAGCGCCATGCCCCTCTGATGCAGCATTGGCGCGTGCCTATGGCAGCCACTCTACCAGCCGTGCCCGTCGGTTGCTGACCTATTTTGAAGAGCGCGGGCTGCTGGTTGTGCGTAATGATTTTACCGGAAAACGTATTGTCGCTTTTCCTGATCTTGATTGCGAGACGGCCGCAGGTGATCCGAATGCCCGGGATGATGTGGCCGAGGAAAATGCAGCTGCTGAATAAGTATTCACTCTTTTAGGACATAAAAAAAGCCGCCTGATTTTGATCAATCCGGCGGCTTTTTTATATGTCGGTATCAAGCGCAGACAGTCTTGGTGATTGTCTGCGTTTTTCAAATATCAGTCGAAGAGGCTGGATACGGATTCTTCCGCAGCTGTGCGCGCAATGGCTTCACCAATCAGTGGTGCAATCGAGAGAACGCGGATATTTGGCGTCGCAATAATGTTGGCTGATGGCTGAATGGAATCGGTGATCACCAATTCTTTTAGCTTGGAAGAAGCAATACGTGCTACCGCACCCCCAGAGAGAACACCATGGGTGATGTAAGCGGTGACGCTGGATGCGCCTTTTTCAAGCAGAGCTTCAGCCGCGTTGCAGAGCGTGCCGCCGGAATCAACGATATCATCAAACAGCAAGCAATCTTTGCCGGACACTTCACCGATGACGTTCATCACTTCAGATTCGCCAGCGCGTTCACGGCGCTTGTCGACGATTGCCAGATTGGCACCGATGCGTTTTGCCAATGAACGGGCACGAACAACACCGCCTACATCGGGTGAAACCACCATGCAGTTAGATGTTTCGTAATTGGCCTTAACATCACGGGCGATAACCGGAACCGCATAAAGATTGTCGGTCGGGATATCGAAGAAACCCTGAATCTGACCTGCATGAAGATCAAGGGTCAGAACGCGATTTGCACCGGCCTCTGTGATGAGGTTGGCCACGAGCTTGGCAGAAATTGGCGTGCGTGGGCCCGGCTTTCTGTCCTGACGTGCATAACCGTAATAAGGGATCACGGCAGTGATGCGGCGTGCTGATGAGCGACGGAAAGCATCGATCATGATCAGCAATTCCATCAGGTGATCATTGGTCGGATAGGATGTGGACTGAAGAACGAAAACGTCTTCACCACGTACATTTTCCTGAATCTCGACAAAAATTTCCTGATCGGCAAAACGCTTCACAACGGCTTTACCGAGCGGAATGTTAAGATAATTAGCAACAGATTCGGCAAGAACCTGATTGGAGTTGCCCGCGAAAAGTTTCATATTTTGCCTCTGACGCTGTTCTTAAGCGATGACGCACGATCGTGAAACCTGAACCATTCCGGTTACGCTCATGCGCGGATTCCAAACACCACCGCAGATATGCCAATGCTGCAAGCTTCCCAAATCGATAAATTCCAGGGCTTGCGGCGGTTAGAAGCTATATCTCGGATTAGCGGCCTTTTACAAAGACTCGTAGAAATTGCAAAGGGTCGATTGGTCACACTCTGTTAATATTGTGATATAATGTTAGTTTCCCACAGGCTCTGTGGGTTATTTTCCTAAAAAATGACCCATTTCTACTTTTTTGTCATCAAATTAGATTTTTCAGCAATATTTTTATCATAATTTAGAGCTGTTTTTCCAGTTTTGATATTGCTGTATTGTCTGATCGGCGATGGCTTCCATGGCATTTGGTGTCACGGCACCCCAGGAATCAGCAGTTGTACCTTGTACTTTTTGTTCGCCTTGGATTCGGTGCAGACGGTTTCCGGCCGGATCAAGCACATCCCAGACATAAAGAACGGTGGTTTGTCCGGCATCGGCAAGAGCTGAAAAATAACCTTTGAGAACATGTGCGGACGGATTGTTCTCATTGCCGGTTAAAGTTAGCCCTCGTGCCTGTGCTGTTTGATTGAGGCGTTGGGTGAGGGGAGTGACTACATTGAGCGGTGCGCCGATGATTGGTGCGATATAGAGGCTTTGTGCGGCGGCCACAGGGCGGGCAGCTGTGACCGTGCTTGTTGGCGTGGTAGCAGTAGGCATACCGCCAGTGGTGTTTGTTGTGTTGCCAGTTGCTGGGCTTGGCAATGCACTGGCGCTCACAGGTGTTGTCGGAGCACTGGCGACCGTATTGTTATTTCCAATTTCTAGCGCCGACTGCGTATTATTGCAGGCACTCAAAAACGCGCAAAAGAAAAGAACACTCCAAAACTGATATTTATTCATGTCCGTTTATGCTCCTGAAATGCGGCTGCTCAACTCATGAAAAGCCGCATGAAACACGCATTCATAAATAATCATATATTCGTCTATTTAACAATCAGCTCGGTAGAATGACGGCTGAGTGATTGAGGCGCTGCATTGGTGGTCAAATAGGTTTGCCCCAGTGTCATCGCAGTTTCGTTGTCGGAATCCATAATGATGATATTAGCACAAAGCGTCATGTCCGGCTGGATGCGCTCCGGATTTCCGGCATGGAATATTTGCGGCTCCATCCATGTTGGCGCAAATCGTGCGCCTACTGAATATCCGCAGACATTCATGCGATGACGCGTCAGATCGTGCGCTTCCATTACTTTTGCATAAGACTCAAACACATCACCGAAACTGGACGTGGCGTTTAATGATTTTTCCACCGTTGCAAGCGCTTCGCTGGCGGCCTCATAAAG
Organism: Paenochrobactrum pullorum; assembly: GCF_041929845.1. Classification (NCBI taxonomy): domain Bacteria; kingdom Pseudomonadati; phylum Pseudomonadota; class Alphaproteobacteria; order Hyphomicrobiales; family Brucellaceae; genus Paenochrobactrum; species Paenochrobactrum pullorum. The sequence goes on from NZ_JBHEEH010000004.1 coordinate 41,141, forward strand.
CTCCAGATGGCGTTTTGATGGTTTTCCGGTCAGCGCTGTGCGCATCATTGGCGCATGGTAGTGACGGTAAACACCTGACCATTCCATCGTGAGTTGGTCATTTTTGTTCAATTTGCGTCGTCCCGCTTTATAGCGGCAGAGCAGCGCGTCTTTGCCTGAGCCGATAATATAATCATTAGCCGGAAAATCCCCGTGGGCTGCAATATTGGCGCTGATCATGGCGGCAAGTATATCGGCCTCACTGGCTCCGGCCTGAATGAGTTCCAGCGCTTTATCCAGCACTTCATCGCTTAATTCGGCAGCTTTTTTGATAAAGCCGATTTCTGCCGGACTTTTCAGCAAGCGCAGCTGATCGACAAAAGACGAGGCATCGATGATTTTGGCAAAGCTTTGCAATTGATCATCAATCTTGCGGGCATTGGAACCGGTCAGGCCATGGGTTTGATATTCAATGCCGATACGGCTGCCAAGCAGATCCAGTTCGCTCAACAGATTGCGCAAATCTACCGCTGGATTTGCATTGTCTCGATCTGTCCACTGGATGATATTGTCGATATTGGAGGTATGGCGCGCTTGGCGTACATCTGCGGCACGGGTCAACAGCACCATGGAGCCGTCTGATTTAGCGATCAGACATTGGAAAAAACCAAAACCGAAACTGTCATAGCCGGTCAGCCAATACATGCTTTCCTGCGCGAACAGCAAAATCGCATCCAGCTTTTCTTCGTCCATTTTAAGCTTCAGACGATCCCGTCTTGCGGCGTATTCTTCCGGTTCGAAGTGAAGTGCCATCTGTTACTCCCTTATCGCAATAGCTGCGATCTGGCGGCCGTAATCTGGCTCGGCCCGATGTGTGGTACGACGATAGGAAAAGAACCTTTTCTGATCCGCATAGGTGCATTCTTCCAGTGCTGTCGCCTGCACCCCCGCTTTTTCCAAGCGGTCGGTGATAAAGCGCCAGAGATTGAACATATAATGATCTTGCTTCACAGAAGGCGTGAAATATTTGGCAAAATCTTTATTTTGTTGCAAAAACTTCTGATAAAATTCAGTGCCTACTTCATAATTTTCAGGCCCGATGGTCGGCCCCAAAACAGCGACGATATTTTCGCGCGAAGCACCCAGTTCAATCATGGCGGCAATGGTATTTTCCAAAACACCGCCCAAAGCACCGCGCCAGCCGGCATGAGCCGCGCCGATAATACCGGCTTGATGATCGGCAAAAAGCACAGGGCCGCAATCGGCAGTGAGTGCACCAAGTGCCAACCCTGGAACATTGGTGACCATTGCATCGGCTTGTGGCTTTGGCGAACTCAGCGGCTCGGTTACTTTCACCACATCAGGCGAGTGGATCTGATGCACGGTGATGAGATTCTCAGGCTTTACCCCTAAGAAATCCGCCACCAAGCGACGATTTTCCGCCACATGATCCTGATTGTCATTGGAGCCGGTGCCGACATTAAGACCTGCATATATGCCTTCCGAAATACCGCCGACACGATTGAAAAAACCGTGAACGATTGTTTGGCCGGACTGGCTTCCGGTTTTTTCAAGTTGTGCTGCTTGCTGCGGCTGCGGCTTTGTAACGTCGGTTGGCATTGAAAAAAGCTTTCGTCAAAAAACATGATGGTGGTGGAGCATTGCGCGCTTGTCAATGCGAAGAATGGCGAATGGTTATGGATTAATTGCCAGCAGAAGATAGCACATCATAAGGCAAAGGTGCGATGGAGGGTGAGCTGATGCTTAGGACTTTAAAGAGGTTTCCCATCTGATCTGGAGCGGCCAGCCGCTCGACATCGGCTTGTAATTGTTGCTGTTCGGTTAATGATTTGTCGCGGCCTAATTGTCCGGCGCGGTCAAGTAAGCCCATGCTCAATAAAAATTCACCTTGGGTCTGTGTGGCTGTGTTCAACCCTGCATGCTGTGCAATCTGTTGCAGATGATAAAAATCGACATGGCTGGTGATGTCGGCTTCGCCCGGATGGGCAAAAACATCATCAAAATTGTGTTTGAGCATGGCTTGCAGCGTGTCGCCATAGCCTTGGGTGATATGGCCATAATCGATCAGCAGGGCGCTGCCGGTCAATTGCATGATATGTTCGCTGATTTGTTGCATCAGGCTTGCGCGCGCCGGTGCGACCTCAAAGATCGCGCCCTCCGGCGCAGACTTATGATCGGCGGGCAGGAGGCTTGCATCAATGCTATGATTGCTGAGTGTAAAAATAAATGCGCCATTTTCATCCAATGCAATAACACGCTCGTGAAAACGCCCTTGTTTTCTCACATACTGGCGCATCGGCAAAGCATCGAAAAGCTCGTTGGCAACCATAATCAGCGGTTGCTGTTCAAGCGCTTGGAAATCACTCCTCCATGTGATCGGCAGGTCGAAGTGCTCTAAAGTCTGGCGCTGAATGTCCGCCAAGCGAGGGCTGGTTTCCACCATGGTGATGGTTGCCGCTTCAATGAAAGCAGGGTTTAATTGACGGGCCGTGCGCAGCAAATCATTCATCAATGTGCCGCGACCGGGCCCCATTTCACAAAGGATGAAGGCGTCCGGTTTGCCCATTGCCATCCATTGCGACACACACCAAACGCCGATTAATTCGCCGAACATCTGGCTGATTTCGGGCGCTGTGATAAAATCACCCTCGGCGCCGAATGGTTCCTGCACCATGTAATATCCATCCTCGCGGTTTCCAAGGCAGGCGAGCATATATTCGCTGACCGTGATTGGGCCTTGCGCTTCAATGCGGCGTTTCAAACGCTCAGAGAGATTGGATGAGGACATGGTGCTTTATTGTCCGGTTACGGGCGCATGGCTTCAGACGCTGAAACTTGCGCGCGGATCATTGCCCAAAGACCGAGCAATACCATTGGCACCGACAAAACCATGCCCATGGTGAGCCAGTCACCAGCTAAATAACCAAGCTGTGCATCCGGCTCGCGGAAGAATTCGACGATAATGCGCGAGATGCCGTAGCCGCCAACAAATGCTCCGGCAATGAAGCCTGGCTTTTTGAGCTTTTTGAAACCCCAAACGAGAATGGCGAGAATGATGAAAAGCACAAAACCTTCCAGCGCTGCTTCATAAAGTTGGCTTGGGTGGCGTGGGAGTTCACCGCCATTAGGGAAGTAAAATGCCCAAGGCACATCACTGACACGTCCCCAAAGTTCCGAATTGATGAAATTGGCAATACGCACAACACCAAGACCAACCGGCACACCAGCGGCGATCACGTCGAACATGCTCCAAACGGCAATTTTGCGCGAGCGGGCAAAAAGGATCATTGCGATGGTAGTGCCGAGAATACCGCCATGAAACGACATTCCACCATCCCAGATTGCCGGAATAGCCAGCGGGTTAGCGATATAAAAGCTGAAATTATAAAACAGCACATAGCCGAGACGGCCACCAATCACGATGCCCAATGCTGCCCAAACGACAAAATCATCAAGCATGACCGGTTGCATCGGCGCTTGATTATGCGCCCAGAGCCGATGGTTTTGCAGCAGTTTTTTGCCATACCACCATGCAAATAAAATGCCGATAATATAGCCCAAACCATACCAGTGGATAGCGAGCGGCCCGATCGAGAAAATAACCGGATCAATATCTGGGAAAGCAAGGCTCGAGAGAGGCAGGAGTGGACTGGACATTCATATTCTCCGGAAATCGTGCAAACCTTGCTGTAAATAAATTCGGACTAAATAACATATCTTCAAGTCCTTTGATCCGCTATATAAACGATCTTGGATGGTTTTTTCCAGTGGCAGATTTCAATTCCCCTGCTTGCATCGAAGCTAGATGGCACTTAAATCTGCAAAGAGGCCTATTAATAGTTAAATCAAACGGGCAGCCTGCCTTTTGTGCAAATGACAAGGATGATAGTCATGACCAGCGGATCGAACAGAATTCTGGATGAATTGGCCAAACTCGTGACCGATGCTGCAGGGGCTGCGCAAGGCGTGCGTGGCGAAGTTGAAACGGCGCTGCGCTCGCAGGGTGAGCGCGTTCTCAATGCATTGGATGTGGTGCAGCGTGAAGAATTCGAAATTGTACGTGATCTGGCCATTAAAGCGCGTGCAGAAAATGCAGCTCTGTTGCAGAAAATTGAAGCGCTTGAAGCTCGGTTAACCAAGCTTGGCTCTGATTCATAAGCAGAATTTGCTGCTTTTATCGTTTTTACGCTGTTGAATAAAGTTTTTAACAAGAAATTTATCAACAGGCTGAAAGAGCGAAAATCCCTTGTGATTGAATCCTTTAACGACGGGCGCGACGGCGCCCGTTTTCATGTTTCCACATCCTTTCGTGTCAGTTTTTATAAAAGGGACTAGCGCTCAGAGTCTGCATCAATAGACTGAAAACACTACATGATTCGAAATCAGGGTCATGGAGTTCAAGTGGTGGGGGCTACTTGTGGGGCTATATGTAGGTCTGGGCGTTTTTCAGACTGCTTTCCAGAGTCACTGGGTCAGTTTATTTGGCCTGTATTAGTTGCGTATGTGCGTGTGCCCTTGAACGATAAATCGCCTGAGCGGTGGTTTCTGGTTCAGCCTATCAATCCGGTTTCTTTGTTTGCGCGAGTGTTTTGCGCTGCAAACAGAGCGAACCAGGTGAGCATCATGTTCGCCGGACTAAAAATGCGCTTATGCGTGCAGGACAGGAAACAGATATGAGCCTTGTGGAGCTTGAATTCGCACGTGAATTACATCCTGTAGATGTGATTGAACATGTCGCTAATTCAAATGAATGGTCTTTTGAACGCACTGGAGACGACGAAATTGCTATTTCTGTCGCTGGAAGCTGGACTGACTATCATATTTCCTTTTCATGGATGGAAGATTACGAGGCGCTGCATCTGGCCTGCGCCTTTGATATTAAAGTGGCGGAACCGCGTGTAAACGAGGTGCTGCGTTTGCTATCACTGATCAATGAGCAACTTTTGATGGGGCATTTTGATCTGTGGCGACAGGAAGGGGCGATTATGTATCGCCAATCCCTTTTGCTGGCCGGTGGCGCAGAGCCGACCAGCCGTCAGGTGGAAGTGCTGCTTTCCAGCGCAATTGAAGCTTGCGAAACCTATTTTCAAGCCTTCCAGTTTGTTGTCTGGTCGGGTGTTACAGCGCGTGAAGCGATGGAGAGTGTATTGTTTGAAACTGTTGGTCAGGCTTGAAAATTCAAGCCTGACCAACAGTTGGACTTAATAAAAATAGGGAACGGATATGAGTGAGACAAGCGTGATTGCCGATACGATTACATGGGGCGACTTTGAAAAAGTCGATATTCGTGCCGGTACCATTATTGAAGCACTGCCTTTTCCGGAAGCGCGTAAACCTGCCTTCAAACTGAAAATTGATTTTGGTGCCGATATTGGGGTGAAGAAAACATCGGCGCAGATTACCAAACATTACCAGCCGGAAGATCTGGTGGGCAAACAGGTGATGGCAGTGGTGAATTTTCCTTCGCGCCAGATCGGCCCATTTATGTCGGAAGTGCTGACACTCGGCATGCCTGATGAAGCTGGTGATGTGGTGTTGGTGACAACCGACAAGACCGTCCCGAATGGCGGTAGATTATTTTAATCGTTAGATTGCTGTTGCAATCTTAAGCGGCCGTATGTTGTGAAATAGAGGGAGGGCACTTTTCCTTCTTAAAGATTGCTATTTGTTTTTCCAGCATTTTTTTGTTGAATAAAATCCTCAATATCTTCACTGGAATATCCCAATAACCAACCATCTAACCGGTGAAGATCATCGGTAGTAAGCTCACTTAATAGTTTTGAACCAATGGATTTCCAAATAAGTTCACTTATTTTGACGCGCCACTCTTCTCCTTCGAGGTAGTAATATCGCCTTTCTATTGGTGGTCCGTTCGTACTTTCGCGCTATATGTTTTGATTTTTCCTGACTTTACATGTTGATCAAAGCCTTGGTCTGTGGCTGTTTCAGGTAAGTCCAACTCAATTGCAAAGCGAGCCATTGGTTTTAAACTAGCAAGCATTAATTCCAGTTCTTTATAGTTGTGAGGGCCTATCATCTGCGCTCCATTTTTCGCATGTGGCAACTATTCATACATTCCAGTGAACCGCCGCCACCACCACCACCATCACTTGAAGGAACCCATTTGCCTAAGCCATTATTCCAGACTGGCGAACCATATTCTTTGATGAAACAATCAGGATAAAGAGGTAAATCTGTATTGGGAGCCGTATAAACGCCACCAGTCGGTGTGCCGCAATCAATACATGGTTGGACGGGTGTCTCAGCTGCTCTGACAACAGATAAAGATGTTAAAGCTAGAAGCCCAATTATCTAATATAATAAAAAATATTTTGCAAAATTCATGTTTAATTTCCTATTTTTGAGAATTAACATTTTTAAAAATAATTATAAATTACAATAAGTTGCTGGCTTTTATGCCGCTTATTATGCCGGAATTTGAATGACTGCACGCAAGCCCCCGAGCGGGCTGTCATGCAATGTGATGTCACCGCCGTGGCTACGCGCAATATCGCGTGCAATGGCAAGGCCAAGGCCGGTTCCGCCTGCATCCTGATTACGCGCTGCATCAAGACGCACAAACGGCTTAAACACATCTTCGCGGCTTTCTTCCGGAATGCCTGAGCCGTTATCATCAACCGTGATTTCCAAGAAACCATCCTTATGACGAGCCTGTACCTCTACTTTATGCGCGTATCGCAAGGCATTAGAAACGAGATTGGACACCAGTCGGGAGAAATCATTTGGGCGGACTTTTACTTCCGGAGCGCCGTCGATACTGGCTGTTAAATCCTTGCCGCGCAAAGTGCTGTCATGTTTAAGCCGGTCGAACAAGATCTGCAGATCAAGGACAGACGTTTCTTCCGAACCTTCCCCACGCGCAAAAGCCAGATAACCCTCCAGCATGGTTTGCATGTCGGTGATATCCTGATTGAGCGGCTCTGTATCCAGTGAATTTCCAGCTAGAGCCAGCTGCAATTTAAAGCGTGTCAGGATGGTGCGCAGGTCATGGCTGACCCCGCTCAGCATGGCAGTGCGCTGCTCGATCTGGCGCTCGATACGCTCACGCATCTGGATAAAAGCAATACCGGCTTTGCGCACTTCCTCCGCCCCTTGCGGTTTGAAGCCTTCGGGCATGGCGCGGCCCTTACCAAAGCTTTCGGCGGCATCTGCCAGTTGCTGGATTGGCTTGATCTGATTACGCAGGAAGAAAATTGCGATTGTCAGCAGTACCAGCGCTGTGCCGACCATCCATGTGAGGAAAATGCCGGTATTGGAGGCATAGGCTTGAGAGCGCCGTGCAAAAACGCGCAAGACATTATTTTCAAGTTTAATACGAATTTCAACCAGATCGGAATCGCCGACTGTATCAATCCAGAATGGCCGATTGATCTGACGGGTGATTTCTTCGCTCAAAAAATAATCAAGAATGGAAAAGAATGGTTTCGGGCTTGGTGCTGGCAGCGGATCAGGCGGCAAAATGGAAATATTGAGCGCTAAACGCTGCTGGGCGATGCGGATGACATTTTCATAATCGGCTTCTTGCGGATAGGTTTCAAGCAGATCAATGATAGCGGAAATATCGCGCACAACCGCCGTTGAAAGACGCTCGGTGACCATTTGCCAGTGGCGTTCCATGAAGACAAACGCCACTACCGACTGCAACAGCACCATCGGCGCGATGATAATGATCAGCGAGCGCGCATAGAGACCTTTTGGAACCCACGTGCTGAACCAGTGTTTCAGAGCCTTCCAAGGGTGTGTCATGGTCTGAAAGCCTCAGTCGCCAAATTTTATCCCTTTTCGTTCTGATCTTGTTAAATTGTAAAACCGGCAGGCTTATTCGATACTCAGCTTGTAGCCGATGCCGCGCACAGTTTGTAGCCAGATCGGATTGGCCGGATCTTGTTCGATTTTACGGCGCAGGCGGTTGATCTGCACGTCAATAGTGCGCTCACCTACTTCGCCTTCTGTACCTGTCAGTTCGTGGCGCGGTACAGTATCACCGGCGCGCTCCGCAAAAATTGCCATAATATCGCGTTCACGGTCGGTGAGTTTGATCACCTCGCTGCCTTTTTTTAATTCACGGCGCGGAATGAAGAATGTGTAAGGGCCAAAGACAATTTGCTCGATTTTTGGTTGCAGCGCAGGCGCACCGCGTCGCAGAATATTATTGATGCGCAGTAGCAATTCGCGCGGATCAAACGGTTTTGGCAAATAATCATCGGCACCGGCCGCCAGACCATCAATACGGCTGTCGGTTTCCGATAATGCCGTCAGCATCAGAATGGGAACGGTTTTTTTCTCACGCAATGAGCGGGTCAGCGAAACGCCAGTTTCGCCCGGCATCATCACATCGAGTATGAGCAGGTCGAAATCAATGCCTTCCAGCTTACGCCGCGCTTCAGCGGCACTCGCAGCCATTGTGACGCGAAAACCGCTGGTAGTCAGAAACTGTGAAAGCAGGCTGCGGATGCGGGTATCATCATCAACAACCAGCAGGTGCGGTGCATCATCTGAGATAAGTTGATCTTCAACGAGCATAGCGCACTCCATATTTTAAATTATCTTTATCAGGTATCAAGATGAGGTAATACCGTTTTTTACAAAGGGACGTTCCGTCACGTTACCATAATCTGCAGGATCAAAACTGTCGATCTGGGCGCGTTGCTCGGAGTTTACCATTTTATAGAGAAAGCGTTCAATAATATGGCGCTCTTCTTCCGAACAATTTTCCAGTGCCTTGGCAATGCGGTGAGACTGGGGCGTTGCCAGCGATAATGTCAAAGTACGGCCCGCCTCAGTCGGGTAAAGTTTCCGGTGACGTCTGTCATGAGCAGCTGTGATTTGCACCACGTGGCCTGTATCAATCAATTGTTTGAGAACCCGTGACAAGCTTTGTTTGGTGATGCGCAACAACTCCAAAAGTTCCGCGACCGTCATGCCGGGTTTACGATTGATGAAGTAAAGTACGCGGTGATGCGCGCGACCAAAGCCGATTTTCTCAAGGATGAGATCCGGATCAGCGGTAAAATCACGATAAGAGAAGAACAAAAGTTCGATAATATCGAGATTGTCTGCCTCACGTGCAGAAAGCGGGGTCTCAACTGAGGCAGTTATGTTTTCAGAATTCACATCATGGCTCCGGTCATACGGTTATGAATATGTCAGTATGTGCAAATGATTTCAATGACGCAGGCCACTCATGCGTGGCTATTCCTGTGAATGGTAAAAACGTTATTCATCCTGTTTTATTATTATGTTACCCGATTGTTAATTACTCATTTTACAAAAATGATAAACAGATTTTATATGTATGTTTGCCAGTAAAGACTGTGGTTAATGCTTTTTTATGAGTAAATGAATCGTAATTTATTTGACATTATTGGCTTTCTGATGATCATCAAGATGCTGGAACCTTGAATCTCATGCAAAACCTTGATGGAAGGATACGTCATGGAAGCTCTTCTGCCTATCGTGTTACAATTAGTTTCAGGTGCAGTTGGTGGCAATATTGCCGGCGCTGTCAAGAATTTGAGTCTCGGTACAACAGGTAATACAGTTGCCGGTGGTATCGGCGGTGTCATTTTGGGACAATTATTGCCGCTGTTGAACAATGGCAGCCTTGATTCTTTTCTGAATGGCACAATCGGGCAACTTGCCGGTGGTGGTGTCGGCGGTATTGTTTTGACCGCAATCATCGGTATGATCAAAAACGCAACCGCCAATAGAGCATAAAAAACATCCGGAGTATGCCGTACTATCGCGGGCGCTCAATGTGATCATTTGAGCCGGAAATGTTTAATAAGGCAGTCTTGGTATTTCGGCTGCCTTATATTCTGTTGGCTATATGTTTGATTTACAACCGGTCATGAAAGTGATCGGTTTTTTTTATGTTTTAATGACTGTTCGATGTCGGTAATGCCTTGTTTGTATTGCAGAGGCGGCATATTTGTGGATATGGCTTTTAAAAATAACGGAGCAGGTTTTGGGGCAACTACAGGCAATAATCATACCGGTGACGGCATTCCAGCAAAACTGTACTTTGCTGTTTGACAGCGAAACCAAAAAAGGTGTTGTGATTGATCCCGGTGGCAATGCTGATCGTATTGCTGAAGCTGTTAAAGCCCATAATGTTGATGTGGAAGCCATTTGGCTCACCCACGGGCATCTTGATCATGTCGGCGGGGCGCTTGATCTGAAAGAAGCGCTGAACGTTGATATCATCGGTCCGCATATCGATGATAAAGAGCTGATGGCTAATGTCGAAAGCTCCGCTGCGCGCTATAATTTGCCGGATAAAATGCGCAATCTTGCTTCAGACAAATGGTTGAACGAAGGCGATCATGTGTCGTTTTCCGGTCATGATTTTGAAGTCTTCCATTGTCCGGGGCATTCGCCGGGGCATGTGGTTTTTTATAATGAAGCGGCATCTTTCGCGCTGGTGGGTGACGTGTTGTTTAATGGCTCTGTCGGTCGAACAGATTTACCTGGTGGTGATCATGATGCCCTGATCAGTTCAATTAAAAACAAATTGCTGCCGCTTGGCGATGAGATCGGCTTCTTATGTGGTCATGGGCCGGGCAGCCGATTTGGTGATGAGCGTCGCGGCAATCCATTTCTTGTTTGAGTGCAACAGATAGAAAAAAAGCCCCTGAACGGTGGAGTTCGGGGGCTTTTTTATTGGGTTTAGTTGGCAACGCAGAAATGGTCGGCACCATCATAGCCGCGGTAAGTGCCGGTTTTCGGGTTGAAAGAACGAAACTTCTGCGAACAGTAATTGTACCAGGCTTGTGACCAAGGCTGAGCGCCGCCGCGATATTGCACTGGAGCCGGAGCTGCCGGATAGGCGTTGTAGGCAGGTTGCGGCGGATAATAAACGCGCGGTGGCGGAGGCGGTGCATAGCTTGGGGTGCTTGGCTGGGACAGGGCACCGGCAATGATTGCGCCTGCTGCCAGACCAATGACACCAGCAGCAATCGCATCGCTTCTGTCGCGCTTGCGTGGGCGATCATAGTTCGGGCGCGGTCTGTTCCAGTCATTACGGCCGCCATGCCAGCCACCATGACGACCACTGTTCCAGCCACCATTGCCACGCCATGAATCGGCGGATGCAGTGCTGATCGGGGCTGCAACGGCTGCTGCTGCGGCAAGGCTTAAAATTGCGGTCCTCAAAAATTTGTTCATTCTGCTTCTCCTTCGGGAGTAAACTTTTGCTGTGAACTCAGGCGGGAGGGACTGAATTCGTGTCACTGCACATTGGCAGCTGATGATGCATTGATAAACAATGCTGCATGAATGGAAGCTGAACGAAATTCAAACGCTCGAATTTGTGCAAAAACGAGCACAGCTATGGTTGAATAACCACCAGCCGAGATGGAGAGGGAATGTAAAAAGAATTATCTTTGCGCGAAAACCTGCTCATAGACTTCACGTATGGAAGCCGCTTCGCGTTGCAGCGGGAAATATTTTTGGGTGTTCAGCAGTGCTGCTTCAGCATGCTCTTTCGCCATATCAGGCGATGCCAAATAAGGGCGGATCGCTTCTCTTAAAGCATCGCCATCACCTGCTGGCGCAATCGAACCGGTTTTGCCCTCGATAATCATTTCGGCATAGGCACCGGCATTGCTTGCCACGACCGCGGTTTTGGAAGCCATGGCCTCCAATGGCGTGAGACCGAAACCTTCATTGCGCGATGGTGCAACATAAAGTGTAAGACGGCGATACCAAACGCGAATATCGGGCACTTCACCCAAAATCAAAATGCGATCTTGTAGGCCTGCCTCGGCAATGCGTGTTTTCAGGTCGTTTTCAAAGCCTTGATGTTCTGAGGTAGTGCGACCGGTAATGACGGCTGTCCATTGCGGATAATCCGGCAACAGTTTGATCATAGCATCGACAAAAAGGTCGGTGCCCTTTTGATGCCGTACGCGGCCGAAGCAACCAATGGCGTATTTACCGGTCAGGCCGGAAGCCGCAAAATCATCCTCTTGGCCGACAGGCGGATGAAAGCGCTCCAAATCAACACCATGCATAATGACGGTGTGCGGCACTTTCAAAAAGCTGCCCGAACGAGCACTGGTGGCAATCACCGCATTCATCCGGCGGATCAGCCATTTGGTGAAGGGTTTATGATCGCGTTGTGCGGCGGAGGTAAAAACAAGACGTAATTTCATCCGCAGCACATCACGCATGAGGATACCGGCAATCATTTCAATATTGCGTCTTGCATGCCAGATGCGAAACGGACGGTTTTCCGGCTTGCTCCAGAAGGAGAAGATGGCCGTCCATTTCAGATGTGGCAGATCATCAGGCAATCCGGGGCCCATCGTGGCAATATTCAGCCCTTCGCGCTTTTGCAGTGGGATGAGCTGAACAATGGTGGAGGTGACACCGGATAAGCGCTTTTTGAAGTTGGGCGCGATCACTTCTGTTTGCCTGACGGGAACCTGCATCTACTTTTAAGCTCTTAGACGAACTTGAAACTCAGGATTTCATAAGAACGTGAGCCGCCAGGAGCGTTCACTTCGATCGTATCGCCTTCGCCTTTGCCGATCAGCGCGCGTGCAATCGGGGATGAGATGGAAATACGCCCTTGTTTGACGTCCGCTTCCTGATCACCAACGATCTGGTAGATCTTTTCAGCTTCCGTTTCTTCATCAATCAAAGTGATGGTTGCACCAAATTTAATGCGGTCGCCGCTCAATTTGGTGACATCAATAACTTCGGCGCGGGCAATCAGGTCTTCCAGTTCGGAAATGCGGCCTTCATTGTGGCTTTGCGCTTCTTTAGCAGCATGATATTCGGCATTTTCCGAAAGGTCGCCGTGTGCTCTTGCTTCCGAGATGGCCTGGATAATATTCGGACGTTCCACCTGTTGACGGGTGCGCAATTCTTCTTTCAGTTTTTCGAAACCGCCGGGTGTCATCGGAAATTTGTCCATACCCTGTCCTTTCGTGAGCCAAGCAGGCTAAAATTATGCGAGAGGCACATATGCTGACCACTTATAAGTGCCAGTTCTTTATGTGCCAAACGGTTAAACATCATGACGGCAGACAAAAAGAAAACGGTGACCGAAGGCCGATCTTCGGTACCGTCTATTTCTCATCTTTGCGAGAGTATAGCATTTGTTGCAGGCTTTTCACGCGGAAAATAAACTTTTCCCGAAACATTCTCATCTAAAGGCTTTTTTACGGCTTCGGAGAGCTGAAATAAGGCTGTCATGTCAGACATGGCGGTTTGCTATGCTGGCATTATTATCATGTAGACAGACGCTTAAACTTAAATCTCTGCTTGTGGTAGCGGGTTTTGTTTATTTTTACGTTTTTTGCTTTTGAATTTGTAACAGGACTTGCTAATTCACACGGAATTGATAAGGCATACTACCAATTTTTAGCGGGCAATTGTCAAACAGTTCTTTTTACGGCATTATGGTGTGAGCTGGTTACATTACAATAGTAGTGTAAAACCCTCATGTTTAAATTGGCTGAGCTGTAAATCCAGCCACCGCGTTGGTTTGAAAAATTTAGCTTTAAAGCACTGCTTGGTAAGTTCTACTTAAGTAGAGCTATTGTTTATGCTTGCATTTACAATTATTTTCTAAATATAATCTTTTGTCCGCAATATATTACTAAAATTGATTGTCATCATAAATAATTTTTATTTGACTGTATTTGGACTAATACTAGTTATGGGGGTTCTGTGGGGGCTATAAGGTCTCACCGATGTCGATACTGAATTATGGTTATCGGATAGTGAAGAGGAACTTTAACAATGAATCGCACAAAAGCGTTTTCGAATTTTACACGCCGGGATTTACTCTCGCTGATCGGCGCTACAGCCGGTGGTGCGGTGATGTATCAGGCAATGACAAGTCTTGGTCATGCCGCTGAATCCGGTTATAAGGGACCGGTTAAACTTGACGGTGACCCAAAGGGTGCAACAGTTTTGATTCTGGGGGCAGGTCTTGCAGGTATGACTGCAGCGCTCGAAATGCGTCAGGCTGGTTACAAGGTTAAGATCCTCGAATATAATGATCGTCCGGGCGGTCGTAACTGGACTGTTCATGGTGGTGACAAGTTTACCGAAATTGATGGAACAACCCAGACATGTGAATTCGACAAAGACCAGTACATTAACTTGGGCCCTTGGCGTATTCCTTACCATCACCATGCACTGCTGGATTATTGTAAGCGTCTCGGCGTCAAGCTGGAGCCGTTCCAGCAGCTGAACTACAATGCATTCCTGCATTCAACCGAAGCTTTTGGCGGTAAGCCACAGCGCGTTCGCGATGTGAAGATCGATTTTCAGAGCCATTCTGCGGGTCTGCTTGCAAAAGCAACCAAGAAGGGTGGTCTTGACGATATCGTCACCAAAGAAGATCAGGAAATCCTGCTTGAAGCCATGCGCTCTTGGGGTGTGCTCGATGAAAACTTCGACTATGTGAAGAGCATGCATACCGCAGAATTCCGTGGTTACGATAAAGATCCAGGTGGCGGTGTGGGTGCCAAGCCGGTTCCAAGCGAACCATACAAAATGGAAGAGCTGCTGCGCTCGGGTCTGTGGAAGTTTTTGAGTAATTTCACCAATTACGAATTCCAGACAACCATGTTCCAGCCGGTTGGCGGTATGGGCGTGATCGGTCAAGCATTTGCCAAAGAAGTGGGCGATCTCATCACCTACAAGTGCAAGGTCACCAAGATCCAGCAGAATGATAAGGGCGTAACCGTCACTTATGAAGATGTTGAAAATCCTGGTACTATGAAAGAAGAAAGCGCTGACTGGTGTATCTGCACCATTCCTCTGCCGATTCTTGCCCAGATCGAAACCAATCTCGGCACTGAAATGAAGGCTGCAATTGCCGCTGTTCCATACGTTTCTTCCGTCAAGTTCGGCTTGCAGTTCAAACGCCGTTTCTGGGAAGAAGACGAGCACATTTTCGGTGGTATCAGCTTCACCAATCTGCCGATTCGCCAGATTTCATATCCAAGCACCAATTACAACATGGGTGGCAAGGGCGTTCTGCTCGGTGGTTACACCTGGAATGGTCCAAACTCATACGAGTTCACATCCCTGTCACCTGCTGATCGCGTTGCGAAAGCTGTTGAATATGGTGCAGAAATTCATCCTCAGTACAAGGAAGAATTTGAAAACGGTGTGACATGGGCATGGCATCGCAGCCCGTACACATTAGGTTGTGCCGGTGACTGGACTGATGAAATGCGCGAAGAGCATTATCAGAATCTCTGCAAAATCGACGGTCGCGTTGTGCTTGCAGGCGAGCATTGCTCTTACATCCCTGGCTGGCAGGAAGGTGCGATCCTTTCGTCACTTGATGCAATCACCAGACTTCATGAGCGCGTGATCAAAGGTTAAGGGGTTTCCCTTTAGCTTTTCTTCGGCTCGATGAAAGGAACATTAAAATGAAACATATTTCTCTTATGGTTCGCCCATTGGCGCTGGCTGCTACCGCAGCTGCCATTCTTGGCGTAGCTGCTCCAGCCGCTCTGGCAGATTCTGCCGGTGCTGGTTTGAGCACCAGCAACACTTTTGCAGCCCAGACCGGTCAGGAACTTTATGAAACCGTTTGTCAGGCTTGCCATATGGCAGAGGGCAAAGGTGCAGTAGGTGCAGGCCATTACCCTGCTTTGGCCAAAAATGAAACTTTGGAAGAAGCAAGCTACCCGATCTACGTTCTTTTGAACGGTTTGAAGGGCATGCCGCCAGTTGGCAAGATGATGAATGACGAGCAGATTGCTGCCGTTGTGACATATATCCGTACCAATTTCGGCAACGACTACCAAGAGCCTGTCACAGCTCAGGATGTTGCGGATAACCGTTAATGATAAAACGCAGATGCCGTGTGTATAACACGGCATCTGTTCGTTCCGGCCATTTTCTCGCCACTTTTTATCAAGCTTATCGCAGTGTAAATCGATATAAGGAAATATCCATGAAGAATTTGACAGCTGCTGCAGTTTGCGCTTTAGGCGTTATGCTTTCAGGTCAGGCTTTTGCTCAAGATGTTATTCGTCATAAGACACCGGGTTCAAATTTCCCGATTGCTCAGGCAGTAGAAGTACCGGCTGGAAAGACGACCGTTTACCTGAGCGGTGCCGTTCCGACTGTTGTCGATGAAAAAGCAGACAAGAACACTATTGCTGCTTATGGCGATACAAAATCGCAAACCGAAACTGTTTTCAAGTCAATTGAAAAATCATTGGCTTCGCTTGATCTGAAAATGAGCGATGTTGTCAAAATGCAGGTTTTCCTTGTTGGCGATCCGGAAAAGGACGGCAAGATGGACTTTGCTGGTTTCATGGAAGGTTATACCCAGTTCTTCGGTACCGAAGCGCAGCCTAACCTGCCATCACGTTCAGTTATGCAGGTTGCAGCACTTGCAAGCCCGGCATGGTTGGTTGAAATCGAAGTGACCGCTGTTCGCCCATAATTCTTGATTGACGGTTGGCTGAAGATTGATCAGGCGAACTGCTATTCGGATTAAGTGAATAAGCTTGTTGCTTGCACGTGAAGAAAGCCGCTCAAAAGAGCGGCTTTTTTGTTGATTGCAGTTATATATACTGCAACTTCAGCAAGAGTGAACAGGTGATTATATCTACCAAGACTTGCTGAATTGGTTGAACTATGGCTATAGCTGATGGCAGTGAATAGAGTTGCTATTCAGGTCTTTCCAGCTCTTGCAGGTTTTAAAATGTCACGCCTTCAGGCCAATTTCCTTCTTTTGCTCGCCGGTATGATTTGGGGAATGGGGTTTGTTGCCCAGTCCACCGCCATGGCAAGTATCGGACCGTTTATGTTTATTGCGGTACGTTCTGTTATTGCGAGCTTCAGTATTCTGCCGATGGCAATGGCGGAAGGAAAAAGGGCCAGAAAACGTCTTAGCCGTCGTGACTATTTTTTCTTTGCGGCCATTGGGCTTGTGTTATTTATCGGACTTGCCGCCCAGCAAATTGGTTTGCAGACAACATCAGTCACCAATGCCGGTTTCCTGACCGGCCTTTATTTGATTTTGGTGCCGGTTCTGGGCGTGCTGATTTTTCGCGCATGGCCGCATGGTATTATCTGGCCATGTTCTTTAGCGGCATTGGCTGGTATTTATCTTTTGTCGGGTGGCGAGTTAAGCGCATTGAAGCAAGGTGATTGGCTGGTGATGTTCGGTGCGTTTTTCTGGGCGCTGCAGGTGCTGCTGATTGGGCAGGCGAACCGTACCGGACGCCCGATTACCTTAAGCGTGGTGCAATTTGCAACTTGCGGCGTCGTCGGCTTTATTTTTGCTTTTGCACTAGGCGAGGTGGATTGGTCGGCTGTTGGTGCCACATGGAAGCAATTGCTGTTTACCGGTGTGTTTTCATCCGGTGTCGCCTTCACCTTGCAGGCCATTGGGCAGCGTTATACCACGCCGCCACAGGCTGCGATTTTTCTCTCCTCCGAGGCACTTTTTGCCGCATTGTTTGGTGCGATTTTCCTGAGTGAACGTCTGTCTTTTGCGGGGCTCGTCGGTTGCGCATTGATTTTCATCTCAATGCTGGCCGTTGAAATTATACCGATGCTGGTTGCACGAAGACGTCCGATCACCCTCACGCCTTGAAGATGAAGGATGCGCCGAGTGCAATCAGTGCAAAGCCGATCAGATAGTTCCAGCTGAAAGCTTCTTTCAGATAGAACACTGAAAACAGGGCGAAGATAATGAGTGTGATCACTTCCTGAATTGTTTTCAGTTGAGCGGTTGTGTAAACAGTCGATCCGATCCGGTTGGCTGGTACTGCCAGACTATATTCTGCCAGCGCGATACCCCAACTGACGAAAATAACTGTAATGAGCGAGGCTTGCGGAAATTTTAAGTGACCGTACCACGCGGTGGTCATAAAAACATTGGATATGACAAGCAGAACAATGGGAAGGATTGCAGGAGAGGTGAGAAACGCCATTTCAGTTTATCCCGAAGAAACGTCAGGTCTGATGAGACCGGTATGGATATGTTTTGCAGTGATGTCAGTTTTGCTGGTGGCAGGTTGCACACAGCACAACAGAGCCGGTGATCCGTTGCGCGTGATGCCTAAAGAAACCGTGCGTGTGAATGAAGCCGCGCCATTTCGTCATGCAGCAGCAACCGCTGAGCCGGATATTCTGGGTCTGGCAGAAGAGCAGGATATTGAAAGTCTCAGACTATCGCGCTGCCAGACCCATAATTCTTGTAAATAGTGCTTTATCTGTATGGCTCAGGCGTTTGCAGGGTCATCGCCGACAGGTGTCGGTTTGCCATCACTATCCAATGCCACCATGACAAATTCGCCATGTGTAACCAGATCCATCTGCTGTGACAAATAACGTTGTGCCCATGTTTCAACCTTGAGCGTAACCGATGTGCGTCCGACTTTAACGATGTCTGTATAGATGCACAAAGTGTCACCAACCTTGACGGGTTTGGCAAAAGACATTTCGCGCACTGCTGCGGTAACAACACGTCCGCCTGCACGTTCTGCTGCACGAATACCGCAAGCCAAGTCCATTTGTGCCATAACCCAACCGCCGAAAATATCGCCAGCAGCATTTGCATCGCACGGCATGGCCTGAGTTCTTATGGTCAATATGCCTTTTGGGGTGGCAGTTTCAGTCATTTTGCACTCCGGATAATTAAATCATGTGGTGATGGATTTAAGCCTTAATGAAGACAATTCCCACTTCTATTTTTATCTCATATGATAAAGTGCTGATGACGAGGGAACGGAGAAGCCCTTTCATGCGTTATCCATTTATAGCTTGAACAGGAGCTGCCCCATGAAAACTCTATTAAGAACTGCTTTTCTTGCAGTTGGTCTACTTGCAGCAGGTGCTGCGCAGGCAGCCAATGCAATTGTTACGGCTGATTTAAATGTACGTACCGGACCGGGTACTAAATACCGGACATTGGGTGCGATCCCCAATGGCGCACGCGTGGATGTTAACGGCTGTACCAGTGGTTATGGCTGGTGTCAGGTGCGTTATGGCGGGTTGCATGGTTGGGCGTCATCGCGTTATTTGGCAACACGTGTTGGCTCATCGGGCAATTACCAGTCGAATAATTTTTCCAATAATGCAGCAGCGATCGGAATTCCGCTGATTGCAGGTGTAGTCATTGGTTCGGCGATCAATAGTCGTAATGACCGTTATTACCGTGATCGTTATTATGATCGTCCGAATTGGAACCGTCCGCATCGTCCAAATCGTCCGAATTGGAATCATAATCGTCCCGGGCGTCCGAACTGGGACAGGCCAAACAGACCAAACCGCCCGCATTGGCAAAAACCGGGGCGTCCGCATGGTAATCACGCTCGTCCGCGCCCGCATCGCTCCAACTGATTTTTGCTTGGTTTGATCCGGATGTTCTGGTAATGTACTATATAGGCTAAGGGCATGGGGCAATTTCGCGTCATGCTCTTTTCTTTCCTCAGCGAGATCGCCATATTAGCATCATGACCTCTTCAAAAGACAAGCCACCGTTTCCTGAACAGGACACTGAAAACAGTGTTTCAGGTTTTGCCGAAGCACCGCAGCCATCATTGTCAGGTGCGCCATTCAGCGCGTCGATTTCTGATTGGGTAAAGGAAATCAGTGATGCAGCCGAGCAGGATGCGGTTGCAAAGCCTGTGAAGAAAGCGACTAAAAAGCCGGCGAAGAAGGCCGATAATACCAAGATTAATTCAGCGCGGACATCGCGCGGGACCTCAATCGGTACGGCCGCAACAGCCAAAGAGCGTGCGGCTGCGGGGCTCAATCCGGTTTCTGGGCTTGATGTGGCACTGGAAGATGCCGATAAGATCGCAACTTCAGGTGCCACCGCAACCGTGCAGGCATTGTCTGACTTGATTGAGTCCGGTAACCCGTTGTTTAAAAACGGTGAATTATGGACACCACACCGACCTGTCAGACCTGCGAAGTCTGAAGGTGGTCTGGCGATCAAGCTGGAGACCGAATTTACTCCTTCCGGTGATCAGCCGACAGCGATCAAAGATTTGGTTGCAGGCTTGCAGGATGGTGATCGCACGCAGGTGCTGCTTGGTGTGACGGGTTCGGGTAAAACTTTCACCATGGCGCAGGTTATTCAAGAAACGCAGCGGCCGGCACTCATTTTAGCGCCGAACAAGACATTGGCTGCCCAGCTTTATGGTGAGTTCAAAAGCTTCTTCCCGAATAATGCGGTCGAATATTTCGTATCCTATTATGATTATTATCAGCCGGAAGCCTATGTGCCGCGCTCTGATACATTTATTGAAAAGGAATCATCGATCAACGAGCAGATCGACCGGATGCGCCATGCGGCGACCCGTTCGCTGCTGGAACGCGATGACTGTATTATCGTTGCGTCGGTTTCTTGTATTTACGGTATCGGCTCGGTTGAAACCTATACCGCAATGACTTTCGAGATGAAGATTGGTGATAGGCTGGATCAACGCCAATTGCTTGCCGATCTGGTCGCCCAGCAATATAAACGGCAGGATATCAATTTTGTCCGTGGTTCTTTTCGTGTGCGCGGCGATACGATTGAAATTTTTCCTGCCCACTTGGAAGACAGCGCTTGGCGTATTTCGATGTTCGGCGACGAGATTGAAACCATTACCGAATTTGACCCGCTGACCGGGCAAAAAACCGGCGACCTGCAATCGGTCAAAATTTACGCAAATTCGCACTATGTAACGCCGCGGCCAACACTTAATCAGGCGATTAAATCGATCAAATCAGAACTGCATGATCGTTTGGAAGAACTGACGAGAGCAGGGCGATTGCTGGAAGCGCAGCGCTTGGAGCAGCGCACCACTTTTGATCTGGAAATGCTGGAAGCAACCGGCGTTTGTGCGGGGATTGAAAACTATTCCCGTTATTTGACGGGTCGCAAACCAGGAGAGCCGCCTCCGACTTTGTTTGAATATATTCCGGATAATGCGCTTGTCTTTATTGATGAAAGCCATGTGACCATTCCGCAAATCGGCGGCATGTATCGAGGTGACTTCAGACGTAAAGCGACATTGGCAGAATATGGTTTCCGGCTGCCATCTTGTTTGGATAACCGCCCGTTACGGTTTGAAGAATGGGATGCAATGCGCCCGCAAACTGTGGCTGTTTCGGCAACGCCTGGTAAATGGGAAATGGAGGAGGCGGGCGGTGTTTTCGCCGAGCAGGTCATTCGTCCGACCGGTCTGATTGATCCGCCAGTGGAAGTGCGTCCGGCAAAAAGTCAGGTTGACGATGTACTGGGCGAAATTCGCGCAACCGCCAAGCAAGGCTACCGTACATTGGTGACAGTACTCACCAAGCGTATGGCTGAAGATCTGACCGAATATCTGCATGAGCAGGGTGTGCGCGTTCGCTATATGCACTCCGATATTGATACGCTTGAACGTATCGAGATCATTCGTGACTTACGTCTTGGTGCTTTCGATGTGCTGATCGGTATCAACTTGCTGCGTGAAGGTCTCGACATTCCCGAATGTGGCTTTGTGGCTATTCTGGATGCCGACAAGGAAGGCTTCCTGCGTTCTGAAACATCGCTTGTCCAGACCATCGGCCGTGCGGCGCGTAACGTTGACGGCAAGGTCATTCTTTATGCGGACAAGATCACCGGCTCGATGAGCCGCGCGATGGAAGAAACGACGCGCCGTCGTGCCAAGCAGGTGGCTTATAACGAAGCCAACGGCATCACACCGGCCAGTGTGCGTAAGAATATCACTGATATTCTCAATTCCGTTTACGAGCAGGATCACGTACGTGCCAATCTTTCCGGCTTTGCCGAAGAAGGAGCTTTGGTCGGCAACAATCTGGCAGCGCATATGGAGCATTTGGAAAAAGAAATGCGGACGGCGGCGTCTGATCTTGACTTTGAAACAGCGGCGCGCCTGCGTGATGAGTTGAAACGCCTGCGCGAGACCGAACTGGCGATTTCAGATGATCCGATGGCGCGTGAAGTGGAGCTGGAAAGTCCGGTGACGGGGCGCACCAAAGGACGCCACAATGCCGGGCGCAAACTACACCGCACCGTTGATGATGTGCCTGAAAAGAGTTTGTTCCAAAAGCCGTCACTTGATGATATGGGGCCGGGCACCGACACTGCCAAACCGCGTCATACGGGTGCAGTACCGGTTGATGACGGAGAATTTATCAAACGTGGCCGCATTGGTATAGGCTCTTATGAAGATGCGGGCGAAATGGCACGTAAAAAACGTCGTCCGGGTAAAACTGGCAGGCCGGGTCGTTAAAGTTGTTCAGTTTGCGGCATTAAAAAAGGAGGGCATTGCCCTCCTTTTTACTTTTCATTTTTTAAAGCTCATTTTAAAGCTCAGGCCGTTTCTCATTCCACATTTTTTGGCGCAAGGAACGATCTTTCCGGATCACTTCATTGAGTTTGTCCGGCCCGAGTTCTTCCATCATATTTTTGTTGCCATTGAACAAAGAGCGACCGACACCGGCACGGCCATCGGGCAGGTTCATACCTAACAGTTCAAGAATGGTCGGGAAAAGATCAAACATTGCAGCTTCACGCTTGATGACGCGCGGTTCGATACCGTCACCTACAACAGTAAAGTAGTCCATACGGTTGAATTGATTAAGCTCATCAGAATGCGGATTATCCATGATCAGATGATCATTATGTACCACAACGATGGTGTTTTCGAGCAAGCCTTTGGCGCGCAGTGTCTCGATGGTTTTCTGGATGTGATAGCCGGAGCATTTAATGGCAAATTGCATGCCGCTTAAATTGCCTTGCTCTATATTTTTCTTACAGGTGCGGGTTGGAAAACCGCTTGAAGCATGGCCCCCAATGGTCGCCATGAAAAATGCAAAAGGTTGTTCTTCCTGATGCAATTCTTCGATGCGTTTTTCTGCAAGATCCAGCAATGTGTCATCATAAAGACCCCAATAGCTGGTATAGTCGCCTGCGAGCTTTTCATAATTATCAAAATGGGTTGTGCGGTTGAAATGGTGATCGTCCAGATAAGCGCCAAGACCGGCAAAGTTGCGACCGCCGCCATTCATATATTCGGTATGATAACCATTGGCGCTTAAAATATCCGGCAGACAGTAAATACCGGTGAAGAAATCTTTATGACGCGAAAAATTATTGCCGCGATAAAGGCCACGCGGTTGCAATGGTACACCACATTGTGACGTCATGAAACCGGCCATTGTCCAGCCGGTATTGGTAACCTGGCGCAAACCCTGTGCTTCTATACCTGTCGCAGCCAACTCTAAAAATTCGGCGAATATCTCCTCGCCGTGTTCAATTTCGGCAAAGGTACGCTCTGTGCTTTCGGCATAAATAATGATGATGTTCTTCTTGTTAACGCCGTTCGCAAATTGCAAAGGTGGCTGCACATAATTTTCAAAGAGTGTCTGGTCTTTTCTGCCATAGTAGAAATCATAAACATTCCAGAAAAACGGATTGAGTATCAACAATATGACCGCGATAAGCGGATCCAATGTTTTGAAACGTTTATCATGGCGTTTGAAAAACAACATCGGAATGAGAAAGCTGAGAAAAGACAGCACAAGGAAGACAACTCTGTTGCCCTGTACTGTTGGCCTGCCGCCATCAACACCCATTTCCATGTGATAGAGCACGGCGCCGAAATCAAAATCGCCAAAAATGAGAAAAATGCCCATATAGGCTGTCATCAGCAGAAGCGGAATGAAGCTCCACAACAGATAATATCTTTTATTGATATTTCTGTCGTCATTGAACGGGATCAGGCGTGAAATAATGATAGCGCCAATAAAGTATAGAACAGTTTCAATATTCCCAAGATCAAAATATTTTCGCAAAGAATAAAGAAGCGAGACCATCAGGAAAAAAGAGGCGAGACGTTTCTTTTCGATCATTCTTATGCCTGTCAAAGTTCATTTTATTAAAATAGAGAAACTGTCATGAATTATGGTCAGGTTGTCATAATCCAGACATGGAAACGTCACAATAGCTTTTGGCATAAATGAACTTATTAATTTGTCTTATCTTTGATTTGCGTTGGCAATAAAAAACGGCCTGTTTTTTACAGGCCGTTTTTTATACATCAGAGTTTTTTATGCTCAGCATTGCCCCGCCTTGGCATAACGGTAACCGGCGCGTTGTGCTTCGCAAGCATTAGCGAAACTGCGTTTGTCTTTGCCCCTTATGGCGCAAACAGGTTTGAATTCTCTGGTGCAGGCCATGTTTGATGGTTTTGTAGGTTTAAGTTGGGGCGGACGCGGCCGATGGGGTTGGTTTGGCTGAATTTGATTGTTGCCCCAGCCGTTATTAGGGCGGCTGCCACATTCGCCTTGCGAGATAACTCTATACCCTTGAGCATTGGCTACACATTGATTTGGTAAGGTTTTACGCACATTATTACGTTGAGCGCAAACTGGTGCGTAAATATAAGGGCATGCGGTTTGTACTGGATGTGGTTTTACAACAGGACGGTTGCTGTTATTACTTTCAACGACGCAGCCGGATAGAACGAGTAATGCAGATATCAGACCAAGTTTTTTGAAACTTATCATAATGTAAACACTCTGAATGTTTATTTAGCTAAACTGGTTTGATATTTTGTTCCAGTTTTCACTAAGCGTTGATTTTTCTGCAAGACTTGTCAGCTCTGAAAATAGTTTTCTATCAGAACCGAAAAAATGCGATATATTTTCAGAATGAATTTTCTTATGAGGTTTGGCAATAGAAATCGTATGAATGCCGACTTAGAATTTTATAGTTGGCAGGCTTGAAAGCTGTTACCATTTAACGTCTTGGCGTTATAGCAGGCTGGGTCATTGATGAATGCGGCAAACAGTTAAGCCCTACAAATTGTTATCTGGACTGCTCCTTGGTGCTGTTTTCTATTTCGGGTCGCAGATATCTTTTGCCGAAACAGATGCGCAATTGACGACGCAAACACTGCAGGAAAAAGCGCCTGACATTGAACAAGTTTGTTTGTTGCTGGAGGATTCTGCCACAATCCATCAGCTTCCGCCGGGTTTTTTTGCGCGTTTGATTTGGAAAGAAAGCCGCTTTGATCATTTGGCCGTTAGTCCTGTCGGTGCGCAGGGGATTGCGCAATTTATGCCAGCCACTGCACGCGAGCGAGGGCTCGCCGATCCTTTTGACTATAGTCAGGCGATCCCGGCCTCTGCCGCTTTGCTGGCGGATTTGAAACGGGAGTTTGGCAATTGGGGTTTAGCGGCTGCAGCTTATAATGCGGGTTCCGGCCGGGTGCGTGGCTGGCTTAATCGCGGTGGCTTTTTGCCGCTCGAAGCTGAAAGTTATGTGCTCGATATTACCGGTACCTATGCGGATGATTTTATTGGCGCGCCTTCCAAAGAGATGCAACCTTTGGATAAAGAACTGGATTTTTTGAGTGCTTGCAAAAGACTGCCGATTATTGCGACCCGCATGATTGCTCAAGCCAGGATAAAGCCACAACCATGGGGCATTCAGGTTGCAGGTAATTTCAAGCGCGCTGTTGCTGTCGCGCAGTGGGGACGTTTGCGCAAACACTATAAAAACATCATTGGCAGTAAGGAGCCGCATATCAGCCGACAGCGTTCAGCGATGGGCAGACGGGGGATTTATGCCGTGCGTATTGGCGCTGATAGCCGTGCGGAAGCAGACAATATCTGCAATAAATTACGCGATTCTGGTGGTGGTTGTATTGTGACCCGCAACCGTTAGTGGCAGCATTGTCAATGCATATCTGACAGGATGAAACGATCATCAGCTTTTTATTAGAGCTGATAGTAGAGAATAGCTTTTTATCAATATTGATATTAAGAAATAATATACATGAACAAATGACAATTTTTGTAATTATATTGCATCTTGTATATGCAGTCATACTAAATGATAGGTCGTATGATCTTAAAATCAAAAAATTTGCTTGCCAAATCGCCTTAGTTCGCGCAGTCTTCAATGGTTCGGGCATTTTGCGAACAATGGAAGACAGGAAGAATTGCGTGTCGGAACCGCTATAAGTTCCGAGTCGGACAACCGGCAATGATCAGCTCCTTCCCTTATTTCGAGAACTGCCTGCATGACCCTCCGCCGGGCGTGTGGTGCGTTTGGCGGTCGATAATTCTGTTTTCTCCCATGAGAACGCAGCGCCAGGAAAAGGAACGGATCCAATGGCACAGACCGGTTTGGTCAAGTTTTTTAATAATGAAAAAGGTTTTGGCTTTATCAAACCTGATGATGGCGGCGCAGATATTTTCGTACATATCTCTGCTGTACAGGCATCAGGCTTGGCAGGTCTGACTGACAATCAAAAGGTTTCTTTCGAAACTGAACCTGATCGTCGTGGCAAAGGCCCTAAAGCTGTAAATATTACAGTTACCGAATAATTGAACCAAAGCGGGTGCGTCGGCTTTGGCCGCGCAATTGCTTTTAAGCACTGTCGCAGCCTGATGCTTTATTGATGTGGCTGCGGCGATGCAGATCGTTGTGCTTTTCAAGCTGGCGCGAGACCTGTTTGCGCGCTTATCTGTCAGGGCTGTATATTTGGTGATTGCTTGATCAATGATCGGGCTTTTGGATAATGCCGAATATAAAAATACCCCGGTCGATGCCGGGGTTTTTGTTTTTATGATGCTTTTTAGAGCATGTCTCCCAAAAGTGGGCACCGGTTTTGGGATAAAGACATGCGTAAAAACAAAACGTTAGAGCGAGCACAGTGGATACGATTAAGTGCGACACGCTCTAGATAATCAACAGCGGTTCATTTTTAACCGAGCGGATTGTGAGTGCGGTCCGCACAGAATCCACATTAGGTGTTGAAGTGAGTTCTTCAATAACAAAGGTCTGGAAGGTGTTCAGGTCAGGTGCGACACAGTGCAAGAGAAAATCCGATTCACCGGAAACCATCCATGCACGCCGTACAAGCGGCCATAATTTGCTCTTTTCGGCAAAGGCTCTTAAATCGGCATCGGACTGACGATGCAAGCCAACCGAACAGAAAGCAACCAGATCCTGACCCAACGTCGCGCCATTCAAAATTGCGCGATAACCGTTAATGACGCCACTTTCTTCCAATTTGCGAACGCGACGTAAGCAAGGCGGAGCAGAGATACCTACTCTTTCGGCCAGCTCGACATTCGTGATGCGCCCATTATCTTGCAGCTCTCTAAGAATTTTCCAATCAATCTCGTCAAGGTCAGCCTTAATAGGCATTAGTAACTCCGTACGCAATGAAGTTGCGATAATTTGTAATAATAATGTGTGATTCCCAAGAGCAGTAATGCATTATTGCTCTTAGCAAAAATTTCGTGCGGATGTAAATCATTCATTATGGGTGTTGAGGAGCTTGAAACCCGCCATTTATAGCCTAAATAGGGCAGCAATACTGTCTTACTTGACCCAAAAGGCCTTTGTAAACAGGATGAAAACAGTTACCAGTTCCAAACGTCCCGCCAGCATCAGGAAACTTAAGATCCATAATGCGCTGTCACGAACAGTTGAATAGTTGCCGACCGGCCCGATTGTTTCGCCAAGGCCGGGGCCGACATTGGAAAGCGCTGTTAATGCGCCGGTAAAAGCGGTGATAAAATCTAAACCCACACTGGCAAGAAGAACTGCGCCGATCACCAGTGAAGCAATGTAGAGAAATAGATAGAGCAATACGACCTGGGCAATGTCGCCGGTAATTTCTGAATCGCCATAATGCATTTTGATCACCGCATGCGGCATGATCAGACGCGCGAGATTGGCACGGGTCAGGCTGACTAAAATGATCAGGCGGTTCATCTTGATGCCGCCCGATGTGGAGCCGGCACAGCCGCCTAAAAAAGATGCAAGAAAGAAAATGCCGAGTGCCGGAGGCCCCCAAAGCGAATAATCTTCTGTCGCATAGCCGGTGGTGGTGATGACGGAAACAAAATGAAAGGATGCCGATATCAGCGCATCGCCAAAGGGAATATTCTGGCCAACGCGTAAAACTATGGCGAGTGCAAAACTGAAGCTGATGACAATGGCAAAGAACAATTTCACTTGCGGATCGAATAATGTGTTGTTGCTTCGGGGTGTTAAAGCTTTGATGTAGAAAATAAACGGCAGGGCTGAAAGTGCCATAAAGATGGTCGAGACGATCAATAATGCTTTGTTGCCGGCATAAAATCCGAGAGAATTGTCATGAGTGGAAAAACCTGCTGTTGCAACAGTGGTGAGGCCGTGATTGACCGCATCAAACATATTCATGCCTACAGCAAAATAAGCGATAATGCAGGCAGTGGTCATGGTGCCGTAAGCCAGCACGATACCGAGCGCGATCTGGTTCATGCGCGGCAGCACTTTTTCCGATTTGTCGGAATTTTCCATATGAAACAGTGCCAAGCCACCAACGCGCAAAGATGGCAGCATCAAAAGTGCCAAACCGATAAAGCCGATACCCCCGATCCAGCATAGTAATGAGCGCCAAAGCAGAATACCGCGCTGCATTTCATCAAGTTGGGTGAGGGCGGTTGCACCAGTAGACGTTACGCCGGAAATTGCTTCAAAAAATGCGGTGGCGTAAGAAATCGGCAGATGCGAAAAATAAAGTGGTACGGAACCTAAAAAAGCAGCTGTCAGCCAGATACTGGTGGTGAGTAAAAAGCCGAGCCGTGGGGTAAAGCGGATATGCTGCCCTTGTGTTGCCGCCAGCACCATGGTGCAAAAAGCGGCAGTCGCTGCTGAAGAGCGCACAAAAACCAGCCAGTCATCATTATTATCGCGCAGGTCAATAGCTGCCGGCAGTAGCATAGCCACAGCCATGATCAGCCCGAAGCGCGCACAAATATTACTGACTGAACGAAAAATGGCACCTTCTCCGTGGCCGGACATAAGACAAAAGCATGAGCTGTTCTTCTTAGCCGCTGTCGTAATTTCCTGCAATGCGGCGGATGGCGATAAGCATTATGTTTTTTATGCCACAAGCTGTGGCTAAACAGGTCATTGCCGAGCACTTATCTTGCAAATGGTGATGCTGGAACTTACCTTGGACACAATGTCTGGCCAGTTAGCTGCCAACATTGAAAATGATGATTCTGACAAGTCAGTCAAATAGCTGATTGTTGCCCTTAAATTTATGCCCGAGAGGAATTTTTCATGTCACAGCGTCATGCGCCAGTTATCATTATTGGCTCTGGTCCTGCCGGTTATACGGCGGCCATTTATGCAGCGCGTGCCATGTTAAAACCTTTGATCATCACCGGCATGCAGCAGGGCGGCCAGCTGATGATCACCACGGAAGTGGAAAATTATCCAGGCTATGCCGATCCGGTTCAGGGTCCGTGGATGATGGAGCAGATGGCAAAGCAGGCCGAAAATGTCGGCGCGGAAATTGCTTATGATCTCATCACGGAAGTGAAGATTGATCAGCGTCCATTTCAGCTGATCGGTGATTCAGGCACTGTTTACACTTGCGATGCACTGATTATCGCGACCGGTGCGCAGGCAAAATGGCTTGGTCTGGAAAGTGAACAGACCTTTATGGGGGGCGGCGTATCCGCTTGTGCAACCTGTGACGGTTTCTTCTATCGCGGCCGTGATGTTGTTGTAGTTGGTGGCGGTAATACTGCGGTTGAAGAAGCGCTTTATCTTTCGCATATCGCCAAATCCGTAACCCTTGTTCACCGTCGCGATTTTCTGCGTGGCGAAAAAATCCTGCATGACCGCTTGTTGAAGCGTGACAATGTGAAAGTCATCTGGAACAGTGTTGTTGATGAAATAACGGGCAATGAAGCAAAGCCGCCGGTTGGTGCAACTGTCACAGGTGTGCGTTTGAAGAATGTTCAGACGGGAGAACTGAGCGAACTTGAAACGCATGGTGTGTTTGTTGCGATCGGACATGCTCCGGCGGTGGAGCTATTTGCCGGTAAACTGAAGCAGAAGCCAAATGGCTATTTGTGGACGGCGCCGGATTCAACCGCAACCGATGTTGAGGGCGTGTTTGCAGCCGGTGATGTGGCAGATGATGTCTATCGTCAGGCAGTAACGGCCGCAGGCCTTGGTTGTATGGCAGCTTTGGAAGCAGAACGTTGGCTGGCAGCTCAGGAAACTGTCAACGAAGCAGCCGAATAAAATAAAAAGGGGATACACGTGGTCGCTCCGCTCGACTGGGATAAATTGCGTATTTTCCATGCAGCAGCTGAGGCAGGGTCTTTTACCCACGCCGCACAGACGCTGCATTTGTCGCAATCAGCAATTTCAAGGCAAGTAAGTGCCTTGGAGCAAGATGTCGGTGTGCCGTTATTTCACCGGCATGCGCGCGGTCTTATTCTTACCGAACAGGGTGAGATTTTGTATCGCACGGCACATGATGTGCTGATGAAGCTGGAAAATGTCCGTTCGAAATTGGCTGACAGTAAAGAAAAGCCAAGCGGGCGGTTGCGCGTCACTACGACCGTTGGTCTTGGTACCGGCTGGTTGATGGAGCGTATTCAGGAATTCATCGAACTTTATCCTGATGTGCAATTGCAGCTTATTCTCGACAATGAAGAACTGGATCTGACCATGCGCCATGCGGATTGTGCAATCCGTCTGCGCCAGCCCCAGCAGCCTGATTTAATCCAGCGCCGTTTATTTACGGTGCATATGCATGTTTATGCCTCTGCCGCTTATGTTGCCAAATATGGTAAGCTGAGCTCGCTGGAGCAACTGGATGAACATCGTATTATCACCTTTGGTGAGATGGCACCAAGCTATCTGACCAGCCTTAACTGGCTTGAAATTGCCGGCCGCACCGATGGAAGTGAGCGGGTTTCGGCATTGCAGGTCAACAATCTGCAATCGATCCGTCGTGCGGTCGAGCGTGGTATCGGCATTGGTGTATTGCCCGATTATATGGTCGATAAAGAAGCCGGTTTGGTGCAAATGGTGCCTGATCTGGAAGAAACGCCATCCTTTGATACATTCTTTTGTTATCCGGAAGCATTGAAAAATTCAGCCAAATTGCATGTGTTTCGTGATTTCCTCTTCTCGAAGGCACGCAACTGGGCTTACTGATTGCATGAATGATGCAATGGCTCTTATCCAAAAGGCTTAGTCCCAATCACGGATTAAGCCTTTTTTATTTTGTGAATCTATTAAGGCATTGATATTATTGTATTTTAAAATTCCACTAAAGCTATGTGATTTATGCATGGCTGGGTTGCGATAAGGTCTGTTGTTATTGGCGGCTAATAAGTGCATATAAAGGCCATCTCAGTGATGCGTTTCTCCTCCCATTTGCGCATCATGAGTGTTCCCCTCTGAAGGATTGCTTTTACGCTCCTTCAAAACTTTATAGCCGGACGTTTTGTCCGGCTTTTTTTTGTCTAAATTTCTGATCTGTTTTGTAGTTGTGTTGAGGAATGTAGCCACAAAAAAAGGAGCCGTCAGGCTCCTTTATTATCTAGAATGCAGGCAGAGCTTAACGCAGGCTGGCGCAGAAACGCTGAATGCGCTTGCAGGCTTCTTCAAGCAGGTCTTCCGATGTTGCATAGGAAATACGGAAGTTTGGTCCAAGACCAAACGCCGAACCATGCACGACGGCCACACCTTCTGCTTCAAGCAATTCAGAGACGAAATCTTCGTCAGTTTCAATGACTTTACCGGATTCAGTTTTTTTACCGATCAGGTCAGCGCAGGACGGATAAACGTAGAATGCGCCTTCCGGTGTCGGGCAGGTAATGCCTTTGGCCTGATTGAGCATTGAAACCACCAGATCACGGCGACCCTGGAAGATTGCTTTGTTCTGGGAGATAAAGTCCTGCGGGCCGTTGAGCGCTTCAACAGCTGCCCACTGAGCCACAGAGCAAGCACCGGAGGTCTGCTGACCTTGTACCATATCCATGGCCTTGATCAGCTCCAGCGGGCCTGCGGCATAACCAATACGCCAGCCGGTCATCGCATAGGCTTTCGACACACCATTCATGGTCAGGGTGCGGTCATAGAGTGACGGCTCAACCTGCGCAGGGGTGGTGAATTTGAAATCGCCATAAACGAGATGCTCATACATATCGTCGGTGAGAATCCATACATGCGGATGACGCACCAGCACTTCGGTCAGGCTTTTCAACTCGGCTTCCGTGTAAGCTGCACCGGTTGGGTTGGATGGTGAGTTGAACACCAGCCATTTGGTCTTTGGGGTAATGGCTTTTTCAAGCGCATCAGCAGTCAGCTTGAAATTGTCTTCCATACGGGTGTTGACGAAAACAGGTGTGCCGCCATTCAGCGCTGCCATTTCCGGATAGCTGACCCAGTAAGGGGCAGGGACAATGACTTCGTCGCCCGGATTGAGCGTTGCCATGAATGCATTGAACAGGATCTGCTTACCGCCGGTGCCGACGATGACTTGTTCGGGCGTATAATCAAGGCCGTTTTCGCGTTTGAACTTGCCGACAATTGCTTTGCGCAGCTCGATAATGCCTGCCACAGCGGTGTATTTGGTTTCACCACGGTTGATCGCGTCAATGGCGGCCTGTTTGATATGCACTGGCGTATCAAAATCAGGTTCACCAGCACCAAGACCAATCACATCCTTGCCTTTAGCCTTCAGCTCGCGGGCTTTTTGGCTGACAGCAATCGTTGCTGATGGCTTAACACGGGAAAGGGCGTCGGCAAGAAATGCCATAATCATTCTCCTCAGTGGCAGATGAAAATTATGAAATCGCGCTTTAGCGATTTTATCATTCTGCTATGTCGCATCGGGTAACAAAGCGCAAGAAAAGCTTTGCATTTTGGTACGGAAATTTCGTCACATTTTAATTTCGGCTGGCCGAGGAATGTGAAATTGACAGAATTGCACCTCAGCCGTCGCGCTGACTAATGTTCTACAAAATTGAAGAGCGGGACAAGTGCCGGATAGGTACAAGAAAGTTAGGCGCAAAGAAAAAGGCGGGTTAAAAACCCGCCTTCTTCATGAAACTCACTTGTTGCTTATTAAGCAGCAACGAGATTGTCAGCCGAAGAGCGGCCTGAACGACGATCCTGAACGATTTCGTAAGAAACCTTCTGACCTTCATCAAGGGAGTTGAGGCCAGCGCGCTGAACAGCGGAGATATGAACGAAAACGTCAGTACCGCCCTGATCAGGTTGAATGAAGCCGAAGCCCTTGGTCGTATTAAACCACTTTACAGTTCCCGTAGCCATGGGAAATTCCTTTGCGTAACGTATAGAGTCAAGTCCGTATGGTTTTCACACGTCCCGTGGATCGAAATTATGGATTGGAGATCGTCAGGAAGCGCGAACATGCCGCACGGGTCGCAAAGTCACTCGACCGAAAAATCGATACATGCCTTATACGCTATTATTTAAGAAGGCACAAGCGGGCACAAAGGCGAATAAATTGATGAAAAATCATTGATAAATCAGCAAAATAATAAAGGATTTTAAAGAAAAACCGGCTTTAGTTTAAGCTGATTTTATGGAAACGAACATGGAAAATGCCATGAGCCTTTTATAACATCATCGCCATTAAAAAAGCCGGTGAGGTCATCACCGGCTTTTTTATTGTTACTGTCAAGCAGTGAAGTAATCTTGCAGCGGGCGCACTTTGAGTGAACCGGCTTTCAATGCCGCGATTGCTTCCGCGGCTGATTCTGCACCGGAAATAGTGGTGTAGTAAGGCAGTTTGTGCATCAAAGTTGCGCGACGGATTGATTTGGAATCCGACACGGCGCTGGCACTGTCCGTAGTATTGAAGACCAGATGCACCTGACGATTGCGGATTGCATCTTCAATATGCGGACGACCTTCGATAACCTTGTTGACCTTGGCAGCACTCACACCATGTTCGGCGAGGAAGCGCTGTGTGCCGCCAGTGGCAACAACACTGAAGCCGAGATCGGCAAGCTTTTTGACGGCTGGCAGAATGCGCTCTTTGTCTTCGTCACGAACCGACACAAACACTGTACCTTCACGCGGAAGATCAACACCTGCACCAAGCTGTGCTTTGGCGAAAGCGACTGCGAAGTCGTAATCCAGGCCCATCACTTCACCGGTCGAACGCATTTCAGGTCCGAGAAGCGTGTCGACGCCCGGGAAGCGGGCAAACGGGAACACGGCTTCTTTGACTGCAATATGCGGACGCTTCGACATATCCGGCTCGCCGCCATATGAATCAAGCGCTGATTTCAGGCTTTCACCGGCCATGATGCGGGCTGCAACCTTGGCAATCGGCGTGCCGATGGCTTTAGCCACAAACGGAACGGTACGGGATGCACGCGGGTTGACTTCGAGAACGAAGATCTGACCCTTCTGGATTGCAAACTGGACGTTCATCAGGCCGACAACATTGAGCGCTTTGGCAAGAGCTGCGGTCTGACGCTTCAGTTCTGCAACGATTTCCGGTGTCAAAGTGTGAACCGGCAATGAACAGGCACTGTCGCCGGAGTGAATGCCAGCTTCTTCAATATGCTCCATAATACCGGAAACGTAAGTGTCGGTGCCATCGCACAGGCAATCCACATCCACCTCGATCGCATCAACCAGATAGGTATCGAACAACAGCGGATTTTTGCCCAGCAATGTGTTGATCTGACCGGTTTTATCGTTTGGATATTTAGCCTTGATGTCTTCCGGTACCAGTTCAGGCACAGTGTCGAGCAGGTATGACTGCAGGCCGCGTTCGTCCTGAATGATCTGCATTGCACGGCCGCCAAGCACGTAAGAAGGACGGACAACCAACGGGAAGCCCAGATCACCGGCAATGAGGCGCGCCTGTTCAACCGAATAGGCAATGCCGTTTTTCGGCTGGTTGAGATCGTTTTTGATCAGCAGCTTCTGGAAGCGGTCACGATCTTCTGCAAGGTCAATTGCATCAGGCGATGTGCCCAGAATTGGAATGCCGGCTTTTTCAAGCGCTTCAGCCAGTTTCAGCGGGGTCTGACCACCAAACTGAACGATAACGCCGTGCAATGTGCCGGCTTCCTGCTCAACACGCAGGATTTCAAGCACATCTTCAGCAGTCAGCGGCTCGAAATAGAGGCGGTCTGAAGTGTCATAGTCGGTCGAAACTGTTTCAGGGTTACAGTTGACCATGATGGCTTCATAATCAGCGTCACCCAGTGCAAAAGCGGCATGGCAGCAGCAATAGTCGAACTCGATACCCTGACCGATACGGTTAGGGCCACCGCCAAGAATAACAACTTTCTTACGATCCGAAACGCCAGCTTCCGATGCGGTGCTACCTGCAAACGGAGTTTCATAAGTCGAATACATATAAGCAGTTGGAGACGCGAATTCGGCAGCACATGTATCAATGCGTTTGAAAACCGGATGAACCTTCAACTCGGCGCGCAGCTTGGCGATGTCGCTTGCATCCTGACCGGTGAGGCTGGCCAAACGGGCATCGGAGAAGCCCATAGCTTTCAGCATACGCAGGTTTTCAGCATCCTGCGGTACACCATGTTCGCGCACGCGCTGTTCCATCTGAACGATTTCGGCAATCTGATCGAGGAACCAAGGGTCGATCTTGCTCGCATCATGGATCTGCTCATTGGTTAGGCCCAGACGCATGGATTGTGCGACATGGCGCAGACGATCCGGTGTCGGTGTGCCAATAGCTGCGCGGATGGCGTTCTTTTCGTCGCCGTCTTCAATGCCTGGAATGGAGATTTCGTCAAAACCGGTGAGGCCGGTTTCAAGGCCGCGCAGAGCTTTTTGCAAACTCTCCTGAAAAGTACGGCCGATAGCCATCACTTCACCAACCGATTTCATCGCAGTGGTGAGGATAGGGGATGAGCCCGGGAATTTTTCGAAAGCAAAACGCGGGATTTTGGTGACAACATAGTCAATGCTTGGTTCAAACGAAGCAGGGGTTGCGCCACCGGTAATGTCGTTGTCCAACTCGTCCAGTGTATAGCCGACAGCCAGTTTGGCTGCGACTTTCGCAATCGGGAAGCCGGTTGCTTTGGAAGCAAGAGCCGATGAACGTGACACGCGCGGGTTCATTTCAATGACAATCATACGGCCATTGGCCGGATTGATCGCAAACTGAACGTTGGAACCACCAGTTTCAACACCGATTTCACGTAAGACCGCAATCGATGCATTACGCATGATTTGGTATTCTTTATCGGTCAGCGTCAAGGCCGGTGCCACTGTGATACTGTCACCGGTGTGAACGCCCATCGGATCAACGTTTTCAATCGAGCAGATGATGATGCAGTTGTCCGCTTTATCGCGCACAACTTCCATTTCATATTCTTTCCAGCCGAGAACGGATTCTTCGATCAGCACTTCTGTAGTTGGTGAGGCATCAAGGCCGCCTTCAATAATGTCGAAGAACTCCTGACGGTTGTAGGCAATACCGCCGCCAGTGCCGCCAAGGGTAAAGCTCGGGCGGATAATGGCCGGAAGACCGACAACATCAAGCGCTTGAGCCGCTTTCGATAAAGCGTGACCCATATAGCGCTGTTTGCGGTCGCTTTCACCAAGCTGCCATTCGGTTTCAAGCTTGTCGAGCGCCTGATCAAGTTCATCACCTGAAAAGCTGGCGCGCAGTTCTGCGCGGCGGGCTTCGTGGGCTTTGCGGTCTTCTTCTTTAACTTCTGTCGCATTGGCGAGGAAAGATGTTGGTGTATCCAAACCAATTTTTTGCATGGCTTCACGAAAGAGAGCGCGGTCTTCAGCTTTATCAATCGCTTGCGCGTCGGCACCAATCATCTCTACATTATAGCGTTCAAGGATACCCATGCGACGCAGGGACAAAGCAGTATTGAGTGCTGTCTGGCCACCCATCGTCGGCAACAATGCGTCGGGGCGTTCTTTGGCAATGATTTTTGCCACAACTTCCGGTGTGATCGGCTCGATATAAGTCGCATCTGCCAAATCCGGATCGGTCATGATGGTGGCCGGATTGGAGTTGACGAGGATGATGCGGTAGCCTTCCTCTTTCAGTGCTTTACAAGCTTGCGTACCTGAATAGTCAAATTCACATGCCTGACCGATAACAATAGGTCCGGCACCGATAATAAGGATAGATTTTATATCTGTACGTTTCGGCATGGTGACATCCTATTGTTTGCTTAGCCTGCCAGAAAAGCCCGCACGGATATCCGGCGGGTTGGCGGCAATTTAAATTATTGGGCTAAGCGTGCCTTATAGGCAATGATCGCTTTAAGCGGAACCCTCTAATTTCATTTTTATGGCATTATTTTGCATGTTAGCACCATATTTTTTGCATAGCGGTGTCTGTCAGAGCAGAGGGGCGTGCGAATTTGGCAAATATGCATAAACAGCAGACGTCTTTTGTCAAAGAAAATGTGTTTCTGAATAGAATAAAGAATCTCTGTGTGATTAATAATGGGAAACACAAAATCGGTTCATTCATATTTCTTGTGCGGGAACCCTATGGCCTATGCAATCGTTGAAGATAAAAATGGGCAAGTTACAGCTCAAAATGATCGTTTGGGCCATTTTGTGCTATAAGTTTAAAAGTTAAAGCTGAACAGGGAGTTCGCGCATGCGTTGGCAAGGCCGCAGGCAAAGTGACAATGTGGAAGATCGTCGTGTGAACGGCGATAATGGTTTGGGTGGCGGCCGAGGCGGTTTTGGCGGCGGATTTGGCGGCCCCGGTTTTCGTATCGTGCGCGGCGGCGGTGTGTCCGGCATCGTCATTCTGGTGATTATGTTCTTCGTGTTGAAGGCTGTAGGTGTTGATCCGTGGGCTGTGCTTTTTAATGACGGCTCCATGCCGGCGCAAACCCAGTCACAGCAATCCGGCCGTTCTGTTGCCCAAGGCGGACAGGTGCAAAATGATGAAATGACACAGTTTGTCCGCACCATTCTGGCCGAAACCGAAGATACATGGAGCGGTATTTTTCAGTCACAGGGCGCACAATATCCGGCACCCTCGCTGGTTTTGTTTAAGGACCGCGTGAGCTCTGCCTGTGGTACTGCGTCATCGGCTTCGGGGCCGTTTTATTGTCCGGGCGACAAGAAGGTTTATATTGATCTGACTTTCTATGATGAATTGGCCAATCGTTTCCGTGCATCGGGTAATTTTGCGCAAGCCTATGTTTTGGCGCATGAAGTCGGACATCATGTGCAGAATTTGCTGGGTATTTTGCCAAAATTCAATCAGATGCGTCAGAATATGAGCGAAGTCGAAGCCAATAGAATGTCGGTTCGTGTTGAGTTGCAGGCCGATTGCTTTGCCGGTATCTGGGGCTATTACACTGAACAAAAGGGTTTGCTTGAAAGCGGTGATCTGGAAGATGCGCTGAATGCCGCCCACCAGATTGGCGATGATACCTTGCAGAAGCGCTCACAGGGCTATGTGGTGCCGGATAGTTTCAATCACGGCACATCCGAACAACGTGCAAAATGGTTCAAACGGGGTTTTGAAACCGGCAAGCTTGATGCCTGCGATACATTCAGTGGCGCGATTTAACAACGCTTCAGTTGATATGAAAAAGGCCGGACATGGTGTCCGGCTTTTTTTATTGTCTTGAATTTTACAGGCTTTAAGCTGCGTCGCGTTCTGGAAGTAAAACTTCTCCGCGCTTGGCACGAATCAAGTTGATAAAACGACGGAAGAGGTAATGTGAGTCTTCCGGGCCAGGTGCTGCTTCCGGGTGGTGCTGCACGGAGAAGGCCGGCTTGCCGATAACCTGCAAGCCACTGTTTGAACCGTCAAACAGCGAAACATGGGTTTCTTCGACATTGTCAGGCAAGCTGTCTGAATCCACTGCAAAGCCGTGGTTCATCGAAACGATTTCAACCTTGCCGGTGGTGTAGTCTTTAACCGGATGGTTGGCACCGTGATGACCCTGATGCATCTTTTGCGTGTTGCCGCCCAGTGCACGTGCCAGCATCTGGTGACCAAGGCAAATACCAAACAGAGGAATATCGCTTTCAATCAGTTTCTGAATGGTTGGAACCGCATATTCGCCCGTTGCTGCCGGATCGCCGGGGCCGTTGGACAGGAAAATACCATCCGGCTGATAGGCCAAAATATCTTCAGCCGAAGTGGTGGCTGGAACGATGGTGATTTTTGCACCAAGGCCTGCCAGAATGCGCAGAATGTTGCGCTTTACACCGTAGTCGACAGCAACAATGTGGTATTTCGGTTCGCTCAATTCGCCGTAGCCCTGATTCCAAACCCAAGGTGCTTGTGTCCAGACCGAAGACTGGCCGCTGGTGACTTCTTTGGCCAGATCCAGACCTTCAAGACCGGCCCAGCTTTTCGCACGGGTTTTCAGTGCTTCAATGTCGAAATTGCCATTTGGATCATGCGCGATCACTGCGTTCTGTGCGCCATTTTCGCGGATAAGCGCTGTGAGAGCACGGGTATCAACGCCGTAAATGCCGATGATGCCGCGGGTTTTCAACCAAGGATCAAGTTCCTGTCCGGCGCGGTAGTTGGAAGCAATCGTTGCAGGTGCTTTAAATACGACACCGACAGCACCGGCATGATTGGCTGGTGTCAAATCTTCAACATCTTCATCATTGGCACCAACATTGCCAACGTGTGGGAAGGTGAAGGTAACAATCTGACCTGCATAAGACGGGTCAGTGAGGATTTCCTGATATCCGGTCAAGGCCGTATTAAAGCAAACTTCTGCTTCAACTGCTCCGGTTGCACCCGCGCCCATACCTTCGATGACAGTGCCATCGGCAAGAACGAGTACAGCGGTTGGCTTGGTCTTGGACCAGGGTGCAGTTGTGTGTGTGGTATTTGTCATTTGAGGCACTCCTGATCGGGCTGATGTTATAGCGTTGCACAGCGTGACTTGAAACAAAACCGGTTTCTCGCCATATGACACACGTAAAGACGTCGGGATATGATGCTCCCGCCGTTGTGCATAGTCAAAGTTCTCTGCTAAGCCTTGGGCAATAGAGAAACACGACGCATCGGTCAATGACTGTCACGCAATCCTTGCAAAATAATTTGCAATTATGGCAGTTTTAATAGTACTGACCGTCGGTTTTTATGAATAATGCACAAATTCCTTTGAATTTTATGACCGTCAGGAGAGACGAAGATGTTGCGCCAGCAGATTACTGAGGCACTGAACAATGCTTTGAAAGCACAGGAAAAACGCCGTGTTTCTACACTGCGTTTGGTTATGGCCGCCGTTCAGGACCGCGATATAGCCAATCGTTCAGCTGGCAAGGATCCGGTCGGCGATGAAGAGCTTTTGACCATTTTGGCGAAAATGATCAAGCAGCGTGAAGATTCCTCCAAAATTTATATAGAAGGGAATCGCCCGGAGCTGGCGCAAAACGAGCAGGAAGAAATCGAAATCATTCGTGATTTTCTGCCGCAGCAATTATCAGCTGACGAAGTGAAGGCGATTTGTGCTGATATTATCAAGGAAATTGATGCACAGGGATTGCGCGATATGGGCAAGATCATGGCGGTGCTGAAAGAGCGCTATACCGGCCAGATGGATTTTGCTTTGGCCAGCAGTTTCGTTAAAGAACTGCTATCGTAAGATAGAAGCTCTGAAGCGAAACTGCGACCACTAAAATGTAGCTTCGTCAAAGAACGTCTGTGCTGAGACTATGTTTTGAAACGACACTGCGATAACTAAAAATGTAGCTTCGTTAAGGAACTTTTAGCGTCAGATATAAGCCCTGCAAGAATATCAAAAGCCGCGCTTTAAAAATGAAGCGCGGCTTTTTTAATGGTCAGGCATTTTCAGAGGTTGGATTTTTCGGCAGCTTACGTAACCGCGTGCCGCCAAGCTGACCTTCTTCTTCCAGCACCGGATAGGCAAGCGCTGCCAATAGCGAGTTGATTTGTTTCAAATCGCGAATTGTATCCAGATGAATAGTACTGCTTTCAATGCTGCGCGGAGAGCCGGCGCGAAGACGGGCAAAATGCTGACGCGTGGTTTCGCGCTCTAATTCACGCAAACGGTCTTTCTGCTGCACCAATTGACGCGCCGTATTGCTGTCACGCGAGAGCAGCACGTTGAAAGCAAGATGCGCATTGGAGAGAACCACATCGTGAAACTCGACAATTTCTTTCCAGCCTTCTTCAGTGAAGTTCAGATTTTGATCAAGTTTCTTCTGTACATGCACCAGCATATTGCGCACGATAATGTCACCCACCTGTTCCAGCTTGATGCAGGCTTCGAGCAATTCCTGCATCCGGGCTGCTTCGGTTTGGTTGAGTTTTTGTGTGGCAAGCTGGGTCAGGTAAAGTTTGACCGCCATATGCCGTTTATCGACACGGTCATCAAGGGCGGCCAGTTCATCAATACGGGTTTGGTCAGGCTTTTCAAAAACATCAATTATGCGCTGAAGCATGACTTCCACGGTTTCACAAACGCTTAAAACTTCGCGCGTCGCATTGGCCAGTGCTTGTGCCGGATGTTTTAAGGCACCTTTATCCAGCGCGCTATATTGTTCAAGCTCTGCCGGAGATTGAGGGCCGTATTTATGCGCATTGATTTGTACCAATGCTTTGGTGGTGCGCAGCACCAGACCGGAAAGTGGAATGCCGGCAATCAGAATGATGACGTTAAAGACAATATGGGCGTTGATGACTTGCGAGGCAGAATCATGACCAAGAAGCGTTAAATCAGGGTTGAAAGTCTCAACCAAAATCAACATCACCAGCGAGCCTGCACCACGCATTAGCAGATTGCCGAGCGGTACAATGCGGTTTTCCGGTGAAGCATTACGGGTGAGAATTGGCGCAATAACAGATGAACCCAGATTGACGCCCAGCACCATAACGACTGCAAGATTGGCATCAATCAACCCGCGTGAGGCAAAGCTGACCAGCAGGATGATGGCGGCAACGCTGGAATGAAACAGCCACGTCATCAATGCTGCCAGCAAATAAGCAGTGATCGGATCACCTTTCAGATAATTGACGATCACCGGCAATAACTGGCTGTCACGCAAAGGTTCGGTTGCGTGCGAGGTCATTTCCAGTGACAGG
Organism: Paenochrobactrum pullorum; assembly: GCF_041929845.1. Lineage (NCBI taxonomy): Bacteria > Pseudomonadati > Pseudomonadota > Alphaproteobacteria > Hyphomicrobiales > Brucellaceae > Paenochrobactrum > Paenochrobactrum pullorum. Next base: position 83,011 of record NZ_JBHEEH010000004.1, read on the forward strand.
ATCAGTAACGCAATACCAACGCAGATGCGACCAATCTGGCGCCATTGATGGCGCTCTGTGGTCATGGAAATGGCAGTACCTGCAACGAGCAGAAGCGGCACCATCAAGGTCAGGTCAAAGGTCAGGATTTTGACAACCAGCGCCGAGCCAAGCTCGCCGCCGCGCACGGCCATGAGTCCTGCAAGGCCAGAGACAAAGCCGGAGCCGACAAAAGAACCGACCAGCAATGTGACGGCGGTGGAGCTTTGCAACGCTATGGCAAGACCGGTGCCGAAAGCGACGGCCAGCAACGGATTTTGCATGCGGTTGCGCAAACCACGGCGCAATTGTTCGCCAAAGGCTTCTTCAACACCGGTGCGCACCATGCGGGTTGCCCATAATAGCAAAGCTACTGCACCAGCCAAATTTAAAAGGACAACGGAGCCGCTCAATGAATTTTACCCCTCCGTTGGTTTTGAAACAATGTGAATGGGCCAGAAAAGTGTGACGTGCGTATGATTATATTAAATTTTATCACGCTTTAAGTCCTAAGCTTAAGTCTCACAATATAGAATTAAAATATGGATAATCCAACCATTGATACATCAGAGTTTTATCATGGTTCTGGCACGCAAAATAAGTTTTGCACAGGGTTAAGCACTAAATGATAAATGTCGTGTGACAGAGCTTTGGATTTGAGCGACCTTAGCTCTATATATGTGATATTCTGATTTTCCGGATGAAGGTTCAAATTTCCGGCTCTGAATTGCTGTGCGCATGATTGCTGCATGCTCTTTCATGGCTACGGATTTACGAGAAGTGGTTTTTATATATGCGTTTTCCGCCGTCTTTCCTTGATGAGATCAGAGACCGCGTTCCGATCTCAACATTGATTGGAACGCGCGTTCCCTTTGATCGCAAAAAAAGCAATCCGTCACGCGGCGATTTTTGGGGTTGTTGTCCGTTTCATGGGGAAAACACCCCAAGCTTCCACTGCGAAGATCGTAAAGGTCGCTATCATTGTTTTGGTTGCGGGGTCAGCGGTGATCATTTTAACTTTCTGACCGAACTGGAAGGGTTGAAATTTCCCGAAGCGGTAGAGCGTGTAGCCGACATGGCTGGCGTGCCGATGCCGGCACGTGATCCGGAGATGGAACAACGCGAGGCGCAGCGTTCGACGCTTTTTGACGTGATGGATTTAGCCGCTTCTTATTTTGAGGCGCAGTTGCAGGCAGCCAATGGTGCCAAAGCGCGCGCTTATTTGCGTGATCGCGGGCTTTCAGCCACCACACAGCAGACATTCCGTATCGGTTATGCGCCCGACAGCCGCAATGCACTGAAAGAATTTTTAGCTTCCAAAGGTGTGTCGAAAGAACAGATGGAAGCGTGCGGCATGGTGGTGGCGGGGCCTGACATTCCGGTGTCCTATGACCGTTTTCGTGATCGCATCATGTTTCCGATTGAAGATTTGCGCGGCCGTATTATTGCTTTTGGCGGCCGTGCCATGTCGTCTGATGCGCCCGCCAAATATCTGAATTCGCCGGAAACTGAATTATTCCATAAAGGCCGTGTGCTTTATAATGGTTTGCGCGCACGTAAAGCCTCGCAGCCGCAAGGCGGTCAGCCAGCCAAACCGGTTATAGTGGTGGAAGGCTATATGGATGTGATTGCCTTGGCGCAGGCTGGCATCGGGCAAGCGGTCGCACCTCTGGGTACGGCTTTGACCGAAGATCAGCTCAATTTGTTATGGCGGATGAATCCTGAACCGATTTTGTGTTTTGACGGCGATCAGGCCGGCTTACGTGCGGCCAATCGTGTGGTAGATCTGGCGCTACCGGTGCTTAAACCCGGTCGCTCGCTGCATTTTGCCTTGTTGGCAGAGGGCAAAGACCCTGATGATCTGGTGAAGGCAGAAGGGGCACAGGGGTTTCGTGCCGTGCTTCAGGAGGCTAAGCCGCTTGCCGATATGCTCTGGATGCGTGAAACGATGGGCGGTACATTCGACACGCCTGAAAGGCGCGCCGAGTTGGAAGCGCGTTTGCGTGAAATTACCCAAAAAATTGCCGATGAGGATATTCGTCGCCATTACGGGCAGGAAATGCGCGACCGGGCGCAGCAGTTCTTTGGCCGTGGCCGCAAGACATCCGGCTGGAATAAAAATAAAGGCGGCAATGGCAAAGGCAATTATCAGTTCGGGCAATTTGGACAACGTGGTGGAGGTTCAGCTCGTCTGACTATTTCGGATAGTCTTGCACGTTCAACGCTGGTAAAGGGCGGACGCACAGGCAGTGGTTCGATTGCGCCGCCTTTGCGCGAAACTGCTATTTTGATGACGCTCATCAATCATCCGCGTTTGGTGGAAGAAGACTTTGAAGCCATGGCTGCGCTTGATCTGGAACATGAGCAGTTGCGCAATTTGCATCTGGCGATGCTGGATGTGCTGGCTCTTTCGCGCGTTGAAGACGGTATTGCCATGCATCAGGCTTTGGCCAAAGCCGGGCATGGGGAAGAACTGGCGCAGCTTGACCAGATTGTGCGTCGTGCGCGGCTTTGGCCAGCTACTACAAGAGCTGCGGAAGATGATGCCCGCGAAGCATTAAAACAGGCTCTTCACTTGCATCAGCGTGCACGCACACTACATAAGGAATTGCGTGCAGTTGAGGCAGCCCTTGAAACGGCAATGGCGAATGACGAAACCGGAGAAGTCTTTGGACGTTTGCTCGAAATTCAAAATGAAATTCGCAAAGCTGATGCCACTGAAGCACTGATTGAAGGGTTTGGTTTATCCTCCGGCAGACCTGCCGGCGGCTTTTAATGTGATGTTGAAGGCGGGTTAAAGGGGCAGTTGAAGTCGTTGTTTTATGTACAGCTTTTGCCTTGCGACAACAAATGATTCGCTTTTTTAGCGCGAATCATGTGAGTCGCACTTAAGATGTAGTGAAATTGACGAAAACAAACACGCTTTAAAAGCTGAAATACGTGGCAAAAACGAGCTTAAATGCTCATTTTAACGCGTAAACTCGCTAAAATGAGCATAAATCGCCTTAATATCAGTACATAGGGTATAGGGTTAATTGCCTATTAAGGGCAATCTTATACTGGCTGAATTACACAGACGAATTGTATCTTCGTGTACAAGTTCGTCGACCTATCTAATTCTTTAGAGAAGCGACCCGGTCGCCTGGAGACAAGTATATGGCAACGAAGGTGAAAGAAAACGAAGAGGCTGAAGTCGAGCGCGATGGCGCCACTGATGGCCCGCTTCTCGACCTTTCTGACGACGCTGTCAAGAAAATGATCAAGCTCGCCAAGAAACGTGGCTATGTCACGATGGATGAGCTGAATGCTGTGCTGCCCTCTGAAGAGGTTACCTCCGAGCAGATCGAAGATACGATGGCGATGCTTTCAGATATGGGCATCAATGTAGTGGAAGACGATGAGCAGGACGCAGATCGCGAAGAGCCTGAAGACGACGCAGAAGAAGGCGGCGAGCTGGTAGAAGCTTCCGGCACTGCGGTTGCCACCACGACGACCAAAAAAGAACCAACCGACCGCACCGATGATCCGGTGCGCATGTATTTGCGTGAAATGGGTACGGTTGAACTTTTGTCGCGTGAAGGTGAAATCGCGATTGCCAAGCGTATTGAAGCTGGCCGCGAAACCATGATTGCGGGTCTTTGTGAAAGTCCTCTGACTTTCCAGGCGATCATCATCTGGCGTGAAGCATTGAACGACCAGCAGATTTTGCTGCGTGAAATCATTGATCTTGAAACCACCTATGCCGGCCCTGAAGCAAAGCAGGCACCAGCAATTGAACGGGTGGAAGAAGCACAGAAGCGTCCTGAAGAGCGTTTCCAGCGCCGTGTGCGCGATGACGACATCACCAATGTCGGCGGCGAAGCCCCGATTGAGGAAGATGACGAGGACGATGAAGACGAAGTGAACCTGTCGCTTGCGGCGATGGAAGCGGAATTGCGCCCGCAGGTCATGGAAACTCTTGACCTGATCGCGGAAACTTATTCCAAACTGCGCAAATTGCAGGATCAGCAGGTTGAAGGCCGTCTGGCTGCTACCGGCGAATTGTCCAACAGTCAGGAAAAGCGCTACAAAGAGCTTAAAGATCAGCTGATTACCGCGGTTAAGTCATTGTCGCTGAACCAGAACCGTATTGAGGCGCTGGTTGAGCAGCTTTATGACATCAACAAGCGTCTGGTTCAGAACGAAGGCAAGTTGCTACGTTTGGCGGAATCTTTTGGTGTGCGCCGCGAAGACTTCCTCAAGGAATATCAGGGCAGCGAACTTGATCCGAACTGGACAGAGCGTATTGCCACCCTGACGACACGCGGCTGGAAAGAACTGGCTGAAAAAGAAGCGCGTACGATTGAATATCTGCGTACTGAAATTCAGATTCTGGCAACCGAAACCGCGATTTCGATTGGTGAATTCCGCCGCATTGTCAATCAGGTGCAAAAAGGTGAACGTGAAGCAGCCATTGCCAAAAAGGAAATGGTTGAAGCGAACCTGCGTCTGGTGATCTCTATTGCCAAGAAATACACCAACCGTGGCTTGCAGTTCCTGGATCTTATTCAGGAAGGCAATATCGGTCTGATGAAGGCGGTTGATAAGTTTGAATATCGCCGTGGTTATAAGTTCTCGACTTATGCCACATGGTGGATCAGACAGGCGATCACCCGTTCGATTGCGGATCAGGCACGCACCATCCGTATTCCGGTGCATATGATCGAAACAATCAATAAGATTGTCCGCACATCCCGCCAGATGCTGCATGAAATTGGTCGTGAACCGACACCGGAAGAATTGGCCGAGAAGCTTGCAATGCCTTTGGAAAAAGTGCGCAAGGTTCTTAAAATTGCCAAAGAGCCGATCTCCCTTGAAACACCTGTTGGTGACGAGGAGGATTCACATCTTGGCGATTTCATCGAAGACAAGAATGCGATGTTGCCGATTGATTCCGCTATTCAGGCGAACTTGCGTGACACAACAACCCGCGTGTTGGCGTCTTTGACACCACGTGAAGAACGCGTACTGCGTATGCGTTTTGGTATTGGTATGAATACCGACCACACGCTGGAAGAAGTTGGCCAGCAGTTCTCGGTAACGCGTGAGCGTATCCGTCAGATCGAAGCCAAAGCACTACGTAAGCTCAAACATCCGAGCCGTTCGCGGAAATTGCGTTCGTTCCTGGATAGCTAAGCGTTTAAAATTCAAGCCACCCGTTCATCGCGGGTGGCTTTTTAATATGGCCGTTATGAACGGCGATGATTAAGGGTGAGGGTAGAATGTCTTTTTTGAAACGTCTGTTTGGTGGCAAATCGCAGAGTGATGAAGCGGAAAGCGTGCAGGAAGCCGGACGTTTGGAGCATAAAGGTTTTTTAGTTGTTGCGACGCCGTTTAAAGAAGGCGGGCAGTATCAGGTCTGTGGAGTGATCTCGAAGCAGATCGGTGATGAAATGAAAGAAAATCGTTTTATCCGTGCCGATAAATGCCCGACTATTGAGGATGCGGCGAATATCGCGCTTAATAAAGGTCGTCAGATCATTGATGAACAGGGCGAGCGCTTGTTCTCTTGATAAGTACGGCCGTCAAAACGAGCTTATTACAAATGAGGCGGCTCATGTGCCGCCTTTTTTAATGTTTTTTTGGCGTACTGTCACTGCCACGGGAGGCGCGCGAGCTTTGCAGAGTGTGCATATGGATATGAAGGACATAAATATACAGACACAAAAAACTCGCAAAGATGCATTGTGCGGGAACTTATATTGTTAACGTTTTAAGGGAAATTTGGTAGCGGAGGACGGATTCGAACCGCCGACACAAGGATTATGATTCCTCTGCTCTAACCTACTGAGCTACTCCGCCATGCCTTGTTCAAGAACTTTCAAGTGGTCACCTTTGGGTGAAGCACCTACCAAGATGTTGTTCTTGCAAGGAATATGCGGGGTAATAAGTGGGGAATGACGCTCTGTCAAGCACTCTTATTGCATCAAAGGCTTGTTTTCCATAATTTGCACCGATACACGGTAATTATTCAGATTAAAGGCAGCAAAATATGGCACCGCGTATCGCAGTTTTGGGTTGTGGCTATTGGGGCAGCAACCATATTCGTACACTTAAGGGCTTGGGCGCGCTTCAGGCCGTTGCTGATGCCGATCATGCACGGGCAGAGCGAATCGCGCACGAGCATGGCGTAGAGGCCGTGGCTGTGGATGATTTATTCACCCGCACCGACATTGACGGCATCGTGATGGCGCTTCCGGCGCAGTTGCATGCACAAATGGCTATGCGCGCTATTGAAAATGGCAAAGATGTGCTGGTTGAAAAGCCGATCGCTTTGACGGTGGAAGATGCTGAAGCAGAAGTGAAGCTTGCTAAAGACAATGGCCGTATCTTTATGGTCGGGCATGTGTTGCGTTTCCATCCGGCGTTTGAAAAACTGATGGAACTGGTAAAGTCCGGTGAATTGGGCGAGTTGCGCTATATTCACTCGCACCGCGTCGGTCTTGGAAAATTCCACAATGAAAATGATGCTTTGTGGGATCTCGCACCGCATGACCTTTCCATGATTTTGGCGCTCACCGGTTGTGAGCCGAGCGAAGTGCATGGTGAAGGCACCGCAACACTGGATCATTTGAGCGATTTTGCCCATCTGCACTTTAAATTCCCGAATGGCATTCGCGGACATTTGTTTGCCTCGCGTTTGACCCCATATCGCGAGCGTCGTTTGTCGGTGGTTGGCAGCAAAGCTATGGCCGTCTTTGATGATATGGAGCCATTTGAGCGCAAACTGGCCCTTTATAATCATAAGGTCTGGCGCAATAATAATGCGTGGGAATTTTCGATGGCCGAACCTGACTATGTAAAATACAAGGAAGGAATGCCTCTGACGCGCGAGCTGGAGCATTTTATTCATTGTATTGAAACACGGGAAAACCCGCGCACTGACGGCGAAGAAGCCATCAGCGTTCTGCGTATTTTAACTGCTGGCACTGTTAAGCACAGCAGTTAATCAACAGAACGAATTAAAAATTAGGCACCGTCAGTCCTCCCAACTGGCGGTGCTGTGCCAAAATGTTGCAGCCTTTAACAAAGTTTAAAGTCTGTTTCATAAAAGCACGAAAGTTTGAACAGGTAAGGCATGGTAGCAGAGCTACCGACCTCTTACATATGGAATATGATTCGCAGTTAAATTCTGCGGATATTTGAAAACACGGTCTTTATGGAGCCACTATGCAATTCATTGATCTTGCTGCGCAACGCGCGCGTATCGAAGACCGGATAAACAGTGCTGTTGCCAAGGTGATCACAGAAGGCCGCTATATTTTGGGCCCTGAAGTTGCTGAATTTGAAAAGCAGCTTGGTGAATATTTAGGCGTTGAACATGTGATTGCCTGCGCCAACGGTACAGATGCACTGCAGATGCCTTTGATGGCACGTGGTATCGGCCCGGGCGACGCTGTATTTTGTCCGGCCTTTACCTTTGCGGCTACTGCTGAAGTTGTAGCACTGGTTGGTGCGACACCGGTTTTCATTGATGTTGATCCGGATTCATACAATATCAATCTCGATCATCTCGAAGATGCAATTGCGATGATCCGCCAGGAAGGCCGTTTGCAGCCAAAGGCTGTTATTCCGGTCGATCTCTTCGGCCTGCCAGCTGATTATTCACGATTGATGACGATTGCCGAGCGTGAGGAACTGTTCATCATTGAAGATGCGGCACAGTCCATCGGCGGTAAAGCCAACAATGTCATGTGTGGTGCATTTGGCCATGTGGGCGCAACCAGCTTCTATCCGGCCAAGCCTTTGGGCTGCTACGGTGACGGTGGTGCAATGTTCACCAATGACGCTGAACTGGCTGAAACGCTTCGTTCAGTCTTGTTTCATGGCAAAGGCGAGACCCAGTATGACAATGTCCGTGTCGGTCTGAATTCACGTCTGGATACGATTCAGGCGGCAATTTTGATTGAAAAACTGGCCATCCTCGAAGACGAAATGGAAAAACGCCAAATCGTTGCCAAGCGTTACAATGAAGGCTTGAAGGATGTGGTGAAGGTTCCGGTCACGCCGAATGGTTTCCGCTCTGCATGGGCACAATATTCGATCGAAGCTGAAAAGCGTGATGATCTGCGCGCAAAGCTTGGCGAAGAGGGTATCCCTTCCGTTATTTATTACGTCAAACCTTTGCATTTGCAGGATGCTTACAAGCATAATCCTGTTGCGCCAGCAGGTTTGAAGGTTTCTGAAGAGCTTCCTTCACGTATTTTGAGCTTGCCAATGCATGCTTATCTGTCTGAAGAAGATCAGGACAAGATTATTCAGACGATCCGTGGTTTCTACGGCCGTTAAAATTTTCTGTTGTGAATAAAAACCGGGCTTTAAGCCCGGTTTTTTTTATGTGGTTTTTTCTGAGCGTTTATTGATGAGCTGGGAGATGATTTTGGCCAGCCAAGGCCCGATCAGCAGCACGACAAAAAACCGTGATGTCTGCATCGCCATGATGAAGGCAATATCTACATTGCTGGATGCCGCGATAATGGCGATTGTATCGGCACCGCCGGGGCTGGTCGCAAGATAGGCTGTGAGCAGGTCAATGCCGGTCATATAACTTAAAAAGGCGCCATAGAGACCGCATATGACAATCAGTGACATAATGGCCAGCAAGATTGAGGGGAATACCTTCAAAGCATAGACGAGAATGGCGCGGGTAAAGCTTAAACCAATACGCCAGCCTACCAGTACATAGGCGATGACCAACAACCAAGGCGGCAGCACAATGGTGAGCCAGCCGATTTCTTGCAGGGCAATGCCGCCAAACAGCGGCAGCATCAGGGGAGCAGAGGGCGCTCTGATAAATTTACCGATGGTGACTGAGATAAAAACAAAAAGCAGCGTTGCGCCCAAATTGTGCCAGTCAATTGGTGGAAACCAGTCAACGCTTACCGCAGCTTCAGCAGAAACATCCATGAAACTATGGGTTACAAGGGATGCTGCACCAGCGACAAGGGCGACGCGCAAATATTGCATCAATGCGACAATGCGCGGATCAGCACCATAATCGGCAGAAAGTAAAATGAGTGCAGAAGCGGCTCCGGGCGATGAGCCCCAAATCGCGGTTGTGGGATTGAGAATGTCTAACTTGCCGAGCAGATAGCCAAGGCAGGTGCTGGCAACAAGAACAAACAATACCGAAAAGATGAAGAGCGGCAGATTGAGCACCATCGAGCGAAAGAAAGCTTCATTGATGCTAAGCGCAATCAAACAACCAATCAGACCTTGCGCCCAGTAAAACGGTGTTTGCGGAACCTTTACTGTGCCTTCATGAGTGGCGATGATGATTGCCGCAATCATCGAGCCAAGCAGAAATCCCGCCGGCAGATTGAAATATTCCAAAACAGTGATGATAAGCACAGACAAGCCGATCATCAGCGCCCACTGCATGATGATTGGTTTTCCACTCAAAGATAAGAGAGGCATTGCTTGCTCCGACTGCTGACTCAAGCAGCATGGCATAAAATGCATTTGATTATTGGTGGCCAATCAGCGTGATGACCACTCAATTAGCATTATCGACTGCCGGAAAGCGAGTCAATGCGCTTGGCAAGGCTGCTTTTTTTACGTGATTTTGACTTGCGGCCAGCATTGGCATTGGCAAGAGCAGAGACGGCTGCTTCTTTGGCTAAAATAGCAGGGATGGGTGACTGTTCGCCTTCTTGTTCTACCGATGAAAGCACCATTTCCGCAGCGATTTCCTGAATTTCTTCACGGATTTTTTCTTCTTCAACGCTTGGTTCTTTAGAATTCCGGCTTAGTTTTTCTTCAGCATCGGACAAAAGCGTGATGAGACGGGCAAGGCGTTGCTCCAATTGGACATTTTTTTGTTTTTCATTGTTCAGCGCTGTCTGGGTGGCTGTGATTTCAGCCTTGAGTTTGTTCTCGCGCATATCAAAATCCTTGTGTGACCGTCTGAGCTCTGCGATTTGACTATGCAGATTATCATTATTTGTTTCTTTAGCCGCCAGCTCCAGTCTGGTAACATTGCCAAGTTCTTTTAATTCGGCATGAAGCTGATGCAGCTCTGCATAATTTTGCTTGAGTTCAGCTAATTCACGCTGCTGCTCTTGCATGGCTATGCCAAGATTTTCGAGCTCGCCTTCAAGATGGGCTTTATTCTCGGTCAACGATGCAATGGTGTTTTCCAACTCAGGTATTTGTTTGAGTTCTTGGTGATTTTTACCGATGGTAATATTTAGCTCGGCCCGTGTGGCCTCTGAACGTTTGATACGCATTTCAAGTCCGGCAATTTCGGCTGCATAACGGGCGCGCAGGCCGTCGGTTCGGGCATTTATCTCTTCCAGTGTCAGCGGGAGCGAGGTTTCAACATCTTTGCGGGCGCGTTTATATGCGCGTTTGAAAAGGGCAGGTGCAATGAATATGCCGATAAATACCGCGCATAAAAAACCAAGAATGAAGAAAAGCGCAGTTTCAATCACAGCTTAACTTTCCAATTGGCAAAACCAATGGCGCTTGCATATTGCTTAAAGCCATCGCCGCAATCTTAATGGAACCCTTATAAGAGGGCTAGTTGATTTATATTGGGGCTGAAAAGGGATTTCAGCCCCACATTATTTTCAAAGTGTTTTTAGAACGGGTTCCATGTTGGTGAATTTGTCAATTTCAGATAACCGATATTGACACCAAGACGGGCACCAACGCCTGTACGTACCGGCACCAGCAGAATATTGCCGCGCTTGACGACATTGAAGCCGACGCCGGCAATGACATAGGCAGAGCCTGAAACACCGGCGTAGCGTCCGTAAAGGCTCTGAATGTCATCCAGATTATAAACCAGCATCATGACGCGTGATCCCTGACCGCCAAAGTCCCACCCGAGCGATGGTCCTTGCCAGAAGGTTTTGTGATCACCTGCATTTTTGGTGAATAAAGTACCCTCACCATAGGTCAGGCCGCCGATAAATGCGCCGGAACCTTCCTCACCCAGAATATAGCCGTTGGGAAGGCCATAGCTTTGGAAGATTTTTTCAATTGCCGATGCAATACCGCCGCTGGTGGAGCCGAAGAAACGATGGCCTGAATCAACGATTTCTGCGGCAGTATAAGTGTTGTTCGCATATGCGTTTTGGGCTGAGGCAAAAATCAATGCCAGCAGCATGAAAGTGATTGTCTTGAAGCGCGCGAGGCGCCCCGACAGGGGAAAGTTGGCCATATTGGGTTCCTTCTGGCTACTCGCATCTCTGTCTGACATACGACCCTGTTAATTTTATAAGCGACGCGGCTCTTTGGCTGCGAGCAGAATCATCGCCATGATAAAAGCGAATCATTTGCTAAATGGTTACAAAATAAAATTGTTGCCAAAGTAGCTGAAAAAAATGGCAGAAACCGGTTTTCGTAAAGATATGCAAACTTCTTGTTTGTAAGAATAGCTACAAACCGTGTTGGTTCAGCGGCTCTATTGTCGCTTACAATGCAGAACTGTATCGATAGTTTCAACAGGTGATTCGTTTCATCGCATCCGCTTGGTCAGCATTTCACTTATGCTGCTGAAAAATTAGATTCCGGAGATCAATTATGTCACTGCCCGTCGTTATTTCAGCTCTCGATCTTGGTGCATTATTATGCAGCCGCATCTGCCATGACATTATTTCACCCGTTGGCGCGATTAATAATGGTCTGGAATTGCTTGAAGAGGGCGGCGCTGACGAAGATGCAATGGAACTGATCAAGGCCAGTGCTCGCAATGCGTCCGCCAGATTGCAATTTGCACGTATTGCTTTTGGTGCAGCCGGATCAGCAAGTGTTCAGATCGACACTGGTGACGCTCATAGCGTAACGCGTGAATATTTTAAAAATGAAAAAGCGGAACTTTCATGGGAAGGTGCCCGTGTTTTATTGCCTAAAAATAAGGTGAAGCTGCTGCTCAACCTTATTTTGGTGGCCAATTCCGCCATCCCGCGCGGTGGTAACCTTGATGTCGTGCTGGAAAATGGTGATGTTAATCCGGCTTTTAAAATTACGGTCAAAGGCCGTATGCTGCGTGTCGCGCCTAAATTTCAGGAACTTTATTCAGGCATTGTTCCGGAAGACCCAATTGATGCGCATGCGGTTCAGCCGTATTATACTCTGCTTTTGGCACAAGAAACCAATATGGAAATCTCTGTTGACGTCCGCGAAGAAGAAATTGTCTTCTCGGCAGCTGAAAAATCCGCTTGATTGCGCATAGTTTTGCACGACTTTTAAACGCTTGATCGTATTTCAAAACGCGACTTCGATTATTAGATTGAGGTCGCGTTTTTATGTTTGACCTTGAAACACATTCTTTTTATTTGGATTCAGCGCAAGAAAAAACCCGCTAAAAGCGGGTTTTTATCAAGTTCGGAGCTTTGAAACTTAAGCGCTTTCACGCATTTCTTCATCCGGTTCACGTAATACATAGCCACGACCCCAAACGGTTTCGATAAAGCTCTGATTGCCGGAAACAGCATCCAGTTTTTTGCGCAATTTGCAGATGAAGACGTCGATAATCTTCAATTCCGGCTCATCCATACCGCCATAAAGATGGTTGAGGAACATTTCTTTGGTCAAGGTTGTGCCCTTACGCAGAGAAAGAAGCTCCAGCATCTGATATTCTTTACCGGTCAGGTGGACGCGCTGGCCTGCAACTTCAACAGTTTTAGCATCCAGGTTAACCACAAGTTCACCGGTGGTGATGACAGATTGGGCGTGACCTTTCGAGCGACGAACGATTGCATGAATACGTGCAATCAGCTCATCTTTATGAAAAGGCTTGGTCATGTAATCGTCTGCGCCGAAGCCAAGGCCACGAACCTTGTCTTCAATACCAGCCATACCTGACAGGATCAGGATAGGTGTTTTAACTTTGGACAGACGTAATGTACGCAATACTTCATAACCGGACATATCCGGCAAATTCAAATCAAGCAGAATAATATCGTAATCGTAAAGCTTACCCAGATCGATGCCTTCTTCACCCAAATCGGTGGTATAGACATTAAAACTCTCTGATTTAAGCATCAATTCAATGCTCTGTGCAATTGCACTGTCGTCTTCAATCAATAGGACGCGCATTTCAAAATCCCCTTTCCGCAGCTGACCAGTTTTGTCCTTCAAAGCAGCACACGGAACTGTCGTTGCCTTATTGTGAAGGTGCCAGCAAATGGTTAACAAAATATGTTTCCCTTTGGCAAGCATATTTATTTGTCATTGAAAGAAATATCGTATCCGATTGAATCCAAAGCATAACTATCCTTCAGTGATTGTTCGCAAATCACTTTAAGAAATTATGCTAAGTGACTCATTGGACTCTATCTTTTTGACCGTTGCCAAAAAATCACATCATATTTACCGAGCCTTAATTCCTAACGCTTATGATTAAGGAAGCTCGTAAAGGAATGGTTACCAAAAGTAAAAAATCTTAACTTATTTTTTGTAATTGGGACTGTTTACAGAGTTCAAGTGTTTAAGTGTGTTGTGTGGGGTCACCCTGATGAAGGTTTTTGCAGGGCTGGTTTTCAAGGAGTATTGCGTATGAAACCACGTGAAAGTCTGGTTAGGCTGAAGCTTTTTCAAGTTAAGGAAAAGCGTCGTCAGCTCGGACAGCTTGATCTCATGATGGGTGAGTTTGAACGCATGGCCAGTGAGCTGGAAGCGCAAATCATCTCGGAAGAGAAAAAAGCGGGCATTACGGATTTAACACATTTTGCCTATCCGACATTTGCCAAAGCTGCCCGCCAGCGCCGTGATAATCTGATGGTGTCGATCCGCGATCTGCATGTGCAAAAAGAAGCCGCTGAAGCCGATTTGGTTGTTGCGGAAGCTGACCTTGCCAAGGCAGAAGCTCTGGAAGAGCGTGACGGTAAAGTCTTGCGTGATATGGATGAACGCCCTGCATTTGACCGGCGTGCGATGATTGGCTGATTTGATCGAATGACGGTTTAAAAATTCAGGGGTGGGAAGTTTAGACCGTAATTTGCTCTAAAACGAATCAATGGAAAATGCCGGATCTTTTTCCGGCATTTAAATTCTGGAACCCAAAATTTGCAACTTGTGGCTGTCTCTGGTCTTAGCTGTTTTGGTGCTTGTTTGACGCCTGTTAATTCTTTGCACGCGCCATGTTTTTTTAAAAATCAATTCTAAACGAACCGGAGGCAGATAATGCGCTGCGGTTAAAATGATTCGCTTGATATATTTTCTGATAAACTGAATTTATCTAGCATTGCAACTTGAGTGCAGGCGTGGATTGACGTGTGGCTTGCTAAACGGATCACCGACGTGACGTTTTGTTTATGCCAACCCGTCAGTATTGAAAATTATCTGCCAGCATATTCGGTGGCATTATTTATATTTATAATCTGAGAATTAAGTTTTAAAAAAAGATAAAGCCGGCACGAAGCCGGCTTTATAGGTGTTGAGCTGTTCAGGCGCAGTTTTTCAACCGCCACGTGACCAGAGGGCCAGTTAAAATAACTGCCCGAAATCATGCTACAGCCTAGTGGCGGTATTGCTGAATTCGGGTTGTCCGCAAACCGGCGAGACCATGCTCGTCGATTGAAGACTGCCAGGACAGAAACTCCTCGACCGTCAAAGTGTAGCGTTGGCATGCCTCGTCAAGGGAAAGGAGACCACCGCGCACTGCGGCGACAACCTCTGCCTTACGACGTATAACCCAACGCCGCGTGTTGGCGGGCGGGAGATCGGCAATGGTCAGCGGGCTGCCATCAGGGCCGATCACATATTTAATTCGTGGTCTTACCAGATCGGTCATTGTACTCTCTACACAATTCACTCAAGGACCTAATCAAGACTCACTTTAGACACACAGCTTTAAAAAAGAGCTAAGCACCTGGTAACGCCTTGGTAACGAATTGAAAAATTGATGTGAAAAGGCCGGAATTCAGGGCTTTTAACAGATGTTTTTTAATTTTATTTTTCGCCACAATTCGCGTTTTGGCACTGGATGCGGGGGAAGTGTTAATATAAACACCCTGAATGTTAATCATTGCCCATGGTGAAGCGATGTTATGAGCGTCACAACTGGCAGAACAGATTCTCATATAAAGTTGATTGTTATCTGCGAGTTTTCTGGTGCAAAGAGAGAGTAGGGCTTGGCAAAATGCCGCACTATGACCTATATAGGCATTAATTAATCGAAATTGCTGGAAACGAGGGCAGTGCGCTCTAGGACTGGATTCCAAAATGATGTTGAATAGCTTGGACCTGCCGGGAAGACCGGAAGATACACGAATAGTCGTTGCCATGTCTGGCGGTGTTGATTCGTCTGTAGTGGCCGGCATTCTTAAACGAGAGAATTATGATGTTATTGGTGTGACATTGCAGCTCTATGATCATGGAGCAGCTGTGCACCGTGCCGGCTCTTGCTGTGCCGGTCAGGATATTGAAGATGCGCGCCGGGTTTGCGAAACTCTTGGCATTCCGCATTATGTTCTTGATTATGAAAAACGTTTTCGCGACGCGGTTATCAATCCATTTGCGGATTCTTATATCGCGGGTGAAACGCCTATTCCATGTGTTACGTGTAACCAAACCGTAAAATTTGCCGATCTGTTGCAGACCGCGCGTGATTTGGGGGCGGCAGCTTTAGCAACCGGCCATTATATCCGCAGCCGTACCAATGGTGAGCACCGCTCACTTTTCCGTCCGGTCGATACGGATCGTGACCAGAGCTATTTCCTGTTTGCAACGACCCAGGAACAGCTTGATTATTTACGTTTTCCTTTAGGTGGTATGCCTAAATCTGAGGTGCGTAAGATTGCCGAAGAGCTGGAGCTGACCGTTGCGCAAAAACAGGACAGTCAGGATATTTGTTTTGTGCCGCAGGGTAAATATTCCGATATTGTTTCGCGCCTGAATCCGGCTGCTGCAAGCCCGGGCGCAATCGTCCATATTGATGGCCGTATTATCGGCCAGCATGAAGGCATTGTACATTATACGGTTGGTCAGCGCCGCGGTATCGGTGTTGCAACGGGTGATCCATTATATGTGGTGCATCTGGATGCGGCACGCTCGCGCGTGATTGTAGGCCCACGTGAAGCACTGGAAACCCATAAAGTTTTCTTGCGCGATGTGAATTGGCTCGGCGATCAGGCAATTGATGCACTGCCGGAAGAGGGCGTATCGGTATTTGCCAAAGTGCGCTCCACCCGTGCGCCGCGTCCGGCTGTCTTGTACAGCAAGGACGGTGAAGTGTGGGTTGAGCTGATTGATGGTGAAAGCGGCATTGCACCGGGACAGGCTTGCGTGCTTTATTCTGATGACAGCAACACTGCGCGCGTCTTTGGCGGCGGTTTTATCGAGCGATCGGAACGTGAACCGGAAGCAGAAGCAATGTTACGCCGTCTGGTCAGTGGTGAAACGGTTGTAACTGCTGCTTAACAGCTGACGTGATTAATCAAAAAAAAGCCGTCATTGCAATCATGGCGGCTTTTTTGTTTGGTCGTTTTTCGTCAATACATTGTTTTATGATTGTGAAAAACGGCTGCATTGGCTGAGCGCAATGCCGGATGCGGTCGCCACATTCAGGCTGTCGAAATCTTCTGCCATCGGAATGCGCGCAGTTTGTAGCTTTTGCAAAATATAAGGTGGCAAGCCGTCACCTTCAGTGCCAAGCAGAAGTGCCCGACGTTTGACGCGCGGTACTTGATGCATGTTTATGGCTCCGGATGGGCTTAAAGCTAAAATCTCAAAATCGGCGGCAATCAGTGCTTCGATGATTTCATCAATAGTACCGCCCCGTGCATAGGGCGTTTTCAACGCCGCCCCGACTGATACACGAATGGCTTTGCGGTAAAGCGGATCGCAGCTGGTTTGATCCATCAAAATTCCGTCGGCAGCAAAAGCGGCTGCATTGCGAAAAATTGAACCGACATTGTCGTGATTGCTTAAACCGCACATGACCACCACCAAGGCTTCCGGCGGTAATTGTGCAATTAATTGACTATGATAGCTTGGCTGTTTTTGCTTGCCAACAGCCAGAATGCCGCGGTGAACATGAAAACCGGCGATTTTGTCCATGATTTCGGAAGAGACGACATAGATGGGCAGTTCGGTGGGGCAAAGCGCCATTTGTTGCACCATCCCCGAAAGACGATTTTCTAATATCAGCAGCGAGAGGATTTCAAATCGTTCTGAGCGCAAGGCAACATTGAGTACCGATTTGCCTTCAGCGATGAAAAGTCCGTCTCTGCCGACGAGATCTTTTTCCTTGATCGCATGATAAGCAAGCAGCCGCTCATCATCGGCGTTGTCGATATAAATAATATTATGGTCAGGAAAAGAAGTAGTCATTGAGCAACATGTCAGCTGAGAGATAAATTTATTTCCTTCTAGAGCGTGTCGCATTTTATCTTATCCACTGCGCTTACTCTAACAACTTGTTTTTACGCATGTCTTTATCCCAAAACCGGTGCCCACTTTTGGGAGACATGCTTTAGCAGCTGCTGGCCGGTAATTGAACAATATAGTTCAAACGGAAAACCCCGCCATTTGGAAATGGCGGGGATATTAACAGTTCCAATATCTGTCTTTCGCAGATGAAACCGACACCAGCTTCAGGCAAATGCTGCTACACGCTGATGTTCTGGTGCCTGATGGATTCCGGCAAGTGTTGAAAGCATAGTTTCAATATGTGGTGATGAAACCATATAATAGATGGTTTGCGCATCACGGCGCGTTGAAACAAGGTTCATTGCACGCAATTTAGCCAGATGCTGCGACAGCGCCGACTGACTTAAGTTGACTTCTTTCGCCAAAACGCCCACCGACATCTCATTGTGCAAAAGCTTATTGAGAATAAGAAGACGTTTATTATTGGCCAATGCTGTTAAAAAATCAGCAGCATAGTCTACGTGTTGTTCGAGATTATTAAAGTTAATTTGATGCTTCATGCCGCGCTCCACCCCCGTAAGACAACATGATTAATAACTATTTTTATCTCAAAATAAGTAGCGAGGAAAAGTTCAGTTGGCAAGCCTTTCTTGAAATTAAACAAAAACATGATGGGGTTTTCTTGAAATTATCCATCATTATCAAGCATGTAATAGTGAGATTATTTGAGTTTTTGCTGATGAACCATCCAGCGCATTCTTTTCAAACCATACTCTTTCAATGCTGTCTTGAGCGCGCAAATTGAAACCATCGGAATCAATAGCGCTGATCGCCCATGTAGTGGAGGATGTATTGTTTTTGATGTATTTATTGGCAAAAGCGCGAATATTATCTTTGTAATTACTGTTAAGATTTTCCAGATTTTCAGCTTCATCTACTGCGATAGCTGCACTGGTATCCGCATCACATATCAAGTCGGCTGCGGTCAAATTAAAAGCTTTACCAAAACCACCATTGAGACTGGCGCCGTCCACTTGCAACCGAAAGAAACTGAAATCACCTAAATCAACATATAGCGCGCCCTTCGGGTTATGATTGAGATAGCGGATGCGCAAGTGCTGGTAAGTTTCATGTGCTCTGGTGATTTGCACGGCAGTACAATGCAGGGTCATGCGGGCATGCGCCATTGCGTCGCCTTTACCCGGTTCGCCGACCAGTAATGAACAATACGGATTGGCGATAAGGCTGGCTGTGTGCGGCGCGAGCGCTGAAACCAATATGAGCGGCGTGCCGTCATTGTCTGTGGCAAGCGCGACCCGGCTGGCATTGGGGCGTTGCGTGCTGGCCGAGATGCAGGCCAGCGCTGCAAAACGGGCAGTGCGGATCAAGGTTTTGGCGATTTGGATGGCTTGCGGTGTGGTTGGGCGAATGACATCTTTATTTTGTTCAGGATTATTCTGCATTGTTTCCACTGCTTTGTGATTGAGATTTTTGCAGCTTACACATTTTGTTATAAAAGTGGATATTTAAAATCATATTTTAAGTTAGCACTTTTTGTTGGCGGCCCATCATTTTGATTTAGAAAAGATTTTTTGCGGCTCTGATGGAGATGGTTTTTTGATGATATTTTAGCGATAATAAAATGCCTTGAACGCAATTTTCTTTCATACTCATAAAAATTAGAAGAAAAATCTACTAAATCGACTGAAAAATGGTTGATATTGTAATTTAGTTCTACAGACGGAGCTTGCAAAGTTTAGTAGCAAAGGTTTCGATAGGGTTTGATTGCAGCGCAATGGGGGCTCTGCAAACCGACATTTCCGTGGAGGCGGATTTACATATGAAAATTTACAAAAAATTGTTAGCAGCGTCAGCACTTGCTACTATGGCAGGTGTCATCGGGATGACCGGTGCAGCTTCCGCAAAAACATTGGTTTATTGCTCGGAAGCGTCACCAGAGGGATTTGATCCTGCGCCTTATACTACAGGTAATACCTTCGATGCTTCTTCGCATCCGATTTACAATCGTCTGGTAGAATTTGAGCCGGGTGGCACCAAAGTTGTACCGGCATTGGCTGAAAGCTGGGATGTAAGCGAAGACGGCAAGGAATATACTTTCCATTTGCGTAAAGGCGTAAAGTATCAGACCACTGATTTCTTCACACCAAGCCGTGAATTTACTGCTGATGATGTGATTTTCTCTTTTGAACGTCAGCGCGACAAAAACAGCCCTTGGTATGAATATACTGCTGGCATTTCTTATCAGTACTTCGACAGTATGGAAATGACCACCTTGATCGATAAGATTGAGAAGGTTGATGATCACACTGTCAAATTTGTGCTGACACGTCCGGAAGCGCCTTTTATCGCAAACCTCGGCATGGACTTTGCCTCTATTGTCTCTAAAGAATATGCAGACAAGCTTGAAGCTGAAGGTAAAAAAGAAAATCTTAACCAGTTCCCTGTCGGTACCGGCCCTTACACCTTCGTAGCTTACCAGAAAGATGCGGTCATTCGCTATAAAGCGAATCCTGATTTCTGGAAAGGCAAAGAAAAGATCGATGATTTGGTTTTCGCCATCACCATCGATCCGGGTGTACGCATGCAGAAGCTCAAGGCAGGTGAGTGCCACATTGCCCCGTATCCGGCACCAGCTGATATTGATGGCCTGAAAGCCGACAGTAATTTGGTGGTTGACGAACAGGCCGGCTTGAACGTTGCGTATCTGGCTTACAACACCATGGTAGCGCCTTTCGATAAACCGGAAGTACGTCGTGCACTCAATCAGGCTGTCAATAAAGACGCGATTATTGAAGCTGTGTTCCAGGGCACCGGTCAGGTTGCCAAAAACCCGATCCCACCGACAATGTGGAGCTATAACGACACCATTGAAGACGACAAATACGATCCGGAAGCTGCTAAAAAAGTATTGTCAGATGCTGGTCTGACAGAAATGAAGCTTTGGGCAATGCCTGTCAGCCGTCCATATATGCCTAATGCGCGACGTGCAGCTGAACTTATTCAGGCTGATTTGGCGAAAGCCGGCGTTAAGGCAGAAATCGTCTCGATGGAATGGGGTGAATACCTCAAGAAGGCTGCTGAAAAGGACCGCGATGGTGCTGTGATGCTTGGCTGGACAGGTGATAATGGTGATCCGGACAACTTCCTCGGTGCGTTGCTTTCATGCGCTGGTGTTGGTGGCAATAACCGTGCACAGTGGTGTAACGAAGAGTTTGACGCAATTATCAACAAAGCTAAAATAACGGCTGATCAGGAAGAGCGTACCAAGCTTTACGAACAGGCACAGGTGCTGTTCAAAGAGCAGGCTCCGTGGAACACACTCGCTCACTCCACAGTTTATATGCCAATGTCCAAGAAGGTTGTTGGTTATAAGATGAGCCCGCTGGGTGCGCACCGATTTGACGGTGTTGATCTTTCCGAGTAATCCGTAAAGGGGAAATACCGGGCGTTGAACTTTTCAAATAGTTCAGCGCCCGGTTTTCAATTGGACAATGATACGTTTTATTCTTGGCAAGATTTTATATCTTATCCCAACTTTCATCGGCATCACGATTGTCGCATTTGGCTTTGTTCGTGTTTTGCCTGGTGATCCGGTATTGCTGATGGCAGGCGAGCGCGGACTTTCGCCTGAGCGACATGCGCAGCTGTTGGAGCAGTTCGGCTTTCATCGTCCCTTATGGGAACAATATTTAGATTATGTATGGAAGCTTCTGCATGGTGATTTCGGCGCGTCAATCGTGACGAAAGTGCCAGTGCTGAAAGAGTTTTTCACACTTTTTCCTGCAACATTGGAGCTCAGCACCTGCGCCATTCTCCTGGCTGTGTTGATTGGTGTTCCGGCAGGTGTTTTGGCCGCAGTCAAACGCGGATCATGGTTTGACCAAACATCCATGGGCGCGGCTCTCGTTGGTTATTCCATGCCGATTTTCTGGTGGGGCTTGTTGTTGATCATCCTGTTTTCAGGGATTTTGCAATGGACGCCGGTTTCGGGTCGTATTTCGCTGATGTATTATTTCCCGTCGGTCACCGGCTTCATGCTGATTGATAGTCTATTGTCGGGTCAAAAGGGCGCTTTTGCTTCTGCTGCTTCTCATCTTGTTTTGCCAACCATTGTATTGGCGACCATCCCGTTAGCGGTGATTGCCCGTCAAACTCGATCAGCCATGCTGGAAGTGTTGGGCGAGGATTATGTCCGCACAGCCCGTGCCAAAGGTTTGCCGCTGCGTCGTGTTATCGGTCTTCATGCTTTGCGCAATGCGCTGATACCAGTGATCACCACCATTGGTTTGCAGGTTGGTGTGTTGATGGCCGGTGCAATTTTGACCGAAACGATTTTCTCATGGCCTGGTATTGGTAAATGGATGCTCGATTCCATTTCACGCCGTGACTATCCTGTCGTGCAGGGTGGCTTGCTGCTGATTGCGATGATGGTGATGGCTGTAAACTTGATCGTTGACCTTCTCTATGGTCTGATCAATCCGCGTATCCGGCATAAGTGAGGCTGTTATGAGTGAAGTAACTGTTCAGACGGAAACCTCAGATGCGCCATCAACTATGCGCGGTTTGAAGGATTTCTGGTTTTATTTTAGTGTGAACCGCGGTGCGGTGATCGGTCTATTTGTTTTTACGGCAATCATTTTGGTAGCGATTTTCGCGCCATTGGTCGCGCCGCATAATCCGACCGAACAATATCGCGAATTCATGCTGCGCCCGCCATTCTGGCAGGATGGTGGCTTATGGAGCTTTCCGCTCGGCACGGATGCGGTTGGTCGCGATATTCTTTCGCGTTTGATTTATGGTGCACAATATTCACTGCTTGTCGGCTTTGTCATTGTGATTATCGCCATGTGTGTAGGGATTACCATCGGCCTTCTCTCCGGCTTTTTTGGTGGTGTTGTCGATAATACATTCATGCGTATTATGGACGTGATGCTTGCATTCCCGTCTTTGCTGCTGGCGCTGGTGATGGTTGCCATTTTGGGGCCTGGCCTCATCAATGCGGTAATCGCGATTACGCTTGTGTTGCTGCCGCACTTTTCACGTTTGACGCGTGCGGCTGTGATGGCCGAAAAAGAGCGTGAATATGTCATTGCTGCCAAGCTGGCAGGTGCAAAAAAACTGCGGCTGATGTTCAAAACGATTTTGCCAAACTGCTTGGCACCATTGGTGGTGCAGGCAACTTTGTCCTTTTCCAACGCGATTTTGGACGTGGCAGCACTGGGCTTTTTAGGCATGGGCGCACAGCCGCCTACACCGGAATGGGGTACTATGTTGGCTGAAGCCCGTGAATTTATTTTGCGCGCTTGGTGGGTGGTTACCTTCCCGGGTCTGGCAATCCTGATTACGGTGCTGGCAATCAATCTGATCGGTGACGGCTTGCGTGATGCGCTTGATCCGAAGCTGAAAAGGAGCTGATGATGGCTCTGTTAGATATTAAAAACTTAATCGTTTCATTTGAAACATCTTCCGGCCCGTTTCGTGCTGTTGATGGTATCGATATTACGGTTGATAAAGGTGAAGTGCTGGCGATTGTCGGTGAGTCCGGCTCCGGTAAATCGGTTGGTATGCTGGCGGTGATGGGCTTGTTGCCAAAAACTGCCACAGTAACCGCCGATAAAATGGAGTTTGAAGGCCGCAATCTTTTGAAGCTGAGCGACAGCGAGCGCCGTGCCATTATCGGTCGTGAAATTTCGATGATCTTTCAAGAGCCGATTGCAAGTCTTAACCCTTGCTTCACCGTAGGTTTCCAGTTGCAGGAAGTGCTGCGTCAGCATATGGGCATGAATAAAGCCGCTGCCCGTGCACGTTCGATTGAACTGCTGGAACTCGTTGGTATTCGTGATGCGGGGGATCGTCTTGGCAGCTATCCGCACCAGATGTCGGGCGGACAATGCCAGCGTGTGATGATTGCGATTGCGATTGCTTGCAACCCGAAACTGCTGATTGCCGATGAACCAACCACCGCGCTGGATGTGACCATTCAGAAGCAGATCCTTGACCTGCTGATGCGGTTGCAGACCGAGCACGGCATGGGGCTGATTATGATCACCCATGATATGGGTGTCGTGGCGGAAACTGCTGATCGTGTGATCGTTCAATATAAAGGGCACAAGATGGAAGATGCGGATGTGCTCTCGCTGTTTACAGCGCCAAAGAGTGCCTATACCCGCGCACTTCTTTCTGCATTGCCGGAAAACGCAACAGGCGACCGTTTGCCGACTGTTTCGGATTTCGTCTTTGATGCACCGCGCGCAGGAGGTGCGGCATGAGTGAAGTTGTTTTAGAAGCACGCGACATTGTGCGTGACTATCATGTGTCGGGCGGCATGTTCGGAAAGGCTAAAACCGTTCATGCGGTCAAGGAGGTCAATTTCACCGTAGAAAAGGGTAAAACCCTTGCAATCGTTGGTGAGAGTGGTTGCGGGAAATCAACGCTTGCCCGTATCCTGACCCTTATTGATCCGCAAACCTCCGGCACATTGCTGATTGACGGCAAGGATGTGAATATTGCACGCGATGGCCTCACCGCCGAAATGCGCCAGAAGGTGCAGATCGTGTTTCAAAATCCATATGGATCGCTCAATCCGCGCCAGAAAATCGGTGATGTATTGGCTGAGCCTCTGCTGCTCAATACTAAAATGAGCGCAGCCGAACGTCGTGAAAAAGCGATGGAAATGTTGCTGAAAGTCGGTTTGGGGCGTGAGCACTTCAACCGCTATCCGCATATGTTTTCAGGTGGTCAGCGCCAGCGTATCGCGATTGCCCGTGCTTTGATGCTGAGCCCAAGCTTGCTTGTGCTGGATGAGCCGGTATCAGCACTTGATCTTTCCGTGCAGGCGCAGGTTCTCAACCTGCTTTCTGATTTGCAGGAAGAGTTCAACCTGACTTATGTTTTCATCAGTCATGATCTTTCAGTGGTGCGCTATATCGCTGATGATGTGATGGTGATGTATTTCGGTGAAGTGGTTGAATATGGCTCACGTGACGACGTGTTCAACAATCCGCAGCATGACTACACCAAGAAGCTGTTTTCCGCGACGCCGCGTGCGGATGTGGAAACTATCAAAGCGCGTGTGGCTGCTCGCGCCAGAGCCCGCGCTTTGGCTGCTTCTGCGTAATATTCATTGTGTTGGAATTAAAAAAACCGCCGTAGCAATCCGGCGGTTTTTTTATATGCTGAAATCAGAAATTGATTTTATGATTGCTGATGCCATGCAAGAGCGCGGACAATCTCGTCTGAAGAGATTTTGCCCAAAATCTTGCCATTATCGACAATGCCGACATCCCCGCCGTTTTGTGCAATCGCATTCATCAGATCACGAACCGGTGTTGCTGGTCTCGCTGTTGCGGCAAAAGGACGGGCAGGGCTGTTGCGATCAAGCGGCGACATGATGTCGGCAGCCCGCAACACGCCAAGCGGGTTCATGTGGGTGACAAAATCCGCTACATATTGGCTCGCCGGATTGAGCAGAATATCCTGTGGTGTGCCGCATTGGACGATACGCCCGCCATCCATAATGGCAATGCGATTGCCGAGTTTCATTGCTTCGTCCAGATCGTGGCTGACAAAGACAATGGTCTTTTTCAAACGCGATTGCAGCAGCAGCAATTCATCCTGAAGGCGTGTGCGGATCAGTGGATCAAGGGCAGAAAACGGCTCATCCATCAGCAAAATCGGGGCGCCCGTTGCAAAGGCGCGTGCCAATCCCACACGCTGCTGCATACCGCCCGACAATTCACCGACCTTGTGACTTGCCCAGTCTTGCAGGCCGACAAGCTCCAGTTGTTCGTGCGCTAGAGCCAGACGTTCTGCTTTCTTGATGCCGTTGATTTCGAGGCCGAAAGCTACATTTTCAACCACCGTGCGCCAAGGCAGCAGGCTAAACTGCTGGAAAACCATCGAGACGATTTCAGTGCGCAGATGCCGCAAGGTTTTGCGATCGGCATTGACCACATCAATAGGTCCGTTTTTGCCTTGCAGTGAAACATGGCCGCGTGCCACCGGTATCAACCGGTTGATCGCACGTAAAAGCGTGGACTTGCCCGAACCGGACAAGCCCATCAGCACCAGCATTTCACCTTCGGCAATTTGCAAATCACAATTGTGAACACCCAAAACCTGAGTGGTCGCGGTTTGAATTTCTGCTCTGGACAGACCTTCATCGGCAAGGCTCAGAACCTTTTGCGGCTGTTTGCCAAACACGATAGAAACATCGTTCAGGTCTATCATGCTCATTATTTTTATTCCTTCACCGAGCGGAAAATCCGGTCAAGCACGATGGCTACCACAACGATCACCAGTCCTGCTTCAAAACCGAGTGCGGTGTTGACGGAGTTGAGTGCGCGTACCACAGGTACACCCAAGCCGTCAGCGCCAACGAGTGCAGCAATCACAACCATCGACAAAGAAAGCATGATGGTTTGCGTCAACCCGACCAGAATTTGCGGCATGGCGTATGGCAGTTCAATTTTCCACAGCAATTGACGTCTTGTGGCACCAAAGGCTTCACCGGCTTCAATCAGATGCTCCGGTGTGGATGAAATGCCTAAATGGGTGAGGCGGATCGGGGCAGGCAGCACAAAAATGGCTGTTGCCAACAGACCCGGAACCATGCCGATACCGAAAAATACAATCGCCGGAATGAGATAGACGAAGGTCGGCAATGTCTGCATCAGATCAAGCACAGGGCGCATGAACGCATAGAGTGTCGGGCGATGCGCGGCAGCAATGCCCAGTGGCACCCCGATGGCCATGCATAAGAAACAGGCAGAGAGCACAAGGGTGAGCGTCTCCAAGGTCTGATCCCAATAGCCTTGATTGAGAATGAAAAGAAAGCCAAGCACGGTCAGCACTGCAACGCTGATGCGGCGTTGCAGCCCCCATGCGATGACTGCAAAAATGGCAATCAGAATGAACGGATGCGGTGCTTTGAGTGCAAAAAGCAAACCATCAATCAGTGTTTGCATCACTGCTGCAAGTGCATCAAACAAACCGCCCAGATTATTTGTGAGCCAGTCTACGATTGTTTTGGCGGTGCGACCCACCGGAATTTTATTGTCCGTCAGCCAGTCCAACGAAATGTCTCCTGCTGCGTTTTTATGAAAATAAAGCTTAAACGATAATTGAAAACGGCGGGGTTAAAGCAAAAATGCACCCCGCCTGCAATCCTATAATTGAACTCAGAGGCCGAAGGCAGCTTTTGCAGCTTCCAAACCATCTTTGCCGTCAACAGTGGTGACGCCATCAAGCCATTTGTCGAGGACAACCGGATTGGCTTTAATCCATGCTTTGGCAGCCTTGGCAGGTTCTTCGCCATCATCAAGGATTTTGCCCATGATCTGGTTTTCCATATCAAGCTGGAATTCCAGATTAGTGAGGAACTTGCCAACATTCGGGCACTCTTGTGCGTAACCTGCACGGATATTGGTTTCAACGGTTGCGCCGCCCAGATCGGGACCGAAGAAATCATCGCCGCCGGTGAGGTAAACCATATCGAAATTGCTATTCATCGGATGCGGTTCCCATCCAAGGAAAACAATCGGCTTTTTGGCTTTGATGTTTTTGGCAACCTGCGCCAGCATGCCTTGCTCGGATGATTCTGCCAGTGAGAAGGATTTTAGATCAAATGCGTCTTTTTCGATCATATCCAGAATGAGACGGTTGCCGTCATTACCGGGTTCAATCCCGTAAATCTTGCCGTCGAGCTGGTCTTTAAACTTGGCGATATCTGAAAAGTCTTTCAGTCCGGCATCATAGGCAAATTGCGGCACGGCCAAGGTATATTTGGCACCGGTCAAATTAACGCGCAGGGTTTCAACGGTTTTATCATCAAGATAAGGCTGCAAATCTGCGGTCATTGACGGATTCCAGTAGCCCAAAAACACATCAATGTCTTTTTTGCTCAAAGACGCATAGGTGACCGGCACGGATAAAACCTTAACGTCAGGCTTATAGCCCAGGCTTTTTAGAATTTCGGTTGTAACTGCTGTGGTGGAGGTAATATCTGTCCAACCCACATCAGAAAAACGTATGGTCGAGCAACTGGCCGGTTCTGCTGCAAGTGCTGCGCTGGCAGGCATCAGGCTGGTAAAGGCGATTGCGCACAGGCCGAGCGACACTGCATAGTCAGTTACGGATTTCATTGTTAATCTCTCCATTGTCCGGTTTTTTCAATTTAATTTTTCCGGTTCCGTTTGTTTAGCAAATAACAGATGAATTGCTTTAGTTCTACGAGGGATTTGACCCCTAAACGGAAATGTTCCTGTTTTACACGCAGAAATAACGCGCGCTCAAAACAGATGGATTGCCTTAGGTTGCAAGGGTGCAACTATATTATTGGCTTGCGAAAACAGGGGCGATGTTACGGATTAAGCGCGCAATCGCAAGTTTTTATTAAAAAAACATTTGTTTTGCCGGTTATTTTGATAGCGATGCTTGTTGAAAACGGATTTAGTTTCTATTTCAATTGCGTGTAGAGATATAGTGATAAACGCATAATCGTAACATTATTAGGTGTTTGGCAAGTCCGCCTTGCCGTGCATGTTAGAGGGAAGAAGCAGTATGTGGAATGGTATTGTCGGCGTCGTTTCTTTCATCTGGCGCTTGCTGGCAGCAATTGGACGGGTGATTGCCGTCCCGCTTGGTGCGCTGTGGCGCATTTATTTGCGTCTTGGCTTGTTGTGGAAGGCTGGCATCGGCGTTGTCGTGCTTGGCACAGTTTTTCTCTACGGCTATTTTATCTGGCAGACACAAGCCTGGACGAATTTTGATCCGGATTATCCGGCGAAATATACCTATCAGACTGCGAGTACCCCAGGTGAGAAGATCAATAATACGATTACTCCCTTGATCCAGCCTGCACCTGAAACACCGGTTACTGAATCAGTTAAACCGGAAGAAGGTGCAGATGCCAGAGCTGAAACATCTACAGAAACCGTGCCTACCGATACGGCTGATGAGCTAAAGCCTGAAACACCAAGCATGCCGATGCAGGCTGCCGCTTTGCCTGTTGGTGATAAAGCTTGCGCAATTTCCGCAATTGCTGAGGTGACTGCTGATCTGACCGACTTCAACGTCAATCAGAATGCATGGATTTCTTCGATGGTGCTTTATAAGGCCGGCTTCTTTGGTCTTGATTGGGACAGAACACCATTTCTCGATAATAAAGCATCATTCCAGCGTGGCATTAACGCAGCCGTACGTCGTACAACGGTTGAGCTTGTTGATAATTTAGGTCGCTTGCGTGGCACATCTCAGGTGGACGGAGATCTGCAAAAAGCGCGCGGCAATATGCAATTTGCGGAAGATTCATGGTATTTCGGCTTGAGCCCGTTTGGCCCGAAAACGCCAACGCCAAGCTATTACCGTTCTGCGATCAAAGATATCCGCAATTTTAACAAGCGATTGGAAAATTGTGAAGCCGTGTTTGATGCGCGTGCCGATAATCTGATCCAATATATTGACCGTATCGCCAATGATCTGGGTTCGACTTCGGCGATCTTGAAAGACCGCGCCGAAAATTATCATGCCGGTTGGTTTGATACCCGCGCCGATGACCGTTTCTGGTTCGCTTATGGTCAGCTTTATGCCTACTATGGTTTGTTGCGAGCAGCGCATTCCGATTTCCGCTCTGTTCTGTCGGAAAAGCATCTCGACAGCATCTGGGATTCGATGGAAAAACAGGTGCGTGATGCCTTGGATATGCAGCCGACTATTGTTTCCAATGGCCGTCAGGATGCTTGGTTTACCCCGTCGCATCTGACCACAATGGGCTTTTACATTTTGCGCGTTCGTTCCAATCTGGTGGATATCAGACAGGTTCTGGAGCGCTGATTTTAAGGTGATTTAGTTTTATGGAACTACCGGCACGATTACGTCAGGGGGTAGATAACCTCCTGACCGGTGTTGCGTTGGCCGATTTGCAACGTGCTTCCGACATTTTATCCAAGCGCTACCGCGCCGAGACGCGTGACGGAAGGCTGCATTTATCGGACGAGTTAGCAGCTTATGCCTATCTGGCAGCGCGTTTGCCTGCCACCTATGCGGCGGTTTTTTCCAGCTTTGATTATGCGGCAGAGTTGCGCCCAGATTTCAGCCCGAAGTCGCTTTTGGATGTGGGGGCGGGGCCTGGCACTGTTTTATGGGCTGCATCACAATGCTGGCCAGAATTGCGCCAAGCTACATTGATGGAAGCAAGCAGTGCCATTCGTGCGGTGGGCTCCAAACTCTCCGATGAAGCGGGTTTGGATAAAGTCGATTGGGTGGCGCGTGATATTGTCAAAGAGCGCGCCGCATTGCCAAAGGCAGATCTCGTCACATTGGCTTATGTACTGGATGAGTTGTCTGGCGTTGAGCGTGCCGATCTGATTAGCCGTCTATGGGCCGCATGTGAGAATATGCTGGTGCTCATTGAGCCGGGCACACCGGCTGGCTGGCAGCGGATTATGGATGCGCGTCAGCAATTGATCGGGGCAGGGGCTTTTATTGTGGCGCCATGTCCGCATCAATTGACTTGCGCGATTGATGGTTCTGATTGGTGTCACTTTTCCAGACGTGTGGCGCGTTCGAAATTGCATCGCCTGACCAAACAAGCTGATGTGCCGTGGGAAGATGAGAAATATATTTACCTGGCCGTTTCCCGCTTTGAGGGGAAGCGGGCAGAAAACCGTGTGTTGGCACCGGTTAAAACCAGTAGTGGTAAAGCCGAACTCAAGCTCTGCCGCAATGATGGTGCGATTGCTCAGCAAATCATCACCAAACGCGACGGTGATTTGTTTAAAAAAGCCCGTCGTGCGGATTGGGGTGATGCATTGTAAATACGGGTTGTATTTTTTCAGCTCAGATTGTACGAATTTTTTATAAGGGACTTCAAAGGTTTAAGGATCATGTTTGAAAAAAAATACAACCTGTTAGAAATATGGGTTGCAATGGAATACAACCTGTAGTAGTTACTTGACATACTTAATTTATATTACACGTAATCATTGCTTTTAAGGCGTTGCTTTTTTAATGCCAACAGCGCCTTAACATACAGGCAGCAGCATTCGGGAATTCGCGGCCTGATTTGCTCAACCTATGAGCTTTAATATGGTCCGGTCTGTTTATACAGGCCGGACTTTTTTTATATGACGTTAATTGGCTGCAGTGTAGGCTTATCAGGTGCTGTGCAGTTTTTGTTTGTTAAGCGTTGGCTTTATAGAGAAGCACAGGGAGAGGGAACACTGTCATTATTGACAGGCAAGTTAATTTTCTTTTTTTCCCGCATTTTTGCAGTTGCCTTCATGCGCCGGCAGCGCTATCAACTAGGTATGAACAAGTCGCACATCCTGATGAATGGTTGGTGGTGGGTCCGTTAACAGCGGCCATAGAAACACTTGTGCATAAGCGAAAGTGAAATTTGGGGTCGCAACGGGTAATCCGGGCGGCCTTTTTGTTTGCCCGATATCCTTATAACGACCGATAAAAAAGCATGATTTGAAGACGTGCGGACAGGATCGGATCGGTTTTCCAGCTTAAACAGAGGGGGAAAGCAGATCATGGCAAACAGAATGGTTGATAGAATGACTAAAATGTCGAAGATCGAAACACATACCCATGTCAGCCAAGGCGGCATTACCGTTGAGCGCATGCGTCAGTTGATCGATTATAAAGGTGCCATTGAGCAGCGTATTGATGTTTTAAATACACGCCGCGGTGCAGTTTTTTCGTCTAACTATGAATATCCGGGCCGTTATACCCGCTGGGATACCGCCATTATTGATCCACCTGTTGTCATCACTGCCAATGGTCGTGTTATGCGGATTGAAGCGCTGAACAAGCGTGGTGAGATCTTGCTGGCGCCGATTTTAAAAGCGTTGCAGTTGATTGATTGTGTCACCATCGATCAACAGAATGTCGCCCGCATTGATTTGACGGTTGCCGAGCCGCAAGGCGTATTTGCGGAAGAAGAACGCTCCCGCATGCCATCGGTTTTCACCGTATTGCGGGCGATTGTTGCCCTGTTTTTCTCAGAAGAAGACGCCAATTTAGGTCTCTACGGTGCCTTTGGTTATGATCTGGCTTTTCAATTCGACAAAATTGATTTCAAGATGAAGCGTCCGGACGATCAGCGTGATTTGGTGCTGTTTATTCCTGACGAGATTGTCATTGTCGACCATTACTCCACCAAAGCATGGGTGGATTCTTATGAATTCAGCATCGATGGCACAAGCACCCACGGTTTGGCGCGTGAAACGCCTTCGAAAGTGTTTGAACCTTCCACCAAAAATCCGGGACGTGGCGATCACACCCAAGGCGAATATGCAAAACTTGTTGAAAAAGCCAAAGACAGTTTCAAACGCGGTGATTTGTTTGAAGTCGTGCCTGGGCAGACCTTTTATGAGCGTTGTGAAAGCCAGCCATCAGAAATTTTCCGCCGCCTGAAAAGCATCAATCCGTCACCATACGGTTTCTTTATCAACCTGGGTGAAGGTGAATATCTGGTGGGTGCGTCACCAGAAATGTTCGTGCGTGTCAATGGTCGCCGTATTGAAACATGCCCGATTTCCGGCACCATTAAGCGCGGGGAAAATGCGATTTCGGATTCGGAGCAGATTTTGAAACTGCTCAATTCGAAAAAGGACGAATCTGAACTCACCATGTGCTCGGATGTTGATCGCAACGATAAAAGCCGTGTCTGTGATCCGGGTTCTGTACGGGTGATTGGCCGCCGTCAGATCGAAATGTATTCGCGCCTTATTCATACGGTCGATCATATTGAGGGGCGATTGCGTGCTGATATGGATGCCTTTGATGGCTTTTTGAGCCATGCATGGGCGGTGACAGTAACCGGTGCGCCAAAATTATGGGCAATGCGTTTTATCGAAAATCATGAGAAAAGCCCGCGTGCATGGTATGGCGGCGCGGTTGGTATGATGCATTTTAATGGTGATATGAATACCGGTCTTACCTTACGTACAGTGCGGATTAAAGACGGTGTGGCGCAGGTGCGTGCCGGTGCAACCTTGCTTTATGATTCAAACCCGCAGGAAGAAGAGGCCGAGACCGAATTGAAGGCTTCTGCTATGCTGACAGCCATTCGTGAGGCACATAAAGTGCAGGCAGAAACAGAAAAGCAGGAAGCGGATATGGTCGGGCAGGACACCAATATTCTTCTGGTGGATCATGAAGATTCATTCGTGCACACATTGGCGAATTACTTCCGCCAAACTGGTGCGAAAGTTTCAACCGTTCGCGCGCCGATCACTGATGCGATATTTGATGAAGTGAAGCCGCATTTGGTGGTGTTGTCACCAGGACCTGGTACGCCGAGTGATTTTAATTGCACGGCTACTATTGAAGCTGCGCGCACACGTAAATTGCCGATCTTTGGTGTGTGTCTGGGACTGCAAGCACTGACGGAAGCTTTTGGCGGTAAGCTCAACCAGCTGGATATTCCGGTGCATGGCAAACCATCGCCGATCCATATTTTGAAGGCGGGTACGGTTTTTGCGGGGCTACCGGAACGGTTCAATGTCGGGCGTTATCATTCGCTGCATGCCGATCCAAAGCATTTGCCGGATGTGTTTGATGTGACAGCGGTGACGGAAGACGGCATTATTATGGGCATTGAACATAAAAATGAGCCGATTGCTGCGGTGCAATTCCATCCGGAATCCATCATGACTCTTGAAGATGAAGCCGGAATCCGGATGATTGAAAATGTCGTGGCAGGGCTGGTGGCAAAAGCCCGAACATAAATATTAGTATAGTCTAATAAATTGATGATAAATCTGTTATCCCCCGCCGCTTTTAAGTGGCGGGGGTTTCGGTTTTAAGTTTGTTTCGTTATAGAGAATAAGCTTATCGAATTCGAAGCATGTAATTAATGACAATTTTAAAGCGTTTTCGGGCATTTCACGTGCCTGATTGATGGCGCGTTCCACATGATAATGATGTGAAACGTCAAAGGGTTGACCATGGATACGAAGAAAAAGATTCAACGATTGGCCGCATGGTCAATCCCCGTCGCCCTTGCTGTCCTTGCGCTTAAATATCTGGCCTATCATCTGACCGGTTCGGTGGCACTTTATTCGGATGCGCTCGAATCCATTGTTAATGTGATTGCAGCTTTGGCTGCTTGGTGGGCAATTCGGGTCAGTTATATGCCGGCTGATCGCAACCATCCATATGGCCATCATAAGGCTGAATATTTTTCGGCTGTGATTGAGGGCGTACTGATTATCGTTGCGGCACTGCTGATTTTCCGTGAAGCGTGGGAAGCATTGCGTGCGCCGCGTTTGATGGATGAGCCATGGCTGGGGCTTGGCATCAATATTGCCGCAGGTGTGCTCAATGCCATTTGGGCGACAATTTTGATACGTGTCGGCAAACGTGACAAGTCACCGGCGCTGACTGCCGACGGCAAGCATATCATGACTGATGTCGTAACTTCCGCTGGTGTGTTGATTGGTTTGGTAGCCTCTATTGTCACCGGTTGGGCGATCCTTGATCCGCTGCTGGCAATCATCGTTGCGATCAATATTTTGTGGCAGGGTTGGCAGGTTATCAATTCCTCGGTGCAGGGTTTGATGGATGTTGGTGCTGATATTGATGAAACAATGAATATTCGTGACATCATTTCCACCAATGCCGAAGGGGCGATTGAGGTACATGATCTTAAAACCCGCATAGCGGGTCGTGCGACATTCATCGAGTTTCATTTAGTCGTGGCGGCTCATATGACTGTTGGTGACGCACATATTATCTGTGATCGTATCGAAGATGCTTTGCGCGATCAGATTGATAATGCGGTTGTGGTTATCCATGTTGAGCCGGAAGATGAAGCCAAGCTGCCACCGGGCACTTGTGCGGTGCCTTTTGCATGAGCAAAGGTGCACAAAATTTTACTTTAAAATCAGTGATTGCAGGCTTGCAACTGTTGCGGTGAATCGCTAGAAATACATCTATGGCTTGTAAAACTTTAAACATGGCGAAATCTTTTTCCGGCGATCACGTGAGTGGCGCTGTACATGTTTGTGTTTTAAACTCGCTTCTTCTTAGCCTTAGCGGCGATCGCTGGGCTCGTTAAAGAGGAGCGTCCGGCGGTCGACAAGAGACCACGCTGGTCCATGCTCCTTATAGTCTGAATTTTGATAATCTTTTCATCGATTATCCGGAAATTTTAGTAGTTAACGAATAACGGTTTGAGCCGCGGGTGGCGGGCAGATCGTTCACGAAGAACGAGAATAGTTATGAACCATATTGCAGATAAAACAGTTGCTTCCGCCAAAAAAGGCATGCCGGTGGCGCAGACAAAATATGCGCCGTTTCAGCTGACACAGCTGCAAGACCGTCAATGGCCGTCCAAGCGTATCGAAAAAGCACCGATCTGGTGTTCGGTTGACTTGCGCGACGGTAATCAGGCGCTGATCGACCCCATGGGTCATGACCGCAAAGCACGGATGTTCCAGCTGCTGTTGGATATGGGCTTTCCGGAAATCGAAATCGGTTTCCCTTCCGCATCGCAAACAGATTTTGATTTCTGCCGCTGGTGCATTGAAGAGGGCAATGTGCCTGACGAGGTGGACTTGCAGGTGCTGGTGCAGTGCCGCCCTGAACTGATCATCCGTACCTTTGAAGCGCTGGAAGGGGCTAAAACACCGATTATTCACTTCTATAATTCTACATCTGAATTGCAGCGCCGCGTGGTGTTTGGCAAAGATGTCAGCGGTATCAAACAGATCGCAACTGATGCTGCCAAAATGATCACTGATATGGCGGCCAAGGCTGGTGGCGGTTATCGTTTCCAATATTCGCCGGAAAGTTTTACCGGAACAGAGTTGGAAGTGGCGCTGGAAATCTGTAATGCGGTGAGCGAAATTGTGAAGCCGACACCGGATAACAAGCTGATCATCAATCTGCCGTCCACGGTCGAAATGAATACGCCGAATGTCTATGCCGACCAGATCGAATGGATGTGCCGTCAGCTGGATAATCGCGAGAACCTGATTATCTCATTGCACCCGCATAATGACCGCGGCACTGGCATTGCGGCCACCGAGCTGGGTTTGATGGCTGGTGCTGACCGCGTGGAAGGTACATTGTTTGGCAATGGTGAGCGTACCGGTAACGTGGATGTGGTGACACTGGCCTTGAACATGTTCACGCAAGGTGTTGACCCGGAACTGGATTGCTCGGACATCAACCGTATGAAGGAAGTTTACGAATATTCCAATCAGCTGGTTATTCCTGAGCGTCATCCATATGTGGGTGAACTGGTTTATACCGCTTTCTCCGGTTCGCATCAGGATGCGATCAATAAGGGCATGAAAGCCAAGAAAACCGCCAATTCCCCATTGTGGGAAGTGCCTTATCTGCCAATTGACCCGCAGGATGTCGGTCGCTCATATGAAGCGATCATCCGTATCAACTCGCAGTCGGGTAAAGGTGGTTTGGCTTATATTCTGCAACAGGATTACGGTTTGAACCTGCCACGTAATTTGCAGGTGGAATTCCGTGAAATCATTCAGAAAATCACTGATGATGAAGGCAAGGAACTGCCGTCCAAGCGCATTTACGACGAGTTTATCGCCCGTTATGTGACGCAGGAAACAGCACGGCTCAAATTTGCGGATCACCACACTGTTGCTGATCCGGCCAATAAAGGCCGCCGTATTCTGACCGCCGAAATTCATGATAATGGTGTGATCAAAAATATTGAAGGTACCGGCACCGGGCCAATTGATGGTTTTGTGGATGCGTTATCGCGCCATATCGGCATCAAATTGTCGGTGGTGGATTATTCGGAGCATTCGCTGCAGCAGGGCTCGGACGCAACCGCGATTTGTTACATGGAAATTGCCCATCCGAATGGCAAAATCTTTGGTGTCGGCATTAATGACAATATCGTGTCTGCTTCGCTGGAAGCGATTGTTTCGGCAGCCAATCGCCTGTTGGCCGAATAAAATTTGCATTGATATTTGAAAAATAGGCGGCCTTCGGGTCGCCTTTTTTGTGTTTAAGTTACTGTGAATTGCCGTATTATTGCTTCTATTGGATGATTTGAATAAGCTTGGTCTTATTAATTCACTTTCCGTGCGGAACGTTTTCATCAAGTCTTACTAAGGGATCTATCATGCGTGAAAATGATCTTGAGAAAGAAATTGATGCGCAACATGCTGTCCAAAACTCCGACGGGGCGTTGCGGCTTGCCAATGCGATGCGACAAGCCAAAATGGCTGCTGCGGATCGCGGTGACAGCATCGTGGATGTCAGGCAAGCAGAACTGGCGCGGCTGGATTTGCTGGCAGCGGATTTGCAACCGGTTTTTGATGCCGTTCCGGCTAATGTCGATCTGTTTGATTTTACTGTTTCATCAGGGATGCAGCCCAGGCTTTGGCTTGATGCGACCGCTTTTGTGATGATGTGCAATGATCGGCGCACATATAAGTTTGTGCGTGATAGCCGTCAGGGACGGGTAGTGATGGCGCAATCAA
Source organism: Paenochrobactrum pullorum (assembly GCF_041929845.1). NCBI lineage: Bacteria > Pseudomonadati > Pseudomonadota > Alphaproteobacteria > Hyphomicrobiales > Brucellaceae > Paenochrobactrum > Paenochrobactrum pullorum. Next base: position 119,886 of record NZ_JBHEEH010000004.1, read on the forward strand.
CGGATATGAGGCGGGTAAGTGAAGGTGTCACCGCTTATATTGCTGATCGTTTGGTGGAGCGGGAGCAGTTATTGGGCGATAGTAAACCTGTTTCGGCCGTGCAGTCTGATGCAAAGCCACCGTTGATCACGCAAACATCTAATGGCTTTTTGCCGGCCTTAGCATGGTTTATTACCGGCGCCTTGGTTGGGGCGGTGCTTTTGTTCCTGACTTTTCAAGAGAGGTTAATGCCCGCCCTGCATAGTTTAACGGGCGGGTAGGCTTAATTGATGCGTGCCTATTGCGGTGATTTTATTATCTTCCGTTAAAATTCCGCGCTGTCTCCATTCACAAGTCCAGCCATTTTGGCTTTTGCTGATATCAAACATATTATAGCGCGCCGGTGGTTTATGGCCGCCAAAAGATTGGCTGGCGGATGGCACACAAATAACCGGTACTGTCGCGCCATTGGTGCCTTCAACCTCATAATGGGTGGCCAGGTGGGTATGACCGTGCAGCACCAGCTCGGCGCCATAACTTTTAATGATTTTTTGAAAGCGGCCAATGCCGAACAAGCGCCTGTAATTTGGTGTAGCGCCGCGGATGGGTGGATGGTGGATCATCACCACACGGCACAGGCCTGCTTGTTTTGCGCGCTCCAGCATCAATGCCAAACGATGCGCTTGAGCAGGCAGAAAATCGCCGCTTGCCATAAAGGGCGCTGTCGCGCGCGCCGAAGAAACGCCAATGATGGCAAGGTTGCCACGCTGGCGCAGATATGGAAATTGTGGTGCTTTACCGCCATTATCAATGCCGTCACCGCGCATCCATGGTTCCCATGCCTGACAGGATTTACGCAACGCACCCGGCACATAAGCATCGTGATTGCCCGGAACCACAGAGACCTGATCGGGGTTGCCTAAATTTTCCAGCCACGCACGTGCAATGTCGATTTCGCTGTTCAGTGCCAGATTTACCAGATCGCCGGTGACTGCGATGTGGTCGGGATTATGGGCTTTCATATCATTGATCAGATCATCCAGAACCGAACATTCCAGTGCATTTTTGCGGTTTTTCATCCAATTGACATAGCCGGTGATGCGCTTTGAGGCGAGATCGCGATAGCGAACCGGCGGTAAAGGGCTGAGATGAATATCGGAAATATGCGTTAATCTGAACATTATCAACTTTGCTTGGGATGGAATGCATTGCTGCTAGAGGGTGTCGCACTTAATCATATCCACTGTGCTCGCTCTAGCGTTTTGTTTTTACGCATGTCTTTATCCCAAAACCGGTGCCCACTTCTGGGAGACATGCTCTAGTCTAGCGTGTTTTGTGGTGTAAAGAAAACTGCATTTTTAACTCAGCATTTCATCATCATCGGGTGAGAGCAGGCGGGTTGCGCGCCATTCGGTCAATTTGTCATTAATCGCATCAAGCACGAAAAACCGTGCAGATTCTTTATCATAACCTTCATCACGCAAAGCATCGTAATCGGTATATTGATGGCGGATATAGGCAACCGTTGCCAGCCATAAGGCAACTGGCGGTGTTAGTCCGCGCATATGCGGACTGAGAGCGGCCGCGCGAATAGGCTCCGCATCGCTGAAAGGAGCACCCGGTATCAAAAGGGTCAAAGATTTGGCGATGAGTTTTTGCCGGTTTGTCTTGGCCTGCATAGTGCTCTGCTTTTATTACTTAACTGGTTTTATTGATCATTAAGTTAAGGCAATTGCAAGCTCGTGACAGTGTCTCTTTATGTGAACGTTTTGAAGCTTGCCCACATTGGTTGTAAATCGCTGATTATCAACTTGCGCAATCTTTAATTTTTATATAAACATATCTTTATGTCTATAAGGGGTGTGGCGGTATGAGCTTGCAGCTTGATGTAATGATTGAAGTGTTGAAAGCGGCGGCTGAACCAAGCCGCTTGCGTATTTTGATGCTGTTGACCCGTGGTGATCTGACGGTTTCTGATCTGACCCTCATTCTTGGTCAGTCGCAACCGCGTGTGTCGCGGCACTTGAAACTGTTGAGTGAAGCACAGCTTATCAATCGTTATCAGGAAGGTGCATGGGCTTATTTCCGCCTCTCAGACAATAATGAATTTGGTGCTATCATCCGTGAAACATTGCAGCGACTTAATGAAAGAGATCCGCTGATCGAGCGTGATTTTGACCGGCTGGCCCAAGTAAAATCACAGCGTCAGGAACAGGCGACCGCTTATTTCAGCAGCAATGCGCAAAGCTGGGATAAAATCCGCAGCCTGCATATTGCCGAAGGGGCTGTTGAAACAGCAGTCAAAGATATTGTAGGTGATGTACCATTTCAGGCCATGCTTGATGTTGGCACGGGTACAGGGCGTTTGCTTGAACTCTTTGCGCCGCTTTATGTGCGTGGCGTTGGTGTGGATATAAACCGCGACATGCTGATGGTGGCACGAGCCAATCTCGATCAGGCCGACATTTCCCATGCGCAGGTGCGCCAAGGCGATGTTTATGCGTTGCCCGTTGAGCGTGAAAGCTTTGATTTGGTGACCATCCATCAGGTGCTGCATTTTTTGGATGATCCGCAGGCTGCCATTCGAGAAGCTGCGCGTTCGGTACGTGCTGGCGGGCGATTGTTAATTGTTGATTTTGCGCCGCATGTGCTGGAATTCTTGCGTGAAGAGCATGCGCATTTGCGTCTTGGTTTCAGTGACGAGCAGATGACCGGCTGGCTGCGTGAGGCAGGTTTGGAAATGGCCGATATTCAAGAGTTGAAACAGACAGATGCGAAGAAAGACGGCTTGACCGTCAAGCTTTGGCTGGCGCGCGATCCACGTCAATTGATCGCCTGACATTTTAAAAGAAAGCCGTCGATTTGTACTTGGCTGCGGCTTGCAAATTATTCAAGACTAAAGTGGTATTGTGCCAGATAATCGCCGCCACAAAACTGATGGAGACTGTTTCATGCGCTTTTACGGGCTTTCCCGACGTTCTGAGGGCGGTAAGAACCTTCGGGTATCCTTTGAGTTTTTCCCGCCGAAAAGCGAAGAAATGGAAAACCGACTTTGGGAAACAGTAACGCGATTGGCACCTTTGGAGCCATCATTTTTCTCCGTTACTTATGGGGCAGGTGGCTCGACACGTGAGCGCACCGCACGTACGGTGCAGCGTATCTTGACCGAAACCAATGTGACACCGGCGGCACACTTAACCTGTGTAGATGCAACAAAAGCTGAAGTGGATCAGGTTATCCGTGATTTTTCCGCAATGGGTGTGAAGCGCTTTGTGGCGCTGCGCGGTGATCCAGCCAATGGTGTGGGCAATGCTTATATGCCGACGCCGGGTGGCTATAATAATGGTTCGGAGCTGGTTGCCGGATTGAAAGCGATTGATGATTTCGACATCATGGTTTCGGCCTATCCGGAAAAGCATCCTGAGAGCCCTGATTTTGCAACAGATATCGATATGCTGAAGCGAAAGGTGGATAATGGTGCCACCCGCGCGATCACCCAGTTCTTTTTCGATAATGATGTTTATGAGCGCTATGTCGAGCGCGTACGCCGTGCAGGTGTTTATATCCCGATTGTGCCGGGGATTTTTCCTGTTCACAGCTTCAAGCAATTGGTTGGCTTTTGTGCGCGTTCAGGTCAGCATATTCCGGAATGGTTGGCTGAGCGTTTTGAAGGGCTTGATAATGATCCTCATACGCATCAATTGGTGTCTGCCGCAATTGCAGCAGAACAGGTGATGGATTTGATGGAGCGCGGCTTGCAGGACTTTCATTTTTACACAATGAACCGTGCCGATTTGCCTTATGCCATTTGTCATTTGTTGGGTGTGCGCTCGAAACAGCAAACGGTTGCATGAAACGAGTGCATTGAGGAAAAATAAAAAACCCGGGGTTTGCCCCGGGTTTTTTATTTTATTTCCTAAAGCACCCCAGCTTCAAGGAAAGATGCCTACAATCACAGCTGCAACAAAAGCGAATGCTGCGCAGAACATCAGGACGTTCATAGGTCTTGTCAGTCCCATAGGTCTGTCTCCTTCATGATTGTACTTGGTTTTAATCAAGCGCAAATGCGTTGGCAGATGCTATGAATCTAGTGGCTTTATGAGCAAAAACAAAGCAAATTCATGCATTTTTGTGGCTATTTAAGAGAAATAATTACCTGATTATTTGTAAGTATATGAATTTAAATGCTAATTTTATGAAGAATTATTCACGGAAAAGACACAAAAACGCCATCTGGATTAACGGAAATTCATAGTTGTGGCAGCGTTTTTGCGGTTTGATTTGATTCTGACGAAGCAGCTTTTACGCAATCAACGAAAGATAGGCAGAGACAGTCAGCACCGAAATCACGGTTGAAACCAAAATGGTGTTGGAGGTTATTGTCGCATCGGTACGGTAATATTCAGCCAGCATGAAAGAGCCGGTGCCTGTTGGTAATGCCGCAATCAGAACAGCCGTATGGGTAAGCAGCGGCGGTAGCTGAAAAATGTAAACCGCAGCGATATAGGCCAGCACCGGTTGAGCCACCAGTTTGAGGCTGACCAGATATGAAATGCTGCTGATATTGGTGCGGGTCAGCGGTTTGCTGGCTGCCAGAAAAAGACCAAGTGCCACCAAGGCACAAGGGGAGGCGGCTGCGCCAAGCAGCTTCAAAAATGAATGGGCAGATTCTGGCAGCGGCAGGCCGGAGAGGGAATAAAGTACGCCAAGTGCTGGCGAAAAAAGCAGCGGATTGCGTGCCAGTGAGCCGATCGTTTTGATGATAAGCTTTGCTTTACGGCTTGCTTTTTGGCGGCTGAGCTCAATTAAAGTGATGGCAACCGCAAAGATGATGCAAACCGTGATGATGGTTGCCATTGCAACCAGCGGCATGGCTGCGCTGCCAAAAGCCAGCATGGAAAGCGGAAACCCCATATAGGCGGTGTTGGGATAGCTGGCATTAAGGCCATCAATGGCTTTGGTGGTGAGATCTCTTCCCCTGTTGCTCGGAGAAAGAAAAGCAAGACCGAAGATGATGAAGCTCGCCAAACAAAAAGCGCCGATAAAGGCCGGTTGCCAGATTTCATGCAGATCGGTGGTGGCTGTGATGTCGAAAAGAAGTGCGGGCAATGCCAGATAAACGACGAAGCGGTTGAGTTCTGTGCTTGCTTGCCCGCCCAAAATGCGGGTTTTGGCGGCTGCCCATCCCGCAAAAATCAATGCGAAAATGGGCAGCACAACCAGTAATGTTGATAACATTGGTCTTGCCAGTTTTGTTTTTTACAATTTTTCCAATAGTTCAGGTGTCGGCCATGAATCGGCAGGCATATTTAAGCGCAATTGCTCGGTTCGTACCGCATCACGGGTGCGGAAACCAAAGACGCCGTCAATTTTGCCCATATCATAACCGCGTGCCTGCAGCTTGGTTTGCAACTCTTTCATTTGCTCGGTATCGAGCCCCTGATCAGGATTACGGTGATCAAAAGCCGGAGCACCGGCCAAACGTGTTGCAAAATAAGCAGCAGTGGTCGAGTAAACGATCGATTTGTTCCACTCCACAAAAATGTCAAAATTTGGATAGGACAGGAAGGCTGGCCCATTACGACCTAATGGCAGCATCAATGAGGCTTCGCCATCATTTGAGCCTAAAGGGCCGTCTCGGCCGGTGATGCCCCATTCAGCCCATTGCGAGTGCGGTTTGCGGTTTTCACGGATGGATTCTTGCCAAGGCAAATCCTGACTGGTGACGCGGACTTCTTCCAGCCACGGCTCGCCCTTGCGCCAGCCCAATTCGCTCAACATCCGTCCGGCAGTCATCATCGCATCGGCGACACTGTTTTTCAGATCAACCTTGCCATCGCCATCACCGTCAACCCCGCGCTCCAGATAGTCTTTCGGCAGCAATTGCATCTGGCCGATTTCGCCAGCCCATGCGCCGGTGGTGGAGGCATCGACAACGCCCTGATCAAAAAGTTTCAAAAGTGCAATCAATTGCGGACGGAATAATTCAGGGCGCCGGCAATCATAAGCGAGAGTCACGAGCGAATTAAGGGTGTCGAAATCACCCTGAATGGCACCGAAATCTGTTTCCAGCCCCCAGAAGGCTGCGAGAACCGGCCCCGGAACGCCGTAGGTGTCTTCCACTTTGCGGAAAACATCTGCATATTTGATCAGGTTTTCTCTGCCCTTTTTCAGGCGGTTTTCTGAAATCAGACGTTTTGAAAACTCGATGAAGGTCAAATTGAAAACGGACTGCGAACGATCACGCGCCAGCACTTTTTCATCCAGCGAGGCTTTGTGTAATTCGCTAATGCCTTTGTCGCTTACGCCTTCAGCGCGTGCTTCGGCTGCGACATCTTCAATCCACTGCTTGAAATCTATTTCGCAAGCAGGCTTTGGCGGTACAGCCTCGGTCGTGGAGGAAGGCGTGGTGGCGGCAGCCGGAGCCAGAGCCGGAACTTGAGCAAAAGACAGGCTGGTGGATGCCAAAAGCAAAGATGCACAAAGGCCGGATATAATTTTCATAGGAGGACGAGCTCATTTAAAAAAGCTGAGAGTAATCTGTCAGCAACAATGACCTAATCTATTGCCCTATCAAATCTATAAAATGAAGCAAAACTTGCTAAAAATGCGCGCCCTTTGCAGAGTCAGCGGACATTGTTGCTTTCCAGCCACTTTTTCCATGCATTGGCATCACCGGCAAAGACATTGATATCGGCGTCGCCAGAAATGCCCGGTATCGAACCAGTGCCGGTATATTGCCAGAATGTCCAAGGATGCGGCCCGTATTTTTCATCCGGATGACCTGCGGTGGAGCGTAGCCAGAATGGGTAATGGCTTAATTGGCGCAGATCATTATCGTCGAAGAAGTCAACGGTCGTATAAATGATCGGGCGTTTGCCATAATGTTTCTCAACCATATTGAGGAAAGTCTGCATTTCTTTGCGCACAATTGCTGCATTGGGGCGCAATTTGCAGGTTGGTGAACTGGCGTTCCACTCCATGTCCAAAACCGGTGGCAGAGCGGAGGGGTCGTTGGGGACGTTTTTAATAAACCAGCGTGCCTGATCGGCTGCCGTGCGGCAAAAATAATAGAAGTGATAAGCGCCGCGCTTTACATGGGCGGCGCGTGCAGCTCCCCAATGTTCGGTGAAACGCTCGTCAAAACGGTCACCGCCTTCGGTTGCTTTGATGAAAGCAAAAGAAATACCGCTCTTACGTACTGCATTCCAATCAACAGTCGTTTGATATTTAGAAACATCAGTACCGTGGATTGGATAGTGCCAAGGTGTTTTACCTGTCCATTCATGCGGCTTGCGGTCACCGAAGCGTGGCGCGCGTACATTACCAGACGGTGGTTTGATTTGGGTGGTTTGGGTCGACGGCTTGCGCACATCAGAAAAATCATAATCCACAGTCGTGCAGGCGCTTAAAAGCGCAGCACTTGCGAGAAATGTTAATGTGACTGCAAGTCGTTTCATTGTCTGGCCTGATGAAAGAGAATCACTTGAAGCGCTAGGATTACGCGATCAGAATCGTTGCGTCACCATTTGCACCCCAACTATTTGCGATTAAAAACGAGCGGGACAATAAATAGGGATACTCTCTGATTGTTACGATGCGTTTAATTAGTTGAAAGAACTTTTTTCTTTTTCGTGAGTTCACCTTTTGACGAAGCAAATTTCATCGGAAGGAGACAATTATGAAAAAGCTAATTATTGCATCCTCGGCTGTCGTTATGATGCTGGGTCTGGCTGCCTGTGATGACAGCAAGAAGGAAAATACCGGTAACAACAATCCGGCCGAAACTATGCCTGCTGATCCGGCTCCGACTGCACCTGCAGCACCCCCTGCTGCAACGCCGCCAGCCGAGCCAGCACCATCCGCACCAGCGCCGACAACACCTGATACAACTTCACCGGCGCCTGCGAATTAAAATTTTTGCACAGAACCTTGCTGAAGGGTGCAGAATGTGGTGGCCTGAAATGATTTCAGGCCACCACATGTTTGGAAAAGTTTGGTATAGCGCAGGAAACCAAGAATTTGGTCGCGAAATTTTTAATTAGATATTTCAACAATCACTTGTCTGGTCTATAGATCATTGCATGAAACCTTACGCTCTGCCTTTTTTGATCCTGTTTTCATTGTCGGCCTTAACGGCTTGCGGCAAAGATGATGCTGAGGCACCTCAGCAAGAACCTGCTACCGTGCAGCCTGCTGAAACCGTGCCTGCTGTCCAAGAGCCGGAAGCACCCGTTGATGCGCCTGATTTGCTTGAAACCTTGAAAGAAAATTCCGGTGTTTTGACGCCTGAACAAGAAGCTGAAATTGTTGCAAGCGCCCGCAAAAATGCAGAATCTGCAGCTAAATCTGTGGGGCAAAATGACGAGCAGATCAAAGCTGCCGGTGACAGAGCCGAAGCATCAGCAAAGCAGTTTCTGGCTGCGAAAAAAACACCTGTCCAGCAATAAGCAGTTTATCATTGCAAGCTTTTAAATATTAGAAAGCGCATATGTCTATCTGGGTTCGCCTTGGAGAATTTGTGAGTGAAACAGCCACAAATGCGCTGATGAGCGTAATTGAAGCTGTTCGCACATTGTTTGAAGGCGATGTCGACACTAGACGTCGCGTTGCTTTTTCGATCGCGATGATCGCGCTTTCGGCCAAAATGGCGAAAGCCGATGGTGTGGTGAACGAGAAAGAAATCATTGCTTTTCAGGAGATATTTGAAATTCCTGCCGAAGAAGCCAACCATGTGGCGCGGCTATATAATTTGGCCAAGCAGGATGTGGCCGGATATGAAGCTTATGCACGTCAATTGGCGCGTCTTTGCAGTGAAGATCAGCCCAATTGCCATTTGCTGGAAGATATTCTCGACGGACTTTTTCATATTGCCAAGGCAGATGGTTATGTCCATGAAAAAGAACTGGAATTTTTAACCAATGTTGCGCTGATTTTCGGCTTTAGTGAAACTGAGTTTGAACGTATTACAGTCCGTCATATCGTGCGCGGCGAATGTGATCCTTATGACGTGCTGGGGTTGGAACGCAATGCCAGCTTTGATCAAGCCAAAGCGCAATATCGTGCGCTGGTCAAACAACATCATCCCGACCGCTTGGTGGCGCAGGGCTTGCCGCGGGAATTTGTCTCTATTGCCAATCATCGTTTAGCGGATATCAATGCGGCCTGGGCTGAGATTGAAAGAATTCTGAAATAAAAGAGAGAATTGAATGGGCGGGCAGGATATGACGCAATCGCTTGAAGAGCTGGAACTCGTTCAGGCCGATTTTAGTGGTGCCGAACTTGATCCGTCCCCTAATTTTGGCGTGCGTAAAGACGCAAAAACACCCCGTTTTATTATTTTGCATTATACGGGGTTGGAAACAGCACAAGAAGCGGTTGAGATTTTAAAAGATCCGGCGCGCGAAGTTTCTGCCCATTATCTCGTACATGAAGACGGTCGTATCGTGCAGATGGTGTCGGAAAAAGCCCGTGCATGGCATGCAGGTAAAAGTTTCTGGAAGGGCGAGAGCGATATCAACTCTGCTTCCATCGGAATAGAGATTGTCAATGCCGGTGTTTTGCATGATTTTCCAAGCTTTCCGCAGGTGCAGATCGAAGCTGTCATCAAGCTTTGCCAAGACATTACCAAACGTCATCAGATCGAGCCGCATTGTGTGCTGGCACATTCTGATATTGCACCGGATCGTAAAATTGATCCGGGTCAAAATTTTCCGTGGGAGACATTATATGCCGCAGGTGTCGGTCATTATGTCGAGCCGGCCCCCATCAAAGGCGGACGCTTTTTTCAACGCGGAGAATCAGGCCAGCCGGTCGAAGCTTTACAATCGATGCTGGCACTTGTCGGCTATCAAATTACCATTGATGGCGTGTTCGGCGCAGAGACAGAAAGTGTCGTAAATGCGTTTCAGCGGCATTTTCGTCGCCACAAAGTTGATGGAGTCGCTGATGTTTCAACCATTGAGACGCTTTACAAAATACTTTTTTCGTTAAAAAATCTGACTGCTTAATGATTTGATTCATAACGGTTTAATCACGCTCTCGGTGTGAATTATTACAATCTGTAAGATAACTTTACTTTACCGATCAATCTTCGGCTGCATTTTGACGCCAAATCTTACCCCGATCATTTGAGAGTATCCAATTTATTTTGTGAGGTTCTCGTGGGGCCAGTCATACTGCGATCCTTAACAAAAATGGATAATGCGCAGTTTTAATCAGCAAGGATATTCCTAATGATTGCAGTTTTTTAAGCTCGATCACTGAATGGAATATTTTCGAAAGGGACTGAACATTCGCACATCTCCCAAGGTGCGGGTGTTCTTTTAGAACGGTACATTATGAAATTAAAATTTGTTTTTGCTTGCGCCCTCATTGGCGCCGTAGCTAGCTTTAACTTAAATGCTGCGCAGGCATCAAGTCCCACAAACTTGGTGGAACTTTTGAAGTCTAAAGATAGCAAGGCTGTGAAAAAGTCTGATGCGAGCAAGAAATCTGTAAAAACCAACAAACAAGCGCAGACAAAAACAACGGCCAAAGCCAAATATCTGCCGAAGCCTAAAGTGACTAAAAAATCTGCGGTAAAACAAAGCAAGCCGAGCAATACCCGTTATTCGAGCATCATCAATCATTATGCCAGCACTTACGGCGTCAACTCAGCGCTTGCCCATGCGGTTGTGCGTCATGAAAGTAATTTTCAGCCGCATGTACGTGGTCGTGCCGGTGAAATCGGCTTGATGCAGATCAAACTCTCAACAGCGCGCGGCTTGGGTTATACCGGTTCTGCCAAAGGTCTTTATGAACCGAGCACCAATGTGCAATATGGTATGAAATATCTGGCACAGGCGCAAAAGCTTGGTGGCGGCAGCGTGTGCGGCACCATTCTCAAATATAATGCCGGCCATGGTGCCAAGCGCATGAACCCGACTTCTGCCAAATATTGCAGCAATGTACAGGCCTATATGCGCTCGTTCTAAGCTTTATGCAGTTTTGAAGGTTTTCGGTCTTCAAGAGATTGCGTGAATAAAAAGCCGGATTGATTGGTGTGATCCGGCTTTTTTGTTGCCTTTTGTTGCGAAAGAGCATTTAAGGCAGATGTCAGTCGGTTGGGCAGCCGCGCTTGTCATATGTCGAAAGACGGCGAGTGAGGAAAGTCCGGGCTCCATGGAAACACGGTGCCGGGTAACACCCGGCGAGGGTAACCTCAGGGAAAGTGCCACAGAAAGCAAACCGCCCCGTCTCCGGTTGTGTCATTACGGACATAAGCGGTGACGGGGTAAGGGTGAAAGGGTGGGGTAAGAGCCCACCGCATTGCTGGTAACAGTAATGGCAAGGTAAACCCCACCGGGAGCAAGACCGAATAGGGACGGCGTGTTGATTCGAAAGAACCAGCAATCAGTTTCCGGATAGCCGTCCGGGTGGGTTGCATGAGGCGGGTGGCGACATCCGTCCCAGATGAATGGTTGCCACGCCGAGCACTGGCTCGGCCATACAGAACCCGGCTTACAGACCGACTGACATTTTCTCACCGCTGCCGATCTTTTCCGACATTCATATTTTGTGAAAATTTTTTGCGAAAATTTTTGTGTATTGCGGTTTCCGCAGCCCTTGCAGCGCAAAAGACTAACTCTTCATTAAGCTTAATGATGGATAACTAATTCTTGGGGAAACGTGTGCTCAAAAAACACGCTTATCTCAGTTCAATTGCTCGATATGCCGATGCTTGCGGAAGTGAAATGCCTTCAAAAGACAGCAAAATCATAGTTGGAGCCGGATTTAGTGGCGATAACGCGAAAGAAAGGGAGACCGTGATGGCGAACATTGACGCAAAACAGTCTCAGGCTGTGCAGGCTGAAGGCGATTATTCACGTCATATTCCGGTGATGCTCAGCGAAGTGCTGGACGCTTTGCAGGCTAATGAGAATGGTGTGTTCGTAGACGGAACCTTCGGTGCCGGCGGATATTCGCGCGCAATTTTACAAACCGGTGCACGCCTGATCGGTATTGATCGCGATCCCACCGCGATTGCCAATGGCCGTGCGATGGAACAGGAGTTTGCCGGTCGGTTTACACTGGTGCAAAATCGTTTTTCGCAACTGGGTGCAGCTATCGAGCAGGTGCTGGGCGAGGGTAAGCAAGTTGACGGTATCGTGCTTGATATCGGTGTTTCTTCGATGCAGATCGACGAAGCGGATCGCGGCTTTTCTTTTCAAAAAGATGGACCCCTTGATATGCGTATGTCGGTCGAAGGCCCCAGTGCTGCTGATGTGGTCAATCGTTTGAAGACCGGCGATTTAGCGCGTATTTTTAATTTTCTTGGCGAAGAACGTCATGCCGGTCGCATTGCGCGCATGATTGAGAAACGCCGTGCGGTTGAGCCATTTACCCGCACACTTGATTTAGCCAATGCGATTGAAATGCTGGTGGGACGCCATCCTAAAGATCGTATTCATCCGGCAACCCGCGTGTTTCAGGCATTGCGCGTTTATGTCAATGAAGAGCTGAATGAATTGGCAGATGCGCTGATCGCCGCTGAAGAACGGTTGAAGCCAGGTGGGCGTCTCGTCGTGGTGACATTCCACTCACTGGAAGACCGCATTGTCAAACGCTTCTTTGCCGACCGCGCCGGTGGCAGCGGTGGATCACGTCATATGCCGGAAGTCTATGAACGCCGGCCAAGTTTCACATCTGTCGTGAAGGGGGCCGTGAGCGCCAATGAAGAAGAATCAAACCGTAATCCACGGGCAAGATCAGCAAAATTGCGGGCCGGAATGCGTACAGACGCGCCGTCAATGGCGGCAGATTACGCGCTTTTTGGTTTGCCGAAATTGCCTGACACCCAAGACCTGAGCAGGAGTTGAGCCAGTGCTGCGCACTTTTGACCTTATTCTGATTGCGGCAATGTTGGTGGCGGCGACTGTCACTTACAAGATCAAATATGATTCCGAAAAACAGATAGTTGTCATCAATAAGCTGAAACGCCAGATCGCGTCGGAAAAAGATACGATTACCCTGCTGCGCGCCGATTGGAGCCTCATGACGCAACCTGGTCGTTTGCAAAATCTGGTTGATGTTTATGCCAAAGAACTGAGCTTACAAAATATCGATGCCAAGCAGATTGTGCAGTTCAATGAAATTCCTAATCGTCCTGTTGATGAAATCGAAAAGCTGATTTCAGGTAGTGATGCATTGATCGCCAATAATATGACCGGCATCGACCGTATGGCCACCGGCAGCGTCAACCCTGCAAAAGCGGGGCAGTAGTCATGCGTTGGAAGGGCTCGAAAAAAAATAAAGCCGAGGTCACTGGCTATACTGATTTTTCAGCTGAAGGTCAGGAAGTGAAAGTTGCCGGCAATATGGCTTTTGACGGCAATCGCAAAAAATACGGCAACCGCGCCCGTAACCGTTTGATCATGGCGATGACCTGTTTCATCGCTATTTATGGCGTTATTGGTGGTAAACTGGTTTATTTTGGATTGCAAAGCGACCGCGAAGAAGGATATCGCGCATCAGCTGCCCATAATTTGGCAGCGCGTCCTGATATTTTGGATCGCAATGGTGAAATTCTGGCCACCGATATCAAGACCGCTTCGCTTTATGCCGAGCCAAAGCGTATTATTGATCCGGACGAAACAATTGAGCTTCTCTCGACCGTTTTGCCTGATCTTGATTGGGAAGCAACTTATAAGAAGCTGAAAAGCGGCTCCGGTTTTGCATGGATCAAACGTGGCTTAACCCCGCGCCAGCAAAGCCAGATTATGGCGCTTGGTGTGCCGGGCATTGGGTTTAGAACTGAAACCAAACGCTTTTATCCGGGCGGGCCAACGGCTTCGCATATTCTCGGTCTCGTTAATATCGACAATCAGGGGATTGCCGGTATGGAGAAATATATTGATTCAGCCGGATTGAGTGATCTGCGCTCTACGGGTCTTGTGAGCGAACAAAATCTTGAGCCGATCAAATTGTCGATTGATATCCGCGTGCAACACATTATGCGCGACGAGTTGGAAAAGGCGATGGAGAAATACCGCGCCATTGCTGCCGGTGCTGTTGTGCTTAATGTAAAAACCGGCGAAGTGCTGGCGATGTCATCATTGCCGGATTTTGATCCGAACAATCCGGTCAATGCGCTGGAAAAAGACCGCCTCAACCGTATGTCTGCCGGTACTTACGAGATGGGGTCAACCATTAAAACCTTTACCACGGCGATGGCGCTTGATTCCGGATTGTTTAACATCAATTCCAAATTTGATGCGACCCGTCCGATGGTGTTTGGTCGTCAGACCATCCGTGACTTCCACGGTAAAGCCCGCTGGCTGACATTGGCGGAAGTCTTTATTTACTCCTCCAATATTGGTTCGGGTAAAGAAGCCGATGCGGTTGGTATTGAAGGTCACCGCAATTTCTTGAAGCGCATTGGTTTGCTTGACCGCATGCAGACGGAGCTGCCGGAAGTGGCACGTCCTGTAGAGCCGCGCGTTTGGAAGAAGGTTCATTCGATGACCATTTCATTTGGTCACGGCATGATGACAACACCGCTGCAAACAGCTGTCGGCTCGGCAGCTTTGATGAATGGCGGCAAGCTTATTCAGCCGACATTCTTAAAGCGCTCACAAGCCGAAGCCGATCAGGTTGCCGTTCAAGTGGTTTCGCCGAAGGTGAGTGAAGATATGCGTTATCTTTATCGCCTCAATGCCGAAATCGGTTCCGGTCGTCGTGCGGAAGTTAAAGGTTATCGTGTCGGTGGGAAAACCGGTACGGCGGAAAAGGTCGTGAATGGTAAATATGCCAATAATGTGCGTTTTAACGCCTTTTTGGCAGCTTTTCCGATGGATGATCCGACCTATGTGGTTTTGACCATTATTGATGAGCCGAAACCGGAAGAAGGTATGTATAGTGCGACCGCAGGTTTGAACGCTGCTCCGATGGTCGCTAATATTATTCGTCGATCAGCATCATTTTTGGGTGTAAAGCCTGATTTTAAACAGGATACCACTTCAACAGTAGTCTCATATGGTAATGACTGATTCGCGCTCGTAACAAAAAAAGTTACAGGCCGCGATGAGGCTGTCAGCAAACAGGGTCTGGAACATTATGAAATTGAAAGAAATCGCGGCATTCTCGAATATTTTGAGCCCGGAAATCGCAGATATCGCAATTACAGGTGTGACGTCAGATTCGCGTAAAGTGCAGACGGGTTATTTGTTCGCGGCTCTCAAAGGCGTAAAAGCCGATGGTGGTCAATTTATTGCCGATGCGATTGCCCGCGGTGCCGCGGCTGTAATTACTGATGAAGACCATGCTGGTGGTTTGAGTGTCCCGCAGATTAAAACTACCGATCCGCGTCTGGCTTTATCGCAGGCAGCAAGCGCTTTTTATAACAAACAACCGGATGTGATGGTGGCTGTGACCGGCACCAGCGGTAAAACATCGGTTGCTTCTTTCGCCCGTCAGATTTGGGAATATGCAGGTTTTGCCGCTGCTAATATCGGTACGACCGGTGTTTTCTCGCCAACACGCAGTGATTATAATTCGCTGACCACGCCTGATCCGGTGGAATTGCATCGTGTTTTGGTAGAGCTTGCCGATGAAGGTGTGACCCATGCGGCGATGGAGGCTTCTTCCCACGGGCTTGATCAGCGTCGTCTGGACGGCGTGAAATTGTCGGCTGCTGCATTTACCAATCTTGGCCGTGATCATATGGATTATCATGCGACCATTGATGACTATCTGGCTGCAAAAATGCGTCTTTTTACCGAAGTTTTGCCTAAAAATGCGCCAGCTATTTTCTTTGCCGATGATGTTTATTCGGAAAAAGCTATTGAAATTGCGCGTCAGGCTGGCTGCAATATCAAGACCGTTGGCCGTAAAGGTGACTTTATCAAACTGAAGCGTTTGGAGCATGAACGTTTCCGTCAGCATATTGAAGTCGCCATTAATGACGAGATTTTTGAAGTCAGTCTGCCATTGGCCGGTGAGTTTCAGGTGGCCAATGCTTTGATTGCGGCAGCGCTTGCCATTGAAACAGGGGTTCCGCCACAAGCAGCAATGAAGGCGCTTGAGCGTCTCAAAGGTGCGCCGGGTCGTCTTGATTTGGTGGGCTCGACTGAAAATGGCGCGCTCGCTTATGTCGATTATGCCCATAAGCCTGATGCGTTGGAAAATGTGCTGACATCGGTACGTCCGTTCACGACAGGGCGTATTATCGTGGTCTTTGGTTGCGGCGGTGATCGTGATAAGGGTAAACGCCCGATTATGGGTGAAATTGCAACGCGTTTGGCAGATGTGGTGATTGTCACCGACGATAATCCACGCACTGAAGTGCCGGAAGTGATCCGACAGGAAATCATGGTGGCGGCACCTAATGTGCAGGAAATTGGTGATCGCAAACAGGCAATTCAGGCCGCCGTTGCGATGATGAATACAGGCGACACATTAATTGTTGCCGGTAAAGGGCATGAAGAAGGCCAGACGGTTGGAGATAAGGTATTGCCGTTCTCCGATCACAGCGAAATCGCATTGGCGCTTCAGGCTCGTCAGAAGGAAGATTAAGAATGAGCCAGTGGCTGTGGACAGCTGATGAAATGGTCAAGGCAATGGAAGGGCGCCCGTTTGGCACCCTTCCAAAAGGCATAACAGGCATTTCTATTGATACCCGCTCTCTGAAAGAGGGCGAGGCGTTTTTTGCCATTAAAGGTGATAAATTCGACGGTCATGATTTTGCCACCCACGCGATGGCAGCAGGTGCGAGTCTGATGGTCGTTGCCGAAAAGCGTTTGGCGGCTTTCGGCAATTTGCAGGTGCCGATGATTGTGGTGGAAGATGTGTTGGAAGCGCTGACCCGTTTGGGGATTGCTGCGCGCAAACGCTCACAAGCACAAATCATTGCCGTGACCGGTTCGGTTGGAAAAACCACCAGCAAGGAAGCATTGCGTCATGTATTGAGCAGGTCCGGAACGGTGCATGCTTCTGTTGCCTCTTTCAATAATCATTGGGGCGTACCGCTGACTTTGGCGCGGATGCCACGCGATATTGATTACGGCATTTTTGAAATCGGTATGAACCATCCCGATGAAATTCGTCCATTGGTGAAAATGGTGCGTCCGCATGTGGCGATGATCACGCTCATTGCACCGGCGCATTTAGGCCAATTTGCTAATCTGGAAGCCATTGCCACAGCAAAGGGCGAAATTTTTGAAGGCATTGTGCCGGGCGGTTATGCCCTGCTCAACCGTGATGACAAACGCTTCAAGCAGTTGGAAGCTCTGGCTGAAGAAGCAGGTGTCGAGCATGTCGTGACCTTTGGCGAAAATGCGCAAGCAGATTACCGTCTCAACAGGCTCGAATTGCATCCGACTTATTCCGATATTGAAATGCGCATTGGCAAGAAAACTTTGGCGGTCAAAATTGGTGCGCCAGGTCGTCATATCGTGCAGAACATGCTGGGCGTGATCGGTGCGGCTCATCTTGTTGGTGCGGATATGGAAAAAGTTATTGCGGCACTGGCTGATTTGCAGGCGGAAAAGGGGCGCGGCGCTACCTATAAACTGCGTTGCGGGGATGGCACATTCACACTGATTGATGAAAGCTATAACGCCAATCCGACCTCGATGCGTGCCGCCCTTGTACTGCTACAATCGGTTGAACCGCAAGAGGGTGGTCGCCGCATTGCGGTGCTTGGGGATATGCTGGAGCTTGGCCGTCAATCGGGTAAACTTCATGCCGATCTTGCCCGACCGATTGTCGATGCGGACGTGAACGCCCTTTATATCGGCGGCGCTGAAATGGCAGTGCTGAAATCAGCGATGCCTGTTGAAGTTCATGTTGAATACGGGCAGAGCGTCAATGAATTATTGCCGGTTGTGCTCAATGATATTCGTGCAGGTGATGTGGTGATGGTCAAATCATCCATGTCGATTGCGTTTTCTAAAATTGTGAAAGCCCTGATTACCCGCTACCCGCCAGCAGAGGCAGTGGAATAAAGATTGGGGAATAATAAAAAATGATGCCTGTAAGGATAAGCTGCCCATGCTGATGCTCTTAACATTTTTTGCTGACCATGTGGCACCATTAAACGTGTTTCGCTACATCACGTTTCGTACCGGCGGTGCGATGATTACCTCGGCGCTGATCGTCTTTTTGTTCGGTCCGCGTATCATTGATGCCTTGCGTGTGCGTCAGGGGCGTGGTCAGCCGATCCGTGCAGATGGCCCGCAGACCCATTTCAAAAAAGCCGGTACACCGACAATGGGCGGCTTGATGATCATGACCGGTATTCTGGTCTCATCGCTATTATGGGCTAATCTTTCCAGCGTTTATGTCTGGGTTGTGCTGATGGTATCGGTCGGGTTTGGCGCGATTGGTTTTTATGATGATTATCTGAAAGTGACAAAGCAGACCGATAAAGGCTTTTCCGGCAAGTCCCGGTTAGGATTAGAATTTCTGATCGCCGGTATTGCTGCATGGTTCATTATGAGCGCAGGGCAGGAGCCATTTTCATCTTCGCTGACATTCCCGTTTGTAAAAACATTTGTTTTGAATCTTGGTCTCTTCTTTATCCCGGTTGCAGCCTTTGTCATGGTTGGTGCCGGTAATGCGGTGAACCTTACCGATGGTCTGGATGGCTTGGCGATTGTGCCTGTGATGGTGGCTGCTGCTTCTTTCGGTCTGATTGCTTATCTCTCCGGTAATGCGATTTTTGCTGATTATCTGCAGATCCACTTTGTGCCGGGTACGGGTGAATTGTCTGTGGTGCTTGGCGCGGTGATTGGTGCCGGTCTTGGCTTCCTTTGGTTCAATGCACCGCCTGCTGCAATTTTCATGGGCGACACCGGTTCATTGGCGCTTGGCGGCATGTTGGGTGCAGTTGCTGTTGCGACCAAGCACGAGATCGTACTGGCAATTATCGGCGGTTTGTTTGTGGTGGAAGCGCTTTCCGTCATCATTCAGGTTGGGTCTTTCAAGTTGACCGGCAAGCGGGTGTTCCTGATGGCACCGATCCATCACCATTTTGAGAAAAAAGGCTGGACGGAAAGTCAGGTCGTGATCCGTTTCTGGATTGTGGCGATCATTCTGGCCATGATTGGTCTTTCTACATTGAAGCTCCGTTAAGGGCATTTAAACTCGATAGGCACCTGCAATGATCCCGATCACCGCATTAAAAGATAAAACCATTGCCCTTTTTGGTTTAGGGGGATCGGGTCTTGCGACTGCCAAGGCTATTGTGGCTGGAGGCGCGCAGATCATTGCATGGGATGATAATCCGCAAAGTGTTGCCAAGGCGCAGGCTGAAGGCATCGCCACCGGTGATTTACGTCTGGCAGACTGGTCGCAGTTTTCTGCCCTTGTTTTGTCGCCCGGTGTGCCGCTGACCCATCCAAAACCGCATTGGACAGTGCAACTGGCTGAAGATGCCGGTGTCGAGATTATTGGTGATGTGGAATTATTTGTGCGTGAACGTCAGCTTTTGGCGCCGGATTGCCCTTTTATTGCCATTACCGGCACGAATGGAAAATCCACCACAACAGCCCTGATTGCTCATATTTTAAAGTCGGCTGGCCGTGATATGCAGCTTGGTGGCAATATCGGCACTGCGATTTTAACTTTGGATGCACCAGCGGCAGACAAGTTTTATGTGGTTGAGTGTTCGTCTTATCAGATTGATCTGGCACCATCACTTAATCCGAGTGCCGGTATTTTATTGAATTTAACGCCTGACCATCTCGACCGTCATGGCACGATGGACAATTATGCCGCGATTAAAGCGCGGCTGGTGGCGCAAAGCGATGTAGCGATTATCGGTGTTGATGATGATTACTGTGTGAAAATTGCCGATAGTTTGGCGGTAAAAGGCGATCATCTTATTCGTATTTCGAAAGATAAGCCGCTGCAAAACGGCTATTTTGCTAAAGAATCAGAGCTTTTCTATGCGCGTTCCGGCGATGTGAAATCATTAGGCTCGCTGCAATCGATTGGCTCACTACGTGGCAGCCATAATGCACAAAATGCTTTGGCGGCGATTGCAGCTTGCATGAGCGTTGGTTTGAGCCCCTCAGAAATTGAAACAGGTTTGCAAAGCTTTCCGGGGCTTGCGCATCGCATGGAGCAGGTGGCGCGCCGTGGCAAAGTATTGTTTGTCAATGATTCCAAAGCGACCAATGCGGAAGCCACGGCACCGGCTTTATCTTCATTTGCCAAAAATATTTACTGGATTGTCGGTGGTGTGCCGAAGGCCGGTGGCATTGAAGCCTTGCGCGAATTTTTCCCGCGCATTGCCAAAGCCTATCTGATCGGTGAATCGGCTGCTGCTTTTGCTGCCACGTTGGGCAATGATGTTGTTTATGAAATTTCTGATACATTAGAGGTTGCCGTTACCCACGCAGCGCAGGATGCGGGAGCCGATGCGGCGCAGGAGCCGGTTGTGCTTTTGTCGCCAGCTTGCGCCAGTTTTGATCAGTTTCAAAACTTTGAAAAACGCGGCGATGCATTTCGTAATTTTGTGTTTTCTTTGGCTGGCACGAGAAAGATTGAAGGGGCAAACTGATGGTAAGTCGTGTTGACCGTGGCCCTGTTGCAAATTGGTGGTGGACGATTGATCGCTACTTTCTTGCCGCCTGTTTGAGCCTGATGGGGTTAGGCATTTTGCTGTCTTTTGCGGCAAGCCCTGCGGTTGCCGAACGCATCGGCCTCGATAGTTTTCACTTTGTTGAACGTCAGACTTTTTTCATGGTTCCGGCGGTGGTTATCATGATCGGCGTGTCTTTTTGCTCGCCGCGGGAAATTCGCCGTTATTCGCTGATCCTGTTGATCGGGGCACTGCTGATGATGGTGGCCGCATTATTCATCGGCGTTGAGGTTAAAGGGGCGCGACGCTGGATCTCTATTCTAGGCATTTCCATTCAGCCCTCAGAATTTATGAAACCCGCTTTTGTGGTGATTTGCGCCTGGCTTTTTGCCGAGCAGCAGCGCCGCTCCGACATTCCGGGCAATTTCTTCGCCATGCTTTTATGCGGGCTGGTAGTTGGCCTTTTGGTGTTGCAGCCGGATTTCGGGCAAACCATGCTGACAGCAGGCACATGGGGCGGTATGTTCTTTCTGGCAGGATTGAACATGTTTTGGATTTTGCTGCTTGGTGTTATCGGTGCTGTTGGCGCTTTCGGCGCTTATATGTTTTTCCCGCATGTGGCTGGCCGTATTGATCGCTTCATGACCGGTGAGGGTGACACGTTTCAGGTAGATAGCGGACGCGAAGCGATTTTGCGCGGTGGTTGGTTTGGTCAGGGGCCGGGCGAGGGTACCGTCAAACGTATCATTCCTGATAGTCACACCGACTTTATCTTTTCTGTGGCAGCAGAAGAATATGGCATTATCCTGTGCCTGCTCATCATGTTGCTTTTTGCCTTCATTGTGGTGCGTGGACTGTTGATTGCACAGCGCCAGAATGATCCGTTCAGCCGTCTGGCGATTTCCGGTGTGGTCATTCTGTTCGGCTTCCAGTCGGTCATTAATATGGCGGTGAATTTGCACCTGATGCCTGCTAAAGGTATGACATTACCGTTTATTTCTTATGGTGGTTCGTCTCTGATCGCGATTGCCATCACGATGGGCATTCTGCTGGCCTTAACACGCCGCCGTCCGGAAGGTCGTATGTCGGCAACAGTTCGTATGGGGACACAGGCACCGGCTCTGTGAGAAAAATGATGCAAAAAGATGTGATCGTGCTTGCTGCCGGCGGTACTGGTGGTCATCTGTTCCCGGCCGAAGCCTTGGCTTATGAACTGACCGCACGCGGTTATGATGTGCATCTGGCAACTGATGCCAGAGCACAGCGCTTTTCCGGTGCATTTGCGGCCGACCATGTGCATGTGATCCGCTCGGCAACTTTGTCGGGGCGCAATCCTATCGCCATTGCCCGCACCATGTGGGAATTATGGCGCGGTAATCTCGACAGCCGTTCTTTATTCAAAAAGTTAAAACCGAAACTGGTGGTGGGCTTTGGTGGTTATCCGACCTTGCCACCGCTTTATGCGGCGCATCGTATGAATATCCCGACCCTTATTCATGAGCAAAATGCGGTGATGGGGCGTGCCAATAAAGGTTTGGCTGCGCGTGTTCAGGCAATAGCGGGCGGCTTTTTGTCGGAAGGCAAAGGTGCATTCGCCGATAAAATCATCACCACCGGCAATCCGGTGCGCCCACCTGTCGTTGCAGCAGCGAAACAGCCTTATCAACTCTCAGGCGGCAATGAGCGTTTTCATTTGCTGGTTTTTGGTGGCAGTCAGGGTGCGCAATATTTCAGCCAAGCAGTTCCGGCAGCCATTGCTTTATTGCCGAAAGCATATCAGGCACGCTTGCTGATTGCTCAACAGGCACGTCCTGAAGATCAGGAAACTGTCACCGCGATTTATGAAAAACTAGGTGTGGGGGCGCAGGTCGCGCCATTCTTCAGTGATTTGCCGGCACGTCAGGCTGATGCACAATTTATCATTGCGCGCTCTGGTGCATCCACCGTTTCGGAAATTGCCGCCATTGGCCGTCCGGCGATTTTGGTGCCGTTTCCTCACGCGCTTGACCATGACCAATCCGCCAATGCCGAAGCGCTGGCAGATGTGGGGGGTGCTCAAGTGATCAAGCAAACAGAATTATCGCCACAAAAACTGGCGGAAATACTTCAAGCCGCTATGGATGAGCCGCAACGATTAATGAAAATGGCGGAAGCTGCAAAAACTGCCGGCAAACTTGATGCAACACGGTTGCTTGCCGATCTGGCAGAGGTTATTGCAGCTGGTAAGTCAGTGAAAGATTATAAGGAAGGACTGCGTCGATGAAGATGCCGTTAAATATCGGGCTCGTACATTTTGTCGGTATTGGCGGCATTGGGATGAGCGGTATTGCCGAAGTGCTGCACAATCTTGGTTATAAAGTGCAGGGCTCCGATCAGGCAGATGGCGCTAATGTGCAGCGTCTGCGTGAAAAGGGCATCGAGGTTTTTGTCGGCCATAAAGCCGAAAATTTGGGCGATGCGGATGTGGTGGTGGTTTCCACTGCCATCAAGCCTAGCAATCCGGAGCTGATGGCAGCGCGCGAGAAATTACTGCCGGTTGTGCGCCGCGCTGAAATGCTGGCCGAATTGATGCGTTTCCGTCATGCGATTGCCATTGGCGGCACGCATGGCAAAACCACCACCACATCAATGGTTGCGGCATTGCTTGATGCGGGCAAACTCGATCCGACCGTGATTAATGGCGGTATCATCAATGCCTATGGCACCAATGCACGTATGGGTGACGGCGACTGGATGGTGGTGGAAGCTGACGAAAGTGACGGCACTTTCCTGAAACTGCCTGCCGATATTGCGGTGATTACCAATATCGATCCGGAGCATCTGGATCATTATGGTTCTTTCGACAATGTGCGCGCGGCTTTTCGCCAGTTCGTTGAGAATGTGCCTTTCTATGGTTTTGGCGTTATGTGCCTTGATCATCCTGAAGTGCAGGCACTTGTCAGCCGTATTGAAGATCGCCGCATCATCACATACGGTCACAATCCGCAGGCGGATGTGCGTTATATCAACCATCATATGGACGGTGCGACAAGCGTGTTTGACGTGCAGATCCGCTCCCGCAAGGGCGATGTGGTGCTGATCGAAGGTCTGCGCCTGCCAATGCCGGGCATGCATAATGTCTCCAATGCGACCGCCGCGATTGCGGTGGCTTATGAGCTTGGCATTTCAGCAGAAGATATTGTTAAAGGTCTTGGTGCCTTTGGCGGTGTGAAGCGTCGTTTTACCCATACCGGTTCATGGAATGGCGTTGAAGTCTTTGACGATTACGGACATCATCCGGTGGAAATCCGCGCGGTGCTGAATGCGGCACGTGCTGCCACCAAGGGTCGCGTGGTGGCAATTGTTCAGCCGCATCGCTATACGCGTCTGCACAGCCTTTATGATGAATTTGCAACCTGCTTCAATGACGCCGATACTGTGATTGTGGCGCCGGTCTATACCGCTGGCGAAGAACCGATTGAAGGCGTTGATTCACCAAATCTCGTTTCACGGATTAAAACCGCCGGTCATCGTGATGCACGCTTTGCCGCTGGAGCTGAAAACTTGGCGCCTATAGTGCATGAGATTGCACGCCCAGGTGATTTTGTTATCTGCTTGGGTGCGGGCAATATCACTCAATGGGCTTATGCGCTGCCTGACGAGTTGGCTGCACTGGATAAGGCATAAAAACATGGAAAGCGGAGAGCTTCTTCTGGCGCGTTTGGGTGACCGTTTAAAAGGTCTGCGCGGTAAGATGACAGTTGATGCCGGAATGGACAAAATCACCTGGTTTCGTACCGGTGGTCCGGCACAAGTGTTCTTTCAACCAGCCGATGAAGAAGACCTCGCTTTATTTTTAAGATCATTGCCGGAAGAGGTTCCGCTGATGGTTGTCGGCATCGGCTCCAACCTAATGGTGCGTGATGGCGGCATACCGGGGTTTGTTGTGCGGTTAGGTGCAAAAGGCTTCGGTACCGTCGAGCAAGTGAGTGACACGCGTCTGAAGGCCGGAGCTGCGGCAACCGACAAGCGGCTGGCGGCTTCCGCCTTGGAGGCGCAGCTTGCAGGGTTTCATTTTTATAGCGGTATTCCGGGCGGGCTTGGCGGCGCGTTGCGGATGAATGCCGGTGCCAATGGCGTTGAAACTTGCGAACGCGTTGTAGAGGTGCGTGCGCTCGACAGAAAAGGCAATCTGCATGTTTTGAGCAATGCCGATATGGGCTATAGCTATCGCAATTCTTCTGTGCCCTCGGATCTGATTTTCACCTCCGCTATTCTGGAAGGGAAGAAGGGCGAGCCTGAAACTATTCGCCAAGCGATGGACGAGGTTTTGCATCACCGTGAAACCGTTCAGCCGGTGCGGGAGAAAACCGGCGGCTCGACGTTTAAAAATCCTGAAGGTACGTCTGCCTGGAAGGAAATCGACAAAGCAGGTTGCCGAGGTTTGCGTATTGGTGATGCGCAGATGTCGGTCATGCATTGTAATTTCATGATCAATAATGGCGAGGCCAGCGGCTTTGATCTGGAACGTTTAGGTGAAACCGTAAGGGCAAAGGTACTGGAAAATTCCGGTATTTTGCTGGAATGGGAAATCAAACGCATTGGTTTGTTTGGCGAAGGTCAGAGCCTGTTTGAACTGCAGGTTGCAGAAGATGCGGTTGTGCTCGCTTAATTGGGTGCATATTTCAATTTATTTTGCATAAATAAATATTTTTTTTGATGCTTATTTTGCCAAGAAACCGAGTCTTTTCTGATGTTTCCGGCATATCGAACAAACAACAAATTTCTCTGGGGGCTTGCCACAGAATCAACGATCTGATTCTTTAGGGTAAAGCGTTCAGTGATTTGATTCGACGAGGTTTTCTCGTTTCGAACATATATATTTTCTGTTGCGAGTTTTGCCGGAAACGGTTTTTTGTATTTTGCATCGGTTTTGACAGGAGAGGGGTCTCATATGGCTAAAAAACATGTTGCCGTATTGATGGGTGGTTTTTCATCAGAACGCCCTGTCAGCTTGTCATCAGGTGCTGCTTGTGCAGAGGCGCTCGACGCGGAAGGTTATCGCGTTAGCCGTATTGATATGGATCGTAATGTTGCGGCTGTTTTGGCGGAGCTTCGACCTGATGTGGTGTTTAATGCGCTGCATGGCCCTTACGGCGAAGATGGTTGCATTCAAGGTATTCTTGAGTTTCTGCAAATTCCTTACACCCATTCCGGTGTGATGGCTTCGGCTTTGGCAATGGATAAGGCGCGCGCTAAAAAAGTGGCTGCTGCTGCCGGTGTGTCTGTTGCTGAATCTGTGGTGATGAACCGTTTTGATTTGGGCAATGAGCATCCGATCAAGCCGCCATATGTGGTAAAGCCTGTGCGTGAAGGTTCATCTTTTGGTGTGGTGATTGTTCAGGAAGATCAGTCCCATCCGCCGCAAGTCATATCATCACCAGACTGGAAATATGGCGATGAGGTGATGGTGGAACATTATGTCGGCGGGCGTGAATTGACCTGTGCCGTGATGGGGGACAGGGCGCTTGGTGTTTGCGAGATCATTCCTGTCGGTCATCAGTTCTATGATTATGATTCAAAATATGTAGTTGGCGCATCAAAGCATGAGTGTCCGGCAAAAATTTTACCAAATATTTACCAAAAAATTCAAATAATGGCGCTTGAGGCACATAGGGCAATTGGATGTAAAGGTGTGAGTCGTTCGGATTTCCGGTACGATGACCGTTTTTCAGAAGATGGCGAGCTGGTTTGGCTGGAGGTCAATACGCAGCCCGGCATGACGCCCACCTCTCTTGTGCCTGATATTGCCCGTGCTGAAGGTATTTCCTTTGGTGCGTTACTGAGTTGGATGGTGGAGGACGCTTCGTGCTCGCGTTAAAGAAAAAGGCTAAAGCTCATTACAATGCTTCGTCGATGCGTCATGCGTCGTCCGTGCAGAGTGCTGCTTTTGTATTGCCTAAATTCTTACGTAGACCGTTTCGTTTTATCGCTCGTCTGTTTCAGGGGCGCATCCATATTCCGCGTTTTGCCGGTACTATTGGCTTGACCGGCTTTTTTGCGGCCACCGGTGCTTATGGTATGGTGGCTGGTGGTCATTCAGACGATGTCATCAAAGTGACAACCTCAACCCTCGGCTTTGCTATTGAGCGTGTTCAGGTGGTTGGTAATTCTGAAACTTCCGATATCGATGTGCTGGGGCAGTTGAATCTTGACGGTTCCACTTCGCTGGTCGGTTTGAATGTCGAGCGGGCGCGCGAAGAAATTTCGCAGCTGCCTTGGGTCGAAAACGCTGAAGTGCGTAAAATTTATCCGGGCACCGTGCTGGTATCGCTTGAAGAGCGTAAGGCGCAGGCAATCTGGCAAAATGAAGATCGCTTATCGCTGATTGATGCCGAGGGTAAGGAAATTGTACCTTATCGTTCGGGCCGTTACGCGCAGTTGCCGTTGGTGGTGGGTGAAGGTGCGGAAAGCCGCGTCAAAGATTTTATTGCTGATGTGAGTATCCATCCGGATCTGGCATCGAAAGTGCGTGCCTATATTCGAGTCGCAGACCGGCGATGGGATTTATTGCTTGAAAACGGCGTGCGGGTGATGCTGCCGGAATTCGAGCCTGAAAAAGCATTGGCACAGATTGAGAAATTGGATCGGGATCAGAATTTGTTGTCCCGTGATATTGTATCCGTTGATATGCGTTTGAATGACCGCGTTACTGTTTTGTTGACGGAGACCGGACAGGCTGCACGTGAGAAATTATTAAAAGAACGCCAGCAGGCCGCACGTGCGAGGAAACGCGCATGAGTATTTTTGGTAACAAGTCGGCAGCAAATTCAGGATCGGCAGGGCGCAAGGTGCGTCTTTTGACGGTTCTTGATGTGGGATCAAGCAAGGTGTCCTGCGTGATTGCGCGTCTGACACCGCGTGATGAAAGTGCGATGCTGCCGGGTCGCACCCATCGTATGGAAGTTTTGGGCATTGGCCATCAAAAATCCTACGGTGTTAAATCCG
Source organism: Paenochrobactrum pullorum (assembly GCF_041929845.1). Lineage (NCBI taxonomy): Bacteria > Pseudomonadati > Pseudomonadota > Alphaproteobacteria > Hyphomicrobiales > Brucellaceae > Paenochrobactrum > Paenochrobactrum pullorum. The sequence goes on from NZ_JBHEEH010000004.1 coordinate 147,418, forward strand.
GTGTGATTATTGATCTGGATGCGGCTGAACAGTCCATTCGTCTGGCGGTGGATGCAGCAGAACGTATGGCTGGTTTGACGGTTGACAGTCTGATCGTCAATATTTCTGCCGGTCGTTTGAAAAGCGAAATTTTGTCGGCCAGTATCAATCTTGGTGGTCATGAAGTTGACCGTTCGGATGTGCGCCGCGTTTTATCTGCCGGTGCCAAGCAGGCACTCGCCGCAGAGCGCAATTTGGTTCATTCCTTGCCGATTGGCTATACGCTTGATGGCGAGCGCGGCATTCGTGATCCGATGGGGATGCTTGGTGATAGCTTAGGCGTTGACATGCATGTGTTAACAGCCGATAGCGCCCCCTTGCGGAATCTGGAATTATGCATCAATCGATGCCATTTGTCAGTGGAAGCGATGGTTGCAACCCCCTATGCCAGCGGCTTGGCTGCATTGGTGGATGATGAAGCGGAAATGGGTGTTGCCTGCATCGATATGGGCGGTGGCACCACAACGATTTCTGTTTTCTCGGAAGGTAAATTTATCCATGCGGATGCGATTGCCATTGGCGGCAATCATGTCACCATGGATGTGGCGCGCGGCTTTTCCACCCGTATGGAAGACGCCGAACGTTTAAAGGTTATGTATGGTTCAGCCTTGCCAAGTGCTGCGGATGAGCGCGATCTGATCAGCGTTCCCCCGATTGGTGATGATGAGCGCGACATGCCAAATCAGTATCCACGTTCAGTCCTGACGCGCATCATTCGTGCCCGTGTTGAAGAAACACTGGAACTGGTGCGTGACAGACTGAATCAGTCCGGTTTTGGTACAATCGTTGGAAAACGTGTTGTGCTGACCGGTGGTGCCAGCCAGCTGCCGGGTATGCCGGAAGCAGCCCGTCGTATTCTGGCGCGCAATGCCCGGATCGGCCGGCCGTTAGGGATTTCTGGCCTGCCGGATGCGGCCAAAGGAGCGGCTTTTTCCGCCACCGTTGGCTTGTTGATCTACCCGCAGATTGCGGGTGTCGAAGAGCGGTCAATCAGGCTGGCCGGTTCCGGTCGTCTGACCGGGACAGGTGGACGAATACAGCGTGTCGGCCAATGGCTGAGAGAGAGTTTTTGAGTAGCCGGGCGTATTATCGGTTCAGAACAATTTAACACCGCAGCGGCAAATGGCGGTGTAGAGGCTTAAGAGGAACGAAGAACAATGACCATCAATCTGCAAAAGCCAGATATTACAGAGCTGAAGCCTCGCATCACCGTTTTCGGTGTTGGTGGTGGCGGCGGTAACGCAGTCAACAATATGATCAATGCCGGTCTTCGTGGTGTTGATTTTGTGGTTGCCAACACAGACGCCCAGGCGTTGACCATGTCACGCTCAGACCGGATCATCCAGCTCGGTGCTGCTGTGACTGAAGGCCTTGGCGCGGGTTCGCAGCCGGAAGTTGGTCGCGCAGCTGCTGAAGAGTGCATTGACGAAATCGTTGATCACCTGAACGGCACCCATATGTGCTTTGTCACCGCCGGTATGGGTGGTGGTACCGGTACCGGTGCTGCTCCTGTTGTGGCGCGTGCTGCCCGTGATCGTGGTATTCTGACTGTTGGTGTTGTGACCAAGCCTTTCCATTTTGAAGGCCAGCGTCGCATGAAAACCGCAGATCTCGGCATAGAAGAACTGCAGAAAAACGTCGACACTCTGATCGTTATTCCGAACCAGAACCTGTTCCGCATTGCCAATGACAAGACCACTTTTGCCGACGCTTTTGCGATGGCTGACCAGGTGCTTTATTCAGGCGTTGCCTGCATCACTGACTTGATGGTCAAAGAGGGTCTCATCAATCTCGACTTTGCTGACGTTCGCGCTGTTATGCGTGAAATGGGCAAGGCAATGATGGGTACCGGTGAAGCTTCAGGTGAAGGTCGTGCGATTGCAGCTGCTGAAGCAGCGATTGCCAATCCATTGCTTGATGAAACATCAATGCGCGGTGCACGCGGCCTGTTGATCTCCATTACCGGTGGTCGTGATATGACACTGTTTGAAGTGGATGAAGCAGCAACCCGTATCCGTGAAGAAGTTGATCAGGATGCAAACATCATCCTCGGTGCAACATTTGATGAAGGTCTTGAAGGCGTTATTCGCGTTTCTGTTGTGGCTACCGGCATTGACAAGCAGATTGGAGATGCGGCGCCTGCGCCGCTGGAATTTCGTCAACCAGTAAAGCCAGCTGCACCAAAGCCAGCCCCGCATGGCGCTCTGCGACCTCCTGTACAGGTTGAACAGCCAGCACAGCCGCGTTCGGTAGAAGCAGCACCGGCTCCGCAGAACACCCAGACAGCACAGGCAGAAATGCCTTTCTATCAGGGTGAGGAAGACCAGTCTTTCCGTCCGGCTAGCCGTATTTTCCAGGCGCCAACGCCTGAAAGCATGGAAGCCCGTGGACAAGCACCGCGCCAGCAGGCTCAGCATCAGGCACCTCAGGCACAGCATGCGCCACAGGTTCAGTTGCACACACAGCAACAGCAGCAGGTTCAGCCGCAATACCAGCAGTCACAGATGGAACAGCCTGCACCACAGCCGCGCCAAGCTCCGCGCATGCCTTCGGTGTCTGACTTTCCTCCGGTGGTTCAGGCGGAACTGAATGCACGTCGTGCACCGGCACCGGCTCCTGAAGAACGCGGCCCTAAAGGCTTGCTCAATCGTTTGATGAGCGGTCTGACCCGTCGTGAAGAAGAGCAGCCAGCTGCTCGTCTGGAACCGGCACAAGGTCGTGCAGAACCAGGCATGCGCCAGCCAGAAGCCCGTCGTCCGCTGTCACAGGATGCTTCAATCTACGCTCCGCGCCGTGGTCAGTTGAATGAACAGGCTCCACGTCAGCAGCGCCCGGCTTCTGAAGAAGATCAGCTGGAAATCCCTGCATTCTTGCGTCGTCAGTCCAACTAAGCTGATGCGTCTTTAAAAAATCAAAAGCCCTTCCGGTTCAGATCGGGAGGGCTTTTTTGATGGCGGTTATAATGAACCCGATTCGCTTCTGACAAATATAAAAAGCACGTTATCTCTTGTGACCACACAGTATGCATTTTTATATTTCTCGATAAGTTGCACTGCTTTATGGCTATTGAGCATGATTTGGCCGTAATGTCGTTTATGCCTAAGGTAGCTTATATCAGACAGGTGCTTTATGAGGCCTGTTTGATAATGATGACACAATAATTCGGATGACGCGTGATGACCTTAAAGCCATTTCAACAGACTCTCGCAAAGCCGGTAATGTTGGCTGGTGTGGGCGTACATAGCGGCAAGGTCGCCAATCTGGAGTTAATTCCGGCAGCTGAAAACAGCGGTATTGTGTTTATCCGCGAAGATGCGGATGGTGTGCAACACCGTTTTGCAGCCCATGCGGATCAGGTTGGCTCTACCGATCTGTCAACGACACTTGGCACAGGTGATATTCGTATTCATACGATTGAACATCTGATGTCTGCGGTATCAGCGCTGGGGCTTGATAATCTGGAGATAGTGCTGGATGGCGAAGAGGTGCCGATTTTGGACGGATCGGCGCTGGATTTTATCAATGCGTTTGACGCGGCGGGTATCGAGGTGCAGTCTGCTAAACGTAAATATATCCGTGTTTTAAAGCCTGTTCGTATCGAACATAATGGTTCATGGACAGAGTTTGCGCCTTATGACGGATTGCATTATGATGTGGAAATCGAGTTTTCTTCTACCGTGATCGGACGGCAAAAATTTGCCGCTGATCTTGATGCCGATATCTTCAAGAATGAAATTGCAGCAGCGCGTACCTTTGGTTTCATGAAAGATGTTGAAACTTTGTGGGCCGCAGGTTTGGCGCTTGGTTCCTCCTTGGAAAATTCACTGGTGATTGGTCATGATGATACCATCATCAATGAAGGTGGTTTACGGCTTGAAAATGAATTCGTTCGTCACAAAACACTGGATGCCATTGGCGACCTTGCGATGCTTGGTACACCATTTATCGGTCGTTTCAGTTCGTTCAAGGGCGGGCATAAAATGAATTTCCATGTGGTGAAGGCATTGTTTGATGATAAGTCGACACATGAAATCATTGAGTTGGCTTAAGCAATTTTTCTATTCATAAGCCAGTTTCAATGAGGGAAGTTGAGGCGCGATTGTGGAGTCTTTTACTCATCTATCTGTTAAAAACCGATTTTTTGAGTGAAAAATCCGCAATGCCAAGGTTAAGATGTCTTTAATATCATTGCTGAATGGGCCGGCTTGTGATTTATGGACATCCAATAGATTCAATGTTGCATCCTTTATATTTTCACAGTTATCGTGTTAAGGATGTAATCAGACCATAAGATGCACCAAATGAGAAAACTTGTGATGGTGTATTATTCTTGTCTTAATGACGCTGCCAGCAGGCCGGAGACCGCATGACGAGTTTCAAATTCCCGGTAAATAAAGCAACCGCAATGCTTGTGGGAACGGTTGCCGTGGTTGCAATCCTTTCAGGTTGTGCCAGTAAAGATGATGATATTGATTTATCAAAATATGTTGAAACCATCGATGCGCCGGATAAGCTTTACAATGAAGCATTGGCTAATCTTGAAGCTGGACGACTGGGTGAGGCTTCAAAGAAGTTTGCAGCTATCGACCGCCAGCACCCCTATACGGAATGGGCACGTAAATCACTCGTGATGGGCGCATTTACCAATTACCGTCAGGGCAATTACGAAGAAGCGATCAATATGGCGAAGCGTTATAATACGCTTTATCCGACATCACCTGAATCCGCTTATTCATATTATATTATCGGTTTAAGCTATTTCCGTCAGATCCCGGATGTAACCCGTGATCAGGCTGCCAGCAAGCGCGCAATTGCGGCTATGCAGGAAGTGATCGACCGTTACCCTGATAGTGAATATGTCGAAGATGCCAAAACAAAAATACGTTTTGCGCGTGACCAGCTGGCCGGTAAAGAAATGCAGGTCGGCCGTTACTATCTGGAACGCAAAGACTATCTGGCAGCGGTTAAGCGCTTCCGTGGTGTGGTGGAAGAATATTCCAACACACGGCACGTAGAAGAAGCGCTCGCCCGTTTGGTTGAAGCCTATTACGCACTGGGTCTGACCAGCGAAGCGCAGATGGCAGCTTCGGTATTGGGTCAGAACTATCCGGATAGCCAGTGGTACAAAGATAGTTACAAGCTGTTGCAGTCGGGTGGTTTGGAGCCGCGCAACAATAGTGGTTCATGGTTGTCGAAAGCCGGCGCGCTGATTACCGGCGGCGGCGCATAAAGAAAAGCACCTCATGCTGTCGCACCTCTCGATCCGCGATATAGTTCTGATTGAAAGGCTTGATATTGAATTCAGCAGCGGACTTTCTGTGCTTACCGGTGAAACCGGTGCGGGGAAGTCCATTCTGCTGGATTCTTTGTCTTTGGCACTTGGGGCGCGTGGTGATGCATCACTGGTGCGTCACGGTGCCGATCAGGGGCAGGTTACAGCCGTTTTTGATGTGCCGGCGAAACATCCGGCACGTGTTTTTTTAGCCAATAACGGTTTGGAAGACGACGGTGATATTATTTTGCGCCGCGTTCAATCCGGCGATGGCCGCACCCGTGTTTTCATCAATGATCAGGTGGCAAGTGTTACGCTTTTGCGTGAGCTTGGCCGCAGGTTGGTGGAAATTCACGGTCAGCATGATGATCGCGCGCTCGTCGATATTGATATTCATCGCAGTCTGCTTGACGCTTTTGGCGGCTTGGATAGCCAGACGGAAGTGGTGCGTGAAAAGTTTAAATCTTGGCGCGATGCTGAGCAGGCTTTGAACCGTCACCGTGCCAAGGTGGAAGCGGCAGAACGCGAAGGTGATTATTTGCGCGCCTCCGTTGAGGAGCTGGATAAACTCAATCCACAAATAGGTGAAGAAGAAGATTTGGCTGAACGCCGCGCCGTGATGATGAAATCCGAGCGCATTGCCAGTGATGTCAACGAAGCCAATGATCTATTGTCGGGGCAGGGTTCACCGGTTCCTTCTCTTGCCAGTCTGGTGCGCCGTTTGGAGCGAAAAGCGTCGGAAGCACCGCAACTGTTAGAACCGGTCATCAATGCGATTGATGAGGCGCTTGACAAGCTGGCACTGGCGCAAGATGGAATTGAAGCGGCCATTCGTGCCATTGATTTTGACCCGCGCTTGCAGGAGCAAGTGGAAGAGCGGCTCTTTGCTCTTCGCGCTGCAGCACGCAAATATTCGGTTCCGGTCAGTGAATTGCCGGCCTTGCGCGATAAAATGGATGCCGATCTGGTTGATTTGGACGCGGGTGCTGAAAAGCTGGAAAAGCTCGAAGTTGAAGCGATTACTGCTAAAAAGGCCTATGATGATGTGGCCAAGTTTTTGTCGGCTGCGCGTCATGAAACGGCTGAGCATCTGAAAGCTGCGGTGATGGCGGAGCTTCCGGCTTTGAAGCTGGAACGCGCTGAATTTATCGTCGAAATGACGACAGATGCGGAAGCGCGCAGTGCCGAAGGCATTGATATTGTTGAATATTGGGTGCGCACCAATCCGGGCACCCGTGCAGGGCCGATGATGAAAGTCGCCTCCGGTGGTGAGTTGTCGCGTTTTCTGTTGGCTTTGAAGGTGGCGCTTGCGGATCGAGGCTCGGCCCCAACTCTGGTGTTTGACGAAATCGATACCGGGGTTGGCGGTGCGGTGGCCGATGCGATCGGTCAGCGTTTGTCGCGTTTGTCTTCGCGTGTGCAGGTTTTGTCGGTTACGCATGCACCGCAGGTGGCAGCGCGCGCTTCAACGCATTTTCTGATTGCCAAATCTGCCGATAAGAGTGACCGTGTCAGCACCTCTATCCGTGTGATGGAAACGGCAGAACGGCAAGAAGAAATTGCCCGTATGCTGGCTGGTGCCAGTGTAACAGATGAGGCAAGAGCGGCAGCGGAACGTCTGCTTGGCGAGACGGGCAAGGCAAAAGCCTGAATTCAAAATAGCTAAATATTCGTGTCATGGCGTATCGGATAAGCGCATTGTCCGATAGACTTCGCCATATATTCAATTGATTCCTGCGGAACGGTAATGAGTGAAATTTCTATTGATCATATGAGCGAACAAGATGCAGCTTTGGAACTGGAGCGGTTGGCCAAACTCATTGCTCACCACGACGAGCTTTATCACGGTAATGATCAACCGGAAATTTCAGATGCCGATTATGATGCTTTAAAGCGCCGCAATGAAGCCATTGAAAAGCTTTATCCGCTTCTTATTCGTGCTGATAGTCCGTCGCGTAAAGTGGGCTCCTCACCGGTCGCTGGCTTTACTCAAGTGACCCATGCGCGTTCGATGTTGTCTCTTGATAATGCCTTTTCCGATGAAGATGTCGGTGATTTTGTCGGGAGTGTTTATCGTTTTTTAGGGCGATTGCCGGATAATTCGATTGCCTTTACGGCGGAGCCAAAAATTGACGGGTTGTCGCTGTCATTGCGTTATGAAAATCGCAAATTAGTGACAGCAGCCACGCGTGGTGATGGCACAACGGGTGAAAATGTTACGGCCAATATTCGAACCATCAAGGAAATTCCGCAAACGCTGCCAGCCTCTGCGCCCGATATTGTTGAGGTGCGCGGCGAAGTCTATATGGCTAAAAGCGATTTTCTGGCATTGAACGAACAGATGGCGGCGGAAGGCAAGCAGACTTATGTCAATCCGCGCAATACCGCTGCGGGCTCATTGCGTCAGCTTGACCCAAAAGTAACGGCCAATCGCAAGTTGCGGTTTTTTGCTTATGCCTGGGGTGAAATGTCGGCAATGCCAGCGGATACACAATCCGGTATGGTGGCATTGTTTCAACAGTGGGGTTTTTGCACCAACCCGCTGACTAAACGATTGACGAGCATTGAAGATATCATTGCCCATTATAATCATATCGGTTTGGAACGTGCGCAACTTGATTATGACATCGACGGTGTTGTCTATAAAGTTGATGATCTCAAATTGCAGGAGCGCTTGGGTTTTCGTTCGCGTAGCCCGCGCTGGGCAATTGCGCATAAATTTCCGGCAGAACAGGCCACCACCATATTGCGCGAGATCGACATTCAGGTGGGGCGCACGGGTGTGCTGACACCTGTGGCACGCCTTACACCAATTACCGTTGGCGGTGTGGTGGTGACCAATGCCACATTGCATAATGAAGATTATATCAAAGGTATCGGCCTTAAAGGCGAGCCTTTGCGCGAGGGGCGCGATATCCGCATCGGCGACACGGTGATTGTGCAGCGCGCCGGTGATGTTATTCCGCAGATTGTGGATGTGGTTTTATCCGAGCGCCCAAGTGATGCGATGCCGTTTCAGTTTCCGCATCAATGTCCGGTTTGCGGCAGTCATGCTGTGCGCGAAGAAGGCGAGGCGGCATGGCGCTGCACCGGCGGTTTGATTTGCGAAGCGCAAGCGGTTGAGCGTATCCGCCATTTTGTCTCGCGCAATGCGTTTGACATTGAAGGTTTGGGCGAAAAACAGGTGGAGTTTTTCTTCCATGCGGAAGATGAAAGTTTAAAAATCCGTACCCCTGCCGATATTTTTACGCTGGAAAAACGCCAAAGCCAATCACTGCTCAAAAAGCTTGAGAATATAGAAGGCTTTGGTGCGGTTTCGGTCAAAAAACTATATGCGGCCATCAATGAGCGGCGTGAAATTGCGTTAAGCCGCTTTCTGTTTGGTCTTGGTATCCGCCATGTCGGTGAAGTGAGCGCCAAGCGTCTGGCGCGTGGCTATGGTTCTTATCAAGCGTTTGCGGATAGTGTGAAGGCGGCTCAAGCACCGCGCGAAGGTGTCAAAGGCGACAAGGGTAATGAAGCGTGGCAGGAACTAACCAATGTTGAAGGCATTGGCCACATCGTTGCGGAGGCGATTGTCGAATTTTATCACGAGCCGCATAATATAGAAGTGCTGGATGCGCTGCTTGGGCAAGTCACACCGCTTGATGAAGCCGCACCTGTGGCAACAGGCTCACCGGTGGAAGGCAAGACAATTGTCTTTACCGGATCGCTGGAAAAAATGTCACGTGATGAAGCCAAAGCCATGGCTGACCGCTATGGTGCCAAGGTGGCTGGTTCGGTTTCGAAGAAAACCGATCTGGTGGTAGCTGGCCCAGGCGCTGGCTCCAAGCTTGCCAAAGCGCAGGAACTGGGCATTGAAGTGATTGATGAAGATGCGTGGTTTGTGCTGGTCGGTGAAGCCTGAAAACATCCTCTAGGTATTGAATAGTAAAACACCGGCTCTGATATCAGAGCCGGTGTTTTTGTTTATCAGAGAGGTCTGGTTGCCTCTGCCAGCCATTCGCTGGCTGACTTGTCCATATGGGGTGTCAGCTTTTCACGCACCTGCTGGTGATACTGATTGAGCCATTCAATCTCTTCAGGAGAAAGCAGAGCTTTATCAATCAGACGCAGATCAATCGGGCAGAAGGTGAGGGTTTCAAAACCCATCATCGGCAGATCGCCGCCTTCAGGTACAGTTGCTTCGGTGACGATAATCAGGTTTTCAATACGAATACCGAATGAACCCGGGTTGTAATAACCCGGCTCATTGGAGCAAATCATACCAGCCATCAGTTCCTGATCGCCGCGCTTGGAAATGCTTTGCGGCCCTTCGTGCACCGAGAGATAAGAGCCGACACCGTGGCCGGTGCCGTGGCCGTAATCAAAGCCCTGTTTCCATAGGGCGATGCGTGCCAGCACGTCGATATCCTGTCCACGCGTGCCTTTCGGGAAACGGGTGGTGGAAATAGCGATCATGCCTTTGAGCACGAGCGTAAAGGCACGCTTTTTCTCAGGCGTCACATCGCCGATAGCGATTGAGCGGGTGATGTCGGTGGTGCCGTCACGATATTGACCGCCGGAATCAATCAGATAGACATCGCCGTTTTCAAATTGGCGGTTGGTATCGGTATTGACGCGGTAATGGATAATCGCACCATGAGGCCCGCTGCCGGAGATACTGTCGAAAGACAGTTCTTCCAATGGCATCTGGAAGTCTTTGCCTGTTTCGGCGCGACAGTTTTCTAGCTTTTGCGCGGCAGAAATTTCAGTCAAATCTTTTGGCTTTTGTGTGTCGAGCCATGAGAGGAAACGCACCATTGCAACGCCGTCACGCTCATGAGCGGTGCGGCTGCCGTCAAGTTCGGCTTTGTTTTTGATGGCGCGTGGCAGACGTGCAGGGTCTTTGCCGCTGATAAAAGAGCCGCCAGCCCCTTCAATGATGAGGCGGAATTTTTCTGCCGCCAATGCCGGATCAAGCATGAAAATTTCGCCGTCAGCCGCACGTTTGGCTAAGGTTGCCTCCAAGCTTGATGGTTCACATAATGTGGCAAGCTGGGTGAGATAGGCGCGAGGCTCAATGGCAAGCTTACGCTCGTCAATGAAAATCTGGGGGGCGTCTGTGCTTGACAGAATTACAAAACAAAGCGGCAATGGCGTGTTGGAAACATCTTTGCCGCGAATATTGAACACCCATGCGGACGATGACGGATCGGTCAAAATGGTGGCCGACGCGCCAGTTTCGCTCAATGCTTTTTGCATCAAGGCAATTTTGTCTGCTGCTTCCTGACCGGAATAGCGTGCCGGTTGGATGGTGACCGGTGCCAGTGGTGCGGCAGGGCGGTCTTGCCAGACCTGATCAACGAGATTTTGTTCAAGCGCTATCAAGCGCCCGCCATTGGCTTCCAGTGCACTACGCAAAGCTGCGGCTTCATTGATGGTGTGCAACCACGGGTCAAAACCAATCACCAAACCTTTGCCATTGGCTTTGAGCCATGTGGCAGGCGGATTGGTGACAAGGCTTTCAATGATGAAAATGGCCGGATCGGTTTGGGTTGCCGCCTGCAATTCATAGCGACCATCAACAAACAGATAGGCGCTGTCGTTCAAAATAAGGGCAGCACCTGCCGAACCGGTGAAACCGGTGAGCCAGCCAAGGCGCTGTGCGCATTCCGGCACATATTCGCCTTGATGTTCATCGGCACGCGGCACCAAAAAACCATCAATTTTATTGTCTGCCATCAGCGCACGCAGCATACTCACGCGTGGGGAAGCGTGAGACGGGTCTGATTTCACTTCAAATGACTGAAATGTCTGGCTCATAATTGCCCCTTTGAAAATTATTTCAGATGAATGGTGACCCAACCTTCGCGGTGCAGGGTGTTTTGACGCTTCAAGCCTTGCGCCTCATAGGCTTCGACAACCGCATCATGTTGACTTTCCAGAATGCCGGACAAGATGATGGAGCCGCCTTCGGCTTTATGGCTGCTTAAATTGGGTGCCAGATCCATCAAAGGGCGCGCCAGAATATTGGCAACGATCAGATCAAACGGGGTATGGCTGCGGAAAATTGCGTGGTCGAAACCTTCGGCCGTTGCGGTGGTGACATGCTCAGCAACACCATTTTTCACCACATTTTCAGCAGCAACTGTCACGGCAATCGGGTCATTGTCGGTGGCAAGAACCTCAATCGGAGCAAGCTTGGCAATGGCAATAGCAAGCACGGCGCTGCCGGTGCCAAGGTCCAGCGCATTGGTGGGATGTTCTTTTTCAACCAATTCGGTGATCATTTCCAAGCAACCGGCTGTGGTGCCGTGATGGCCGGTACCAAAAGCAAGACCTGCATCAATTTCGATGGAAATATCATTGGCGGTCAGTTTATCGCGGTCATGCGAGCCATGCACAAAGAAGCGCCCGGCACGTACCGGCTTCAAACCTTCCAAAGAGTGCAGAACCCAGTCTATATCCGGCAGTTCTTCAATCTGGAACTTGCCGGTGCCCACAACAGTTTCAACGCGTTTGAGAAGCTCTTCCGCACCTTCTTCGATGTAAAGTGAAACTTCGAAGATTTCCTTGTCTTCGTCCACTTCTGTAATGGCGATAGGATAGCCGTCATCTTCAAAAATCGGTTCGAGCTGAGCATAGATTTGTTCAGCTTCGTCTTTTTGCGTAACATAGCAGAGGCGGGATTGGGACATAGTGCGAAATCACTTTCGGGAATAAGCAGAGCGAAAAAGGGGCTTTGAAATGAAGCCCCGATTTCAGCAATAGGTTAGCTGTTACGTTTGGCCAGATTTTTCAGCTTTTCAAGCGCTGTATCAGGATTTTCACCATATGCAATGGTTCCGCGGAACATACCGCCTTTGTCGAGCAAAAACAGTGATGCGGTGTGATCCATATTGTAATTGTCACCTTCACCCGGCACTTTTTTAGCGTAAATGTGGTAGGATTTTACAGCTTCAGCGATTTTTTCCGGTGTGCCGGTTACTCCGATGATCTTGTCTGACACATTGGTGACATAGGTCTGCATGATTTCCTGTGTGTCGCGTTCCGGATCAACAGTGATAAAGTAAGCTTTGATCTTGTCTGCATCCGGTCCTATTTCTTTGAACCAGCCGTCAAGTTCAAAAAGGGTTGTCGGGCAGACATCAGGGCAATGGGTAAAGCCGAAGAAAATCACCGCTGGGGTTTCGCGTAAATCAGTTTCAGTGAATTTTGAGCCGTCCATGGCAATCAGATCAAGCGGGCCGCCAAAAGGCTGATTGGTTGCTTTTTTATCCTGAATATAGGTATAGCCGCCGACGCCGACGATGGCTGCAACCACTGCAATGATGAGGAGGGGGAGGATTTTTTTCATAAATTACAAGCCTTCGCGCGTAAATCTATTACCAATTTTACCAGCTTTTCTTGAAGCTTAAGGAGCTTGGGGGAAGCTTAAAACTGCTATAGCATTTAATTGTCAGGGAGGGTGACAAAAAGTGCCGTGCAAGCAAAATGTAACAAGGTTATAGGCTTAAGACAAATAGTAAGAAAAACTTGCAACCAGCACCATTGTTCTGCTGCGGCAGTTTCGGCTGATGAGGTCTTTGTAATTGACGATACCAGATGATTTTGAACGCCTTGAGATCAGAGAGCCGAAGGTTCACCCCAATGCAAAATTGCAAGGGGTCAAACTTGGACCCTATGCCGATATTGGCGAACGGGTTATTTTGCGTGATGTGAAGATCGGCGATTTTACCTATATGGAACGTCATGGCGAGGGTATTTATGCTGATATCGGCAAATTCTGCTCTATTGCTGCCAATGTGCGTATCAATGCGTTGGAGCATCCGATTGAGCGTCTGACCTCGCATAAAATGACCTATCGGCCGAACGAATATTTCCGCCATATCGGACTTGATATGGATTATCGTGCCTATCGGCAAGCCAAGCGTGTGACAATCGGCAATGATGTTTGGATTGGTCATGGCGCGGTCATTATGCCGGGCATTTCCATTGGTCATGGCTCGGTGATTGGTGCCAATGCAGTGGTGACACGTGATGTTGGCAATTATACTATTGTGGCTGGCTCTCCGGCACGTTCCATTCGTCCACGTTTTCCGCAAGCAATTGTTGAGCGTTTGTTGAAACTGCAATGGTGGGATTGGCCGGTGGAGATGATCTACCGCGCGATGCCGGATATACAGATGCTGGAAATTTCTGAATTTCTGGACAAGTGGGAAGTGATTGCTGCTGAGGAGCTAAGAGTTAATCAAGAATAATTCTGCCCTGTCTGCCTTCTTGCAAGCGGTGCGGTTTGATCTATATTTTTAAATTTTTAAAATATCCATCAACAATAAGGTTGCCGGCAAATGCATAGATTATTTCAGGCAGGATTGGTTGCGGCACTTTTAACAGCTGCACTTTACCCCGCACAGGCTGAAGATGTGGGCAAAGTCGGTGTGGACTGGTTCGGCAATGATATTGTGATTGATGCCGTCGCTGACCCGAAGGTGCAGGGCGTCACCTGCCATCTGGCTTCTTTCTCGCGCGGGATTATTGATCGCCTTCAAAAGGGCAACTGGTTTGAAAATCCGTCCAATGCGTCGATTTCCTGCGAACAGACAGGCCCGATTACGATTGGTGATATCAAGCTTGGCAAAGGTGGTGAGCGTGTTTTTGCCGAGCGCACCAGCCTGATTTGGAAAAAGCTGATTATCACCCGCATTTATGATCAGAAAAACAATACGCTGCTTTATCTGGCACATGCGGCACAGGTGCAGGATGGTTCGGCTAAAACTTCACTTTCCACTGTGCCGCTTTATCGTGGCGATGTGATGTGGGAAAAAGGCAAGCCGCAATAAACTGCGGCCTATGTTATGATTGGTATAAATAAAAATGCCGGACAATAAAGCCCGGCATTTTTTGTTTTATGTTTAAGCTTTTTCAAGCAGGTTGTGCGATTAATTCTGATGGATCAGCATTGTCGATATTCTTGGACGAATTATAAATTTCTTCGTTCAAGATACCTTCGCGTTTGGCTACGATGGTTGGGATGAGTGCTTGACCGGCAACGTTAACGGCGGTACGGCCCATATCCAAAATCGGATCAATTGCCAGTAACAGACCAACACCTTCAAGTGGCAGACCGAGCGTGGAAAGGGTCAGTGTCAGCATGACAACCGCGCCGGTGAGACCAGCAGTTGCGGCAGAACCCAAGACCGAGACAAAAGCGATCAGTACATATTCCTGCAAGCCTAACTGAATGCCGAAGAACTGGGCGATGAAGATGGCGGAAATAGCCGGATAAATGGCAGCACAACCGTCCATTTTCGTTGTTGCACCAAGCGGCACGGCAAAGGCTGAATATTCACGCGGCACACCAAGATTGCGCTCTGTCACGGTTTCGGTCACCGGCAATGTGCCGATTGACGAGCGCGACACAAAGGCCAGCTGGATTGCCGGCCATGCGCCTGCAAAGAAGCGTGAAGGCTTCAAGCCATGGATGATCAGCACTACGGGATAGACCACGAACAAGACGATGGCGAGACCGATGTAAATTGCAGCAGCGTACCAGCTGAGCTGTGAGAGCGTTTCCCAGCCATATTGTGCAACCGCACGGCCAAGCAGACCAATGGTACCGATGGGGGTGAGGCGGATTACCCACCACAGGATTTTTCTGACCACCACAAGAAGAGACTGGTTGAAGGTCAGGAACGGTTTGGCGGCTTCACCGACTTTAAGCGCTGCAACACCGACTGTGATGGCAACCACGAGGATTTGCAACACATTGAAGTTGAGCGAGGTGGAGGCGGCTGTGCCATTCAAGCGGGTTGACGCTTCGATCCCGATAATATTGGCAGGTACCAGACCTTTGAGGAAATCAAGCCATGAGCCTGAAGATGCAGGGGCTTTGGCCGCTGATTCCAGCACGCCGGAACCGATACCAGGCTGAATGATCAGACCCAGTGCAATTCCGATCAGCACGGAAACAAAAGAGGTGATCGCAAACCATAACAGGGTTTGCCATACCAGCTTGGCGGCATTGTTAAGCGCTGCCAGATTGGCAATCGAAGCAATGATTGCGGTGAAAACCAATGGCGGAACCAATGCGCGTAGCATCTGCACGAAAATGGTGCCGATCGTTTGTAGGGTGACGGCGAGCCAGTTGGCATTACCTGCCGCATCTGACCCCATGTTGCGGGCGATGAAGCCCAGAATCAAGCCGATGATCATCGCCGCGATAACCTGAAAACCAAAGTTCAGATAAAGCGGTTTGGAGCCTGATGTTTTGACACTTTGTGACTGTGACATGATGATACTTTCAAAGTCGGCAATGGGAGGTTAAAAACCATTATTCATTGCGACTGAAAATATCTCAGTCCATAAGCCGGAGTAAGCTATGCTATTCCGGCTTACAGGCGTTACGCGATGCGTTTATCCTGATGAAGCCAATTTTTGAGAAAATATTTTCTAATACTGCAAATATTAGAAAATTATACCGGCTTCACGAAGCTGTCGAGAACACGTTTTTGCCCCGCCTTATCAAATTCAACCGTCAGCTTGTTGCCGTCAACAACGGTAACTGTGCCATTGCCGAATTTGATATGGAAGACACGGGCACCCATTTTAAAATCAGAATTACTGTCATTGACCGATTTACTGACAATTTCGCCATCAATCGTGCGGGTTTTAACTGAACCGCGACCGGCACCAAAAGAAGAATCCGCTTCGCCATAGCCGATGCGCTCGACATTGGCACCCGAGCGTGAGCCCCAATTGTTACGGGTAGCATCATTGCGGTTTTGTTGTGCGCGCTGCCAGCCCGGTGTGGAATAGGAGTTCTGGAACGGGTCGGCTTTTTCAAAGCGCGACTGGCCGTAGCCGCCGCTTGAACCATAACCGCCATAATTGCCGTCCATTTCGGCAATTTCCACATGCGCTTCCGGCAATTCGTCCAAAAAGCGTGATGGAATGGTGGATTGCCACATACCATGAATACGGCGATTGGACACAAACCAGATATGCAGGTTTTTCTTGGCACGGGTGACTCCGACATAGGCCAGACGCCGTTCTTCTTCCAATCCCGAACGCCCGCCTTCATCGAGCGAGCGCTGGTGCGGAAACAGACCTTCTTCCCAGCCCGGCAAAAACACGGTTTCAAACTCGAGCCCTTTGGCCGAGTGTAGCGTCATGATATTGACGGCGTCCATGTTTTCATTTTTGTCGGCATCCATCACAAGGGCGACGTGTTCCAGAAATCCGCGCAAAGATTCATAATCTTCCATCGAGCGGATAAACTCTTTCAAGTTCTCCAGTCTGCCCGGTGCTTCGGCGGTTTTGTCATTCTGCCACATCGCCGTATAGCCGGATTCATCCAGAATCATTTCGGCCAATTCGGTGTGCGGGGTGATGTCGATCAGTGATTGCCAGCGATAGAAATTTTCGACCACTTCACGCAGTGCAGAGCGAGGCTTTGGCTTTAACTCTTCTGTTTGCACCAGATCATGGGCGGCTTCCAGCATCGGAATGCCGCGCTCACGCGCATAATCATGAATTTGGCGCATTGACGCATCGCCAAGGCCACGTTTCGGCGTATTGATAATGCGCTCAAAGGCCAGATCATCCGCACCTTGCGCAACAACGCGCAAATAGGCCATGGCATCGCGAATTTCGAGGCGTTCATAAAAACGCGGGCCACCAATAACGCGGTAATTGAGGCCGAGCGTGACAAAGCGATCTTCAAATTCGCGCATCTGGAACGAAGCGCGTACCAAAATCGCCATATCATTGAGCTTGTGGCCGTGGCGCTGTGCCTGCTCGATGGCTTCACCAACTGCACGAGCCTCTTCTTCCGAATCCCATGCGGCATGAACTTGCACAAGCGAGTCATCGGGATCCGGCGCATCGGTGAAAAGCGTTTTGCCAAGGCGTCCTTCATTATGGGAAATCAAGTGACCGGCAGTACCCAGAATATGGGCGGTGGAGCGATAATTGCGCTCCAGCTTGATAACGGCAGCGCCCGGAAAGTCTTTTTCAAAGCGCAGAATATTGTCGACTTCGGCGCCGCGCCAGCCGTAAATCGACTGGTCATCATCACCCACACAGCACAGATTGACCCCTTGCTGGGCAGAAAAACCATCCGGATTATCCGGGCGATTTTTGCTTTGCGGGCGCTGTGCCAGCAGACGCAGCCACATATATTGTGCGGTGTTGGTATCTTGATACTCGTCGACCAGAATATAGCGGAATTTCTGATGATATTCGCGCAAAATATCGGGATGAGTGCGGAAAATGCGGATCGGATGCAGCAAAAGGTCGCCAAAATCACAGGCATTGAGCGTGCGCAAACGATTTTGATAGGCTTCGTAAAGTTCGCGTCCTTTACCATGAGCAAAGGCACGTGCATCACCTTCGGAGATTTCCGACGGGCTCAAACCTTTGTTTTTCCATGCATCAATCATATTGGCGAAGCTGCGGGCAGGCCAGCGCTTATCATCCAGACCTTCAGCCTGGATCAGCTGTTTGATGAGGCGGATAACATCATCGGTATCAAGAATGGTGAAGTCAGAGCGCAAATGCGCAAGCTCTGCGTGGCGGCGCAAAAGTTTCACGCCAATGGAGTGGAAGGTGCCGAGCCATGGCATGCCTTCAACCGAGTCACCGAGCAGCACACCAATACGCTCACGCATTTCGCGTGCGGCTTTATTGGTGAATGTTACGGCTAGAATCTGGCTTGGATAGGCAAGCCCTTGATTGATAATATGGGCAATGCGGGTGGTGAGAACACGGGTTTTGCCGGTTCCGGCACCGGCGAGAACCAGCACAGGGCCTTCGGTTGTTTCAACAGCCAAACGCTGTTCGGGGTTCAATCCTGTCAGATATGTCGGTTCGCCACGTTGCTGGTTGCGCGCAGCCATAGCGCGCGCTGCAATGCCGCCGCCTACACGCTGTTGCGGTTCGCGTGGGGCATCCGGTTCACCAAAGAAGGGCATATCGTCAGGAAAGTCAGACATTGCTTGAGAGTGTACTCATATAAATAAAAGATCAAGGATGGCATCAGGTACTGGGTGCGCTTTTCCTGAGTGCTTCGGGTATAGCTTGTTCTCCGACTGTTCTGCAAGGGCGAATTCATTTTTGTAGAATTTTGCAAAGCCGTTTCTGTTTGTACATGATTGCTTTTGATTGTGGTTTAAAGGTGTGATTGATCATTTTTGTAAAATTTGCGGGATTTGGCGATAAAATTGCCTGAATAATGTGATTTATCGACCCATGTAGCCGTTTGCTGCCTTGTTGTTGCTTAGCTGTTGCCGTTATGTTGCATGCAGTAATCAGACATGAATCAAAAGTAATGGAGCCAGATTTTGGGGCGCATTTTCGTCATCGTTGGTGGGTTCCTGGTTTTGCTTCTGACCGCTGCACTGGTCATTCCGCCTTTTATCAACTGGACAGGCTATCGTGCTGATTTCGAGCGCGAAGCCAGCCGGATTATGGGGCGCGAGGTTCATGTGCGCGGCACGGCCAATGCGCGGCTTTTGCCTTTTCCATCCGTTACTTTTTCTGATGTTTTGGTCGGCAGTAAAGATGACACGACGACATTAAGCATTGATAAATTTTCAATTAATGCAGAACTGATGCCGTTTTTGCGCGGGGAAGTGCTGATTTTTGATATGCAGGTAGAAAAGCCTGTTTTAAAAGTTGCACTGGATGAAAAAGGACGGGTGGACTGGAAATGGCATGAGGATGCTCTGCTTGGCAATGCACAGGTCAAAGTTGAAAAACTAACCGTCAGCAATGGTCGTGTTTCGATTACTGATGGCCGTAATGGTCGTCATCATGATTTACAAAACATCAATGCTGTTTTATCGGCACGCAATATTACCGGCCCGTGGCAAATGAATGGTTCGCTGGAAAGCGAGAGCGAGAAATTTGCGCTTGATCTGTCAACCGGCGAGTTGAAGCCGGATGGATCATTAAGAGTACGCAGCCGTTTTACGCCGGAAAATAAAGCGGTGAGTTTTGAAACTGATGGTGATGTGACATTGCAGGATGGTTTGCTGAACTATGCCGGTAATTTTAATCTGCGCACACCTGAACCGGCCAAGAAGAAGAATTTAGAAAAAACGGATGCCAAAGGCGATGGTAAAGGTGATCGGGTGCAGGAGACAACCAACAGTCTTCTGACGGATTTACGCATTCAGGGCACGTTTAAAGCCAGCGACCAGCAATTTGTCATTGATGAATTCCGAATGGAGCAGGGCATTGCTGATGATCCTTATGTGGTCAATGGCAAGGCACAGTTTAATTTTGGCGATGATCCGCGCTTTGAAATCAGCGCCGATGGCCAGCAATTCTTTTTTGGTGGCAGTGCTGGTGAACAAAGTGGCGAGGCCGTGCCGCTTAAAGAGCCTTTGGCAGCTTTCCGCAAATTTATCGGCAATATTCCGGTGCCTTCCATTCCGGGCAGTGTTGATTTGAGATTGCCGGCCATTGTTGCTGGCGGCACAACCATCCGCACAATTACCATTAGTGCGGTGCCTGAGGGGCAGGGGTGGCAGATCAAAGAGTTTTCGGCTGATTTGCCGGGGCGCACCCGCGTCGAAGCACAAGGTCATTTAGGACTTGGCGATCAGTTTGGTTTTGAAGGTAATCTATTGGTTGCTTCGCGTCAGCCCTCCGGCCTTGTCGGGTGGTTGACTGCAGATGTTGATGAGACTGTCCGGCAATTATCGGGAATTGGTCTTTCGGGTAAGGTTGTTCTCAATGATCGTATCCAGCAGATTGATGATCTGGAAATCGGCCTTGATGATACGTCATTGACCGGATCTTTTTACCGGCGGATGTTGGATGGTGGTGTGCCATCCATTGATCTGGATTTGCATAGCAAAAAGATCAGCAATGCGGCGCTGCAAATGATGATGTCGCCTTTATCAAGTGTTGAAGGCATTACGGCTTTTGGTAATCAGGCTTTGAATGTATCCTTGAAAGCGGATGCGCTGGTTTTAGGTGCCAGTGCAACCGGTGCTCTTGATACACGCTTCCGGTTCGGCAACGGGCGAATGGATTTTGACCGTTTCATGTTGCAGGATTTAAATGGGGCGACAATTACCGCAGCGGGTAATTTCGAGCCTCATCAAGATGAATTGACAGGCACGGTTGACGCAACATTGCTCAGTGATGATCTGGCCGGTTTTATCAGTTGGTTACAGCAAATGATGCCTGATCAGCCGCTGGTACAGGCGCTTTTCAAGCGTAGTCTTGCATATCCGGATTTATTTAGCCAAAGCGAGATCAACTTTATCGGCAGCACCGTGGTACCGCATATCAAACAGAATGCGGATAGCAAAGATCAGGCACCAGTTTCAGCTGGTGCATTGAATAGTGAAACTTCTTTTAGTGTGAATGGCAAAGCCGGACGCATGCAGCTTGATTTTTCCGGAACGGCCGGTGGTCAGTGGAATAGCGACGAAGGTTTGCAAATCCAATTGAATGGTCGTGCTAAATCAGAAGAAGGCGAACAGATTTTAGCGCTGCTTGGGCTGCCGGTTTTGCCATTGGGATTGGTTGGCGAGCTTGAAGCCGACGTTACGCTGCAAGGTGCCCTCAATATTGGTGTTCGCACGCAAATCCAATTGCAGGCACCTGATGCCAAAGCCGGATTTGATGGCGTTGTGACCGTATTGGCCGATGATGTGACCGCCAGCGGTAAAGCGCATATAAAGGCTGAAAATTTTGAGCCGTTTTTGGCGTCCAACGGTTATAGTCTGCCCGGTTTCGGGCTGGGGCTTCCGGTTGAGCTTGTCAGTGATGTGCAATTTGCCAAAGGCATTATACGGCTGCCAAATTTACAAGGTTCTGTTTCTGGTAATAAAATCAGCGCCAAGCTGGAAGCTTTAAAGCCTGAAAATGCCAGTGCTTTGTTGCGTGGCGAGGTGGAAGCGGATGATGCGGATTTGCAGTTCCTGAGTGAAATTATGCTTGGAACAGATGCTTTTACCAGCCGTAAAAATACTTGGCCGCAACAAAAATTCTTGCGTGTGCCGATGCTGCCATTTTCTTTTGATCTGCGCGTTAAGGCTGCTGTTGCTGATGTGGGGCAATATGGTGTCGTCAAAGATTTTTCTGCTAAAATCGCCAAGACAGATGATCAGCTTGAATTGAGCGATGTGCAAGGTAATTGGCAAGACGGTCAGGTGTCCGGTATGGCTCAATTGCGAAATAGCGAAGGCAATGCACTTTTTTCAGGTGATATGAGCTGGAAAGGCTTTGATCTGACACATGTTTATCAGATCAATTCGCTTAAGGGCGATGACGCGCCTTTGAACGGCAAGACCTCGCTAACGGCTAAATTGCAAGGCAGTGGTGCAAGCGTTGCAGATGTCATTAAATCGCTTTCCGGATCAGCGCAGTTGGTGGTGGATGGATTGATTGTGCCCCATCTTAATGCCGCGCATTTACCGCAAATGCTGGAACAAGCTGATCAGAATGAAACCGTAAGCCAGAAAAATACCACGAAGCGTTTTGAAGCGATTGCGGCGCAGGCAACCGGTGAGGGCGTCTTTGAAGCAAGCAATGCGCAGTTTGATTTTATGATCGCCGGTGGCGTTGCACGGATGGGGCTGACGCGGCTGGAAAACAGCAAGGGCGTGCTCGAAAGTGATCTGCAGATTGATTTGTCTGATATGAGCCTTAACGGTAACAGCCGTTTTACCTATAAATTCAACGACGGGGCGGCAATGGCCGGTAGTTATCCGGCTATCGGAGTTTTATTGTCCGGCACATATAGCGCGCCCAAGATAACGACTGATCATCAACCATTGGTGCAGTTTTTGACACAGCGCGCTTTGGAGCGAGAGCAAGAGCGGGTAGAAGCCATGCAATCGGCTTTACGTGAAAAGCAGAATTTGCGTCGTGAAGCTGAACGATTAAAGGCGCAAAAAGAAGTGCGTGACAGAGCATTGGCGGAAACGGAAGCGCGCAATAAAGCCGAAGCGCAAAAGCGTGAACAGGAACGGTTGAACCAAGAGCGATTGAAGCGTGAACGACTGCTGAAAGACGAACGTAAAGCTTTAGAAAAAGCGCAAGAGAGCGAGGATGCAGCGCCCAATAATATGGAAAGCATCGGTCAGTCGGTGGAAGAGTTTTTAAAAGATCTAGATGCGCCGCGATAGGATAAGCTGCTTTTTAAGCTTTATCGCGCTGATCATTTAAGACACTTTGCAGGGCATAAAGGCGGATTGCAGAGGAGAGGTTGCAGTCGGCAGGACGTAACCCGTCAATTTCGGCAATCAGTGCTGCCAAAGCCATTGTGCGTGATGCAGCAAGACGACAAACAATGTGGTAAAATTCATCTTCCAGCGTAAAACTGGTGGAATGGCCGCGAATGGTGACGGAATGTTTTTTGAGCTTGTGCGCGCCAAGTTTGCTCAAGACTTTTTGTCGTCCGGATTGGTTTTTTCTAATCTGTTTTGATCAAGAAAACGGCTTGTTTTATCGGATTGCACTTTATCAAATTGTTTTTGCGCCAATGTACGCCCGAAAGTTACGCGGTTTTGCTGGGCAATATCTTCGCGGCTCTTTCGGGCTTTTTGTTTTTTAAACTGTTTGAGATTGACGACGTCGCTCATAGCCAACGAATCCAGTTTAAAGGTTGTTGTTTATTTTTTTCTGAATGAATCAAGTGAAACAACATCCGCACTTGGTTTGTTTTCAGTCGGTTCTTTTGCTTCTTCCTGCTTTTCGGCATCGGCTTTTTTGGTTTTTGCCGAAGATTTGCGGGCAGGTTTTGTTGTTTCCGTTTTTACCGGTTGCGGCTCCAGCACTTCCAGATCGGCAATGACAGCTTCACTATCATTGTCGCCTTCCGGCTCAAGGATGGACACATCAAATTCCAGCTCGAAATTAACCGAAGGATCGTAAAAACCACGGATTGCTGAATAAGGAATGACCAGCTTTTCCGGAATGTCGCCAAAAGACAAGCCAACTTCAAACAGGTGATCGGTGACGACCAATTCCCAATATTGATGTTGAATGACAATGGTCATTTGTTCGGGGTACTTTTCCCGCAATCTGGACGAGATGCGCACACCTGGTGCACCCGTCAGAAAGGTGATGAAAAAGTGATGATTGCCCGGCAGGCCAGCCTTGGCCACCTCCGCAAGTACCTTACGGATGACGCCTCTCAAGGCTTCCTGAGCAAGAATGTCGTAACGCAGCATATCCTGAACCATAAGTTCCTTATCCCACGGATTCGGCCTTGGATGTCAAGGTGGATTTCATAAGTGAGTGCGAATTTCGTTTCATCTTTTTAATTGGCATGTGTTGAAAAATATATTTCTTTTTTTGAAATTATGCCAGTTTGGTCGTGCTATTTTCCTTTTTATGGATGAAAAAACTGCATTTATGCGACACGATAAAAATATGAGCTTATGACTTTAGTTTTATGCGCCTGTGTGACTTGACGTAACGGTTAACAATTCTTATTTCACAAATCCGTGAGATTGGGGCGATATTATAGCTCTCTCTTATCTTCATTCTGGTGAAAGTCTGTCCTATGCCCCCCGCCGGACTCTTGAGAAATGCTCTTGTTTTGGGCCTGATTTCCGCAATCGGGCCTTTTGCTATTGATATGTATTTACCGGCTTTGCCCAATATTGGAGCTGATCTGAATGCCGAAAGCGGTGCAGTTCAGATGAGCTTGCTCACCTTCTTTATTGCGGCCGCAATCTCGCAGCTTTTTTACGGCCCCTTGTCCGATATGTATGGCCGTAAAGTGCCGCTTTATAGTGGTTTGATGTTGTTCGCTATTGGTTGTGTGGGGGCGGCGCTTTCCACAAGCATTGATATGCTGGTCTCATTTCGCTTTTTACAAGGGGTAGGTGCGGCTGCGGGCATGGTCATTCCACGTGCAATCGTGCGTGATCTTTATACCGGTGTGGATGCTGCACGCTTGATGTCGTTGCTTATGCTGGTTTTTTCTGTGTCACCAATTATGGCACCTTTGTCCGGCTCGCTGATCATCGACACATATAGTTGGCGTGCGGTGTTCTGGATTGTGCTGGTGGCTGCTATTGCCGGCATTATCTTGCTGGCATTATGGCAAAAGGAAACGCGTCCGGTGGCCGCCAGACTGGAAAGTAATCTGAACTCAGCACTTTCCGGCTATGGTGTTTTGATAAAAGATAGGAATTTTATTGGTCTGGTGATGATTGGCGCCATGTGTATGGCTGGTTTCATGGTTTATCTGGCCAATTCATCATTCGTTTTTATCGAGCAATATGGCTTCACACCACGCGAATATGCGCTGGCTTTTTCGGTTAATGCGATTTCCTTTATCGGTATGTCGCAATTGAATGGCATATTGGCAAGCCGATTTGGCTTGAAGCGGGTTGTATTGTTTTCGGTCAGTTGTGCGGCGATTATCTTGACCGCTATGTTGGTTTTGGTTTTGTCAGGTGCGCATTCCTACTTGATGATTGCAAGTTTCCTGTTTGCAGGTTTCGGCTTTTTAGGATTGGTTATCCCAACCACTGCCGTGCTCGCACTGGAAGATCACGGGAAAATTGCCGGAACAGCTTCCGCTTTGATGGGGACATTGCAGTTTTTGGTGGCGGCCCTTGCAATCGGCATTTCGTCAGTTTTCAGTGACGGAACAATTTTGCCGATGGTGGCCGGTATCACGCTCAGTATCGTGACAGCGTTTGTTTTGACACTGATTGTATTGCGCAAGAAGCCGAAGATGCGTGATCTGCAATCATCGGTGATCGGCTGAATTAAAAATGTGGGAAGGTGGAGGCTTCTGTTGCCAGGTGCCTCCGGACCCCGCCTTAAGGTGCTAACCCTAAGGACTTAGGTTGGGTTTCTCGCACCGCAATTAAGCAGCGAGAGCGTAACCCTGAGCTTTGTTGTCATTTGCAACTACTCGTTTGACCCGATAACGGTGGTATCATGCCGAGTAAAAGAGCGATCTTTACACCCTTGTCGATCCTATTTCGCCCCCGCCACAGCATAGCTTGTTGTTTTAGCTATGTTCTGGTGGAGGCGCCGGGTACCGCCCCCGGGTCCAAATGGTTTATTACACCGTCCGTTTATTACCATAGCTGGCATAAGCCAGCAGAACTTATATAGTCAGGCTTATTCGTGAATGGAAGGGCTGACTTTCATATCAACGTCATTTTTTAGATGATTGTGCATAAAAAATTTGAACACTGACGGATTATGAGAAAGCCGAGGCTTTTTTCATTGACAGAAATAACAGGGTGGTCAATCTTCAAGCTATTACGCGCTTTAAGCTTATAGTGTCTTCATTGATATGGGCGTATAGGCGCTGTTTGAAGGAGAGTAGGTAAATGAGTGACCATCTTGCCGATGTGCGCCGTTATGATGCGGCAGCAGATGAAGCGATTGTAGACAAAATCATCAAACATCTGGGCATTGCATTGCGCAGCCGCGATGCATCTCTGGTTGCAGTAAGCGATCCGGAAGAGCTTAAGCGCGTGCGTGAAAGCTGGATTGGACGTAAGCTTGGTGTGACTGACGAAGCAAAAGCTGATGCAGCTATTGCCCATGTGGCAGAAGTGATGAAGGGCGACCGTAATAAAAATCGCGTTACCTTCTATTATCTGACTGCAAAGCAGCTGGGTCTTCTCGGCTCTCTTTAATCTGATATAGCAGATAGCTTTAATTCGTTTTAGCTTATATGAGACTTGCAAAGCTCTAGCCGCGTGACTCGGTTAGAGCTTTGCTGTTTCTATATTTAAAATACGAATCGATATGAGCCTAACCGAGCAGGAGAGCCCATCCATGCAAACCTATCTTAACCTGTTGAGCCATGTGCTAGCGAATGGTATTGATCGCGGTGATCGTACCGGCACTGGTACACGATCGGTTTTTGGTTATCAGATGCGATTTGATTTGGCAGAGGGGTTTCCTGTTTTAACGACCAAAAAGCTGCATTTGCGCTCGATCATCCATGAACTTTTATGGTTTCTCAAAGGCGATACCAATATCGCTTATTTGAAAGAAAACGGTGTTTCGATTTGGGATGAGTGGGCTGATGAAAACGGTGATCTGGGCCCTGTTTATGGCGCGCAGTGGCGTTCGTGGCCCGCACGTGATGGTGGTTCTATCGACCAAATCAGCAATCTTTTGCACATGATCAAAACCAATCCGCAGTCACGGCGTTTAATTGTTTCAGCGTGGAATCCGGCTTTAGTGGATGAAATGGCCTTACCGCCATGCCATTGTCTTTTTCAATTTTATGTGGCGAACGGCAAGTTGTCGTGCCAGCTATATCAACGCTCTGCCGATATTTTTTTGGGCGTGCCTTTTAATATCGCTTCTTATGCTTTACTGACCATGATGATTGCACAGGTTTGCGGGTTGGAAGCCGGTGACTTTGTTCACACCCTTGGTGATGCGCATCTTTATGCCAATCATTTCGAGCAGGCTAAGTTGCAATTGACCCGTACACCGAAAGTGCTGCCGGTAATGACAATGAACAAGCAAGTGAAAGATTTGTTTGCTTTCACTTTCGATGATTTCAAGCTGGAAGGCTATGAAGCTGATCCAACTATCAAGGCACCGATTGCGGTATGAGTAAAATAATTAAAATATCTATGGTCGTTGCAGTCTCGCAAAATCGAGTTATCGGCAAAGATAATGATATGCCGTGGCGTCTATCAACCGATTTGAAGCGTTTTAAAACGCTGACATTGGGTAAACCGGTAATTATGGGGCGCAAAACATGGGACTCTATTGGTCGCCCGTTGCCCGGACGATTGAATGTAGTGATTACCCGCAATGCGGATTTTGCGCCTGAAGGTGCGACAGTCGTCCATTCGCTGGAAGCCGCAATTGATGTGGCCAAAAAACAGCTTCAAGAAACAGATATAGACGAGATTTGCATCATCGGTGGTGGCAATATTTATCGTCAGGCATTGCCGATGGCGGATATGGTATATTTGACCCATGTGCTCGCCGATATTGAGGGTGATACAGATTTTCCGGAGCTTGATCCGGCTGAGTGGCAGGAGGTTTCAAGCGAAGATGTACCTGCTGGTGAAAAAGACAATTACCCGACACATTTTTGCGTTTATCAACGCAAAAATGCCGTTTGACGGGTAGATGCAGGCCCTAAGGTTGATTTCTTGAATAAAACGGAGTTTTTTAGCCCGATATTGCTCAAGAACAGCTTTAATTTACACGGCTTGCGTTGAAAGAGCGTAGATTGATCCCTATAAACGGGTAAGTCCATTTGAAGTCGGGAGGTCATTCATGCCTCTTGCATATCAAACGAGAGGTAAGGATGCCCTGGAGCAATCAAAATGGCGGCGGCCCGTGGGGAAGCGGCGATAATAACAATAATGGCGGACCGTGGGGCCAAGGCCCTCAGAAGCCAAAGGGTAATGGCCCTAATACGCCACCTGATCTGGAGGATATTTTACGCAAAGGTCAGGATCGTCTGAAAAAGGCGTTTCCGGGTGGCGGCGGCGGAACAGGTGCTGGCGGTAATTCCTTCTTTATCATTTTGATAGTGATTATTGCTTTTGCATTCTGGATTTTTCAGGCGGTTTATACCGTGCAGCCGGATGAGCTTGCAGTAGAGTTGCGTTTTGGTAAGCCAAAGGAAGAAATTTCCGAACCAGGTTTGCATTTCCATTTGTGGCCGATTGAAACTTATGAAAAAGCTGAAATCGTAGAAAAGCAGATCAATATTGGCGGGCAGGGTTCACGCACAGCCACACAAGGCCTGATGCTTACCGGTGACCAAAACATTGTTAATGTTCAGTTCTCCGTACTTTACCGTGTGGATAATCCGCGTGATTACCTCTTCAACGTGCAAAATCCCGACAACATGGTACAGCAGATTTCTGAAAGTGCGATCCGTGAAATCGTTGGTCGTCGTCCGGCACAAGACGTCTTCCGTGATAATCGTAGCGTGATTGCACAGGATGTCCGCACAATTGTGCAGCAGACATTGGATGATTATAAAGCCGGTATTCAGATTAATGCGGTTTCCATTGAAGATGCAGCGCCGCCACGTGAAGTGGCTGATGCTTTTGATGAAGTGCAGCGCGCCGAACAGGATGAAGATCGTTTTGTAGAAGAATCCAACCAGTATTCCAACCAGAAGCTTGGTCAGGCTCGCGGTGAAGCAGCACAGGTTCGTGAAGATGCGGCTGCTTATAAAAACCGTATCGTGCAGGAAGCAGAGGGTGAGGCACAGCGCTTTATCTCTGTTTATGACGAATATGTGAAAGCACCGGAAGTAACCCGCAAACGTCTTTATCTGGAAACTATGGAGCAAGTGCTGCAAGGCACCAAGAAAATTATCGTAGAGCCGGGTCAGGGTATCGTGCCTTATCTGCCATTGAATGAATTGACGCGTTCAAACGGTCAGGCACGCAATAATGAAGGAGCGCAATAAGATGGCTCAGAACAGATTTCCGTTAATTGCTGGTCTGATCGCAGTCATTGCATTGCTGGCCTATTCTTCTGTGTTCATCGTTAATGAGCGTCAGCAGGCGATTGTCTTGCGCTTTGGTCAGATCGTTGATGTAAAAGAAGAGCCGGGTATTTATTTCAAGCTGCCATTTGGCTTTCTGGAAGCGGACAATGTGCAGATGATTGATGACCGTCTGTTGCGCTTTGATCTGGATGATATCCGCGTGCAGGTTGCTGGCGGTAAATTCTATGATGTGGACGCTTTCCTTGTGTATCGTATTACTGATGCACGTAAATTCCGTCAGACGGTCTCCGGTAATACCGTTCTGGCTGAACAGCGTTTGCGTACACGTCTGGATGCCGCTCTTCGTAGCGTTTACGGTCAGCGTGGCTTTGAAGCAGCGCTTTCTGAAGAACGTTCAGGCATGATGCGTGAACTGCGTGACCAGCTGCGTCCTGATGCAACATCGCTGGGGCTGACGATTGTCGATGTACGTATCCGTCGTACGGATCTGACAGCTGAAGTGTCACAGCAGACTTTTGAGCGTATGAAGGCAGAACGTCTGGCTGAAGCCGAGCGTTTGCGTGCGCGTGGTCGTGAAGCTGCACAGCGTATTCGTGCGGTGGCAGAGCGTCAGGTTGTGGAAACCATTGCCGAAGCGCGTAAGGAATCGGAAATCCTTCGCGGTGAGGGCGAAGCAGAACGCTCAAGGATCTTTGCCGAATCCGCTTCCCGTGATGCAGAATTCTTCTCATTCTACCGTTCGATGTCGGCTTATGCACATGCATTGCAGACACCGGATACCAGTATGGTGATTTCACCTGATTCAGAGTTCTTCCGCTTCTTCCGTGATGCCGGAACTGCAAAGCCTGCCGTTGATGCCGAAGCAGCACCAGCCGTGCGTGATGCAGCGGGCGAAACTTCTGCCGCTCCTGCACAATAAGTGCGTCAGGTTTAAGTGATGAATGATTTTTTAGCCGCCGTAGGACTTCTCCTCGTATTTGAGGGGCTGCTCTACGGCGGCTTTCCTTTAATTGCAAAACGTATGGCTTGGGATGTGACCCAAGCACCCGAACAGGCTTTGCGTTTGGCCGGTATCATTGCGATTGCAATTGGTGTGGGTATTGTCTGGTTGGTACGCGGCTAATTTTTAATGCCCGTTCTGCCCTTTTTCACGATACGCCTTAATCCTGCTGGAATGCGGGATCAGAAAAAATACTAAAAAATCAAAATGTCTCATGACATGGCCTCATTGAGAATGTGTTGTGCATAGAGCGGGGCATTGTTAATTTATGCACTTTATGGCTGCTGCTTATTGAATGTTGCTTTGTTAAAGTTTTAGCATTCAGTTAGCGTGTCAGTGATTGAATATGGGATTTGAATATTGGAGCAGGGCTTTATGGTATCCGCACTTAAAACAGGATTGGTTCGCAACACGATTATTGCGCTGAGCCTGACAGCTCTGGCTCTGCCATTTGATATTGCATTCAATCAGGCTGTGGCGCAGTCGACGGCTGCGGAACTTCACGCCAAAGGTAAAGGCCCTGCATCGGTTGCCGATCTTGCTGAAGGCTTGATTGACGCCGTGGTTAATATTTCCACGTCGCAGACGATTAAAGGTGAGGGCGACGGTGTTATTCAGGTGCCGGATGTACCGGAAGGTTCACCATTTCAGGAATTCTTCGACGATTATTTCAAGAAAAAAGATCAGAATGGCGGTGATGAGCGATCCGGCAAAGTGCAGTCATTGGGCTCCGGCTTTGTCGTCGATGCGGATAAAGGTTTTATCGTTACCAACAATCACGTGATTGCGGATGCCGATGAAATCATCGTCAATTTCAATGATGGCAGCAAATTGAAAGCTGAGCTTGTCGGCACCGATACTAAAACCGATATTGCCCTTTTGAAAGTGGATCCGAAGAAACGCAAGCTGGTTGCGGTACAATTGGGGCATTCGGAAACTGCCCGCATTGGTGATTGGGTGATGGCTATTGGTAACCCGTTCGGCCTTGGCGGTACGGTGACGGTTGGCATTATTTCGGCGCGAAAACGCGACATTAATTCCGGCCCTTATGATAGTTTTATCCAAACCGATGCAGCGATCAACCGTGGTAATTCCGGTGGCCCACTTTTTGATATGGATGGCAATGTCATCGGGATCAATACGGCGATTATTTCGCCATCCGGTGGTTCGATTGGTATCGGCTTTGCAATTCCATCAGAAATTGCGGCTAGCGTTTTAGATCAGCTGAAAGAGTTTGGCGAAGTGCGCCGTGGTTGGCTTGGTGTGCGTATCCAGCCTATCAGCGATGATATGCTGGAAAGCCTCAGTCTTAAAGAAGTGAAAGGCGCACTGGTTGCCGGTCTGATTGATGATGCCGAGGTTGACAACAAAGCGCTGAAAGCCGGTGACGTGATCTTAAGTTTTGATGGCAAGGCGGTAGAGGCCGCTCGCGACCTGCCGCGTCTTGTGGCGGAAAGTGCCGTTGATGATGTGGTTGATATTGTCATCCAGCGTGATGGCAAAGAGCAGACAGTTAAAGTGAAGCTTGGCCGTATGGTCGAGAGTGACAAGGCATCTTCTTCCGTGGATGAGGAAGATGAAGAGATGATGGATGGTGACGAGCTGGAAACAGAAGATCAGGCGCCGCCGCCAGCGCTTGCACCATCACAAGAAGATGCTGAGACAAGTGGTGATAAGGTAATTGATCCGACGAAGCCTGAAGCGCCCGCTGCGCCTGCCATAAACGTTTTGGGTATGAAGCTTGGTATGTTGGATGATGATATGCGCGGCATCTATGGTATTGATGATGAGGTGGAGGGCGTTGTGGTGCAGGATGTGGTACCAAATTCAGCGGCTGCCACAAAGCGTATTGAAGCCGGTGAAGTTATTGTCGATATCGGGCAGGAAGTGATGAAAACCCCGCAAGATGTGAAAAAGCGCATTGAAGCGTTGCAACGTCAGGGGCGTAAAAATGCTTTGATTATGCTCGCCTCACGCAGTGGCGAATTGCGTTTTGTGACCATCCGTATCGATTAATTGCATCAGATTATACAAAAAAGCCGCCGAAACGATCAAGGTTTCCGGCGGCTTTTTTATTGTTTTTACAGTGCGTTAAACGTGATTACTCAGAATGTGATTCACGTTTTTGCAAGAATTCATCGCGGCTCATCACATAGGTGACATGGGGCTGCAACTGCGGATAGTTGTCACTGACATTAGGATGAGAGAAATCACGTGTCTGGTCATAATTCATGCCGATACGTTTCATCACTGCGGTGGAACGCTCATTATTATGAACGGCAAATGAGACGATCTCGTCTAAGTTTTTTTCCATAAAGCCATATTCGAGCAGCGCATTTGCAGCTTCACTGACATAGCCTTTGCCCCATGTTTCAGGGATCAGACGCCAGCCGATTTCTACGGTACCATCTTTAAAAAATGGCTCCATATGTGTTTCGGCAAGCCCGCAAAACCCGATGCATTCGCCATTGTCTTTTCGCTCTAATGCGTAAAAGCCGTAGCCAGTATCGACAATCATTTTATAGAAGCGATCATAGAGCTGGTCAGATTCTTCACGATTGCGACGGAAAGGGAAAAACTCCATGATTTGATCATCGTGGTTGAGACGATGCATCAATTCCCGGTCTTTTTCGCGCCAATTGCGGATAATCAGTCGTTCAGTTTCAAGGATAATCATTTGACAAAATCCGTTTTTCGATAGCCCTGAATATAGAGAAGGGCGGTCAGGTCACCATAATTTACAACCATCTCTGCTTGTGCGGCAACCGATGGTTTGGCGTGCAGTGCGACACCACTGCCGGCAAGCTGCAACATGCCAAGATCATTGGCACCATCGCCCACAGCAATCGCTTCAGCCACGGAAATGCCAAGACGTGCGGAAATATCTTCCAAGCGCTCGACTTTGGCTTCACGACCTAAAATCGGATCGCTGACTTCACCCGTGAGGAGACCTTCATGGGTGAGCAATGTATTGGCACGGTGTTCATCAAAGCCGACCATCTCTGCAATTACATTAGTGAAGGCAGTAAAGCCGCCGGAGACAAGTGCGGTATAAGCACCATGTTTTTTCATGGTGCGCACCAGTTCAGTGCCGCCCGGCATCAAGGTGATGCGATTGGCAATGACGTGATCAATCACGGAAAAGGAAAGACCTTTAAGAAGTGCCACGCGTTCACGCAAAGCTGGTTCAAAAGCAATTTCCCCATTCATGGCGCGTGCTGTGATACCTGCCACTTGATCGCGAAAACCGGCCTCTTCGGCCAGTTCGTCGATGCATTCCTGCTGGATCATGGTAGAATCCATATCTGCCAGCAGCAATTTCTTGCGTCTGGTTTCTTGTGGCTGCACAATAATATCGATTGGTTCGTCGCCGATTATAAGTGCTAGTTCACTTTTGGCTTGTTCAATGGTGATGTCTTTGGGTAAAGCCAGATCACAAGCAATGCCATCTGCCAGCCAGTAAAGACCGCTTGCCTTTACTGCTTCTGACGCTTTACTGCCGAGACTTGCGGTGAGAGCATGCACTTCAGGGTTGGAAATCAGAGTAGCAACAAGTGGCGCAGACGATGACATGGAGCAATACCTGTAATGAGTGAAGCAGTTAAGAATGCTATTCTGATAGCCGGAGCAACCGCCAGCGGCAAGTCAGCTCTTGCACTCAAACTGGCAAAAGAACACGGTGGCTTCATTGTAAATACAGATTCCATGCAGGTCTATGATGTTTTGGATCGTTTGACTGCGCGGCCACCAGAAGAAGACTTGGCTGAAGCCCAGCATTATTTATATGGTCATGTGCCGCCATCGGTTACTTATTCAACCGGCAAATGGCTCGATGATGTGAAATCCTTGTTGGCGCGGCCGGAAAACCAAGGTCGGGTGCCGGTCTTTGTAGGCGGAACAGGACTTTATTTTCGCGCTCTTGTGGGTGGCTTGTCGCAAATTCCTGATGTACCGGATGATATCCGTCAATATTGGCGCAGCCGGATGGAAGATGAGGGCGCAGAAAATCTGCACAAGATTCTATCCGAAATTGATCCGGAAATGGCAGCAAGTCTGATGCCCGCCGATGGTCAACGCATTTTGCGTAGCCTCGAGATTATCAAAGCCACCGGAAAGTCATTGCTTTATTGGCAAAAGCAGACAGGCCAAGCTTTGGTGGATGAAAAGGCGGCACAGAAATTTGTGGTCACACAGGAGCGTCCGGTTTTGCGCGAGCGGATTGCTGATCGCTTTGCTCTGATGTGGGATGGTGGCGCCCAAGGTGAAGTCGCCAAGCTGATGGCCTTGCAGCTTGACCCGAGCTTGCCTGCCATGAAAGCGATTGGTGTACGCGAGATTGCTGACTATCAGGCTGGGTACTTGAGCCGCGAACGCGCGATTGAACTGGCGGTGACAGCTACGCGCCAATATGCCAAACGTCAAAGCACGTGGTTTCGCAATCAGTTGGATGAAAGCTGGAAGATTTACCGTCCTGATTGATGAAAAAACGGGCCTGATTGATGAAAAGACGGGTTTTTGCCGGTCGGATTGGAATGATGCAGCAAGATGTACGTAATTTTCATGCGAATTTTGCGATTTTTTTAATATTTATTTGAATTTATGCGTTGACCTTCGCAAAAGCCGTGATTACTGTTCACTCATGAAAAAGTTTATTATTCTTGTGGTGGTAAGGCGCATGGGCAGGGTGGTGTAACCATCCGGCGAAAGCTCCCATGCGCGAAAGACAGGCTCCCTAAAGGGAGCCTTTTTTATTATCAAAATACAACGGCAGATTAAGTGAACACAGACAGGAACTAAGGAAATGACTGCAGGTAAACGCGAGGCGGGCACGGGTTCGACAGAACAACGGGAAATGACCGGAGCTGAAATGGTCATTCAGGCCATGATCGACCATGGTGTGGAACATATTTTCGGCTATCCCGGCGGTGCTGTCCTTCCTATCTATGACGAGCTTTTCCAGCAGGATCAGGTGCAGCATATTCTGGTGCGTCACGAGCAGGGTGCCGGTCATGCGGCTGAAGGTTATGCGCGTTCTACCGGCAAGCTCGGCGTGATGCTGGTAACCTCCGGCCCTGGTGCCACCAATGCGGTGACCCCTTTGCAAGATGCTTTGATGGATTCCATCCCGCTGTTGTGCATTTCCGGTCAGGTGCCGACCTCATTGATCGGTACGGATGCGTTTCAGGAAGCTGATACCATCGGCATCACCCGTCCTTGCACCAAGCACAACTGGCTGGTGAAAGACGTCAACGACCTGTCTCGTATCCTGCATGAAGCTATCCATGTGGCGACTACGGGCCGTCCCGGGCCTGTTCTGGTTGATATTCCTAAAGATATTCAGTTCGCGACCGGTATCTACACACCACCACAAACTTCGCCGCGCACCAGTTATCGTCCGGTTTTAAACGGCGACACCCGTGATATCGCGCAAGCCGTGGAAATGCTGTTGAAGGCGAAAAAGCCGGTCATCTACAGCGGTGGGGGTGTTATCAATTCCGGAGTTGCTGCTTCCAAGTTACTGCGCGAATTGGTCGAGCTTGGCAATTTCCCGATCACTTCAACGCTGATGGGTTTGGGTGCTTATCCGGCGTCGGGCGATAATTGGCTTGGCATGCTCGGTATGCATGGTACTTATGAAGCCAATATGACCATGCATGATTGTGATGTGATGCTGTGTGTTGGTGCGCGTTTTGATGACCGTATCACCGGACGTCTGGATGCTTTCTCGCCGTTTTCGAAGAAAATTCACATTGATATTGATGCGTCTTCCATCAATAAAACCGTTCGTGTTGATCTGCCGATCATCGGCGATGTCGCGCATGTTCTGGAAGATATGAACCGTCAGATTCGTGCGTCCTCCACAAGCCAAGACAAGAATGCGCTTGGCGGCTGGTGGGATCAAATTAAGCGTTGGCGTGCCCGTAACTCATTGGCATATAAGACGAATAATGATGTTATTATGCCGCAATATGCGCTGGAACGTTTGAATGAGCTGACTAAAAAGCACAAAACATTTATCACCACTGAAGTTGGCCAGCATCAGATGTGGGCAGCGCAGTTTATCCATTTTGACGAGCCGAACCGCTGGATGACATCAGGTGGCTTGGGCACGATGGGCTATGGTCTGCCGGCAGCGTTAGGCGTGCAGATTGCCCATCCGGATGCCTTAGTGATTGATGTGGCCGGCGATGCGTCTATCCAGATGTGTATTCAGGAGATGTCTGCCGCCATTCAGCATGGTGCGCCGATCAAGATTTTTATTTTGAATAACCAATATATGGGTATGGTGCGTCAATGGCAGCAATTGCTGCATGGCAACCGTTTGTCTCATTCTTACACCGAAGCCATGCCTGATTTTGTTAAATTGGCAGAAGCTTATGGCGCGCATGGTATCCGTTGCGACAAGCCATCGAAACTGGATGCAGCCATTGAAGAAATGATTGCCGTCAACAAGCCGGTGATCTTTGATTGCCGTGTGGCTAATCTAGCCAACTGTTTCCCGATGATTCCATCTGGTAAAGCGCATAATGAAATGCTTTTGCCGGATGAAGCAACGGATGAAGTTGTTGCCAATGCCATTGATGCTGAAGGTCGTTTGCTCGTTTGAGCCGGAGGGAAGATATTATGAATGCACAAAATCTAGCATCCGGTTCCGCATATTTCATTGCGACCGAAACACAGACACCAGAAACCCACACTTTGGCCGTTCTGGTTGATAATGAACCGGGCGTTCTTGCCCGCGTGATTGGTCTTTTCTCCGGTCGTGGCTATAATATTGAAAGCCTCACCGTGTCGGAAACCGAGCACGAACAGCATTTGTCGCGCATTACCATCGTGACACGCGGCACACCGCATGTGCTCGATCAGATCCGTCATCAGCTGGAGCGTATTGTACCGGTTCACCGCGTGGTCGATTTGAGCCACCGCGCGATTGAGCTTGGCTATGATCGCCCGATCGAGCGTGAACTGGCACTGATTAAAGTGGCAGGCAAAGGTGAAGCACGCGCTGAAACCTTGCGTTTGACCGATGCGTTTAATGCAAAAATCGTTGATGCAACGACCGAGCATTTCATTGTGGAAATTACCGGCAAAACTGCCAAGGTGGATCAGTTTATTTCGCTGATGAAACCGCTCGGGCTGGTTGAGGTTTGCCGCACCGGTGTTTCTGCGATGAACCGCGGCCCGCAAGGCATGTAATTTTATATAAAAGGTGGCTGTATGTGCATGTTTCATGCAGTCACCATTTTTGCGCCCGCGGGAGGGCATCAGCGCTATGTCTGCTGAAATATTTTTGACCCTTGCAGTTTTTGCCTTTGCAACTTCAATCACACCCGGCCCAAACAATCTGATGCTGCTGGCATCGGGCGTAAACTTTGGTTTTCGTCGCACGCTGCCGCATATGATCGGCATCGGTGTTGGCTTTTTCGTGCTGCTGATTGGTATCGGTTTGGGGCTTGGCGCCTTGCTGGAAATGGTGCCGCCGCTTTATCTGGCGCTAAAATTTGCCGGTGGGGCTTATATGCTTTATCTGGCCTGGAAAATTGCCACCTCCACGAGTGTTGGCGAAAGCAAAAAGGCGGATGGCAAGCCGATGAGCTTTTTGCAGGCGGCTGCTTTTCAATGGGTAAACCCGAAAGCATGGGTGATGGGTGTTACCGGCATTGCTACTTATGTCAGTCACGATAATTACTGGCTGTCACTATTGCTGGTGAGCGTAGTTTTTGCGCTGGTTAATTTTCCTAGCGTTTCCTTATGGGCGGGGTTTGGAACTTTGCTGCGTAATTGGCTTTCTGATCCGGTGAAGCTTAAAATTTTCAATATCGTGATGGCCCTGCTTTTAGTGGCCAGTCTTTGGCCGATGTTAAAATAATCTTCACTCTTTGTTCCGGTTGGTCTTGCCCTTACGCGGCGAATCCTGTCTGAAGGGGTATGCAGTTTTCACCGGAACAAGATCAGGCTCTTCAGGAAGTCGAAAAATGGTTGAAAGCGGGTCGTAGCCCGATCTTTCGCCTGTTCGGCTATGCGGGGACTGGTAAGACAACATTGGCGCGCTATTTTGCTGAACACGTCGACGGCGATGTTCAGTTCGCAGCCTTTACAGGTAAGGCCGCGCAGGTTTTGCGCAGCAAAGGTGCGAGCAATGCCCGCACCCTTCATTCACTGATTTATCGCCCTAAAGGCGAAGAGGCGATTGAGGATGAAACAACGGGTAAAACATCCATTGCGCCGACCTTCTCATTGAACCGTCAAAGCCCTGTCGCCAAAGCCAGCATGATTGTTGTTGACGAATGCTCGATGGTTGATGAGCAATTGGGACGCGATTTGATGTCTTTCGGCACACCGATTTTGGTGCTGGGTGATCCGGGTCAGCTGCCGCCGATTTCCGGTGGCGGCTTTTTCACCGAACATGAGCCGGATTATCTGCTGACTGAAATTCACCGGCAAGCGCGTGACAACCCAATCATCCAGATGGCGCTCGATGTGCGGGAAGGGCGTGATCTGGCTTATGGCGATTATGGCCGTGCACGGGTGATTTCTAAATCACAAGTCGATCAGGCGGAAGTGCTGGCAGCCGATCAGGTATTGGTTGGTACCAACAGAACGCGCAAACGCTATAATCAGCGCCTGCGTGAGTTGAAAGGCTTCACAGCCGATTATCCGCAAGCGGGCGACAAGCTTGTCTGTTTACGCAATGATCCGGCCAAAGGCTTGCTCAATGGTTCATTGTGGAAGGTGATGACTTCATCACGCGAGACCGTGAAGCCGGGCATTAATCTTTTGGTTTCGCCGGAAGATGACGAGCCGGGTCGCGGCGTTGCCAAGATCAAACTATTGAAAGCACAATTTGAAGATCCGGATACGGAAATTCCTTGGAGCACCAAAAAGCGCTTTGATGATTTTGATTATGGCTATGCGCTTACTACCCATAAGGCGCAGGGTTCGCAGTGGAATAATGTGGTGCTGTTTGACGAAAGCTATGCCTTTCGCGATACGCGCGAGCGCTGGCTTTATACGGCCATCACCCGCGCGGCTGAACAGTTGATCATCGTCAAATAAGTTCAAACAGGTTTGGCGTCAAGCCAAGCCCAAGCCTCGCTCTCGTCGTCTGCATTGAAAGCTCTGATTTCGACGGAGAGAAATGGCTGCACCAGTGCGATGCTGGCCTCAAGCCATAATGGCCCGTTGATCACAGCGTATTTTTTAAGATGCTTGAGTGCATCATTGCGTAAATCCTGAGTTGTTTGCGAAAACAGAGTTGGCCAATCTACACCTTCATAATCCACAAGCCGGATCAGAAGGTCGATAGCTTCATGCTGGCTGTAAGCACCGGTAAGCAAGCCATAGATGTTTTCCACTTCTGCACTGGTGATATGGCCCGCTATTTCATAAGCGAATAAATCATCCCGGTTGGTTTCAATTTTGCGGATGGCTGAAACAGTGTCATTACGCATACAACTTCTCCTTGTGCTAAGTGATAACAGTGTGAGGGCAGGAAATGGCATTCTCGTGGCATAGCAAGACGGCTGAAAACCGGCTTTCGCTAAAAACCTTGCCCCAATATAGCATCATTGACCAATGGATGCGGGGTTTGTAATCAAGTCCCACTTGAACTGATAAAGACAGGGGCGGTTATGTCGGCAAAATTATCTGTAAATATGAATGCTATCGCCATGTTGCGCAATCGACGTGATTTGCCATGGCCAAGTGTTACAGGACTAGGGCGCATTGCTTTAGCTGCTGGCGCTTGCGGGTTGACCGTGCATCCGCGCCCTGATCAACGTCATATCAGATTTTCTGATCTGACTGATATTCGTGCACTTTTGGATGATGAGTTTCCGCAAGCCGAATTTAATGTTGAAGGTTATCCGAGCGAGGACTTTCTGGAACTGGTGGAAAAGCATCAGCCGGAGCAGGTGACATTGGTGCCTGATGATCCGGCGCAATCCACCTCCGATCATGGTTGGGATTTTGATAAAAGTGCAGAAACATTGGTGCCTGTCATTGCACGTTTGAAGGCGCAGCATATACGTGTGTCGCTGTTTGTTGATCCGACCGAAAAGGGTCTCGACATTGCGAAACACTTGGGCGCGGATCGGGTGGAGTTTTTCACCGGCCCTTATGGCGCCTGTTACGATCAGCCGCAAAAGGCTTTAATTGAATTGGAACAGCTGCGTCTGGCGGCTGCCAAAGCTGATAGTCTGGACTTGGAAATCAATGCTGGACATGACTTGACTGTCGAGAATATTACAGCGCTAACTATGGTTATTCCATCTTTAAAAGAGGTGTCTATCGGTCATGGTTTGACGGCAGATGCTTTGATTTACGGAATGGAGGCAAGCGTTAAGCGCTTTATCGCTGCTTTGGAAAGTTGAGTATTAAACTTTCACCCAATTACTTAAGTTTGTTTGACATGGCCTGTACGTTGTAGAGACGTGCAGGCCATTTGTTTAAATAAATGCATTTTTTTACGGAACGAATTTTTATGTCGTTTGTTAACGGTCTTGGCGCTTGCAGGCAGACTATAAATATGTATGCCTATCTTAGCCAAGCCGCATTACTTTATTTATAAGGCGTCAGAGCATGAACAGCGGAAGCAGTTTTTCGCATATGTCTCAACCACCACGTTTTGAAAATGATGATCTGGAGATCGACAATCCAAAGCCGGATTCGATGCGGCTTTTAATTCTCGGTGCTTTGGGTGTGGTTTATGGCGATATCGGCACCAGTCCGATTTATGCTTTTCGTGAAGCGTTGCGTGCTGCAAGCGGTGATGATGCGATCGAACGCGCTGATATTTTAGGCGTTGTCTCACTGATTTTTTGGGCTTTGACGCTGGTTGTGACCGTCAAATATGTGCTCTTTGTTTTGCGCGCCGATAATAACGGTGAGGGCGGTATTTTATCGCTGATGGCGCTGGTGCAAAGCGGCGTTAAAAAATATCCGGATATTATTTTAGGCGTCGGGATTTGTGGGGCGGCACTTTTCTTTGGTGATGCCGTTATTACGCCAGCCATCTCCGTTCTATCCGCCGTTGAAGGATTGGAAATAGTTGCTCCCAATTTAAGTCATTTTGTCGTGCCGATTACGGTAGCCATTTTGTTGGTGCTTTTTGCTATTCAAAAATACGGCACTGGCAGAGTGGCAATCATCTTTGGCCCCATAATGCTGATATGGTTTTTGGCTTTAGGCGGATTTGGCCTGTATCATATTTTTGATGACCCATCGGTGATGGCTGCATTAAACCCTTATTTTGCTTTACATTTCTTAATTTCCAGCCCTGCAACGGCTTTTATCACCGTAGGCGCCGTGTTTTTGGCGATGACTGGTGCGGAAGCATTATATGCCGATCTGGGGCATTTTGGCGTTAAGCCGATTGTGCGCGCTTGGATTTGGGTTGTTTTCCCATGTCTGTTGCTCAATTATTTCGGGCAGGCCGCTTTTGTATTTTCTCATGGTAGTATGCCGGATCTGCCATTTTATCAGATGTTGCCGACATTTGCGCTTTGGCCGATGGTGATTTTGGCAACCCTTGCCACCGTGATTGCCAGTCAGGCTGTGCTAAGCGGTGCTTTTTCGGTGGCGCGCCAAGCCGTGCAGATGGGACTGCTGCCGCGACTTGAAATTCAGCACACATCAGAAAAACTGCATGGACAGATTTATATTCCTAAAGTGAATTTAGTGATCGGCCTTACGGTGATTTTGCTGGTTTTTGGTTTTGAAAAATCCAGTAATCTGGCTTCTGCTTACGGGATAGCCGTCACGGGCAATATGCTGGTGACCACCAGCCTGTTCTTCTTTGTGATGTCCAAAGTGTGGAAATGGCGTTTGGCTGTTGTTGTGCCGTTGATCGCTGGTTTTCTGGTAATTGATCTGCTCTTTTTCACCGCAAATATTTTTAAAGTTTTGGATGGGGGTTGGGTATCATTGCTGATGGCAATGCTCGTTGGTCTGACCATGTGGACATGGGTGCGTGGCTCGCGGTTGTTGCTGGCTAAAACCCGTAAAAGCGAGGTGGAGCTTGAGGCTGTTGTAAAGCAACTGGATAAGAAACCACCATTATTGGTGCCCGGCACTGCGGTTTTCCTGACCAGCAATTTGCATTCGGCGCCCACAGCACTGCTGCATAGTTTGAAACATTATAAGGTTTTGCATGAAAGTAATGTTTTTCTCACTATTGCGACAGTGCATAAACCTTGGGTCAAAGCGGCCGACCGCGCCCGTGTTTCGCAATTTAATGAGCGCTTCATGCAGGTGACGTTGAGCTTTGGCTATATGCAGCAGCCGAATATCCCGCGTGCTTTGGGGGCTTGCCGCAAACTTGGCTGGAAATATGACATCATGACCACGTCTTTTTTCTTGTCACGGCGTACATTAAAAGCCTCACCGCAATCAGAAATGCCGCTTTGGCAGTCTAAATATTTCATTATATTGGCGCGCAGCGCCGCCGATGCGACGCAATATTTCCATATTCCGACAGGACGTGTGGTGGAAATCGGGACACAGGTGAATATCTAAAGCGCTTAGCGTAATAAAATTTCAAAATTTAGCTGAAATGTAAAACACCCTTGACGCGTGTGGAATCTCCTTTTATGAATAAGAACCGTACCGTACGGTACAGATTTGAGATCTGGAGGGGTTCTGATTCATCATGTCAGCAGAAGATACGCAAAACAGTTCAATGCATAATGAAGCCGCGGATAATATGCGTGCTGAATTTTCGCATGGATTGTCGCCGCGTCAGAACGATGTTCTGGAGCAGGCCTTGCGTTTGCTGGTGGAAGGGGGCGACCGTGCGCTGACGACATCAGGTATTGCGCGCGCTGCCAATTGCTCGAAAGAAAGCCTTTATAAATGGTTTGGCGATCGTGATGGTTTGCTGACTGAAATGGTGCGCTGGCAAGCATCCAAAGTGCGGGTTGTGCCGGTGGCGCGTGAAAAGCTGGACGCAGAAGCGCTTTTTTCAACGCTCGAACATTTTGCCCGTGACTGGTTGTTGGTTTTGTCTGGCGAGACTTCCATTGCTTTGAACCGTTTGGCGGTCAGTCATGCAGGTTCGGGTAAGTCCGCCTTGGGGCGTATAGTTGTGGCCAACGGCCCCGCTGCAATGGCTGCGCGTTTGAAGCCGGTTTTAACCATGGGGCAGGAAGCGGGCTTGCTTTCTTTTGATGATGCAGATGAAGCTTTCCGGACATTTTTCGGTCTGGTTGTACGTGACATACAAATTCGTTTGCTGCTGGGGGATGAGCGCAAACTGGATGATGCTGAAGTTATTCGTGATGCCAGACGGGCAACACGACAGTTTTTTGCCCTCTACGGGGCATAGAGGAACGGCGACCGCAAGGAAGCCTTAAAAGATAACACGCTTTAACAAAGGGACACTTAAAATGCGCGTTTATTATGATAGTGATGCCGACGTAAACCTGATCAAAACCAAGAATGTTGTTATTGTTGGTTATGGTTCACAGGGTCGTGCACACGCACTGAACTTGAAAGATTCCGGTGCAGAAAAAATCCGCATTGCACTGCGTGAAGATTCAGCAACCGTTGCTAAAGCTAAAGCTGACGGCTTTGAAGTTATGAATGTTGCAGATGCAGCCAAATGGGCTGATCTGATGATGATGGCGACCCCTGACGAGTTGCAGGCCGACATCTATAAAGATCATATCCATGCTAATCTGCGTGACGGTGCAGCGATTGCTTTCGCACACGGTCTGAACGTTCATTTCGGTCTGATCGAAACGAAAAAGACCGTTGACGTTGTGATGATTGCGCCTAAAGGCCCTGGCCACACCGTGCGCGGCGAATATCAGAAAGGTGGCGGCGTTCCTTGCCTCATTGCTATCCATCAGGATGCTTCCGGCAATGCGCATGATCTGGCTTTGTCATATGCTTCAGGCGTTGGCGGCGGTCGTTCCGGCGTTATCGAAACCACTTTCAAAGAAGAGTGCGAAACCGACTTGTTTGGTGAACAGGCCGTTCTTTGCGGTGGTGTTGTTGAACTCATCCGCACTGGCTTTGAAGTTCTGGTTGAAGCAGGTTACGCACCTGAAATGGCTTACTTTGAGTGCTTGCACGAAATGAAGCTGATTGTTGACCTGATCTATGAAGGCGGTATCGCCAACATGAACTACTCGATCTCCAACACTGCTGAATGGGGTGAGTATGTTTCGGGTCCACGCGTGATCAATGCTGAAACCAAGCAGGAAATGAAGCGCATTCTGCATGATATTCAAACTGGTAAGTTTACCTCTGACTGGATGCAGGAATATAGAGCTGGTGCATCCCGCTTCAAGGGTATCCGCCGTATGAACGACGATCACCAGATCGAAGAAGTTGGTGCAAAGCTGCGTGGTATGATGCCATGGATTGCTAAGAACAAACTGGTTGACAAAACCCGCAACTAATTCGTTATTTTCGCGGCTATGCCGCGAGGGTGATCGCTAAGAACAAGCTGGTTGATAACACCCGTAATTAATTTTGCAGTTTTTGCATGATTGAAAGCCGCCCTGTCTTTTCAATAAGGCAGGGCGGCTTTTTTTATTGTCTGATATCTATTTGGATAATCACCGTTTAAATTTTCAAACACAGTGCGCTATGGTGCAGCATCAATTGAATGGGATAAATCAATGGATCAATGCCGTGAAAATACCGTTTATAAAGCCACACAAATTGATGTGCGCATTGTGGATGGGCCGCTTGATTATGCAGTGCAACACAGTGAGGCGATTGCAGAAAACTGGCAGCAGGAAGTGAAAAGACAGTCGGCGCTTTTTAACGGCGAGCTTTATCTGGCGCCTGAAGCACGGTTTGAAAATGGTGTTTTTGAAGCAGGTTTTATCCGCGATTTTTATGCGACATTGATGTATTGGCGCAAAGATCAGGAACCGGTGCGCCCTTGGCATAT
Source organism: Paenochrobactrum pullorum (assembly GCF_041929845.1). Taxonomy (NCBI): domain Bacteria; kingdom Pseudomonadati; phylum Pseudomonadota; class Alphaproteobacteria; order Hyphomicrobiales; family Brucellaceae; genus Paenochrobactrum; species Paenochrobactrum pullorum. Next base: position 192,065 of record NZ_JBHEEH010000004.1, read on the forward strand.
TTTCGGTATCGGGGTGATCGTCTCATCCGATAATGTTCTTATCGCGGCGCGTATGGGAGGCTCGACGGCTGCCGCATCCCGCATCTATTTTCCTGCCGGTTCGATTGATGATCATGATGTGAAAAACGGCTTCGTTGATTATGATTTTAATATGCACCGTGAGGTTAAAGAAGAAACAGGGCTGGATTTGAGAGATGCACAGGCAGAGGAGGGCTATATACTTGTCACCGGAAATCGCTCGGTTGCTTTGTTCAAACGTCATTATTTTGACAAAACAGCAGCAGAACTGACGGCGCAAATTCGTGAGACATTAGCAGCACAAGTCGAGCCGGAACTTGATGATGTTATTGCTGTTTCGGCGGCGGGAATGATGGGCGAGGACACCCCCACATATGTACGTGCTTTTGCGGACTGGCATTTTAGCGATAAATAAACTCTAAGCAGTGGATGACATTGTAAGAAAATCGGGTATCTATAGAGGCGCGACGGAGTGGCGTTATTCTATTGAATAGAGCGCCTCTGATTTCGACAGATTTGTGAGGCAATTACCGGATGTCATCTGCAAGATTTTATGAAATCTACGATGTTTTCACCGATAAGGCTTTGGCCGGAAATCCACTTGCTATCGTTCATGATGCACAAGGGTTGACGGATGCGGAAATGCTTTCCATCGCACGCGAGTTTAATTTATCGGAAACGGTATTTATTTGCGAGGCTGATAATCCGCAGCATAGGGCAGCAATCAGAATTTTTACGCCTGGTTTTGAGCTGCCATTTGCCGGTCATCCGACCGTTGGCACCGCCATTTCGCTGGTGGAAAGATTGCAAAATCAAGCGCAAGTTGATCAGATAATTGTTCTGGAAGAAAAAATCGGTCTGGTGCGCTGTGTCGTCAATAGGCAGGAAAAAGTAAGTTTTGCCGAATTTGATTTGCCGCAATTGCCTAAACAGTTGGAAATTAAAATCGAGCGTGAAGAAGCCGCTGCTGCCATCGGCCTTGGTGCACATGAGGTTGGTTTTGAAAATCATGTGCCGGGTGTGTGGAGTGCAGGTGCACCTTATCTGATGATACCGGTTGCCAATATGATTGCTGCCGCCAAAGTTTCTATTGATCCAGTTTTTGTGCGTGAAAATCTGGCGAATGTAAACGGGCGTTCATTGCCTGTTTATATTTATTGCCGCGATACGCGTTTGTTTGACAGTGATTATCACGCCAGAATGTTTGTAACTGAAGGCAATGTTTATGAAGATCCGGCGACCGGCTCGGCTGTTGCTGCTTTTTCCGGGGTCGTGCATAAATTTGATCAGCCGCTTGATGGCATTGCGCAATTATGGATCGAACAGGGCATCGAGATGGGGCGCCAGTCGCGCATCCGTCTGGAGCTGGAGGTTAAACAGCAGATTTTAATCAATGCGCGTATTGGCGGCAGTGCGGTTAAAGTTGCTGACGGGCATCTTTATTTGTGACAAAAATAAAAAAGAGCAGCTCTTGGAACTGCTCTTTTCATTGATAATTTGATTTTTTTGATAATCAACGAACGACCAGAACCGGTACTTGGCTCATATTGATGACTTCATTGGTCTGGCTGCCGAGCAACATGCGCTTCAAGCCGGTGCGGCCATGTGATGCCATCACGATCAAATCACAGCCAAGTTGCTTCGAGGCTTCCAAAATAGCATCGGCGGCTGAAATATTGCTCATATGCAGTGTATCAACCTTGATGTTCAATCCGTCAGCGCGCTGCTTGGCTTCATTCAGCGTTTTGTCGGCATAATCTTTCCATTCTTGATCATACTGGTCAATGAAAGCCTGCGTGTCTGTCCAGCCGCCCGGCAAACCGGAAATGGTATATGGCGATGTGACAGTGATGATGGTGGATTTACTATTGAGCTTCTGTGCCAGATTCAAACCCTGCTCGACTGATTTTTCGGAGTGAGCGGAACCGTCTGTGGTGATGAGAATATGATTATACATGGGACTACCTTTTTATCGCTCGGATAAAATGCTGTTCTTTACAGGCTGTAGCAATGATTATAATCAATGAAACAGCTATTTTCTAACGACTTAAACTATGTTTTGATAAAACATCTGCTCAGTCATTAAAAAAAGCGAGGCTTGACGAAGCCTCGCTTTAAAATCAATCAGGATGCGTTTTTCTGGCGATTGTCGATTTTTGCCTGTGCCACGCTTGCTGCTTTTTTCTGACGGCCACGTTCCATAGGGTTGATCAGATTTTTTGCACGGATGGCAGCGGTATCTTTAACGCCTTTATGAGCGTGACGTGTGTTGAAAGGCGTTTTGGTGTCGGCTGCGGCCTTTTTAAGTTCCAATGCATGTTCGGCATTGGCGATAAGCTCAAGATGAGCAGCCATTTGCTGACGACGCTGGCTTTCCGCATTCAAACGGCTCATTGCCATGGCCAGAACGCGGACTTTCAAGCGGGAGCCGTCATCAGCTGTAGATGGCGTCGTGCCACGCGGTGCCGAACGGCCTTTCATTTCGCGGCGGCGTTGATTGGCAGCTGTTTTTGCTTTTTCACGGCGTTCGCGTACCAGTTTAATCAAAGATTTAAGTTCAGCATCAGAAAGGTCTTGAAGCTCAGGGTGGCGCGATTTTGAAACAAGCTCAAGCTCATCTTTATTCAGCGCGCGGTCTTCATCTTTACGGGTGATGGCCATTATTTATTTCCTTTCCGTTCATTTGATGCGCAATTAAATTTAACACATGTTGAAGCATTAAATTTATTGAATATACTTTATTCAACGAGAAATTATATTCTTCAAGCTATAAAATTGATTTTATTCCATTTAATGAAATTGAAGACTGCGGCAGAAATATGCGCATCCTGCTTTTTTCAGGAAAATATAAGGCAAAAAAACTTCGAGAAAGGAACGTGGATGATTACGGAAAATGATCATAAATATCTGCAACGCTGTGTCGCGTTGGCAAGTGTGGCTGTTGATAAAGGCGATGAGCCCTTCGGTTCGATTTTGGTATCCGCTGATGGCAAAATTCTCTTTGAAGATCACAATCACGTCGCAGGCGGCGATCATACCCAGCATCCGGAATTTGCCATTGCCCGCTGGGCAGGGCAAAATATGTCACCAGAAGAACGGCGGGCTGCCACAGTTTATACATCCGGTGAACATTGTGCGATGTGTGCAGCGGCGCATGGTTGGGCGGAGCTTGGCCGCATTGTTTATGCCAGTTCCACAGAACAATTGATCACTTGGCTAAGCGAGCTTGGCGTAAAATCAGGCAAAGTTAAGCCGCTTCGCATTGGTGAAGTGATCAAAGATACAGTGGTTGAAGGGCCGGTCGAACCTTTTGCCAGTGAAGTGCATAAGCTTCACATCCGCTTTCATCAGCAAAAATAAATGTTGTAATCAAATTTAAAAAGCGACCCGTAAGGGTCGCTTTGTTTGAATGAGTTCAAGGCACGTCATCCGAGCGCACAATGCCTCCTTCACTTTCTAGTGTCGAAAGGCGTCTGGTTTCCGAAGCGGTGAATTTCAACCGTACACCGACACCGCGTGTATCTTCCGGTATAAAGACTGCGCCTAAATCTTCCAAGGCATCTTGAAGTTTTTCGATTGTGGCAGCGTCAGGTTTATCGAGCTGTCTTTCGAAATGCTCAATCGTTTTTTCATCAACGCCTGAAGTGGAAGCTAGTCGGTCGCGAGAAATTTCAGTTAGTGCTCGTGCTGCACGACATAGTGGCCCGGTTATCATAGTGTTCTCCTTGCAGTCATTGCGATCGTAGTGCTTGTTATTGTAATGATCTAAACCCGTCTTGGTTCCGTAATTTTATGATCTTGCTATATTTTACAGCAGCTTCAAGCTATTATTGTGGTACTTTTATAAATACGCGCTTTGGATACCGGTGCACTGTATGACCAGAATTATTTTGATGAGTTTCGGGGTTCTTATCTGTGCCGGAAGTAGTTTATATTTCTATTACCTGAGCAATTTCTGGTGCAATGCGGGTATTTTTAAATGTCTGAAATTTACCGATGATTGGGCAGTCAGTGTTTTTTATATTCCGACCGCGATTGGTATCTTCTTTATTCTAGCCGGTTTGATGGTCAGTCGAAAAATCTGAAAACGCCAATTTAAACAATATCGGCTGTTTGATCGAGAATAAATTGAACGCGGCTGGAAAGCGCCAATTTAGGCACTTCAATCAGCTGATAGCCTAATGAGCGATAGGCCGTAACCATCGCATTATAAGTATCGATTGCAATTTCAAAGGTTTGTTTGCGTTCTTCATCCTGAGCGTAAATGTCTTTCCAGGGTGGCAGAATAAAGACTTTATTATTATACCGATAATGATCAGCGGCCTTAACAATATGCGCTGGCACTGCAAGCGCAGTGAGGTTCAAATAACCGATAATATCGGGTACGCCACGATCAAAAAAAGTCAGGCATCCCGCTTTTTCAGCTATATGCCATGAGCGCATTTCCCAACCTAGCATTTGTTCGGCAAAACCGGCAGGATCAATCCAGGGGCGATAAGGGCCTTCAATCAAATTCTGGCTTTGAATAATGCCTCTGCCTGCCTCTTCAGAAGTGTGACAGCCTTGTTGAGCCAAAGCATTCAACAGGCTGGTTTTTCCGGCACCCGGCCCACCTGTCAGAACGATGAATTTGTCAAATACATTGTTCATAATTAACCTCTTTGTCGTTTGCGGGTATAAGCTTGTAAATCCCAATCTTTATAAAGAGCTCTGAGTTCATTGGTTAAGTGCACTTCGACAAGCGGCAGTTGCGAAGCGTGTAGAATTCGGGAATATTTTTGATCACTATCTTTGGTTTTGAAAGCAATCCAGTCGATCATTTCCCATTTGATGCCATCTTGTGCACCCTCCAAATGGCCGGCACGATCAGGATTATTGAGGAGGGTCCGTTTGAAATAACGGTATAGGCGCAACCAACGATTGGATGTCAGCAGGATGGCGCCTGTTGCCCGCTCAAGCCGTGCCGGCATTAATTTGCTGTAATTGCCTTCAATAATCCATTGATCTTTTAGAATCGCCTGATTATGCAAGTTTTCAAACTCTTCATCGGCGCGCATTTTCCAATTTGTGTTGGGTAAATGGCGAAATTGATCAAGATGGTATGCAGGAACGCCAATTTTGCGTGAAATGGCAACAGCTAATGTGGATTTACCTGCATTTGAAGGGCCAATAATAACGATACGTTCCCCTAGAGAATTTAAAGGCAGCATAAAAACACCATGACTTATTGTGGTTTTAAAGAAGCGGCAATTAAGATTGAGGGAGTTGAAGCATTATCTTGTGCTATTGTCGCAAAATATTTTCCGGTCACGCCGGAATATTTAAATCATGAAGAGAGTTTGGTGGGTGCGACAGGGATCGAGCCTGTGATCTCCTGATTAAGAGGTCGGAGTTTTTTCTTGTTTTCGTGTCTTATCCTTATAAATGTCAATAGTTTTTCTTCAATTAAATTAAGTGGTTATAATTGAAGTGTAAACTATTTTTGCTCGTTTAATTATGTTGTAGAGCTCAATATTCTGGTCATCTAATTTGTAATTATGCGAATTGGTTTATGGGAAGCTATCTTTAAAATTGAAAAAGGTTGTCTGTATTCAGGATAAGTTATTAACCAATCTAGGAAGTCATGAAGTTTTTCGCCATTATAAATAATTTGGGAATGTGCTCGGGCTATTTGATTTTTTGTATATTAAAAATATCATCTGAATAAACATGGGCGAATTTCACCCCGATATCATATACAGTTGATTTAACTGAATCGACTATAATTCTATTGAACTAAGCATCGGGGCATCCTAAAATATTGATAATAAAATTACTTTTACTATTATATACTCTATATAAAAATATATTTTTTAATTTATATTTAAATAATAAATCTATTATGGATATATATTTTAAATCTTATTTATATAAATTGCAACTGATAGGGAACGCTTTGCTTGTTTCGCTACAAATTTCTTACTTACGACCAACATTTCTTTGACTAAGCCTAAATCAGCTTCGCCTTGGATAAGCTGATATTATGCCATTTGCATTGGAGTTAAGGCTGCACTGCCTTGGTTTTTTGGCTGCACTGATTGTTGTTTCAGTATGAATTTCAAGTGCCGCGCTTATGCTGCGAGCTCCTTATTATCTACTAGATCAAGCGGGTTGATGCTGTACAAAAAAACCTGCCGCTTCTAACTGCCTCCAAATTGAGGAGCGGCTGTCTGAGCCGATGAAAAGGCTTCTGTGGTGACGGTCACAGGTGCGGTGACGAAGATGCGGATTTCCAGATAGGCATCACGCAAGCACTTGTTGAATCAGTAATAAAGGAGCGGGAGTTCCTCACCATATTCCTGGAGCCAGTCAGCCGACCATTTGTGGTAGTTTTTCCATGCATTTTCATAAGTTTTGACTGTTTTGAATAATCGCGGGGGTGCTTAGCAGGTCGACGGCGGATATGGCTGTAACCTTTTGTGCATCTGCTAAATCTGTGTGTGCAATCTTTAAAGCTGCGGACATTTTCTAACTCTATCATTTAGCGGATCACGGCTATTGTCTCTTCCCGCTGTTGATGGATTTAAATTGCCAATATGGTAATTATTCCATGTACACTTTGCATCCGACCGGGGATCTGGTCAAATTAGGGCAACAAAAAAACTGCACTGGCCGGCCTGATTCCGGATAGTTAGGTAATACTAAACTTAGGTGCTATAATGTTTTTGTCTTCATTGGGTAACCCATTACGAAGGCGGAGGGATAAAAACATGTCATCCAACAATGTAATCACTCAGCTATATTCTAAGGATATTGCCATTATCAATGCAGCACTTTTACAGGTGTGTACTGCAACTTTAATTAAAATCGATAGTACTGAAGGTCAAGCATTAGCTAATTCAGCAATGCGTCAGTATTTAACCGGCAAATTTCATCAAAAAAAGCTAGTCGATTATCTTCTGACTTCCATCAATATGTCGGATAGGTTGCAAAGACGGGTGGAAAGAATTGCTGAAGCAATACCGATTAGCCGATCCAAAACAGTTTAAAACGACCTATGAGGTTCAGTTCGATTAGGTACAGAAATAAATTTGCTTCCAGTAAGGCTATTTAGTCTGTCATACTAAAAACCCCGCTAGTACGGGGTTTCAATTACATTGCATATTGAATGGGTTTGAATTTTCTTTTTGTCAGGCTGCATTTGAGCCTACAGGGCTACGTATTAGTCTTTTTCAAGTAGCTTGAGTAGTTGTTTGTTAACCATAAGTATATTGACAATTGCTAGTCATCATAATCCCATTCTATGGAGTGGATCAGATGGCAATATTTTAAGTGGTTCAATCAAGCAGTGCGGCTAAAGGCGGCTTTAGAGCAGATAATCCGGTTGTCAGCACAATTAACAAATCAAGCTATCCGCATGGTTATAAGGCTTGCAGAGCGTAAGCCAATGGTCTTGGCGCTCAGTGCGTGAAGGCAATGAAAAGACCGCGAATATCTAGAGCGTGTCGCACTTAATCGTATCCACTGTGCTCGCTCTAGCGTTTTGTTTTTACGCATGTCTTTATCCCAAAACCGGTGCCCACTTTTGGGAGACATGCTTTAGCTTTATATGGATGCGTTGGGGATGGCGTAATGAAACCAGCAACTATGCTTATCAATGACTGGTTCTCCAAGAACGGTGACGCTCGTAAGTTCAAGCAAGGAGAGGGGGCAATTTTAAGCTGTACAATTCTATCTTGCGGAAAAGTATATTGTCATTGCGAAGAAAGGCCTCCGCTACCGGACAGGGCATGGAGATTGCAGACATCGCAAAGACGTAGCGCGAAAATACCACCTACGGCGATTATCTTAAAGGTGATCTCGACGCTTTAGCTGATGATTGGGGATATAAAACACGCTAAGTCGTTGCTTGCTTCAGAGGAATGTACGGTATTTTGTATCGTCGTGATTTTCAGTTAAAGCATAATCTGATTTAAGGGCAGTTTAAAACGCCCTTTTTCAGTTTGCGTATTTTAATTCTTAACTGCCCATTCCACATAGTTCTTCTATGGGATGGTAGCTTTTTAAGAAAATGAAAATTAACCAGCAGCTAGTGCATCTGCACATGCTCTTGCTAAATCGTTGTTAGGTTTATCTGTTCCCAAAGGAGTAGCCCATCCTGCTTTTTCAATGACGCTTCTTTTGTTATATCCTGCTACAGCTTTGAGTTCGGCTAGGATGTCTGTAACACGTGGGTCGCTTTGGGATAATGCAACGCAATAAGGTGTTAAGGCAGTACTTACAGCTGCGATTGATGCGCTGCTTGATTGCTGCTGAGCTGTCGACTGCGTAACCCAGCCTGCCCAGCTGAAACCAACCGCCCACAGAACAAGTGCTCCGGCCACAGCTCCATAAAGAGCTGGTTTAATCCATACTGGCATATTCATGATGTATCCAATCTATATGGGTTAAAGTAAAAATATAATTTTCATAGTCATTATGCACTTGTGCGAATTCGCGTTTAAATCTGAGATGCCAATGTATATGTTATGAGCAAAGTTCATCATATTTAGGATGCTAAAAATGACTTAACTTCGTGGCCTCGTTATTTTATTTTATGAGAGGCCACCATAAAATTATAAGTAAAACTTATTTTTTTAATGGAGTTTTTTGAGGTGTTGGAAACCGGCTGGCACCCGGTTCTGGTGTTGCTGTATTTGTTACCGTTTTATCTTTTTTAGGCTTTTTGGCTTCACGGTTTCCGCGATTCATACCTTTTGCCATGATGCATTCCTTTATTTGAACATAATTTAATTGATGTAATTTCTTCGTAAAATATCAGCAGAACTTAGCGTGGATTACATTTCTGTTGTTTGTTGTATGCTTTAAATGCAACATGGTTCTCTTATGCTGAATTAAGCTAGGAACTGGTGATATACAGCGCATATTGGAGACGCGTATCAGAAAACGATTGTTTTTACGCATATTTCTGGAGGACACATCGCCATCCTTGTTGGGGCTAGGGGGTCGCACCCGTAACCGATAGCGCCCGCTTCAAATACTATCGAGGTACCCACCATGCGCTTTATGTTCTGATAAAGCAACAATGATGAGTGAATATGTCATGAGGTTATGCAAAGCGGTTTTGCTTTTTATCCATATCGCTTTGGGAACACTAAATACTTATATACGTTGATGTTATAGCCAACAGGAGTTTGTTATGAGCGCTAAAAAGATATTATTGGCCGCAATAGGATTAGTCGCTGGCTATAAATTGTATAAAGCAAGCAATCCTAAAATTCCTGAGAATGTGGTACCGGTCACAGGGTTTGATTTAAACCGCTATCTTGGCAAATGGTTTGAAGTCGCCCGCGTCGACAACCGTTTCGAGAAAGGCTTAATCAAAACGACAGCCGAATATACTCTTAACGGTGATGGCACTGTAAGTGTACTAAATAGCGGTGTTGATGAAGTATCCGATCGACACAAACGTGCTTCCGGAACAGCTGTGTTTGTGCAAGGGAAAGACGTCGGAGCGCTGAAAGTTTCTTTCTTTGGTCCATTCTATGGCGGTTACAACATTGTCGCCTTAGACGAAGATTACCAGTGGGCGATAATCGCCGGATCCAGTCCGAAATACTTTTGGGTGTTATCCCGTACCCCTAATGTGCCAACAGAATTAAGAGAGCGGGCTATTCAAGCTGCTGTTAATATTGGGATAAATCCTAAAAATATTAACTGGGTAAGTCAGGCTTGAAAGAACAGATGCTTGTATAATCTTTTTATGTGCTTGAGGCACTTGGTTTAGCGCCCACTGCGCAACCTTTATTTTCCCATTCGCTTTGCTCTCCAGCATTATTAATGATGGATGTAATGGACTTGATGTGGTGGACGGCCTCCTGATCCGCTTTTGTGCGATAGTGTGGTTGTTTTTAAAAGCCACCAAGGAGA
>NZ_JBHEEH010000005.1:0-176181 GCF_041929845.1 Paenochrobactrum pullorum
TCAAGCGCTTCGCTCAACCGTCCGGCAATCTCACCACCCTCAAACCCGAAGGCTTCCAAGTGGCCCGAAATCGTCTGGGGCTTCTAACCCCTCAAGCAATCACTGTCAAGCGAAAACTTGCAAGAAAATCATTTACTTAGCAAATAATTTTCTCAAAACAATAAAACCGGATTTCTCCAATCTCACCGCCGAATAACCAATCAATCTTTCAACCAATCAATCACTCTCAAGGACGAAGCTGTCTGCCGCTAGCAGCGCCGCCGCCCTCGTTGTTCGCCTTATAGGGCAACCAATCTAAAACTGTCAACGACAATTTTACAAAAATTACAATTTTCTTTTCAACAGGGAAAACGAACAAAATTAACCAAATCGAAACACAAAACCACAACCAATCAAGGAATCGAAATCACCCGTTATTTATCCCTAATCAGGAGCGGAACGACTTCCTTATATATAAGGGGGGCTTGTACCCGAGGCTTATTGCACCTAATCCTGAAATTGCGGGTATTATAAGGGAGTCCAGTGCAATGCTAACAAAAAAAGGGAAATATGGCCTGAAAGCCATGATCCATCTGGCCACTTCAGAACAAGAAACTCTGGTATCGGTTGGTGAGATTGCCACCAAACACCAAATCCCGCGAAAATTTCTGGATAATATCTTAACGGAATTGCGCAATGCCGGCTTTGTTAACAGCCGCAAAGGGAAAGGCGGCGGCTTTTGTCTGGCGCGTCCTGCCAGTGAAATTCATATCGGCAATATAATACGTGTGCTTGATGGAGCACTGGCACCGATATCATGTGCGAGTAAAACCGATTATCGACCTTGCGATGATTGTAATGAAGAGTTTTGCGAAGTTCGCCACGTTATGCTGGATGTTCGTAAAGCGATTGCCGATGTTCTCGACAATCGCACTTTAGAGCAAAGCGCCAATCCAGCGATTGCCGCCTTGATTAATTAAGGCATGTCTTCAATGAAGCGGCCAGATTGCGCAATAAATTGAGATAAAGCTCTGGGCCGTCTTCTAACTCTGCGCCCAACGGATCAAGAACGCCCGTTTTGGCTGGTGTACCGTCAATAACCGTATGCACCAAACGCGACTCAAATTGTGGCTCCGAAAAAACGCAAACTGCATCAAGACCTGCAATCTTATCATGTATCTCTTTAATACGTGCAGCGCCTGGCGCGTTTTCCGGACTCACCGTGATCGAACCAACCGTATTTAAAGCATAGCGCTTTTCGAAATACTGATAAGCGTCATGGAAAACAACAAATGGTTTGCCCTTGACACTTTCAAGTTCTTGGCCGAGTTGCGTATCCAGTTTTGCAATACGCTCTTTGTAGCTTTCAGCATTGGCTTTATATGTTTTGGCATTGGCCGGATCGGCTTCACTCAAAACATTGGCAATTTGCTCAACCATGACTTCGCCATTGGCCGGATCGAGCCATAAATGCGCATCATAACCATGGGAATGATCATGGTGATCATGGCCATGATCTCCGTGATCACCATGATCGTGGCCTTCAAAAGCGCCACCTTCGCGGAAATCATATTTGGTCAAGCCGTCCACTTCGCCAAGCTGGATTTGCTCGGCCTTCTTACCCAGCGTTTCGAGCGGCTTGCTCAAGAACATTTCCATAGAAGGCCCTGTCCAGAAAACTACCTTGGCATTTTCCAGCATATTGGCGTCCGATGGCTTTAAACTGTAAGTATGACCGGAGCCCGCCCCCTTCACAATGAGCTGCGGAACCGCCACATCTTTCATCACTGCCGCGACCAGCGAATGCAGCGGCTTAATTGAAACGACAACATCCGTATCTGTTAAAGCGTAGACCGGCTGCACCGCCAAAGCACTTGATGCGCACAAAACCGACGCCATTAAAATTTTACGCATAAAGCTCATTATAAACCTCTTGAAAAGATATGACTACCATCATTAAATTGACATATGTTATTGTATAACAATTCGATGTAATGCTATAACGTCACGAATTGAAGCGCGCAAGCCATTTTTGGATAAAATTTATGCCCCCTGCCAACCAAATCATAAATAAAAGCACAGCAAAGCATGCCGAGCATCCTTTGATAGAGCTTAAAGATGCGGGCGTTTTTCGTGATGGCCGCTGGCTGGTACGCAATATCAATCTCACTGTCAGTGCCGGAGAGATTGTAACGCTTATCGGCCCCAATGGTTCGGGCAAAAGCACGACAGCCAAGATGGCTTTGCATATTATCAAGCCAGATGAAGGTTTTGTATCCCATCAGTCTAATGTCCGTATTGGCTATGTGCCGCAAAAGCTCAATCTTGATCGAACGCTCCCTTTATCGGTTGAGCGTTTGATGACGCTTACCGCAAAGGTCAGTAAAAAAGAGAGTTTGAAAGCGCTCGAACGTGTCGGCATTGCACATCTTTTAAAAGCCCAGATTGTTAATCTCTCCGGAGGTGAATTGCAGCGCGCCCTGATTGCACGCGCCATTGCCAGAAACCCGAATATTCTGGTGCTGGACGAGCCGGTACAAGGGGTCGATTTCAACGGTGAAGCCGTACTCTATGAATTGATCCAAAAAATACGGGACGAGACAGGCTGCGCTATTTTGCTGATCAGCCATGATCTGCATTTGGTCATGGCAGCAACAGACCGCGTTTTATGTCTCAACGGACATATATGCTGCAGTGGCACGCCGGAAGAAGTCAGCGCCAGTCCCGATTATATGCGGCTGTTCGGAGCGCGTGCTGCTCTGCCGTTAGCCGTTTATCAACATCAGCATGACCATACCCATCTGGCCGACGGGCGTGTTTTGCATACAGACGGCACCATAACCGACAACTGTCATCATGAAGACGGGCACCATAATCACAAAGGCGGGCACCATGCTTGACGATTTTTTCACCCGCGCCCTTATTGCCGGTATCGGCCTTGCCATTACCACCGGCCCCCTTGGTTGCTTCATCATCTGGCGCCGCATGGCTTATTTTGGCGATACCATGTCTCACTCTGCCTTGCTTGGTGTGGCGCTTGCTTTATTTTTCAACATTAATATGATTCTCGGTGTGTTTTTGGTCGCGCTATCAATCTCGGTTGTTTTACTGCTGTTGCAACGCAAGCAAAGTCTTTCATCTGATTCCTTGCTCGGTATTCTTTCCCATTCCACATTAGCGCTTGGGCTTGTCATTGTTGCCTTCATGACATGGGTGCGTGTTGACCTGATGTCATTCTTGTTCGGTGATATTCTGTCCGTCTCAAGAACAGACATTTTATTTATCTATGGTGGCGGCGCTGTCGTGCTTGCTATTCTGGCTTTTCTCTGGCGGCCGCTTTTGGCCTCAACCGTCAATGAAGATCTGGCCCGCGCCGAAGGCATGAACCCTGATCTGTCGCAAACCGTTTTCATGATTTTGCTGGCCGTCGTGATTGCTATCGCCATGAAAATCGTAGGGATTCTGCTCATCACTGCTATGCTGATCATACCGGCGGCCACAGCACGCCGCTTCGCAACAACACCCGAAAAAATGGCTATTATCGCCTCAGTTGTCGGATCACTGGCGGTCACCGCAGGACTTTTCGGATCACTCCATTATGATACACCGTCCGGACCATCGATCGTGGTGGCGGCATTTGGCATTTTCGTGCTAAGCCTGCTATCATTAAACAAAAAAATGTTGAAACGGATATAAAAACAATGAGTGCACATCATCATCATGCTGAAACCGAGTTGACGCGCAATCAATCTCTTGTTTTTGACGTTCTGCGCAAGGCCGAAGCCCCGCTTAGTGCCTATACAATTTTAGATCAGTTGCGCGATGATGGTATTCGCGCACCACTGCAAATTTATCGAGCGCTCGATAAATTGCTGGAATTTGGCATGGTGCATCGTGTGGAAAGCCTGAATGCTTTTGTAGCCTGTGCCGATCCACATTGTTCCGCACACGGCATCACCGCTTTTGCAATTTGTGAAAAATGCGGGCAAGTAGATGAATTTGCTGATCCGCTGATTGAAGACCGGGTGCGCCAATGGGGTAGCCAACACGGTTTTAAACCGGCCAAAACTACATTGGAACTCCGTGGCCTTTGTGCACAATGTCAGGCTGCGGCTTGAACCATTGAAGAGCGGTTGCGAAAAACATCAACCGCTCTTTTCATCAATTTTAGATCAGGTGTGACACTTCAGGTTCTTTAATAATCCCTAATGTCAAAGCCGCAGCCACTGCTGCCGTCCGGTTTGAACAACCAAGCTTGATCTTGGCATTTTGCAAATAAGTCACCACCGTCCAACGGGCAATAGACAAAATCTCGGCAATTTCACCATCGGTTTTACCAATAGCCGCCCATGTCAAACATTCAATTTCACGCGCCGTCAGCAAAGCTGCCTGTGGTGATTGCACAGTGCCTTCACCTGCTGATATAGCGTGTAGCTGACGGCTGGCCTCCAAAAGAACAGGCCTCATGCGGACTACAAAATCACATCTGTTTTCTTCCGTTTCATCAAACGAAAAAGAAGAACAACCTGAAATACCGTTGGAATATAGTGTCGATACAGCGATAAATAAGGATCCGATCCCATGTTTGGTGGCATCTTTATACATGGCGCTTGCCGCCGGATTGTCACTAGCCACTAACGACATATCCTGCACTAAATCACATCCGTCCCCTGTCACCACAGGGATATTGTCATTAAAAAGCGGATCCACAGCAAAATAATTTTTTGCCGAATAACGCGCCACCCAAGTGGCTGGCACTGTTGCGACAACAGTGATGTCGCTGTCAGCAATTTTAGTCCCCTCAAATGCACAGTTACAAAAGGCATGCACAATATGTTTGCATCCTGTATTTAGTTTTATACGCTGCAATTCCGTTAAAATATCACCCTTGAACTTCTGTCCAAAAAAAGTGTCCTTGAAATTCGGGAAGTGAACCAAATCATATTTCATAATAATTATCCTTGCTAAAAGCAGCACACGATCAGCACATGCAAAATTTATCATGGTCAAACCGCTACCACTTCACTCGGCCAAACGCCTGGGAGGATGGGCGGAACCTTAAAGGCATAATTTTTTGTCAGTTAGCAACACTTTAGATAAGCTATCGCTAAAATAACCTATGTTTTATGACTTAAAATGAGTAAATTGAAAAGAAAAAAAGAAGAAACATGCATTTTTAACCGGGAAAATAATAATGGGTAAAATCATGATAGTCATAATCAAGCACTCACCATCAACTATACATAAATATATTGCTCCCTATTATGTGGGAGCTTTAAATAAGTTTAAATAAATGGTGAAACATATCAATCATTATTCTACGGCATACCCTTTGAAGAATAAATCGACAGCATTTTTCACATTATATTCTATGCGCTGCAAAGCCTCTTCCTCAGTGATCACCCCGAACAAACGCGGGCGATAAAGACCGGCAAAAAACAAATCAACCAGCTGGCAAGCGGCCAGATGTGTATCCGCAATTTGCAATTGTTTTAATTCGACAAGATGCTCAAGATAATGCGCCAGCTTTTCCAACATATGTTTGGGGCCGCTTTGATAAAAGCTGCAAGTCACATCCGGATTTCTGTCACGTATCCCCAATACAATCCGTTGTGCACTCACCGCGGATTCTGCCAAAAAGCGCTGCGCGATCACGGTTCCGAAAATAATGATCCGTTCTTTGTTATAAGGGCCGTTTTCTAAAATCCCCGCCAGTTCCGAAAACATATCACGGCGATATTCATAACAAATCGCCTCAAACAGAGCGTCTTTATCAGCAAAGTAAACGTAAAGTGTGCCCTTTGAAACACCGGCTTGACGCGCAATATCGTTCATACTTGCCGCTTCAAAGCTTTTATTGAAAAAAATCTTTTGGGCACCAGCTAAAATTTGCGCACGTTTGACCGGATCCTGACCCGCACCGTGCCGGCTGCCATATGTCATCGATATTTTACTGCTGTCATCTGTTTCAGCTAGGTGCTCCGGCTTTTCACACATGTCGTTCTCTCTTGAGGGCAAGCCTATCCTTTAGTCTTGCGACAATCATTACACAAGTTTTTAGAACCCGCCGGTTCGATTTCTCTTGATATGAGGGCTGCTATGCCTTATGTCAACATCGAACCCGTGAGTTCAATCAATATGCATCCTTATATCGCAACTCATTAATTACCTACCTCTTGAAGAGGCTCCCCCAATGACGGCTCAATCATCAGCATCTACCACAACCGAGGCCGCTGAAATCCGACCTTTTCCAGATGTTACAGCAGATCAGACCAAGCAGCCTGATCATTTGGAAAACCAAAAATCTGCTCCACCGACCGGCGCCCATGTTTCAGAACAAAAGAAACAGGGTGCAGGCAAACGCATTGTGCTGCCTGTTTTGGTATTGGCTGCTTTAGGCATAAGCGGTTGGTATGGTTATAACTGGTGGATAGTAGGCCGCTTCATGGTATCCACCGATGACGCTTATATTCAGGGTGATATCGCTGCAATCGCGCCGAAAGTCAGCGGATATATTGAAAAAATTCCGGTACATGCCAACCAATCGGTTAAAGCAGGCGATCCGGTTTTCATCCTGGAGGATGGCGATTATCGCATTGCACTGGATGAAACCAATGCAAAACTTGAAACGCAAAAACAAACTTTGCTGCGTATTGATGCCCAGACACTTGCTGCCAAAGCCAGTTTGAAGCAAGCAGAAGCTGGCAAGCTTTCCGCAGAGGCCGTGCTGACCAACGCCAAATCCGCGATGGAACGTACCCGCCAATTGCACAGCACCCGCATCGCTTCCAATTCTGATCTCGATAATGCAACATCGGCATTGGATCAGGCGCAGGCCAATGTTGCCAGTGCAGAGGCGACCATTGCTGCCGCCAAAGCCAATATCCATGTTCTGGAAGCGCAATATAAAGAAGCTGAAAGCACCACCCGTTCTTTGGAGCTTGCCCGCGACAAGGCAGAACGTGATCTGGCCTTCACCACTTTGAAAGCACCATTTGATGGTGTTATCGGCAATCTTTCGGCCAAGACAGGTGATCTGGTCAATGCTGGCCAGCGCATTGCAGCTCTTGTTCCGGTCAATGAGCTTTATATCGAAGCCAATTTCAAAGAAACGCAACTTTCCCAAATCCATGGCGGTGAAACCGCTCACATCACCATTGATGCGCTGAAAGACCAGACATTTGAAGGCACAGTTGCCTCTATCGCACCGGCATCGGGTGCAGTTTTCTCGCTGCTGCCGCCGGAAAATGCGACGGGTAATTTCACCAAGGTTGTGCAGCGTGTGCCAGTGCGTGTCACTATTCCGGCTGAAGCCCTCGCATCAGGAAATCTGCGTGCGGGTCTGAGCGTGGTAGTCGATATCGACACCCGCACATCACCAGCACAATAAACCTGTTTGTTGATTTTTAAAGCCTGAACGGAGCGCGTCATTATGGCCGCCGATATAACCGCCGGATCATTGCCTGTTGCTGATGATCGCATTGATCCTAAAAAAGCCATTGCCTTTCTGGCGATGGTTTTCGGGATGTTTATGGCAATCCTTGATATTCAGATCGTCTCGGCATCGCTCGCCGAAATTCAGGCCGGTCTTGGTGCCAGTTCTGATGAAATATCATGGGTGCAGACCTCCTATCTGATAGCTGAAGTCATTATGATTCCGCTGTCAGGTTTCTTGGGACGGCTGATATCCACCCGTGTGCTGTTCACATTGTCTGCCGCTGGTTTTACCTTTGCCAGTGTTCTGTGTGCGACTGCCACCAATATTGAACAGATGATCGTCTACCGGGCGCTGCAAGGCTTCATCGGCGGAGGCATGATCCCAAGCGTCTTTGCCGCAGCCTTTACAATCTTTCCACCATCCAAACGCTCGATTGTGTCCCCGATGATCGGCCTTGTTGCCACAATGGCGCCAACGGTCGGGCCAACAATCGGCGGCTATCTCAGCCACACATTTTCATGGCACTGGCTGTTTTTGGTCAATGTTATTCCGGGTATTATCGTGGCAGTAGCCGCATGGAAACTAATCGACTTCGACAAAGGCGACAAATCGCTTCTGTCTAAATTTGATTGGTGGGGCTTAGCCGGTATGGCCGCTTTTCTCGGTTCGCTTGAATATGTGCTGGAAGAAGGCCCGCGCAACGACTGGCTGGACGACAAGACTATTTTTGTCATGTCCATTGTGCTGACAATCGGTGCCGTCATCTTCTTCTATCGCGCCTTCACCGCACAAGAGCCCATTGTCGATCTGCGCGCCTTTAAAAATGTCAATTTTGCCTTCGGTTCACTGTTTTCCTTTGTAATGGGCGTGGGTCTTTACGGCCTGACCTATCTCTACCCGCTCTATCTCGGGCGGGTGCGTGGCTATGATTCTCTGATGATCGGTGAAGCACTGTTTGTCTCTGGTCTCGCCATGTTTATGACAGCGCCATTGGCTGGCTTTCTATCCAACAAGATGGATCCGCGTTATATGATGATGATCGGCTTCATCGGCTTTGGCGCAGGCACATGGTTGGTGACGGGCCTGACTGCCGACTGGGATTTTTATGAATTATTGCTGCCCCAAATCTTGCGTGGCTGCTCGTTGATGATTTGTATGGTGCCGATCAACAATCTCGCGATGGGTACACTGCCCCCGTCACGGTTGAAAAATGCGGCCGGCCTCTTTAACCTCACCCGAAATTTGGGGGGTGCAGTTGGTTTGGCAGTCATCAATACTATCCTGACCGATCGTAATGCCATGCATTATCAACGCCTTGCTGAACATATCCGCTGGGGCGACCGTGAAGCCGAAGATATGTTGGCCAATTTGACCGCCAAATTTAATGCAGCCGGATTAGATGGCCCGACCATTGCACTTTCAAAAATCAGCGGCATGGTGCACCAGCAGGCAACACTTTTGTCTTTTATTGATGTTTTCCACATCTTAACTGTGCTGTTTAGCGGATTGGCTGTCCTTTGTTTATTGGCCAGGAAACCAGATAAAGCAGCCGGTGGCGGCGGTGGACATTAAAAAAACTGCCATAAAATCAGTGTGGCCGGTGCTTCACCGGCCGTTTTGACGACTAAAGCCTGATTGCTAACTTCGTAAAAACATGGTTCACTTTCCGACAGCCTTGGGTTTATCCGGTGCCCTTCATGCAACCGCAATGCATTTATGAAAAATGTCATTCAGGTGTCATGCAGCGTGATTATCGGATTAAATATGAGCATTGGAATCATACCAGCGCCATAAAACTCAAGCCTGAACAGGGAGTTTAACTATGTTGTCTCATACAGCGCGTTTATTGTCATTATCGACTGCAATTGCAGTTGCGGGTGTGTCCATCGCGGCATCCGCACCATCTGAAGAACTGATTGCTGCGGCGAAAGCCGAAGGTGAGCTCACCACAATCGCCCTGCCCCACGACTGGTGCGGCTATGGCGAAATTATTCAGAGTTTCAAAGATAAATACGGCATTAAAGTCAACGAACTGAACCCTGATGCGGGCTCAGGCGATGAAATTGAAGCTATCAAAGCCAATAAAGACAATAAAGGCCCGCAGGCTCCGGACGTGATCGACGTCGGCTTCACCTTCGGCACCACCGCTAAAGCGGATGGTTTATTGCAGCCTTATAAAGTGTCCACATGGGATTCGATTCCCGATGATGCCAAAGATGCCGAAGGCTATTGGTATGGTGACTATTATGGCGTGCTGGCTTTTGAAGTAAACAAAGACATCATCCAAGATGCGCCACAAGA
This sequence comes from Paenochrobactrum pullorum, assembly GCF_041929845.1. Lineage (NCBI taxonomy): Bacteria > Pseudomonadati > Pseudomonadota > Alphaproteobacteria > Hyphomicrobiales > Brucellaceae > Paenochrobactrum > Paenochrobactrum pullorum. Next base: position 9,719 of record NZ_JBHEEH010000005.1, read on the forward strand.
TTGGGCTGACCTGCTGAAGCCTGAATTTGCCAATGCAGTTGCCCATTCCGGCGATCCGCGTGCCTCAACGCAGGCAATCTTAAGCGTTTATGCTGCCGGCCTGTCGCTTGGCGCAGAGCCTGGTGAAGATGCAGCCCAGAAAGGTCTGGAATTTTTCCGCGATGTCAATAAAGCCGGAAATTTCGTACCGGTAATCGGTAAAGCCGCTTCTCTGGCGCAAGGCTCAACCCCGATTGTTATCCGTTGGGATTACAACGCTTTGGCCGACCGTGACACATTGAACGGCAATCCCGAAGTTGAAGTTATCATTCCAAAAAGTGGCGTTGTAGCAGGTGTTTACGTACAGGGCATTAGCGCCTATGCACCACATCCAAATGCAGCCAAACTCTGGATGGAACATCTTTATTCTGATGAAGGTCAGATCGGTTACCTGAAAGGCTATTGCCACCCGATTCGCTTTAACGCGCTGGCTAAAGAAGGCAAAATCCCACAGGACCTGCTCGACAAGCTGCCACCAGCAGAAGCTTACGAAAAAGCTGTCTTCCCTTCACTGGAAGAGTTGGAAAAATCACAGGCCGTTATCACCAAAAGCTGGGATAGCGTTGTCGGTGCCAACGTACAATAATATTTGCTAAACCACATGTCCTGCGGCTTGTCTTTTCAAGCCGCAGGATTTCTCTTAAAAGAACAGCATGACCGCAATCAGCAACAATTATCTTGACGACGAGCCGGCAGCAGTACCAAGACGCAAACGAAAACTTTCTTTTGCTTGGGTCGGAGTTGCGCCTTTTTTCCTTTTTGCCATTTTATTTTTGCTCTGGCCGACAATGTTTCTGGTTGTCGGTGCCTTTCAGGACGGGCAAGGCAATTTCACTTTCCAGAATATTATCGATCTGTTTCAGGCCAATATTTTAAGCGCCTATTGGGTGTCGATCAAAATCAGCTTTGCCTCCGCATTGGGTGGTGCGATTATTGGTTTCTTTCTGGCCTGGGCCATTGTGCTTGGCAATTTGCCCAAATGGCTGCGTCCGACAGTTTTAACTTTCTCCGGTGTTGCATCCAACTTTGCCGGTGTGCCGCTGGCTTTCGCATTTCTGGCAACACTTGGCCGCACAGGTTTTGTCACTATCCTTTTACGAGAGTGGTTCGGTTTCAATCTTTATGGCACCGGCTTCAACCTTTTAAGCTTCTTCGGCCTCACCCTCACCTATCTGTTTTTCCAAATCCCTCTGATGGTGCTGATTCTCACCCCTGCGCTTGATGGTTTGAAAAAAGAATGGCGCGAAGCTGCTTCCATTTTAGGTGCCAACCAGCTGCAATATTGGCGCATGGTGGCCTTTCCGATCCTCTGGCCAAGTCTGCTCGGCACATCGCTTTTACTGTTTGCCAATGCTTTTGGCGCCATTGCCACGGCTTATGCCCTTACCGGCTCGACGCTGAACATCGTGCCAATCATGCTTTACGCACAGATTCGCGGGGATGTGCTGCATAACCAAAACTTAGGCTACGCGCTGGCACTCGGCATGATTGTCATTACCGGCATTTCCAACCTGCTTTATATTTGGTTGCGTATGCGTGCGGAAAGGTGGCAGCGATGAAAAAGACCCGCTATTTCACCCCGCAGCGCATCGGTGCATGGATAGCCTTTCTGATCGGTGCTATTTATTTTCTGGTGCCACTGATCGGCACCTTTGAATTTTCGCTACGTATGCGTCGCGGTGAATATTCTTTTGATGCTTACCGCGTTGTTTTCACCGACCCCAATTTTCAGGCAACCTTCGGCTATTCGATTCTGTTAGCCATCATGACCATCATCTTCGGCATTTTGCTGGTGGTACCAACCGCCTATTGGGTGCGTCTGCGTTTGCCGAAACTGCGCCCTGTGATCGAATTCATCACGCTGATGCCATTGGTCATTCCGGCCATCGTCATCGTCTTCGGTTATTTGCGTATTTATAACTCGTCATCATGGCTGCCATTTACCGCCTCGACACAAGCAACGGACCTGTTGTTGATGTTCGGCTATGTCACTTTGTCGTTGCCTTATATGTACCGCGCCATTGATACCGCCATGCGCACCATTGATGTACGCACTTTAACGGAAGCCGCCGAAAGCATGGGGGCAAAACTGCCGACCATCATGTTCCGGATTATCTTCCCCAATGTGCTTTCCGGCGTGATGAGCGGTGCTTTCATTACTTTTGCGATTGTGATCGGCGAATTTACGCTTGCCTCTCTTCTCAACCGTCCGGCTTTTGGGCCATATCTGCAACTTGTCGGCGCCAACCGCGCCTATGAACCATCAGCACTCGCCATTATTGCATTTGGCATAACATGGGCAAGCATGGCATTGATCCAGCTTGTCTCGCGCCTCAACAAATTCAAAACCACGGGCGGGTAATTCATCTCATGGCCTTTTTAAATTTAAAAAACTTACAAAAAAGCTTTGGCACCAACACGGTAGTGCATGATTTCAGCCTCGCCGTTGAAAAGGGTGAGTTTGTCTCCTTTTTGGGTCCTTCGGGCTGCGGTAAAACCACTGTTTTACGCATGATTGCCGGTTTTGAAACGCCTGACCGTGGCATGATCGAAATTGACGGCAAGGATGTGGTTGATCTCAAACCCAACCAACGCAATATCGGTATGGTGTTTCAGGCTTATGCGCTGTTTCCAAATATGACGGTTGCGCAAAATGTGGCCTTTGGTCTGCGCATTGCCGGTAAGTCCAAACAAGAACGCGATGCCACGGTCAAAGAAATGCTGAGCCTCATCCGCTTGGAACATCTGGCCGACCGCTATCCGTATCAGATGTCGGGTGGTCAGCAGCAACGTGTGGCACTCGCCCGTGCTTTGGCAACCAAGCCGCAAGTACTGCTACTGGATGAACCTCTTTCTGCGCTAGATGCAAAAATCCGTGTTTCATTGCGCGAAGAGATTCGCGCCATTCAGCAAAAGCTCGGCATTACTACAATCTTCGTCACCCACGATCAGGAAGAAGCACTGTCGATTTCTGATCGAATCGTAGTGATGCATGAAGGGAAAGCTGATCAGGTCGGCACACCTTTCGAGATCTATAATCAACCCTCCACCCGTTTTGTGGCGTCCTTTGTCGGCACGCTCAATATGCTGGAAGGCCATGTGGAGAATCTCTTAGCCAACCAGATCAATCTGGATGGAAATCTCATTACATTACCTCAGCCAATTACCGGTGTGGCCGATAAAGCACCCGTGACTTTAGCGCTACGTCCGGAAGCCATTCGGTTGAACAATAAAAACCCGGAGGATGTGACTGTCTCGGCTACCATCGAAGATGTGCATTTTTTGGGCTCGGTTATCAGAACGCGCGTGAAGCTCAATCAGAATCAATTGTCACTGGATAGTTTCAACGATCCAGCGATTGCTCCGCCAAAACGTGGCGACAAAGTGAAGGTCTCCTTCGCCGCGCATGATCTTCTCATTTTGCAAAATTAACAAAAAAGCCGCTGAAAATCCCAGCGGCTTTTTTAATTTCAGGATTTTTTACTTCACGCGCCCCAAGGACCATGGAAATCGCCTTTTTTATCAAGACGTTCAAAACCATGTGCACCAAAGAAATCGCGCTGCGCCTGAATGAGATTGGCTGTTCCGCGAGACTGTTTGAAACTATCAAAATAGCTCAAAGCCGCACTCAAGGCCGGCATCGGCAATTCGCTCAACGCCGCTTTTGCCACCACCTGACGCAAAGCACCCGATGAAGCCTTCATTTTCTCAACGAAAACCGAAGTCAGCAGCAGATTATCTGCTTCGTCTTCATCAAAGGCTTTGGCAATATCATCCAAGAACTGCGAACGGATGATACAACCGGCGCGCCAAATACGGGCAACTGTCGCCAACGGAATATTCCAGCCATGCTCTTTCGAAGCCGCTTGCATCACCACAAAACCCTGCGCATAAGCAGCGATTTTACCGGCCAGCAATGCCTGTTCAAGCTGATCAATAAAAATCGCCTGATCTTCCAATTGAACGGAATGATCTGAGACACCATACGTCTTTTCAGCCAAAGCACGTTCAGTGCGCATAGACGAAACCGCACGCGCACCAACGGCTGCTTCAATAGCAGATGCCGGAACACCCATCATCTGTGCTTCGATAGCAGCCCAGCGTCCGGTACCTTTTTGACCGGCAGAATCGAGAATGATATCCACCATCGCCTGACCGGATTCCGGATCCTGTGTGCGCAGCACTTCAGCAGTGATTTCAATCAGATAAGAATTAAGTGGGCCGTTATTCCACTTGGCAAAAATATCACCGATTGCAGGTGCTGAAAGGCCGAGGCCATCACGCAGCACGCCATAAATTTCGGCAATCATCTGCATATCGGCATATTCAATACCATTATGAATGGTTTTGACAAAATGACCGGCACCATCCGGCCCCATCAAGGCAACACATGCTTCACCTTGATATTGTGCAGCAACAGCATTTAGAATCGGCGCAATACGCTCATAGGCTGCTTCTGTGCCGCCCACCATCATCGATGCACCATGACGCGCACCTTCGGCACCGCCGGAAATGCCCATACCAACAAAGGTCGGATCATTTGGACCAAGTTCTTTGAGACGACGAACCGTATCGCGGTAATCGGAGTTGCCGGAATCGATAATGATATCTTGCCTGTCGAGCAGAAGGCGCAAACGCGCGCTTTCATCATCAACCGGCTGGCCAGCTTTAATTAAAAAGATGAACGGGCGCGGTTTACGGGTGTTTTCCACCAGCGCCTCAAATGTTTCACAAGGAATGATTTTATCGCTCAATGCACCGGCATTTTTATAAAACTGCTGCACAACGACCGGATCACGATCATAAGCCGCAACGCGGAAACCTTTTTCGGCAATATTCAGTGCGAGGTTAGAACCCATCACGCCAAGTCCAACCATGCCAATATCGGCTTTTTCCATGATCTGTCCTTCTGTCATTCGTAAAATTACTTGGCGATATAGCCTAAAGCATTATGCAGGCCAATGATCATATTAGCTTAAACGTAAATACAAAATCCGCATCAGCTATCTTGATCAATTCAGGCTTACATATATGCCGCGCTGATATTTTGTTCAATTTACAAATTACAAAAGCACCCAAGAAAAAAGCCGCCTGATTGTGTCTCAGGCGGCTTGTTTTTTAAATTACATAAGAGCGAAGCGGCTCAAAACCGTTGAAAGCAACGGCCGAATAAGTGGTGGTGTAGGCTCCCGTTCCTTCAATGAGCACCTCATCACCGATCGACAATGAAACCGGCAGCGGATACGGGTTCTTTTCATACATCACATCCGCACTGTCGCAGGTCGGCCCTGCCAATACGCATGGCTGCATTTCATCACCATCACGTGATGTCACGATCTGGTAGCGGATCGCTTCATCCATGGTTTCAGCCAAACCACCGAATTTGCCAATGTCGAGGTAAACCCAGCGCACATTGTCATTGTCGGCTTTGCGCGAAACCAGCACAACTTCCGCTTTGATAACGCCCGCATTACCAACCATGCCACGGCCTGGTTCGATAATGGTTTCCGGCAAACGATTGCCGAAATATTTGCTCAAAGCATCAAAAATCGCCATGCCATAGGCTTGCGCGGTTGGTACATCGTTCAAATAACGGGTGGGGAAGCCACCGCCCATATTAACCATGCGAAGGTTCACACCCTCTTTAGCCAATTCGCGGAACACCATGGAGGTGTCGGCCAAAGCGCGATCCCATGAGCTCAAATCTGTCTGCTGTGAACCCACATGGAACGAAACGCCATAAGCATCAAGGCCGAGCTCTTTTGCAGTGCGCAACACATCGACCGCCATGGCAGGTACGCAACCAAATTTGCGTGACAGCGGCCATTCAGCACCTTCACCATCGGTCAAAACGCGGCAAAATACGCGTGAACCGGGGGCGGCACGGGCAATTTTTTCTACTTCTTCAACGCAATCGACAGCGAAGAGATTAACGCCATGAGCAAAAGCGCGGGCAATATCGCGTTCTTTCTTGATGGTATTGCCATAAGAAATACGGTCAGCTGTTGCTCCTGCATCCAGTGCCATTTCAACTTCTGCAACCGAGGCTGTGTCAAAACATGAACCAAGGGATGCCAGAAGACGCAAGACTTCTGGTGCCGGATTTGCTTTGACTGCATAAAAAATACGGGATTCCGGCAGAGCTTTTTCAAAGCTTAAATAATTTTCGCGCACAACATCCAAGTCCAGCACGAGGCATGGACCTTCAGGGCGGCGGGTGTCGAGGAAATCAATGATACGCTGTGTAGCCATAGTACAAACTCCCATGCGGGCGTTTTTCAGCGCACCGCTTCACAAAGGGACAAAGTAAGTATGAAATCTTCCGCACGAGACCAGCCTTTGGAGACACTGAAATCATGTGAAAGTTCATAGCGATGATGGGACAACGCCGTGAAGCGTTATTCCGCTTTGTCTGCCTTGGATTGGAAGAGTTGACCGCTTCCGCACTACCGGCAATGAAGGTGTGCCTCTTTGAGTTCCCGACTTTTGGACAGCCGAAAGACACCAGAAAGGCCCGCACCGTCGTTGCTTCAAGATGTCCTTGATCTGGCGGTTGGCCATCAGATCAACTGGAGCGGTTAGGTCCAGGTACCATACCGATTTTCCCTCACCATTTGAGGACCGGCGGACACCCACAGGCACGTGCGACTTTGGGCAATTGCGATATAAGAGAAAAATCATGACCATTCAATGGCAAATATCCGGTTAATGAAATTAATTTTTTTAACATTTCGCACTGATGCAAATAAGTCTCAAAAAACGATAAACCATCATAAAAAACCTATAATATTTCTATATTTATCGCTTCCCTCCTGCATAAAATCGGCTGTAGAATGAACAAGAGCAGTGCTTTTTTGATGGAAAGTGAACAATGGCGGTCTCTGATCCTTATAATGCGTTCGTCAATACGAATTCTGCGGACGTTGCCAACGCCGCTCACGGTTCCCTTTCAGGAACAACACTCGCCGTTAAAGATATATTTGATGTCAAGGGACTGATCACCGGTTGTGGCAATTCGGCAAAACAGGCGGAATCAAAACCAGCCACCAATAATGCAGCCTGCGTACAGCTCCTGCTCGATCAGGGTGCGAAATTTATCGGCAAAACCCAAACCGATGAATTGGCCTTTTCATTGATGGGGCAAAATGATCATTTCCCACATCCAATTAATCCGGCTGTCCCGTCGCGCGTGACCGGTGGCTCTTCCTCCGGCTCGGCAGCGGCCGTTGCAGGTGGCCTTGCAGATATTGCATTGGGTTCGGATACTGGCGGCTCAATCCGCGCACCTGCTGCATTTTGTGGTTTGATTGGTTTGCGCACAACGCATGGCCGTATTTCCAAAAAAGGTGCCATGCCGCTTGCGCCGTCACTTGATACGGTCGGCTGGTTTGCCAAGGATATCGACCTTTATGAAAAAGTCAGCGCTGCACTTCTTGGTCAAGACCAGCATCAAACAGTGCTGACCAAGCTTTTCTTCATGCCGATTTTGGAGCAGCTTTTGCTCAATCAGCAATCAGCAGATGCTTATCGCACCATGTTTACAACTGTTCGTGACCAATTCACCACCCTCAAACCCGCCGCCCAACCGACCAGTTCACTAGATGAGCTCTATCTCTGCTTCCGCCAAATTCAGGGCGCTGAAGCTTGGGCAAGTCATGGCGAATGGATTTCATCAGGCGACAAACATTTAAGCAAAGGCGTGGCAGAGCGCTTTGCCTATGGTGCCAATGTCAGTGCGCAGGATGTTGCCGCGCAACAGGTAAGACGCAGCCGCTTTACCGCAGAGTTTGAAGATATCTTAGGTGATGACGGTGTGCTGGTGCTGCCCACTGTCCCGGGCATTGCACCATTAAGCCAAGAACCCTATGAACAGCAGCAAATTTACCGCGAGCAGGCGTTGCAACTTTTATGCTTGTCCGGCCTCTCAGGATTGCCACAAATCACTTTGCCATTAAGTACCGTCGATGACGCGCCTTTTGGCATTGCTTTGATCGGCCCACGCAACAGTGACATGGCGCTGATCGCGCTGGCCAAACAAATTCTACACGTTAAAGCCTCATAACAGGAGCCATTGATGGACACTCTCACCCGTATGCGGGCATTTATTGATGTTGTAGAGGCAGAAGGTTTTTCTGCCGCCGCCCGCAAAATTGGCCGTTCCAAAGCACTGCTTTCCAAATATGTGCGCGAATTGGAAGACGAATTGGGCGCACGTTTGCTTAACCGTACCACACGCCAGTTTTCGTTAACCGAAGCAGGACATACTTATTATCACCGTGCGGTGGAAATCATCCGCGACATTGAAAACCTGCAAGATGCTGTTTCTGAAAGCAGCGGCGATGCCCGCGGACGCATCAAACTTTCAGCTCCGCGCACATTTGCCGATGCAGTAATCGGCCAGTCTCTCATCGAATTTTGCTTGGCACATCCGGAGATTACATTAGATGTCAGCTTGGACGACCGTTTTGTCGATTTGGTCGAGGAAGGTTTCGATCTGGCAATCCGTATCACTCGTTTGCAAGATTCGTCATTGATCGCCAAAAAACTGGCACCATTTCACACCGTCCTTTGCGGCTCGCCCGAACTCATCGAGCGTGTTGGCAGACCGGAACGACCGATAGATCTAGCCAGCCGCCCTTGCATTATTGATACCAATAGCCGTTCACGTAACAATTGGTATTTCCGCAATCCGGATGGTTCGGCTGTGGCCGTTTCGGTCAGCGGCCCGTTGGAGGTCAACAGTCCGATCAGCACCAAACATGCCGGGCTTCGTGGTTTGGGTTTTTGCTCACTGCCGGCTTTTGTGGCCGAAGAGGAAATCACTAAGGGCACATTGGTGTCGGTGCTTGATGAATTTATGCTCACTGATGGCGGGATTTATGTCGTTTATTCCCACAAACGATATTTACCGGCCAAAGTGCGTGCCTTGGTAGATTTTTTAAGCCAATGGTTCAAAGAGCATAATGAGGGAGCCTCCCGCAAAGTGTGAAGCATTTTCAGGCAAATTATAGGACAAAAAAGACTGCATGCGGCTTAAACCTATTTGCTGCAACAGCCTCACTTCTGCCGCCTTCGCAACGTTTGATGCTGCGCATTCTTTCAGGATTTCCCAATGCTCCAATTTTCTTTGCGAAACGCACATTTAAAGCATTTTTGTGCTGGATTGACCGTCTTCGCTTTGTCATGCACTTTTATGACAGATGAGGCCTCAGCACATCCGCATGTTTTTGCTGATGCGCGGCTGGAACTTACTCTGGATAAAAACGGAGCTGTCGAGCGTCTTGCCCACGTCTGGCGTTTTGATGATCTGTTTTCCAGCACCGTCTTGATGGAATTTGATAAAAACGGCGATCTCATTCTCGATCAGGGCGAGTTGAATGAGCTATCGAAAACCATTGGCGACTCCTTGAAAGAGTTCAACTATTTCCAGACCGTTCTGGATGACGGCAAAGATGTCAAAATGAGTGAACCGTCACATTTGCGTGCTGATTTTGTTGATAATCAATTGTTGATACTTTTTGAAACCAAACCGGCACAGCCACTCAACATAAAATCAGGCCATATTGTCAGCTTCGGTGTTTATGACCCGACTTTCTATACAGCCATTGATTTTCTCACCGATGAAGATTTGCATGTGGACGGCTTGCCTTCAGGTTGCAAATCGCAAGTCATCCGCCCTGATCCGGATGAAGCACTGGCACAAAACCAAGGCACGCTCACCGATGCCTTCTTTAATGATCCGATGGGGACAGATATGTCAAAAATATTCGCCACCCGTTTAGAATTAAGCTGCGGAGCCAAGAAGTAATGCCGCAGAAACGAATGCTTTATACCTTAGGCCTGCTTATCCTGCTGGCATCTACCCATTATGCACTGGCGCAATCATCGCTTGGCATCGGCAGCAATGAAGTTGCATTAAGACCGACCGGCCCTTTCGCCCACCTGATTTTATGGCTTAATGAACAACAACGCAGCTTTTATCTGGCCATGACCAACGCTTTGAAAGCCATGCGTGAAAGCCCGTGGAACGCGCATATTCTTATCGGCATTTCATTCCTTTACGGCGTGTTTCATGCAGCTGGCCCCGGCCACGGTAAAGCGGTGATTTCCTCTTATATGATTGCCAATGAAACCGCTCTGCGCCGTGGCATTTTGCTGTCTTTTATATCATCGCTTTTGCAGGCGCTCATGGCGATATTTGTCGTAAGCCTTGGCTGGTTTGTACTTCGCGGTACCGGTATCAGCATCAATGATACGGCACGTTTCATGGAAGTCGCCAGTTTCGGCCTTATCATGCTGTTTGGCTTCTGGTTACTGTGTCGGAAATTACCTGCACTGATTAAAGGCAAGCCGCAAACTGTCAGCACCGTTATCACTGCTCCTCAAGCCACCATTGCCACCAGCAGCCTCTCAAATGCTGCACAAAAACCAAGCTTTGGCACGTCAAAACCGGTTCGCCTCAATTACAGTGCCAGCAAAGCACAGCAAACCGGTTTTGATCATGCCTTTGTCGGCAGTGAAATGAATTGCGCTGCTTGCGGCCATGCTCATATGGCTGACCCGTCGCAATTAAGCGGCGACTTCAACTGGAAAACCGCTTGGTCAGCGATTATGGCTGTTGGTTTACGCCCCTGCTCCGGCGCATTGATCGTGCTGACTTTTGCCGTTTTAAACGGCTTGGTGGTGGGCGGTTTGATTTCGGTTTTTGCTATGGCCTTAGGCACATTCTTGACCGTAGCAGCGCTGGCAACTTTAGCAGTCACCGCTAAAAATGTTGTGCTGAAACTGGCAGGACATAAAGCCATGTCTTACCGCGTACAGGCGCTGATTGAAGTTGGTGCTGCACTACTCATTACGCTTGTAGGTGCGTTGCTTTTTGCAGCCGCACTCATCGGGTAAATTATAAGCCTTTCTGGTTGCAGGCACGCAGCCAGAACACTCCAAAAAATGCCAAGACAAAAATGACCGCAAAAACAGCTGCCGCCACCAGTGAATATTCACCAAGCCACAGCATGATCGGCGGCAATAAATAACCAAAAAACGCAAAACCAAACATGATACAGGCCGCAGCAATGGCTGGCCCGCGCCATTCAGGTTTTGCCTTGTCAGCCTGCTGCACTTTGCCAGTATTTTGCTTATTCATTATCTCTCCTGCAGCAAAGGCATAAAATCATGCGTCAAGCAGATACCTATATGGCAGGCTCTGCATTTAACTTAGCCTGCCATTTTCTTGCATGATTGTGTGAGCCAGAGCAAGCCTCTTCTTCAAGCGCCCTTCTCATCAGCAATGAAACTATCAAGTTTACGAAGCTGAACGCCAGTTTCATCAAAATTATCCGGATTGAGCCATCCCTGATAAGCTCGTTTCAAAGCTGGCCATTCACTGTCGATGATGGAGAACCAAGCCGAATCCCGGTTCAGACCTTTGGCAACCATATGTTGGCGAAATATACCTTCAAACGTAAAGCCAAAACGCAGTGCTGCGCGTTTGGATGGCTCGTTATTGTTGTTACATTTCCACTCATAACGACGATAACCCAAACCATCGAACACATATTGCATGAACAAAAATTGCGCTTCCGTCGCCGCGCGTTGGCGCGAAATTGCTGGCCCCCAATAAATATTGCCGATTTCAATAACGCCATATTGCGGTTCAATCCGCATCAAAGCCTGACGCCCTGCAACCAAGCCGGTTTTCTTGTCAATCACGGCAAAAAATAGCGTTGTGGTACTGGCTGCACTTTTTTCCAACCAAGGCGTAAAATCTTCACGACTTGCGGGTGGCTCGTCAAACAAGTAACGAAAACGCTGATCGACATCAGCAACCGACGATGCAGCATAAAGCTGATCGCCATGTCGCTCGGTGTCCAAAGGCTCCAAACGCACATATCGTCCGTCCAGAATAAGTCGTTGCGGATATTCCCGTGGCGTCCAGTTCGTTAGATCAGTCATTTTCTATGCTCCAGCTATTATATCAATGGAGCAATAAAACCGCATTAACGCAATGCGGTTCTATCAACTGAAATGGCTTTCACCATGGCATAGACATCATCGCCTACTTGCAATGACAAATCAGCCACGGATTTACGCGTCAATCTTGCTCCCATTTGCTGTCCAGCATAGGAAAGTGTGAGATACGCAAAAGAGCCGCTTTCGTCATTAATTGCCGTGATTTTCACCGGCAGTATGTTGCGGATACTTAAATTTTGCGGCTTTTCCAGCGAGATCGAAACATCGCGCGCCCGCACGCGTAAGCGCAGGCGCATCCCCTTTTCAACCCCTTGATCGGTAATCTGAAATGGCGTTCCATTCAGATCAATCGTCGCGATTTGGTAAGCTACATCATAGTCCGTCACTGTGCCTTCCAACAACACGCCAGTGCCGTCACCCTGATTATCAATCAGCGGGAAAACTTCGGCCACTGGCCCGCTGGCAACAACATGGCCGGCAGAAAGCAGAACCAAAGTATCGGCCAAGCGTGCGACTTCATCAATTTCATGGCTGACATAGACAATCGGTACGCCGCTTTCATCGCGCAGCATTTCCAGATAAGGTAAAATTTCCTGCCGTCGCATCCGGTCAAGCGATGATAGAGGTTCATCCAGCAGCAAAAGTGCCGGATCAGACAAAAGCGCACGACCGATAGCCACGCGCTGTCGCTCGCCACCCGACAAATGGGTCGGCTTGCGGCTGAGCAATTGTTCCAAGCCCAGCAGTCCGACGATATCATCGAACGAGCGCGACGCGCGCCTTTTGCCTGCCCATTGTGCATAAGTCAGGTTTTTAGCCACCGACATATTGGGGAAAAGGCGTGCATCCTGAAAAACATAGCCAATGCGACGTTTTTCAGGGGGCAAAAAAATGCCTTTATCTTTATCGAACAGCACATGATCTCCAATGGCAATCCGTCCTGTTGTGGGGCGCAACGTACCCGAGATCATCTTCAGCAAGGTGGTTTTACCTGCACCCGAGTGACCAAATAAAGCCGTCACTCCTTGGTCAGCGGTAAAATGCGCGGTCACCGGAAAAGCACCATTATAGCCGGTGAGCGAAACAACAAGGCCCGTCATTTTTCACCTGCCGCAGTTTGACCAGACAATTTACGTTGCAACCATTCCGACAAAATCACCGCGACAATCGAAAGAACTGCCGAAACCAAAATGAGCTTCACAGCAGCGCTATCACCGCTTGGCGATTGCAACAGTGAGTAAATTGCCAGAGATAGCGTTTGCGTTTGCCCCGGAATGTTGGAGACAAATGTAATGGTTGCGCCAAATTCGCCAAGCGCTTTAGCAAAACCCAGCACGGCACCAGCGATAATACCGGGCAAGAGCGCTGGCAAAGTGACGGTGCAGAAACTCATCAACCAACTTGCCCCCAAAGTGCGGGCTGCTTCTTCCAAGCCTCTGTCCAAGTTCTCAATCGACAAGCGGATCGGGCGCACAAGTAAAGGAAATGCCATCGTACCGGCAGCCAATGCTGCCCCCGTCCAACGGAATGAAAAGCTTACCCCCAACCATTCCTGCAAAGGTGCGCCAAGGGCACCCTTGCTGCCAAATAAAATCAGCAGCAGATAGCCTGTGACCACCGGCGGCAAAACCAATGGCATGGTAACCAATGCCTGTACAAAGCTTTTACCCGGAAAATTAAACCGTGCCAAAACCCAGGCAACAATGAAAGCCAGCGGCAATGCGAACAGGATCGCAGTAAAAGCGATCCTGAGCGAAAGGGCGATAATCTGCCAGTCTTGTGGAGAAAGGTTCACTATTTTGTCTCAGCCGCCTTTACAAAACCCTTGTCGGCGATGATGGCTTGTCCGGCATCACTTTCCAAAAATGCCAGAAAAGCTTTCGCTTCATCGCCTGCACCTTTAATCAATGCAGCCGGATAAAGAATAGGTTGATGGCTGTCGGCCGGAAAGCGATAAGCTTCCACCAAATCAGCGACGACTGCGCGGTCGGATGCATAAACAATCGCGGCATTAACCTCGTCACGGCTGACATATTGCAATGCAACACGCACATTTTCAGTAAAAACGGCATTGCCTTCCACTTTGCTCCACATGTTTAAGTGTTCAAGTGCAGCCTTGCCATATTTACCGGCTGGCACATTGGAAGGGTCACCCATGGCAAAACGCGCACCCAACAGCTTTTCCAGATCACTTTCGGCTTTGTCTTTTTGGGCGGCTATAACCAGCGCATTGCCTGCAATCACCACACGCGATCCATCGTCAATCAACTTGTGCTCTTGCACGTAATCCATCCAATCGAGATCGGCAGAGATAAAAATCGATGCTGGCGCTCCGGCTTCAATCTGCTTGGCCAAAACCGAAGATGACGCAAAAGAAGACACCACATCTATGCCGTCTTTTTCTTTGAATTGTTTGGCAGCTTCTTCAATCACATCTTTCATGCTGGCTGCCGCAAAAACAGTCACCTGTTCTGTGGCATATGCCAATGATGTCACCAAACAAGATAATGCAACCGCACAGCTGAATAAAATTTTCTTCATTGATCTCCACCTCAGAAGCACCCTCAAACGTGCCTCCTCCCATAATCATGATTGACCATCGTTATATTCTGACGGATATAATGAATTAAACATATAATTTTCACTTCAACAAACAAAAAAAGCTCCCCGAAGGGAGCTTTGATTTTATTAGCAATGGCGCAGATAAAAACTTACCTTAACTGCCGATATGGCGGGCGCGACCATATTTTTTCGCCAGCATGATTTGTTTTTCGCGCTCGGCATAACGTGCGCGATCTTCATCAGTGCGCTCATCATAGCAAATTTCGCATGAAATGCCGTGCTGGAATTTAGGCGACAACTTATCCTCAGCCGTGACCGGACGGCGGCAAGCACGGCAAAGTTCAATGTCGCCTTCGACCAAACCATGTCCAACAGACACGCGTTCATCGAAAACGAAACATTCGCCTTCCCACTTGCTTTCTTCCGCCGGAATATCTTCCAGATATTTCAAAATGCCGCCTTTGAGGTGGTAAACATCATCGAAACCCAAGCCTTTGACAAAAGCAGTTGCTTTTTCGCAGCGGATACCGCCCGTGCAGAACATCGCAATTTTTTTGCCCTCCAGCTCATCACGATGTTGCTCCACCCATTCCGGAAATTCGCGGAATGTTGTGGTGCACGGGTCAATCGCACCTTCAAAAGTGCCGATTGCATATTCATAATCATTGCGCGTATCAACGAGAATGGTGTTCTCATCGCTGATCAGATCATTCCAATCTTTTGCCGCAACATAGGTACCGACGCTTTGCAGCGGATCGATACCTTCCACACCCATGGTTACGATTTCACGCTTCAGCTTAATTTTCAAGCGATAGAAAGGCAGTTTGCTGGCGGTGGAATATTTCAATTCCAGACCTTTAAGCTCCGGAATGGCCTCGATATAATCAATCAGCGCGGCAATGCCTTCTTGCGTACCTGCCACGGTTCCGTTGATGCCTTCACTTGCCAATAGCAGCGTGCCTCTGACATCGTGCTTGTTGCACAACTCAGTCAAAGGTTCGCGCAACGCTTCAAATTGCGGCAGTTTCGCAAATCGATAGAGTGCGGCAACGGTAAAAACGGGTGCAGACGTGTTCATATTTTTCAGTGCCAGTTCGATTTTTAAATGCAAGTTATGAGCCAGATATTCTTCATTGTCGCAAAATATCTCTAACGCATTGATTTTAATCAATAGTCATATTCCATCAGCAGAAACATGCTTTTTCTGTTCCTGACGTAGCGCTGAAAAGCACAATTTTCAAGCGCACATTTATCCCCCAAGCGCCTGGATCGGCGACAATGGTCTTTTTACGCCAAGAAAAGGAGCATTGCATGTTTAATAATGAGACGATCAAGGCAGTTCTGACAATTGCTTTTAAACATCAGCTTGATCCGGCTGCTTTGCTGGCTGTTGCCGAAATTGAATCAGGCGGGAGAACGTCCTATCCGGTCAATGGCAAAGCCGAGCCCGCCATTCATTTTGAAGGCCATTATTTTGACCGAAGACTGACAGGAGCGATACGTGATCAGGCACGCGCGCAAGGTTTGGCCCATCCAACTGCCGGAACAATCCGTAACCCTTCCAGCCAAACTGCCCGATGGGATTTGTTGGGTCGTGCCGTAAAAATCAACCGTAAAGCCGCCTTGGAATCCACTTCTTGGGGTTTGGGGCAAGTGATGGCGCACATTGGCAATGGTTCGGTTTTACAACCATTGACGAGATGGTCACGCTCGCTCGCCGCTCCGTCTCGGGGCAAATCATGCTAATGACACGCTTCATTCTCAAATCTAATTTGAAAGAAACTCTGCACAGTCAAAACTGGCCGCATTTTGCCAAACGTTATAACGGGCCCAATTATGCCAAAAACCAGTATGACATGAAGCTTGAATCAGCATGGTTCGGCTGGAAAATCCGCCTTGCCCATGAAATGCCGCACACGGGAGCCAGTATCAGTGTAGACAAACCCATTCCCGCCATTTAAATCGTTTTATAAAAAAATTACAGATGCGGAACAGTTCATAACCACCGGAGCTCACATGTCTCAAAAGATCGATCTTCTCAAGCCAGTACTTACAGGCCAACCGGTCATTCCGGTTTTGCTCATCGATAAAGCAGAACATGCCGTTCCGCTTGCGCGTGCGCTTGCTAAGGGTGGTCTGCCTGCCATTGAAATTACACTGCGCACCCGTGCCGCGTTGCAAGCAATCAAAGCCGTTGCTGATGAAGTGCCGGAAGCCATTGTCGGTGCAGGCACTATTCTGGACGCTAAAAATTATCAAGATGCGGTTGCCGCCGGTTCACGTTTTATCGTCAGCCCCGGAGTTAGCCGCAATATTCTTGATGCTGCCAATGACAGCGCCGTGCCTTTATTGCCCGCCGCCATTACACCAGGCGAAATGTTGAGCCTTCGTGATGAAGGCTACCGCTATTTGAAATTCTTCCCCGCCGAACAATCCGGTGGTGCTGCCTTTTTGAAAGCAATGTCATCACCTCTAGCTGATCTTTCTTTCTGCCCGACCGGCGGCATCAGCCTTGCCAATGCCAACAATTATTTAAGTCTGCCGAATGTTGTCTGTGTTGGTGGTTCTTGGGTCGCACCGCAAAATCTGGTTGAAGCCGGTGAGTGGGATGCCATCACAAAGCTTGCAAGCGATGCCTGCAAGCTGAAAACTTAAACCAACAGAAAAGCCCTGAACCTTCAGGGCTTTTTTATCGCTGCAATTTTATACCGACATAAATGCTGTTTGATTTATACTCCCGCGATGCCAGATCACTCCTCATTTGTTCATGACGCAATCGCGCATTCAGCGCTACAAGGCGATTGATCGAGTAAGTGGCACCAATTTGTGCGCCATAGGTATAATCAAAACCGGTATTGTCTTTATTATCACGTATGCGCGTATCCAGCCCTGCCGTTAGCATCAGGTTGGAGCGCACTTGATGCTTTACTTCCAAATTTGCCAGATAAAGCAGCGAGCCACTGACATTGGCAGCTGTCGCCCCTTCCACAAGGGTACGGGCATTGAGCGCCACATCCGTGCCGCGCTGCGGCGACCAATTCACCAAAGCATTGAATGCCAATCCGTCGATATTACGCAGACGATCATCATCCAATTGCGCCCGTAAATAACCAACGGAAAACTCACCGTTGAATTTTTCGCCCATATCAAACATCAACCCCGCATTGACAGAATATTGATCACCGCTACGCTGAAAGCCGTTATGGTCATATTTGTCATCATAGAAGCGTTTACCCGCTTCCACTTCGACAAAAGGTTTGAGCGCCGCCGACACTTGAAAACCGCCCCGAAGCTTCGCACTGACATAATTATTATTACGATCGCTTTGGCTGATGGTTCCCCCACCAATCAAATCTGCATCACCATAAATGTTACGGTCAAATTGTGCATCTGCACGACCGAAAAGCAAAGCACCTTCCCTTTGGAAGCCTATTTTGCCGGTAAGTGTATGCAAAAGCGGGTTTTCATCCGCAATGGCCAAGCTATTCGGACTGGAAGCACTTTCGCGGCGCAACATATAATCAAAGCCTAAGTCCAGACGGCTTAAGCTATCAATATCCAATCGCAAACCACTGTTGATGAATAAAAACGGCTCCGACACATGATCACCGGAGATGTTTTTCACCCAGTTTCCTGACAGGTTGAAAAAGGCAGCATGGCGCGATAAATCCGTTTGAATACCCAGACGTAATTGTGTTTCAGATAGAACCGCACTTCTACCCGTACTGCTATTATTGGCATTGCTGGTGACGCGCAAACCCTGCTCAAGTGTGGGGCGCAAAATGAAACTACCGCTGCGGATACCAAGTGCCGCATAAGGATCAGTCTCCGGTCGCCCGCCCGAACCCTGCTCCGGTTCTTGCGGCAGGTTTTCACGAGTTGCTCGGTTTAGCTCTTCATCCTCATTTTGGATAAAGCGCGCCGCCTTGGTACTTACCCAAAAGCTTGGCTCTTCTGCGGCTTGCTGTGCTGTTTGAGCAAAAGCCTGCCCTGTATTCAGTGCAAAAAACAAGATAAATAAAAGCCGCTTCAGTGGCAAACTGCACACTGAACGACTTGAAATTGCATTGTTTTTTAGCGTCTCAACCATCAAAGTATTCTACAAACCAGTCAATTCATGGTTTATAAGATCTAACTCTTTATGGTTAATATTTAGTTGATGAGGCTTCCATGCCTTAATGATTTTAATAATAAATTGAATATGTTATTTGATATACATCTTTAGAAAGACCTATGTAGCTCACGGTAGTTCACACAAATTCGTGCAATTGTGTCATGCTTTATCATTGGACAAACAGACACGAAAAGCTTATCGGTTCACACCATGCAAGACTTGATCAGACCTTCCGTTAAAGACGATGCCGAGGCAGCTCTTGCTTCCGCATTAAGAACCCTGAACACCGAGAAAAACGGTTTGTCGGCGCTTGAAAATGCGTTGCAAAACGGCCTCGCGGCACCCTTTGCCGAAGCTGTCAGGGTCATTGGCGCCAGCAAAGGGCGTCTTATCGTAACCGGCATCGGCAAGAGCGGCCATGTCGGTTCCAAACTGGCGGCAACATTTGCCTCCACCGGTACAGCTGCCTTTTTTGTCCATTCTGCTGAAGCCAATCACGGCGATCTCGGCATGATCAGCTCAGATGATGTGATCCTCGCCCTTTCATGGTCAGGTGAAACAGCAGAGCTTAAAGGCGTTGTGCAATTTGCCTCCCGCTATCGTATTCCTCTGGTTGCAATAACAGCCGGTGAAGATTCAGCCCTTGGCCGTGCCGCAACCACTTGTCTTTTAATGCCGCGCGTTACCGAAGCCTGCCCGCATGGATTGGCACCAACCACATCAACCTTGATGCAGCTTGCCATTGGTGATGCCTTGGCAGTTGCACTGCTCGAAGCACGCAACTTCACCCCCGGCGATTTCCGTACCTTCCATCCAGGCGGCTCGCTGGGTGCAAGCCTGACCCATGTCAGCGAAGTGATGCATAAAGGCGATCGTGTCCCGACCGTTCCGCTCGGCACTTTGATGCCGGAAGCGATGAAAGTTCTCTCACACAAGCGTTTTGGCTGTGTGGCGGTACTTGATCAAGACGGGTTGTTGGCCGGTATTGTCACCGAAGGTGATCTGGCACGAAATTTGCATCGTAATCTGTCTGAACTCAGCGTTGATGATGTGATGACCCGCTCACCCAAAACGGTAAGCCCGAGAACATTAGTCAGCAGCGCAATGAGCCTGTTGGAAGAGCACAATATCAGTGTATTGATTGTGACAGAAGAAAACCGCCCTGTCGGCGTTATTCATTTCCACGATTTATTACGTATCAAAGCCGCATAAAACAAAAAAGCCCGGTCAATTCCGGGCTTTTCATTATCTTCTTCAAGCTTTAGGCCAGTGCTTCCACCACTAAAGTACCCTGATCGAAACCGGTAATCAGCACCGATGTACCAACCGGCATATCATCGCCATTGACACGCCAAATCGTATCATTGATTTTCAGGCGGCCGTGACCGTTGACAATAGCTTCAATCAAGACAGCACGCTGGCCGATCAATTGATCGCCGCGCCGGTTAAGCAATGGTTCATCAACTTCACGCTTGCTGGAACCAAAAAAACGGCGCCCGATCAGCGGAAAAGTAACCGACAAAACCAGAAAAACGACAAGTTGTACCTGCCAGCCAAGCCCGAGCGCACTGCCAAGCAACAGCACCAATGTGCCGGTAACAAGAGCAGCAGCGCCAAACCATACCAGAAAAATTCCCGGTAATAACACTTCCAGAACGAGCAGAATAAGGCCAAGAACAATCCAGCTCCAATGGCCTGATTGTGCAATCAAATTTACAATCATCCTCTGCCCCCCTACTTTCAGTTGACGGCTTATTTTTTACCCGTCGTTGGAACCGAGCGGTTGCGCTGAGGCGCATGATCACCCGCATTGTCATCGCTGCCGGAACCAAAAACTTCCTTGGCAATCGCGCCGATACCACCCAGCGAACCGATCAGCGAGCTTGCTTCCAACGGCATCATCACGATCTTGTTATTCTTCGCACTGCCGATTTCGATCAAAGCTTCAGTATATTTCTGCGCGATGAAATAGTTAATTGCCTGCACATTACCTTCGGCAATCGCGTCAGAAACAAGCGTAGTGGCCTTGGCTTCGGCCTCCGCAAGACGCTCGCGGGCTTCCGCTTCGCGCCATGCTGCTTCACGCTTGCCTTCAGCCTGCAGAATCTGCGCCTGCTTCAAGCCTTCCGCACGCAAGATCTGCGCATTGCGGTCACCTTCAGCTTCCAGCACCTGCGCACGTTTATCGCGCTCCGCCTTCATCTGGCGCCCCATAGATTCAATCAGGTCTTTCGGCGGATTGATATCTTTGATCTCGACGCGGGTCATTTTAATGCCCCATGAATGCGCCGCATCATCCACCACATGCAACAAACGTTCATTGATCGTGTCGCGGTTGGAGAGCAATTCATCAAGATCCATCGACCCCATAACCGTACGGATATTGGTCATGGTGAGGTTCAAAATGGCATAGTTCAAATCAGAAACTTCATAGGCTGCCTGCGCGGCATTAAGGATCTGATAGAAGGCCACACCATCAACGCTCACTGTCGCATTATCACGGGTGATAACTTCCTGTGTCGGCACATCCAATACCTGCTCCATCATATTGAGCTTGGCACCGATACGATCAAAAAAAGGTACGATCAGGTTAAGCCCCGGGGCAAGCGTGCGGGTATAACGGCCAAACCGCAGCACAGTAAAATGATAACCTTGAGGCACGGTTTTGACGCCTGCAAACAGCGTTATCAGCACCAAGAACCCAAGAATAACCAATACGATATCAAAACCTGTCATCGTAAAACCTTTTTAAAACAGGCACGCAACGTGCCAAAAAAATATCATTTGCAGCTTATACCCAGCCCTGCAATTCACGGCGCACCAGCGTCTCAATCACTTTCATACCGTCTACGGTGTCATTGAGGCACGGAATATGGCTGAAATTGACGCCGCCATTTTCATGAAATTCTTCGGCTGCTTCATTGCCGATCTCATCCACAGTCTCAAGACAATCTACCACAAAACCCGGATTAAACACAGCCATTGACTTAACACCTTGCTTGGCAAGATTAATGACGGTTTCATCAGTATATGGCTGCAACCATTCTTCAGGCCCAAAACGCGACTGGAAAGTGCTGCGGAATTTTTTATCATCATAACCCAAACGTGCCTGCAATAAACGTGAAGTTTCATAGCACTGTTCCGGATAAGGATCGCCCTTTTTGGCATAGCTTTGCGGAATACCGTGATAGGATGCCAAAATCACCTCAGGCTCGAAATCGAGGCTGGCGACATGTTTTTCAATCGAACGTGCCAAGGCTTCAATATAAACCGGCTCGGTCTGATATGTAGGCACAATTCGCACAGCAGGCATGAAGCGCTTTTTCATCAACACTTCAAAGAACTTGTCATTGACCGTTGCAGTGGTGGTCGCCGAATATTGCGGATAGAGCGGAAACATCACAATCCGCTCACAACCTTGCGCCAGCAATCTGTCAGTCACTGTTTCAATCGACGGCTGACCATAACGCATTGCCCAATCAACAATCACGTTGTCGTGATCTTTGAGCGCCTCTGCCAGTTTCTCGCTTTGCGAACGTGTATAGGTGCGCAGCGGCGATTCATTCTTTTCACGATTCCAAATACGGGCATATAAAGCGCCGGATTTTTTCGGACGTGTCATCAACACAATGCCATAAAGAATCGGCAACCAGATCGCGCGCGGCCATTCAATGACACGCTTATCGGTCAGAAATTCAGCCAGATAACGGCGCATGGGCTTATAATCAGTACCATCCGGTGTGCCCAGATTAACCAGCAATACACCCACTTTAGGCGGCGGCACCTGTTCGATATCCGGATTGGTATAAGCTAAATCATTCACGCGCATTGTCTGTCTCCTGTATTGCCCGAAAACTAGACAAATCCGGACAAATTTCAATACCGTCCTAAACTGAACGACTAAATAAGCAAATGTTTAAACACTTAGCCAATGAAAAAGCCGCTCTTTCCCAGAGCGGCTTGATAAAACCATCGGTCAAGGCTCATGAAAATCAAGCACGACGCTGCAACGAGAACTGCGCACCTGCCGATGATGTGCAATTCAGCTGATTTTGCGAAACCATTGCACAATTGACCTTGGAAACAGTACCGCGTACCAGCGAACGCATTTCAATTTCGACCAAACGCGGCGACTGATAACGATAGCTGCCCTCAGCCAGTTTTTCGTTAGTGTCAGTGGTGCGGGTGATGAAAACACCGCTATTGAAGCTGGATGTAATGCCGTTGGCATCAACCCAATTGCCGTCAATGCCAGCTGGTGTCACTTGCGGAGCGATACCGCCGCCGCCAAAATTAGGTCCCGATGTTTCACAAGCTGCCAAGGACAAGCCCAACGCGGCCAGTGTTGCAATAGTGCGGAAGCGGTTCATGTTAAGCTCTCCCGAAAAAATCTTCATTATGTTGATGGTATCAAATCCATTGCAAAACAAGAGCTCTTTTTTATCAAGCACATGAGTGTTGCAGTTTTATCGCAGCCTTCAAAGCCTTATAAACGCACAAAACGTGAAGACAAGTCTGCTTTTATCATACCACGCAAAGAATTACCGACGAAAATATGATGAGCATTTAGCACATCATCAAGCCCAAGCACAGCTTCGCTGACAATCTTTTTACGCAACAATTCTTCACGCAAAATACCGGATAACAACCCGCAACATATATCAGGTGTAACGCAAACTTTATCACCTTTATCCAAAAAGACCGTTGTAATGGTGCCCTCGCACAATTGCTCCAGATCATTGAACAGCAATACCTCATCCACCTCATCGCGTGAAAATTCTTCGCGTGCTGCCACATATAATTCACGCCGCGTCGTTTTATGTTTCAGCAAGGGATCATCATGACGAAGTCGTGTTTTGGCAATGCCGAGCCGCCAAATAGTGTTTGCAGGCAAAGCCTCATAGGACGATGTTTCAATATCAATCACGCCTTCCGGATCAAGCGTCAAACGCACACGCAAAGCTTTGACGCCCTGCCCTTTTGCCGCCAATTGCTGACGCACAGCATTGATGTCAAACGGAAAACCTAATGCGCGCGCCGAATTTTCCAACCGCTCCAGATGCAAATCCAGCCGCAGAAAATCTGTATCCGGCTCATAGCGCAAGGTTTCTATGAGCTGAAAAGCTGGTGTCATTTCAGTGGTTGATGATCGGTCGCGTAGCGGGCTTTCAACAGACATTCTGCATATTCCTCCTCTGCGGTTGAATCCAAGATAACGCCGCCTCCGACATTGAGAATAGCCTGTCCACCGTCAAAGAGCGATATGGTTCTGATCGCCACATTGAAACGCATCTCGCCTGATGGCGCAATCCAGCCAAGTGAGCCGCAATAAATATCCCGCGGTGTGCGCTCCAAGCCTTGTAATATCCGCATCACACTGATTTTAGGCGCGCCGGTGATAGAGCCGCATGGGAAAAGTGCCGCAAAAATAGCACCCAAACTTAAATCCGGTTTCAACCGCGCCCGCACACGGCTGATCATCTGATGCACGGTTTCAAAACGCTGCACGGCAAAAAGTTCCGGCACATGAAGCGTTCCGGTCTCGCTGATCAATGAAATATCGTTGCGCAGCAAATCAACAATCATCCGGTTTTCGGTTTGATTTTTCGGATCATTTTTTAAAAAATCACGCCAATAATCATCTTCTTCAGGCGTTTTACCCCGAGGCGACGTTCCTTTCATCGGATGTGTTTCAATCCATCCGTCCTTATCTACCTCGAAAAACAGTTCAGGCGAACGCGAAAGAATAATCGGCACACGGCTAGATGCCCCGAAATTGCAATAGCTTGCATGGCCGACCTGCTGGCGTTTAGCAAGCGCCAGGAAAAGCGCATATGGATCACCTTCCCACTGCGCTTTGATCGGAAAAGTCAGATTGCCTTGATAGCAATCACCAGCGCGCAAATGAGACTGTAATTTATTGAAATTTTGGCGATATTCATCCAGATTCCATTGCGGTTGAAAATTATAAATGCGCGCGGCAGCATCGTTCTGCGCCAAAGGCGCTTCGACCGGCTTTTCAAACACCCCAAAAGACAAAAGCGGCGCTTTACGCCCTTCGGGAAGGCTTTTGCGCAATTGCGGCTCTAATAAATAGCCCGCTTCATAAGACAAAAATCCTGCAAGCCATAACCCGTCATCATGAGCTTGCTGACAGGCTTGAAAAGCTGCCTCAAACGCATGCGGTTCATTGGCTTCAATGATATAAAGAGGAGCCGCGAAAGACATTTCGCGGCCCTTTTTCTCATCTGCGAAAAGAATAACGGCATCGTTGATCATTTAAAACAGCTCATGTTTAAAACAACTTCTGGCCGCTTAGTCTTCCATTGCTTCCAATTCGTCGATGATGGATTCAATGACTGATAAACCCTTCTGCCAGAAATCCGGATCACTCGCATCAAGGCCGAAAGGTGCCAGCAACTCACTATGATGTTTGGTGCCACCAGCCTTCAACAGATCAAAATATTTTTGCTGGAAACCTTCTTCGGCATTTTGATAAACCGCATAAAGCGAGTTTACCAAGCAATCGCCGAACGCATAAGCATAAACATAGAACGGTGAATGGATGAAATGCGGAATATATGTCCAGAAAGTTTCATAGCCCGGATTGATATGAACAGCATCGCCCAAGCTTTCATGCTGAATTTCCACCCAGATTTCACCGATACGCCCGGCCGTTAATTCACCTTGTGCGCGCTCGGTATGGACGCGACGCTCAAACTGATAAAACGCAATCTGGCGCACAACCGTGTTGATCATATCTTCGGCTTTTTGCGCCAGCATGGCTTTGCGCTCACGCTTATCGGTGGTTTTAGTTAGCAGTGAGCGGAAAGTCAGCATTTCACCAAATACAGAAGCCGTTTCTGCCAATGTCAACGGTGTGGACGCCATCAACGCGCCCTGACGGGCTGCCAGAACCTGATGCACGCCGTGACCAAGTTCATGTGCCAACGTCATCACATCACGTGGTTTGCCCATATAATTGAGCAACACATATGGATGGGCGGAAGGAACAGTCGGATGTGCAAAAGCACCCGGCGCCTTGCCTGCACGCACCGGCGCATCAATCCAGTTTTTATCAAAAAACTCTTGTGCAATATCCGCCATTTCCGGCGCAAAACCACGATAGGCAGAAAGCACGGTTTCACGCGCTTCATCCCAACTGATCAGCGCTTGCGGGGTTTCCGGCAGCGGCGCATTGCGATCCCAGTTTTCAAGTCTTTCAAGACCAAGCCATTTGGCTTTCAAAGCATAATAACGATGTGAAATGCGCGGATAAGCATCCGTGACTGCCTGTGTCAAAGCATCCACCACTTCACGCTCGACACGGTTGGCCAGATGGCGGCTGTCGGCAATATCTTCAAAGCCGCGCCAGCGGTCAGAGATTTCCTTATCTTTGGCCAGCGTGTTGGTAATGAGCGTAAAAATACGCATATTGGCGGCAAAAGTTTTTGCCAAAGCATCAGAGGCCGCCTTACGAACCGCACCATCAGCATCTTGCAACATGTTCAAGGTCGGCTCGATCGCCAATTCCTGACCATTCACCTCAAAGCGCAAAGACGACATGGTTTCATCAAACAAACGGTTCCATGCGCTGTAACCGGTCACTGACTTTTCATGCAGCAAATGTTCAATACGGTCTTCCAACTGATATGGTTTATCTTTACGCAAGTCGACCAACCAAGGTCGATAATGACCAATGGCCGGATTATTTTCAATCGCTGCATCCAGCACTGCATCATCAATGCGGTTCAGTTCCAATGTGTAGAAAATCAAAGGCGTACTGGCGTCGGTCAATTTCTGCTGCACATCACCATAAAGCTTGGCGCGGTTCGCATCACTGGTATCGCCATAATAATAAAGGCCGACATAAGAGCCGATACGCCCCATCAATTCGCTTAAATTTTCATAAGCCTCAATGCTCTGGGCAAAATCACCACCATTTGGCTTCATCAATTCTTCATTCAGTTTTCCGGGCCAACGCTTTTCAAACGCTTTTGCATCGGTGAAACATTTTTCAATATCGCGGGACAGTTCCGGCGCATCAGGACCTTTATAAAGATCATCCAGATTCCATTCAGGTAAAGTGCCGAGTTTACTGTTTGCACCGCTCATTGAGGGTCTCCTGTCATCCATTTCGATTCTGGCAAATAAAGCCATTTTGCGCTTCAAACCTTACACTGCTTCGTTGGTTTATTGTGTAAAATTAATCATCGCCCAAGTGATTCGCTAAAACGACATGACGTCAATACCTATTTTTTTTGATCTGAAACACATTTGACGCTGTCGATCTTAGTTTTGCATTTTAATAAATTGAATCCTGTAAATCATGACATTTTAGGCAAAAACACTGGTAAATTGCGGCGAAATCCTGTTAATACTTTGTTAAGCATGGCAAAAAGAGATGCTGAACTGTGTCTTTTTCGCCATAGTACCAACGCAATTGATGTTCACTAAGCCTCCATTAACCAATAAATCCGATACTAGTCAGTGATCCGACTGAAAGAACGGTAAGGCTATACGAATTGATGGACAGCACCTTGATTATCAAAACGGGATATAACCGCATCAAAGCAAAGTTCCTGCGCTGCATTATTGCAGGTGCAGCTTTCGCGGTTACTGCTACAACAGTTATGATGCCCAATGTCGCCTCGGCAGAAACCCGTAGTCTGAAACTTTATTATGTGCATACCGGCGAGCGCGCCGAAATCACATTTAAAAAAGATGGCCGCTACCTGAAAGAAGGCCTGCAAAAGCTTAATGTGTTTTTGCGTGACTGGCGCCGTAATGAGCCAACGAAAATGGACCCGCGTCTGTTCGATCTCGTATGGCAAGTTTATAAAGGGACCGGTTCTTCCAATTATATTACGGTTGTCTCGGCCTATCGTTCTCCTGCAACCAACAAAATGTTGCGTTCTACCACGAGTGGTGTGGCTGAAAACAGCCAACATACCCGTGGTAAAGCTATGGACTTCTTTATCTCCGGTGTTCCACTGACAAAACTGCGCCAATTAGGCATGCGTTATCAAATTGGTGGCGTTGGATACTATCCAAAGTCCGGTTCGCCTTTCATCCATCTGGACGTGGGCGGTGTTCGTGCGTGGCCACGCATGAGCCGCAAGGAATTGCTGGCTCTCTTCCCGGATGGGAAAACCGTTCATATTCCGTCCGACGGCAAGCCCCTGCCAGGCTACAAGCAAGCTTTGGCTGAAGTCGAGCGTCGTAAATCTTCCGGCGGCGATATTGTTGTTGCCAGTGCTGCTCCATCCAAAAAACGCAGTGCCACTTTATTCGGCGCCTTGTTTGGCGGCGGTGCAGATGAAGAAGAAGACGTCAATGACGACAATATCCGCGCCGCAACTCCGGCACGCCGTCCGGCAACAGCAGCACCACGCCCTTCAGTACCGACTGCCGTACCGGCAACAGCACCGGCTCCGGCACCGGCAGAACCTTTGATCGCTGCGCTGCCGACGCGTAATGTCCCGCTTCCGGTAGTAGCTCCGCGACCAGCAGCACCCGTTGCTGCTGTCCCAACCGCTCCGGCACTGCCTGCCGAACCTGACAATATTCCATTTGCAATTGCCGCAGCACCTGCGGAAACACAAAACACCGCTGTCGCACACAGCATTATTCCCGTACCGGCACGCCGTCCGGCAAGCGCCGTTGAAGATGCAATTGCGATGGCAGCTGCAACTGATACGCAAGCCCCCGTTGCTGATGCGGCACCCACCATGCTCGCAGGCTTCGTTCCCGTTCCTGCAAGTCGTCCGGCAAGTCTTTCTGGTGAAATGCAAATGGCGTCTGCATCGAATAGTGATGCGATTGCCGACCTTCTCAAAAACGAGCAGACCGCAGCCGCAAATGCAGCACCAACGCCTCGTGCTGCCAGCCAGCAACTTGCAGCTATCGCCGCACAAGGCGAACTGATTGCGCCGCCAGCTGACGATGATTTTGCAACGGCCCAAATAATACCGGCATCAAAACCAGTTGCAGCGCCACCTGCACAGGCACCGGTACCAACTCCTGTGGTGGCTGCGAATACAGCTCCGAAGAATAATGTTCAGGTCGCAAGCCTCGACACCAAGTCACGCACGACTGCAAAATCAGCCAAGCCAAACGGCAACAGAGCCAAGGCCAACAAAGCAGCCATTGTTCAGCCGGCGACAGCACCTGTTTCGCAACTGGCTATGTCAACTGAATCCGTTGCCAATGCCGTCCCTGTTACCAATCCGGTTTTGCGTAATGACGCCATGCGTGAAGCGCCCGCCATGGTTTACACTGCAGGTTTCCAACGTGACATTCCATCCACAGAGCGTGTAAACAGCTTCAGTGGTCAAGCCGTCACTTTCTTGTCAGTTGCCAAATTCAAAGCGGCTAACTGACCGACTTCAAATAATAAAAAAGGGGCTTTTAAGGCCCCTTTTTTATATGCATTTCATAGTAAGATTTTATCTTGCTTTGATTGTTTTCAGCAAGTGCTCAATTGAATATTCCACATTCGGACGGATATCATTGCGCCACAAAGCGAAAGCCACATTGGCTTCGATAAAACCTTCTTTTGAGCCGCAGTCAAAAGTCAGCCCCTGATAATTAAAGCCGTAGAACTTTTGTTCATCCGCCAGTTTCAACATCGCATCGGTCAGCTGAATTTCATTGCCGGCACCCTTTTCCTGCTTGCTGAGCAGATCAAAGATTTCAGGCTGCAAAATATAACGACCATTGATGTAAAGATTGGAAGGCGCAGTGCCTTTTGCCGGTTTTTCAACCATTTTGGTAATCTCAAAACCGTTCGCAACGCTCTCGCCCTGTCCGACGATACCATATTTATGCGCATCTTTCGGATCACATTCCTGCACGGCAATGATGTTGCCGCCGGTTTGTTCATAGAGAGCCACCATATCAGCAAGGCAACCGCGTTCGGATTGCATCACCATATCCGGCAGAAGCAGCGCAAAAGGCTCGTTACCAACCAATTCGCGCGCACACCAAACGGCATGGCCAAGACCTAAAGGTACCTGTTGACGGGTAAAACTTGTCGTACCCGGTTGCGGCTGCAACTGTCGCATATGCTCCAGCTCCGCCGTTTTACCGCGTTCTTGCAGCGTTGTATAAAGTTCAACTTGGGCATCGAAATAATCTTCGATAACTGCTTTGTTGCGGCCGGTAACAAATATCAGATGTTCAATACCGGCTTCACGAGCTTCATCAACCACATATTGAATGACCGGTTTATCAACAACCGTCAGCATTTCTTTCGGAATTGATTTGGTTGCAGGCAAAAAGCGCGTCCCCAAACCTGCTACCGGAAAAACAGCTTTACGGATTTTTTTCACTGAACTCATGCCACTCCTCAGTTCTTTATAAATAACAACATTTTCTTTGTTTAGCTTATAATACAAAGGTTTCCACTATTTAATATAAAAGGCTACAATCCATCACTTTAAATATGCATCTTTAACATTTTTGCTTGGCATCCATTTTGATACCTTAAAGTCTCAATATTTTCGAATTACTGGTGCATGGTAAACTAAATGCTAACCAGCACATGTTAAAATCTGTTAAAATGGAGCCATTCAGGCTTCATCCATTTGAAAGCCCCCTAAAAGAGAAGGGAAACACAGAACTATGCTGCGATTTCCAT
Source organism: Paenochrobactrum pullorum (assembly GCF_041929845.1). Classification (NCBI taxonomy): domain Bacteria; kingdom Pseudomonadati; phylum Pseudomonadota; class Alphaproteobacteria; order Hyphomicrobiales; family Brucellaceae; genus Paenochrobactrum; species Paenochrobactrum pullorum. The sequence continues at coordinate 40,045 of NZ_JBHEEH010000005.1, forward strand.
TCACAGTGAAGACAATTTCGAAAACCAAGATTGCGCTCTCTTCTGCAGTGCTTGCTCTGTTGATGGGTTTATCAACTGCGCCTGCATCAGCCGACGCTAAGTTCCGTCAATGGGTTGCAAGTTTTCGCAATACAGCCATTCAAAACGGTGTAAACGCCCGTGTTTATGATCAGGCATTTGCCGGTGTTACAGCACCCGATCCGGAAGTTTTGCGTAAAGCCCGCTATCAACCTGAATTTGTCGATCCGATCTGGAATTACATCGATAATCGCGTCAACGAGCATTCAGTTGCAACCGGTCAGGCAATGGCACGCAAATGGGGGCCATGGTTACAACGGATTGAACAACGTTTCGGCGTTGATAAGAATGTCTTGCTTGCCATCTGGTCAATGGAAAGTAATTACGGTGAAATTCTCAAACGTGACGATGTGATGATGGACACAATCCGCTCACTGGCAACCCTTGCTTATGCAGATCCAAAGCGCGCCAAATTCGGTCGTACGCAGCTGATTGCTGCAATGAAAATTTTGCAGACTGGTGATATCTCCCGCAAACATCTGACCGGCTCATGGGCAGGTGCGTTAGGCCACACCCAATTTATCCCGACCAGCTATCAAGCCTATGCGGTCGATATGGATGGCAATGGCAAACGTGATATCTGGAACTCTGTACCTGATGCTTTGGGTACCGCTGCCAATTTGCTCGCCCGTAATGGCTGGCAAACAGGTCAGACATGGGGCTATGAAGTTATCCTGCCAGCTGGCCGCAAGTTCCCGGCAGGCTCGCTGACTGTTTCAGAATGGGAGAAACTTGGTGTCAAGCGCGCCAATGGACGCCCTTTCCCACGCCCGAACGAAAGCGTAACTTTGCGCGTTTTGGACGGTCGTGAAGGCCCGGTTTTCTTGATGGGTAAAAACTTCAACGTTATCAAACGTTATAATAATGCTGATAAATATGCACTGGCTGTCGGCCTTTTGGCGGATCGTATTGGTGGTTATCAGGGATTGGTACGCGACTGGAATCGTCCATTTACCCCGATCACCATGAACGAGCGCGAAGAATTGCAAAACCATCTCAAAGCCCTTGGCTATTATGATGGCAAAATTGATGGCAAAATCGGCTCCGGCTCTCGCGCGGCAATTGAAGCCTTTCAAAAACGCAACGGTTTGAGTGCTGACGGCCACCCGAGCAAAGAGGTCTTGAACGTTTTGCGCAGACGTTAAAACGCCATGTGTCTATCAAGCAAATTAACTGTTAAAAAAGCCCCGCTGACTTATCTTTTGTCGGCGGGGCTTATGGCTGTCCTGCTATTACCGCAAAGTGCTGCAGCACAGCCTAAAACTTTGTTTGATATGCTTTTTGGTGAGAAAAAAGCGGCTCCACCAGAACCACCTGCACCGAGACAGGCCACCCCGCAGCGTCAGGCACCAGTCCGAAAACCAATTCCGCCTGCCCCGCGCAAACCTTCGCCGGCACGGATCCCTATACCTGTTCCATTGCCCAAGCATCTTGTACAGAAACTCGATGATGCCAACAATGTTCTGATACTGGGTGATTTTTCAAGCTCAGGCCTTGCCGATGGTTTGACAGAAGCTTTTAATGATAATCCATCCGTGCGCATCAGCGATTTGTCCAATGGCTCCTCCGGTTTTGTCCGGCAGGACTATTATGATTGGAACCAATCAATTGCGGCGCTATTGGAGCAGGAAAAACCTGCAGCCGTCGTGATGATGATCGGTGCCAATGATCGCCAGATCATTACCACAAATGGCAAAATCCATCCCTTTTTAAGTGATGAGTGGACAGCTGACTATCAGGCGCGCATTGATAATTTTATCAAAACAGTAAAAGGCGCCGGTTATCCGCTGATTTGGGTGGGACAGCCACCATATGTTTCGCGCGCCATGTCCAAAAATATGCTGGCACTTAATGAAGTTTACCGCCGCACAGCCGAGCAATCGGGTGCCAGTTTTATTGATGTTTGGGCTGGTTTTACCGGCGAAGATGGTAATGCCACGATAACCGGACTTGATATCAACGGACAGGATGCACAATTACGCAGCACCGACGGCATAGGTTTCACTTCGGCAGGCAAAAGAAAACTAGCCTTTTATGTTGAAAAACCGTTGCGTAAAATTTTAAGTGTGACTGAACAACAAAGTGAGCCAAACGCCTCAGCAACCACTGAAACCGGTATTGGCTTAGTTTCACGTATTAATCGCCTGCCAGCGGTGAGTTTGCGAGATTACGCTGCAGATCAAAGCGGTGTTTTGCTTGGTGCAGCGCCTGCCTCCGCCACACTTAATCCCGTTAAGCCGGAAAAATCTTACAGCCCCTATCCTGATCGTGCCGATTATTTCCGCTCCACCACAAATAAATGATCATAAGTTTCGGGAAGCTCTGGACGGCTCTTCATTGCAAAGGCATAACAGCTTCATCACATCTGGCCTTATATGAATGGAGACCATCTTGCATTTTGCATCCGATAACTGGGCAGGCGCTCACCCGACCATTGCAGAAAGTCTCGCCCAACATGCAGGTGGTTTTGCCGCCGCCTATGGCACAAGCGAACTCGACAAAAAAGTAGAGCAGCGTTTCAATGAACTGTTTGAACGCGAAGTGGCGGTTTATTTTGTCGGCACCGGCACTGCTTCCAACTCACTGGCACTGGCAAGCGTCAACCGTCCGGGCGGTGTCACCTTATGCCACCGCGAAGCCCATGTGATTGAAGATGAATGCGGCGCACCGGAATATTTCACTGGTGGTGCCCGTTTACATCCTGTTGATGGTGCCAATGGTCGTATTGATCCGTCCAAATTGCGTAAAGAACTGAAGCGGTTCAATCCGGCTTTCATTCATGCCGGACAGCCGATGGCGGTAACGTTCACACAGGCGACCGAGGTCGGCACACTCTATTCACTTGATCAAATTGCAGAACTCTCATCCATTTGTAAAACACATAATCTACCATTGCATATGGATGGTGCACGCTTTGCCAATGCGCTTGTTTCACTTGACATATCTCCTGCAGACATGACATGGCGTCAAGGGGTTGATATTGTCTCATTTGGCGGCACGAAAAATGGTTGCTGGTGCGCCGAAGCTCTTGTGTTCATGAATCCGGACCGCGCTAAGGATCTGCCGTTTATCCGCAAACGTGCAGCACAGCTCTTCTCCAAAACCCGTTTCATCGCGGCACAATTTGATGCCTATTTGCAAGATGATCTGTGGCTGGATTTGGCGCGTCATTCCAATAAGCTTGCACAAAAACTGGCCGCTCATATTGATGCATCATCGCAGGTTCGCTTGGCATGGAAGCCGCAGGCCAACGAAGTTTTTGCGATCATGAAACAAACCACTTATGACCGTTTGCAAAAGGCAGGTGCCATTTTTTACGATTGGAACCCGCCGCATTCAGAAGCAGACAAAATAAGTGAAGGCGAAATTTTCGCCCGATTTGTCACCAGCTTTGCCAACACCGAAGAAGAAATTGACCGGTTTGGTGCTTTAATCGCCTGAACCTAAAACACAGATAAAAAAAGCCCCGATGGCTATCAGCCATCGGGGCTCCTCTTTAATACAAATTAGTGCTTCGAAGCATTCACATTCGCTTCAATCTGCGTACCATTGGATGAAGCTTGTGTCACCTCAATTTTACGCGGTTTCATCTGTTCAGGAATTTCCCGGATCAGATCAATATGAAGCAGACCGTTTTTCAGGCTGGCACCCGAAATTTCTACGAAATCAGCAAGCTGGAACCGGCGTTCAAAAGCACGGGATGCAATACCGCGATAAAGAACTTCGCTGGTATTATCACCTTCTTCTTCAGACTTTTGGCCCTTTATGGTCAACTGGTTGCGGTGAGCTTCAATTTCAAGCTCATTTTCGGAGAAACCGGCCACCGCCATGGTGATGCGGTAATTATTTTCGCCAGTCCGCTCGATATTATAAGGCGGATAGCTCTGCGCACCTTCTGTTGGCTGAGCCAAGGAATCAAACATTGAAAACAGGCGGTCAAAACCGACAGTGGAACGGTACAATGGAGAAAAATCTACATGACGCATGAATAAAGCCCTCCTTAAGAGCGACAAAGTTGCGTTAATGGCGGCAGAACCCCCGATATGGCGAATTCTTATTGCCGGCAGCCCCTTATGTGGCGGCTACAATCCAGATGTGGGAACCATATTTCTCCTTTTCAAGACTTTTTATTTGAAGTTTTTTAGCTTTTTTTGACCACTTTAACGGCCGCAATCCGTATGAATATGAAATGAACAAGGACTTCTGATTTCGTTCAGGCAGCATCTTTTATATTGGCATCATCAACAAAATAACCACGCCTCCCTCAATATCCAGGGCATTGAAATTTGAAGTTGAAGGAAATTGAAGATGAAAAAAGCGCTTATTACTCTGGCAACCCTTGCAACCATCGTCACCGGCATATCGCTTCCTGCGGCAGCTGCGCCGGCTAACGAACTAACCGTTAAAGTTCATTCTTCATGGAACGATCGTGGCCGCCACAGCCCGCGCCATGATTGGAAAAAACCGCCGCACAACTACCGCAATCAGATGATGAAGCCGGGCGAAATTAAAAGAATGCTGCATCGCCAAGGCTATCGCACACACAATATTCGTCAGCAACGCGATGAATATTATGTACGTGCCCATAATAACAAAGGTCGTCAGGTTATGCTCATCGTCAATTCCCGCAGCGGTAAAATTGTCGGCCAGCGTTATATCGGTCGTCCGCACTTTACCCGCACATAAATTAATATTGCCCGGATAACGTCCCTTATATGGGCAATATACAAACCGGAGCGGTTGGTTTTTTTCATCCGCTCCGGTTTATTTTTTATAAAAACACGCTAACATTCTCTCAAACTTAATTTTTTAACCACTGCAACCATAATATCTTTCCTATATAAATATTGAATTATATCAGTTTGTTCCCTGAAAGGCCTTCATGTGACCACCTCCGCCCAACCAGATACACATGAAAAAGCCGACGAGATTTTATTCGAGACCAGCGACAATCTGAAACCACAACAGTTTCAGGCCGGGTTTTTAACCAGCAAAGATCATAAAAAATTGCGTTACGCCTTGGTGCCTTCGCATCCGCAGCACAATCGTGGCACAGTCATTCTGCTGCACGGGCGCAATGAGTGTATTGAAAAATATTACGAAACCATCGATGATTTGCATATGCGCGGCTTTCATGTCGCAACCATGGATTGGAGGGGTCAGGGACATTCCGACCGACTCATCAAAGATAAAAACCGTGGCTTTGTGCGCCGCTTCAAAGATTATACCGATGATCTGGAGCAATTTATCCATTCAATCGTTTTAAACGAATGCCCGCCACCCTATTATATCCTCGCGCATTCTGCAGGTGGTTTGATCACACTTTCAGCCATGCCGCATCTTATACCGTATATTGACCGCGTTGTGCTCGCCGCACCTTTATTAGGCTTTCCAGGCAACAAATTGTCCGAAAAAAACTTGCGCCGCTTGAGCCGTTTGATGACATTTTCTGGCTTCGGCAAAACCTATGCCAAACGTGGAATTCCCCCAGGCAATAAGCGTGAATTTTCCGGTAATATTCTCACTAGCGATCAAATACGCTACGAGCGCAATCAGAAGATCATTTATAACCATCCGACACTCGGACTGGCTGGCCCCACTTTTACTTGGGTTTTCAATGCACTACATGCCATTCACCAATTAAATCGTCCGAAAAATCTGACCTCCCCGAAAATACCAACGCTTTTCATTTTGGCTGGTGGCGATACAATCGTCTCCAGCAGAGCTGCACAAGATTATGCCCGTAAAATCCGTGGAGCGTCTTTCATCACGATTGATGGCGCCCGTCACGAGTTGATGCAGGAAGATGATCATTACCGACAGCAATTTTGGGCGGCGTTCGATGCTTTTATTCCCGACGCCCAAAACAAGCCGATCATCAGCCAAGATAAGTCGCAATAGCTGCTTCATAAAGTTCATGGGTTGCGGCAGCAATCACATCGCCGCCAGCTTCAGCTGGCCCCCCGTCAATGTGGCTAATCACGCCGCCTGCCTGCTCAATAATTGGAATAAGAGCAACAATATCATAAGGTTGCAGCCCCGTTTCAATCACCACATCAGCAAAACCTGACGCCAGCATGGCAAAAGCATAGCAATCCACACCATAACGTGTCAGCTGTGCCTCTTGTTGCAAGCGCTTGAAGCCAGCATGTTTTTTATCTTTAAAAAGCGACGGAGTGGTGGTGAATAGTGTCGCTTCTTTCAAATTCTTCGTTTGACGGGTTTTCAATACTCGCAAAGGAGCCGAACCATGACTGAGATAAGCGCCCCTTCCATCACTGAAATAAAGTTCACCTGTAAATGGCTGTGACATCATTCCGGCCTTGGCATCACCATCAATTGTCAGCCCCACCAATGTTCCCCATACCGGCAAACCGGAAATAAAAGCACGCGTTCCATCAATCGGATCAATAACCCAGACATGGCTGTGATCGGTATTATGCGCGCCATATTCTTCGCCCAAAATACCGTGATCAGGAAATTCTTCGCTAATGACTGCACGAATTGCACGCTCTGCCGCGCGGTCCGCTTCCGTTACCGGATCGAAGCCAACCGTATATTTATTATCAATTTCATTAAACTGACGAAACCGCGGCAAGCTTTCGGCTGCGGCTACATCTGCCAATTTTTGAAAAAATGCCTGATCAATAAGCAAACCCGCTCTCCCTGCATAACTACAAATCTCTGTTGATTTATACAAAGATGTTTACATTTGCCACCGGCGAATAAATCCTATTCCGCGGCTAGTTGCGTATAGCCCAAAGCACTGTCCGGCAATGCCGTCAAATCACTTAAAAAACTATACAAATCACGACGTAACAGATCAAAACTGACAAGCTTTTCAAGCGTCTTTTCATTCATATAAAGACTGCGGTTCAATTCTAATTGCAATGCGTGAATATTTTCGGCGGGCTTGCCATAATGTTCGGTGATAAAACCACCCGCGTAAGGCTTGTTATAGGCAACATCAAAACCATAATTTTGCAAAAGATCGATAGTTGCAGCCGCCAAGCCGATATGACAGGCACGGCCAAAGCGGTCGCCAATAATAAAATCTGCCCGTCGTCCATTGGGCTGCTCCAAACCTGCCGGCATCGAATGACAATCGATCAGCACGGCATAACCGAATTTGTCACGTGTTTTATCCAGCAATTGACGCAATTGTGCATGATAGGGTTTATAAAGTTTTTCGATCCGGTCGAGTGCGGATTGCAGCGGTATTTTGCCCTGATAAATCATCCGCCCCTCCCCCACAAGCCGTGGAACGGTGCCCAGACCACCTGCAACACGTGCTGAATGCGTATTGGCATAAGCTGGTACTGCTTCAAAAAACATCCGCTGATCCAGCTCATAGGCTTCACGGTTCACATCGAGATAAGCGCGTGGAAAACGCGCCCTTAACATTGGTGCTCCCAACAAAACCGCCGATGCATAAAGCTCATCCACATAGCAATCTTCAGATGAGCGGATGGTCAAACGATCAAGCGCAGACGCATCAAGAAAACTGTCAGGATAATGCGAACCGCTGTGAGGTGAATTAAAAACGAACGGAATGCGCTGTTCGGCTGGTGCCAAAACATCGAATGCCGGTGTCATTAAAAAATCATCATATTCAGCCAAGTGATCGGTTATCCTGCGCACATCTTGAAAACAGCTTGTCGATTTTAGGAATATTTATCTGATCCTAACAAGCTTTGCACTTTCAATTTTCCATCATATTTTCGTCAAAACTCGACATTATGTAGCAATTTTTAAAGTTTTTGACGTTGTTTTAACGAAAATTCATTCCATATTTACCTAAAAAGGGTTTGCTAGACGGCAAAAGCTATTGAGTCGCAACAGGTGTACGCCCCCAAAAGCATAAGCCTGAAACGACATGACACTCGGACGGACCAATGAAGAGAATCCTTCTTGCTGAAGACGACAATGATATGCGCCGCTTTCTGGTGAAAGCACTGGAAAAGGCCGGCTATCATGTAACCCACTTTGACAATGGTGCCAGCGCTTACGAGCGCTTGCGCGAAGAGCCTTTTTCTCTTCTTCTGACCGACATTGTCATGCCGGAAATGGACGGTATCGAGTTAGCGCGTCGTGCGACCGAAATCGATCCGGATCTGAAAGTGATGTTCATCACCGGTTTTGCAGCTGTTGCGCTTAACCCCGATTCGGATGCACCAAAAGATGCAAAGGTACTTTCCAAACCTTTCCACCTGCGTGATTTGGTGATTGAAATCGAAAAGATGCTGATTGCTGCTTGATTAGTGAAAAAACAGCGTGTTTTTTCCACGCCTTTGAAAAGACACGCTAAAAAAACAACTTTTATACACAAAAGGCATTGACGAGCGCATCTTGATATGGTGTATGCGCTTCATCGAATGGGCGTATAGCTCAGCGGGAGAGCACTACATTGACATTGTAGGGGTCATAGGTTCAATCCCTATTACGCCCACCATTCGATCCTCCATAAAATCAAAGACTTAAATGAATAAGACCAGTACTATAAGTAGCGGCCTTTAGGTTCAATGAACCTATTATTAATTTTTATCGCTTTTCAAGCGCCTGCTGATCAACTCAAAGACAGCATCGCTGATCCACATACCACACACACCTACTAGGAACGCCCCCGCATGCATAGCGACATTGCTCCCATCATCTGGCGGGAGTGGGAAGTGTACAGCCCTCAAATAATGAACGAATGGCTCCGTCAGGTATCCTGCCGCAAGCACACCACACACCGGTGACGCAATGACCTCGCGGAATGTATAGTTTTTATGCGAAAGCGCTCTAAGCACACCGCCACCGATACCTTTAGACCGTATGGTGTCAATGGATCGTCCATCACCAGCACCCCACCTTATTTCCATATGCATTGTGACCGGCAATCGCTTTGCCAGCCTGCTTATCATTGCTTGCCACATAGACAGCCGTTTCAGGCTTAAGGCTGATCTTCTGCCATCCCGCGCAATTGCTCGCACTGGTCGCGCACCCCGCCAAGCTCAACACAGAGACGCTCAGCATCCATATTGTTGATTGTTTCATTAATCCCTGCCCTGTTCTGGATTGCCTGATTAATTGCCTCGGCAGCTTTAAGCGCGGCCTGTTGTTTGCCGTCATGAACCCCAAGCGCATAAAAAAAGAGGCCTGAAACTGGCCCTCCGATAATCGCGCCGGTGATGTGTTGAAGTGTGAGCCTCATGCAGATTGTTCCTGCATGCGTTTAATCAGGAAATAAACACCGATACCAAAAGCCCCAACCATGATAATGGCAAGCGCCCACTGAATTGGCGATGATCCAGCGGCCATACCGCCAAGCCCTGAAAGCAAACCACCAGCTGAAGCGATCAGCTCTGGTTTGAACGCCCGAGCGCTGCCACCTGAGCATCAAGTCCTTGAGCCTGAAGCATTGGTTGATAACGTTTATTCGAACTCAGAAAATCAGCGTAGCCGGAGACGCTATCAGAGGGGCTGGAAAACTGTCGGAAACTATCTTGGACTTTAACCCGCTTCCCATTAATCACTTCATGCGTAGTGAATGTCTGCCCGTCTTTATCCCAACCAATGATAACGACCTGCTCCATCTGGCCAACTGCGCTTTGCAAAATACGATCTGGGTCTATGTCCAGTGTAGTGGTGCCCGTGAAGTCTATGATGTCAGCAGTCATAATTATCCTAGTTTATGTGTATTATTTTACACACCACTATTGACTGCATACCCGTTGTTGTGTATTTATATACACATTAAGAAGCGCAGAGGGCTGATGCTACGAGACAGTAAGAAGATTATTAAACGCCTAGAAAGCGAAGGGTTTGAATTAATATCGGTGAAAGGTTCTCACCACAAGTTCAGAAAAGGGGAAGTTACAATCATAATTCCCCACCCTAAGAAAGACCTTCCGATTGGAACGGCAAAGGCGATAGCGAAACAAGCGGGCTGGGAATAACCAGCCCCTTAACCGCAATAATCATTGTTTTAGCAAAGCTCCACATAAGAGGAAAACCAAATGAAACACTATTTCGCATTGGTACATAAAGATGCAGATAGCGCCTATGGTATTCAGTTTCCTGATCTACCAAATGTCTTTTCTGCGTCTGACGAAGCTGAAGATATCGTAAAGAACGCAATTGAAGCCTTGCAGCTTTATGCTGAGGATGAAACTTTGCCTGAGGCGTCCAGTCATGCCGACATCTTAGCTCGTGACGATGTGCGCGCTGAATTAGCCGAAGGCGCTTATCTCGTATCTGTACCCCTCATCGAAGACGATAACGCAGTCATGCGAGTGAATGTCACATTTGAACGTGGCATTCTTAAAGCAATCGACAGTGTTGCAAAAGACCGTGGTTTAACGCGCTCATCATTCTTAGCGCAAGCCGCGCGACATGAGATTGAGGTGGGTGTTTAAGCACCTGCCCTTCTCTAAACAAAAACCCCGCACTAGGCAGGGCTAGAGATTACTACTGACGGCTACAGAACAGGCAGGACACTATTTTTTGAAAGACCCAAATAATGCCTTTACAATCACAATCGCTAGACCAACAATTTGTGCAAAATTCTGCACCAGCAGAATAGGAAGCAGCCAAGCATATGAAGTAAAATCCCACCAGCCAAATCCGACCACTTCTTTTTGCTATCATGGTGATTTTGAAAGGCTGACAGTTTAGCGCACGCTAATTCATCATCAGCCCACTCTCTTTCCCGGACTACATCATCAATCGCTTCAGGACGGTTTGTAGGCACAGGCTCACCAAAGCGAGTTATCTCTTTGAGAATATCGTCTATGGTAGGCTCAGATGTTTTACGGTTTGAGACGCCGTATCATCAAGCATATTGTAGTCGTATCTCCATCATAGTTTTGCTAACATCGAAAATATCAGCAAGCATAGATACGGGAGCTTTGGCTACAGGCGTAAGAAGTGCTTAGGGACGAGGAACTTCCGAAGCGAAAGCATTCACGTCTTGCTCAAAAGCATTGCTACGTTCAACAGCTTGAAACCGTGGAAGAACTGGGTAAGCCTTGGGGTTTTTCTCGAAAGCCTCTCTATGTAATATCCAATGCCCTAACTCATGGGCGACAGTAAACCTCTGCCTTTGAGGTCGGTCAGCTACATTTACGTAAATCCGTTTGGAACGAAAATCGAGTAAGTCAGCTACCTTTTCAGCAAACTTTCCCATATCAGAGAAAACAACATTGACACCGTTCATCTCTGCTATCTCCACAACCGGGATTTGCGGAGTAGTGTAGATTTTTGTAAGCTCTCTGGCTTTAACCCGCGCACCATCACGATTGGGGCTATCAAATGTATTCATGGCGAATTTCATAAGAACCTCCTAAATCTGATAGTTACACAAAAAGCTCGGCAATACTGCCAAGCACTAAGTATCTTACATATAGGATGATTCTTATCAAGTTTCTGATAGTCGAGCTAAAGGCGCCGCCGCTATTAAGCAACCCACCTTGGTGCGCCGGGGCGTGGCAGGTTTTGTTAAAGTGTCATCCTTTAGGATAATTGCCGCTTCTTGAGTGCTCAGCTATTCGCTCACGATGGAAAAGATCATAGATTATGCGATTATTATATCTTGGCTTGTAACCCTACTATATGCAGTATGGGCAATTAGCTACGGTGGGATTTAACAATTAAGCTGCCTTCTGCCTTTCGGCGTATTTCTGTCTGCGCCGTTCGTTTCGAGCATCTGCCCATTCAAAATCTTGTTCTTCCGGTTCATTGATCAGTGCGAAATCATCACGCCAATTTAGTGGCTGTTTCTCTGACGCACCGTCTCCGATTGTGACTTCAATTTACCTTCTTCGAGCTAAACCATAACAGACACATTCAAAGGGCGTTGACCTACTGTTAGTCTAATGGCGAAGATAAGTAATAATCCACACCTCGTATTTCCTTAAGGTGCGTCCCTGTATTGTTTGCTTATACAAATCCATTGTGTAAATTCAGCGCATAATTCGCTATTTGAAGGGATAACTAATGGCACATATCATCAAAACCGAAGTGGAACACATCAAAGTCAAGATCGATGAGATTAAGGCAAAGATTGAAGACCACATTCACAAATCAGAACACGAAAAAGAAATCGAAGCCATTAGATTTGAGTTAGATGACTTGGTAAATCGTATTAATTCAATTCTTCCGCATTAATGCATAATGCGAAAAGGCAGCCTTTAAGCTGCCTCTCTCATATCTTGCCTAAGGTCTTGTTCTTTCATCATCACTCAGCCAGTGCAAGACCGTTATCATACAATCAAATTTTATAAACTGGCTTAAGCCCCATAAAAAGCTTCGTGATAAAAGACTGTGCCGTGTCTTGGTTCATTAGTGAAATCCAAGCACTGGAAGTATTCAACAGGTGCACCCCGGAAAACCAAAGCCGGGTCGCACTTAAAGTTAAATCTTGCGTAATACTGCGGATCACCCAGAACCACACATCCTGAAGCAGACAGTGCCTTCAACTTTGCCAGACCAGCTTCAATAAGCTTAGTGCCAATGCCTGTTTTCTGGTAATCAGGATGTACAGCAACTGGCCCAAGGCCATACCACCCTGCCCCAGCCCCTTCGATTGCCACCGGCGAGAACGCAACGTGTCCTACAATCCGATCAGCTTGAACAACTACAAGTGAAATTGTTAATGCGCCAGCTTCTCTCAGGCCGTCAACAATAAATGCTTCTGTCCTGTCGCTATGTGGGGCATCTTCAAAAGCCGAAGTGACTAAATCACGAATATTTTGTATATCTTCAGGGGTTTCTGGACATATAATCATAAAAACTACATAGCAATCCAATTCTTATGTCGTCAAATATATTTATAATTGAAATGTCACAGTACTAAACAAAAAGCAGCTGTTAAGCTGCCTTTCAAATCGGATTACCCAGTGTTATGTAGAGTGACATTAAATCATGTTCCCGTCAAGTTCTTTAATGAGTCACGCTATGTTCTTTTTTAAATTCCGTAAAGCTTTATTAGCGATGTCAGCCCGCACTTGAGATAAGCCACCATATGAGGCAGATGCATACCGTCTGCCTCATCCAATACACAGACCTTTTTCGTGGTTGATGTGATTGGTTTACCTGAATGATCAGCTTTGCAGATTGCACACACAGATTTAACGGGCGCACAAAGGGTTACTGCCACGGATGCAGCGCGGCCTGCAAAGCGCCCCCGTGATTACTCTACCCAGTCAAAAGCCATGAAAATGGCATGAGAAGGCATTCGTAAGTGGATGGCGTACTCAGGCAAGCCAATGACTGCCAACCATCGAGGTAAATTCATTTCAAGAGCCTTTGCACAAATTCTTATGGCTAAACGTGAGCAAAGCTCCGGCTACATCACGCCAGAAGAAGCACAATTCATTGGCTCTGACTGCCTTATGAAAATACGGGAGGTCGGTAATGGCTTGTATCGATTTTGACGCTATCGACTACATAGATGAAATATCCACGACGCAGCTTGACCACGAGCTAGAAAGCCGCCGAAACGGTGGCGACAACGAAGCTTACACAGACCGCTCATGGCGTGAGTGGGTGCTTCTAGCGGATTTTATAGCAGAAGGCAGAAAGGGCGAAGCTCTTGATCTTCTCTCAAGAATTGCCCCGTCGAAATCAATCCGGCAACGACGATCAGTTGTGTGCAGATGAGAATGGCGGTTTGCGCAGTAACAAAAACTTCTGTTTCTGTTGTAGTGACGGTTTGTGCAGTTGCAAAAGACATCAGGGCGGCAGTTGCGAAAGTTGCAATAAGAATACGGCGCATGTTCATTCTCCATCTTGTCGATCATTGTTATGACGTACATAAAGTAAATGCTTCTGCACCTGGATCGTTTCATCAAGTCTTTGATATATTAGAATTATTTTGTGAATTGAATTTTGAATTTATTTTATCCGGAACCAATAAGCTTTGCCCGCCGTTACCTTTACAGAGCGTTTGTCATTCAACTTAGATATAGGAGAAGACAATGGAACGCAGTGACAAGTCCAAATATACGGACAAGCAAAAACGCAAAGCAGAACATATAGCCGAAGGATATGAAAAAGACGGCACTCCGGAAAAAGAAGCCGAAAGGATTGCATGGGCAACCGTCAACAAACAAGATGGCGGGGGTAAAAAACCAGGTGGCTCCGGACGTGCCAAACATAAAAAATCAGCGGAGAAAAAATAACTCATCCTGACCTTTAAGTTTTAAAAAGGAGGAGAAAATGACATCAGTCAGATTTCAGATTGCGGCCGCATTAAGCGTGATGGTTAGTGCCGTTCTTTTTGGTATCGGAGCAGTAATCGTCTTGTCGGTGCCGGAACTTTCAGAAGAAGCAAAATATTTGTTACCGGCAGTCATTATCTTAAGTTTTCTGATTACCCCGTTCATTTCGTGGATTATAGCACCACGCCTGCGCAACCGTTACTGGCAGAGACGCAAAATCATGCAAGAAAAATAAAAATCGCCCAAGCCTGTAGTCCGGCTTGGGTGATCACTGCAGTTCTTTGCTTAACATTTAGGATGAAAATCCATCATCCCTTGGGTAATTAATATTCAAGATGGTTATTAAGACAGACCTTGAATTTCATTCTCTGCATTCAAGCCGATATGTTCAGCAGCTGGCACACGCGGAAGCCCCGGCATCGTCATGATGCTTCCGCAAATGACCACAATAAATCCTGCACCAGCTGATAATTTTACTTCCCTGACAGGAATTATATGTCCGGAAGGTGCGCCTAATAAGGTGGGATCCGCTGAAAAACTATATTGCGTCTTGGCCATGCAAACCGGCAAGTTGCCAAAACCCGCATTCTGCCACTGCTCCAATTGCTTCAGCACAGAAGCATCCGCACTGACATCAGCTGCGCCATAAATTTCACGGGCCACTACTTGGATTTTTTCCCATAAAGGCAAATGATCTTCGTATAGTAAGTTTAATGTGTCGTGATTATTATCGGCCAATTGGGCAACTTCATGCGCCAAAACTTCCGCACCTGCCCCACCTTCAGAAAAATGACGGCACAAGATAGCTTTGACACCCAAATCGTCACAAATTTCCTTCAAAAGTGCAGTTTCTGCATCCGTGTCTGTTGCAAAATGGTTGATAGCCACCACAACCGGTAAACCGAATTTTTGCACATTTTGAACATGCCGGACAAGATTAACACTGCCGTTTTTCAATGCTTGCGTATCTTCGACACCAAGCTCACTCTTGGCCATGCCGCCATTCATTTTCAGGGCACGGATTGTAGCAACCACTACAACAACATCAGGACTCAAACCTGCTTTCCGGCATTTGATATTGAAGAATTTCTCTGCCCCAAGATCAGCGCCGAAGCCTGCTTCCGTAACGACATAATCGCCCAGCGCCAACGCAGCTTTGGTTGCAATCACACTATTGCAACCATGCGCAATATTGGCAAATGGTCCGCCGTGGATCAATACCGGATTATTCTCAATTGTCTGCACCAGATTTGGTTGCAAAGCATCTTTCAGCAATGACGTCATTGCACCATCTGCTTTAAGGTCGGCGGCGGTAATCGGCTGTTTATCCAAATTGTAACCAACAATGATACGTGCCAAGCGCGCTTTTAAATCCGCCAAATCTTCGGCAAGACAAAGAATGGCCATCACTTCAGAGGCCACAGAAATATCAAAACCGGTTTCGCGCGGATATCCATTGGCAGGGCCGCCTAATGCAACCGTGATATCACGCAAAGCGCGATCGTTCATGTCAACCACACGACGCCATGTGACACGGCGCGTATCAAATTTTAGATCATTTCCCCAATGGATATGATTATCGATCATCGCTGCGAGCAAATTATTGGCGCTACTGATCGCATGAAAATCACCGGTGAAATGCAGGTTGATATCTTCCATCGGAATAACTTGCGAATAGCCGCCACCCGCAGCACCACCTTTCATGCCGAAGTTAGGCCCCAAGCTTGGTTCACGCAGACAAATGACAGCCTTTTTGCCCATTCTGTTTAGTGCATCGCCCAACCCGACAGATGTCGTCGTTTTGCCTTCACCCGCAGGTGTCGGGTTAATGGATGTTACCAAAACAAGTTTGCCGCGCGGCTTGCTTTTTAATCGGTTGACTACATCATGTGTCAGCTTTGCTTTATCATGACCATAAGGCAAAAAATCATCTGTCACGAGATCAAGCTTCGCAGCAATCTCGGTGATGGGTAATTTATGAGCAGCGCGAGCGATTTCGATATCAGACTTCATTGAACACTCCAGTAGCAAAACAGGGTTGACTACTCATAGCCAATCGCAATTGGTTTTCACAATGTCATTGTGAAACATTTGATGGTCATCCAATGTTTTCCAAATAAACAATACCGCTCTTCAAAATTAAAGTTTCTCGGCCAACAGAATAAAGCGATTGTAAACACGTGTGCGCAAGTTATTACGCAAACCGCATGTGCGTCTCTGTGCACGGGCAATCGGCTCATGAGACAACTGACACTTGATATGAAATCCGGCAGCCTCAAGCAGCGGAATAAGACGTTCTGCGGTCAAGCCGTCACCAAAGGGCAACCGATCCATAATTGTAGCGTGTCGCTCACTGATGGCACCATCATAATAATCATCGGGTGACAAACGATCCCAGATTCCCAACAGCCACGCAGCCCAGTGACCAGACGGCTTCGGCTTTGCCCAATCACCATCATAAATCAATAATTTGCCACCTGAACGCAAAATCCGGAACCAGTCAGCAAAAGCAACTTCCGGTTCCACCAGTGTCCAGACCAGATGCCGGCATAAAATAGCATCATAGCTATCTGCCGGTTCCATTGTTTGACCGGCATCGGCCAGAAGAAAGCGCAAGTTTTCTTTGCCTGCATGTTTGGCACGAGCAACGGCCAGCATATCTTCAGAAAAATCAATCGCCGTCACATCATGACCAAGGCCATGAACAAGCTTCGTCACCTCACCGGTTCCGCAGGCAAGTTCCAAAACCCGTAAAGGCGGTTCGCCTAAATGATCACGGATAGGCTGTGCCCAAGCATCAGCCTCCAAACCATCTGCAATCTTATGGCCAAATGCCAGATCGAATGTTTTTGAACGACGTGACCAGTAATCGCGAATATCTTCGATCAGGTCATAATTACTGCTCATTAGGAGCGGTTCCCAGCAATAATTTTTTCAAACCGCTCACGCGCACGCTTGGGCATATCGTCCGCCAAAACAGGAGCCGGCGCATTTTCACCCACTTCAATCAGCATCACCATGCCCATGCCGTAATGCGGTGAACATTTAATCGCATAGCTACCTTCGACAGGCAGGCTGATGGTAAAATTTTCTTCATTGATTTTTGACTTAAACGGCTCTGCACCTTCCGGAATCATACCGTCAATGGTTGCCGCATTATGGCCCGGATGTGACTTGACGAATTTGACAGAGTCACCGGGTGCAATTTTCAAATATTCCGGCTCATAAATCATCGAACCATGCTCATTGCGGTTATACATTTTCACTTCCCATGTTTCGGCGAGTGCAGGTGTTACAACCAGTCCCATCAACAAAGCGGCAATGAATTTCATCAGTTCTGTTCCTCTAAATGGTGGAAACGAAAAATCATACTGTCATCGGTACAATCATGGAGCGGACGGGCACCAACACGAAAAATGCCCGAGATACGTTCAGGCGTCAGCACTTCTGCCGGTGCACCACATGCAATCATGCGGCCTTTATCCATGACTGCCAAACGGTCACATTGCATTGCCTGATTAAGGTCATGCAGGGCCATCACCACAGTGACCGGCAAAGAACTAACCAAGCGCAAGAGGGCTAATTGATGATGAATGTCCAGATGGTTTGTCGGCTCATCAAGAATGAGAAGACGCGGGCGCTGCGCCAGCGCACGCGCAATATGGACACGCTGTCTCTCCCCGCCGGAAAGTGTTGCCCAATCCTGGTCAACCATGTGGCACATATCAACCGCTGCAAGTGCCTCGTTAACGATTACGCGATCTTGCGTGCCGAAAGGGGCAAGTGCCGAAAGCCAAGGTGTGCGCCCAAGTTCAACGACATCACGCACCAGCAGTGCTTCCGTGGTTTCGGCAATTTGTTCAACGACGGCAATATGCTGTGCTATTTCACGCCTTGAAAGCCGCTGAATAGATTGCCCGTCTAGTATCACCTTGCCTTGCGCGCGTGGTACCAAGCCAGCCAGCAATCGCAACAGGGTCGATTTACCGGAGCCATTTGGCCCAATCAGACCAAAACTTTCTCCCGGTTGAATATCAATAGAGACATCCGCAACAATCGTTTTGCCCTTGGTCGTCCAACCGAGATTTTCAGCGCTTAATCTCATGTCCGCCTCCGGTTACTGATTAAAATCAGCGCAAAACCGGGTGCACCGACAAGCGCGGTCACAACCCCGATCGGCACCACCTGTCCTGATATCAGGGTGCGCGAGGCAATATCGGCTGCAATCAAGAAAACCGCACCCGCCAAAGCAGAAGCCGGAACCAGTCTTCCATGACGGGGGCCGACTACAAAACGCATGGCATGAGGAATAACCAGCCCGACAAAGCCAATGGAACCAACCAGGCTCACCATAGTTGCCGTCATAATCGTCGTCGCACCAATCAGCATGATCTGCACACGTCTCACGGCAATACCTAAAGAGGCAGCAGAGGATGCGCCGAAAGTGAAGGCGTCCATGGCACGTATAAACCACAGGCAAACCAAAAAACCGAAAAAAGCAGCGGGCACAGCCAAAGTTACATCCGGCCAACGCACTCCCGATAAGTTGCCAAGCAGCCAAAACATGATGCCGCGTGCTTGTTCAGCATTTGCCGATTTTGCAATAAAAAAAGACGTCAGTGCATTAAAAAGCTGCGATCCGGCAATCCCTGCCAAAACAAGCTGCACCGATCCGCCACCAGCCGCTTTCGCCAGTGCTACCACCAGTAAAAAAGCCAAAGCTGCACCACTGAAAGCACCAACGGAAATACCAATCATGCCGCCGCCGATACCAAGTACCGTTACGGCAACGGCACCGGTGGATGCGCCTGCCGAAACCCCTAAAAGATAGGGATCGGCCAAAGCATTACGTACCAAAGATTGCAGCACAACACCGGAAAGCGCCAAACCTGCACCGCAAGCCGCTGCCACCAGTGTGCGTGGCAA
Organism: Paenochrobactrum pullorum; assembly: GCF_041929845.1. Classification (NCBI taxonomy): domain Bacteria; kingdom Pseudomonadati; phylum Pseudomonadota; class Alphaproteobacteria; order Hyphomicrobiales; family Brucellaceae; genus Paenochrobactrum; species Paenochrobactrum pullorum. The sequence continues at coordinate 59,253 of NZ_JBHEEH010000005.1, forward strand.
GCGATAAGACCAAATAATACCCTGATCGATCCGGTCAACCTCATGGGTGGCGCCCCACAGATTATTGGCAAACACCGCTGTCACTGTATCCAGCGGCAATGGCGTTTCACCAATGACCACACCGATGAGGATGGCCAGCATCAAAGCGCCAGCCCCCAGCACAGTCCAAAGAAAGATTTTCCACACCATTGCAGTGCGGCCAAAGGTGCCGGAGGCTGTCGTTACAATCATTTCAGGTCAAATCCGGCCAGTTTTTCTGCCAAAAATTCAACAGCTGCCACATTACGGATGGAAGGATCCATCGCATGACCGTTCAAAACAATAATATGACCATTCTTGACCGCATCCATCTGGCTGGCAACCGGATCATTCTTCAAGAATTCCAGTTTCTTTTCAACATCATCGGCCGGGAAACGACGGCGTGACATTTCAGCGATGACAATCACCGTCGGATTAGCACGGGCAATGGTCTCCCAGCTGACAGTCGGCCATTCTTCGTCACTTTCAATGACATTACGAAGATTAAGCTTTTCCATCATATAGGCAGGTGCACCTTTGCTACCAGCGACATATGGATCAACATCCATTTCTGCCGAAGAGAACCAGAACAATGCAGACGCATCGGCAAGGCCTAAGGATTTTGCTTTTTCTGCCGCTGCTGCTTCACGCGCTTTCAGGCTTGCAACCAGCTCTTCGCCTTTTTCCGGCACGTTGAAAATCTGCGAAAGCTCGTTAATGCTCGCATAGACATTGTCAATTTTGAACATATCGGAACGGGTACCATCCGAACCAACACTATTGTCTTTATTCATACAATCGGTTGCCAGAATATAGGTTGGAATACCGATATCATTGAAATGTTCGCGGGTGGCAATAATACCCTGCGGGCCGATATGCCACTCATATTGAACCGTTACCATTTCAGGTTTTTTGGCAACAATTGCTTCAAAACTCGGATCATTGTCGGCAAGGCGCTCAATGCCGTCATTGAGCGATTTATATTCAGGCAAAACATCGGTGAACCAGACGCCGGTTCCAAGAACCTTATCACCAAGACCCAGAGAATAAAGAATTTCTGTTGCTGCCTGACCGATACTGACGGTGCTTTTCGGCGCTGCTTCAAAGCGCAGGTCAACGCCGCAATTGTTGAGGCTCAGCGGATAGCTGGTTTCGGCCTTGGCCGGCAATGTAAAACAGACAGCTGTCAGTGCTGCTGCAATCAGTCTCTTGTGAAACATGTACGTCTCCGGTTGGTGAGGCGACCGGAAAACAGGGAGGGAATGCCGGTGCAATAGCATAGGTAAAAAGCAGCCTTGTCGACTGTTATCTCTAAGCTGGCTATGGCGGACGCACTATTGCGTCTTGTGGCAAAAATCATACGACACCCCCCCGGACACCCCGTCCGGGCCGCGTTACAGTTTTTTGCCGGCAGGTCTCCTGACTGGCGGATCGTCACGTGCAACGTCTTCCCATGATTTTCATCACAGTGACTTGTTGCTGCACGCTCATCGCCTACAGTTGCGGGGGCAGTTCCGTTTCATCATTTTGCGATGTCGGATTCCCTTTTGATTCCCAATGGAAACCGGCAAACAAGGTCTAATCGAACCCATTTAATCCTGCAAGTCACCAATGATCAATCAAGGCTTTGTATCTCCAACAAAAAGCCTCGATAAGATTGATCAAAGACAAGAGTTAAATCAGCGCGGCTATTATTATTCATTTCAACAACCGGTTTAGTTTTTTCGATCAGCATCGAATAAACACAAACCGACATGTTTTTTTACTTGCGACTAAAGCAGCGACTGCTTAATCAATTTAGCAAATTATGATAAATGCAGATTTTAGAGGTTTCAATGTCAGATCAGTCTCAACCCGCTCGCGGAAAAGGGCGCAAAGCGCTTCTGTGGACCACTGTAGCAATCATCGTTGTGGCTGGTGCCGGTGTAACCGGTTACAAATATAATTTACAAAATAATATTCGTCAGCAGATTGAAAAACGTGGTGGTAAAGCGGAAACGGTTTCCGCTGATTTTTTCGGCAATATTCATCTTAAAAATGTAACCTTGCCGCTCAAAAACGACCAGACCATTAATATTGCGACATTCGACGGCCGCCCGCAATTTTTATTCTTGACCGGAAAAGCAGATGCCACCGGCATTACGACTGAAACCGCTCAGTTCAAAATCACTATTCCCCAGCTTCAAATTGATGATGCCAATTTCAACAAACAAGTCTTATCCGAACTTTTTGGTGGCAGCAGCAAACTGACACCGGCAGAAAGAGTAGAGCGCTTTTCAGCTAAAAAAATTCATGTCTCCGAAATACAGTTCGAGCAAAATTTCCTCGATACAAAGCAAAAGACTTTATATAAAAATCTCACATTGAATGATGTGAAAAACGGCCAGATAGCCTCCATGCAACTTGAAGCGGCTCAAGTGGATATGACCGTTTCAGTGCCTAAAGATGACGGCTCCGTCAACAAAGAGCCAATGTCTGTTCTTATTGGTACAACGGATGGCAAAGATATTGATGCCGCCTTCATGACCCGTTTTTATACTGAAAAGGCTGACCCAGCCAACAATGAGCTCAAGCCTATTCAAGGGACCTATTCAACCAAAAATATTTCGTTCAAACTGCCGGAAGCAACAGCGACAATCAACGAAATTAAAAGTGCCGGTTTCTCCATGCGTCTGCCGGAAGTTCCGTTCTGGCAAATTATGCAAGACATGGGCTCGGTTGAAAATATCGACGATCTAAGTGATGATGAGCGCCGCGAACTATTCCGTAATATTATTAAAATTTACGAGATTATGGGCAAAGGTGATGTCGAACTCATTGATATCAACATCACACCAATTGATGAAACCAAGCCTTCCGCTACCATTGCCAATGTCACGATGAATTTCGACAAACAGGCCTTTGATATGGCGCTCAAAGGTTTGAAAATCGGCACCGAAACCGATTATTTCCGCATGGACGGATTCACATGGGATGGTTTCGACTATGCTGCCACACTTGAAGCCGGTAAAAAGCTTATTGATGTCCCAACCGACGAAATCGATAAATTTCCATTTACGACGCTGATGCCGACCATTGGCACTTTCCGTTTAAATGGCTTGGATATTGATCTGCCAAATACAGAATCCGACCAGATGGATGAAGGCGAAACGATCGATGAGGGAGAATTAGAAGGTATCGAGGATACACCTGATACTGCCATCACACCTGATGAGGGCAATGATCAAGATGATGCGGCTGAAATAATCAAGCCTAACTCCGAAGCTCAAGCCGGAAATGAAGAAGTCACGCAACAGGATGATGAAGACGATGGCGAAAACGTCATTGAAGAAATGACTGATGAGCCGGAAGTCGATACAGTATTATCTGCCGCACCGACACGCGTTAAATTTAAAATGAAAAACGCGATCTTTTCCTTCCTCAAACCAGTCAATGGCATACCGACAGATATTCAAATCGGCTATGACGGTGTGAATATTCCGTTACAGGAGATTCAGGATAACTTCGCACTCAAACTGCGCGAACTCGGTCTGGACAATGTAAACATTTCATCCAACACCCATATTGTCTGGGATGAGCCAAGTGAATCGCTACTCATCAAAGATATTTCCTACAAGGGTGAAAATCTTGGATCATTTACGCTGTCAGGTGTGATGGGCAACATGTCACGCGAGTTTTTCTCCGGTGACAAGGTTATGATGCAAGTTGCAGCTCTTGGATTGAAGGCTAAAGAAATCAACCTTCGTATCCATGATGAGGGCATGATCAACAAAGCGTTTAAATTAGCCGCACTTGAAAATGGTTCAACCGAAGAAGAAGCACGCCAGCTCACGACTCTGATGATTGCCATGTTTGCAGCTGAATTTGCTGGTAAAAATCAGCAAATTCAAGAGGTTGTAGAAACATTGAACCGTTTCATCGCCAATCCGAATATTTTCACACTCTCGATCAAGTCGAAAAATGAAAAAGGTATTGGCGCATTTGAAGCGTTCGCAGCAACACAAAACCCGCTGAGCTTGCTGGAAAAGGTGACAATCAAAGCAACAACTGAGTGAAAACGATCATTCATTTCCAGTGATAGAAGTCTGTTGAAATAAGCAAAAGCCCCCGTTTAACAACGGGGGCTTTTCATTTTAGCCTATTAAAGCGTGATATTGCCTACCACTTTAACGCGGACGCGACGGGCATCGCCCGGCAAATAAGCAATCGGAATATCTTCGGTATCCAGCAGATCAATGCTGTCTGGTGCGGCACCTGCTTCAATCGCACGCTCACGCGCCAGTTTTTCAGCCTCTGCCAGTGCTTCTTCACGGCTAAGACCTGAGAAAACCTGATCCACTTCGCCAGAAACCTGCGCCATCGCAGCACCAAGTGCATTGGCAATGCCGGCATGTTCAACACTTAACACTTCGCTCACGCCCTTGATCTTTTCAGGGATCAGGAATGCACCGCCACCAACGGCAATCACATTGACGTTTTCAGCCGAGGTTTTCATGCGGTCGACATTGTCTTCAACCATTGTGTTGATGCGCTTCAATGTCGTTTGAACAAAACTCTGATCAAGATGCTTGACACGATCACGGTCGCCAATTTCCACGAGACCCGCAGCCACAGCAATATCAGTGGCCGTCAGCACATCACCACCAAAAACCAATGCTTTTTCGGTAATACGATAGCCGACACTGCGCGGGCCAACCTGACCGGTTTCCGGATTGATGATCGTGCCGCCGCCCAAAGCAAATGGCAGCAAATCCGGCATGCGGAAAAGTGTGCGGACGCCGCCAACTTCCACCACATTATTGGCCTCACGCGGGAAGCCGTTAATCAGACAGCCAACATCAGACGTGGTGCCGCCAACGTCAATCACCATGGCTTCTTTCAAGCCGGTGAGGAATGCAGCCCCACGCATGGAATTGGTCGGGCCGGAGGCAAAACTATAAACCGGATTGGCGGCTGCCACCTCCGCCAATACAACAGTACCGTCATTTTGGGTCAGATAGAATGGAGCGCTAATCCCAGCTTCCACCAGTGCTTTACCGAATGAGTCAATGGTGCGTTGGCCAAGACCTTGCAAAGCGGCATTGAGCAATGTGACGTTTTCACGTTCCAGAAGACCGATACGCCCAAGCGTGTTGGAGCAGGTAACGCGCACATCTGGGATAATAGAGCGCACGATTTCCGCAGCTTCATCTTCACACTCAGTGGTAAGTGGCGAGAAAAGCGCTGTAATACCAACCGATGTAATACCGGCATCGCGGATTTTTTTCGCAGCTTCGCGAATGGCTTTTTTATCCAGCGGTACGAGCGGACGACCATCATATTCATGACCGCCTTCCACCATAAAAGATAAAGGATTAACCTCGTCACGCAACTCTTCCGGCCAGTCGACCATCGGCGGCAAAGATGCCCCTGCCGGCATGGCAATACGAATGGCAGCCACGCGCTCCAAACGGCTACGTTCAACAACAGCATTGGTAAAATGCGTGGTGCCTATCATCACCGCATCAACCGGCTTTGCATCTGCCGGTTGGTCTGCCATCACTTTATTGATCGCATTGACCACGCCATGCATAACATCAGCGGTGGTTGGAAATTTGATGGTGGAGATAACTGTATCACCATCGATGAGTACGGCATCCGTATTGGTGCCGCCAACGTCAATACCTATGCGCTTCATGATCCAAATACCGATTTAAAGTCAATGTCATAACCAAATGCACGCGGGCCTACATGTTCCAAGCCTTTAGGCGTGCACAAAACATCCGGCGCAGGCAGTGCAATGGCTGTAACGCGCTGGCCGTAGCGAACGGTTTCTGTACCAATTGCTTCGCCTGAAACAGTGTCCAGCAAGCAAATTAGATCGGGTGTCATGGCAATCGGCTGATTGTCACGGAATGCAACCGCCCATTCGTTCTGAAAGCTCAGTTCAAATATGGAATCTTTATCATTGTCCAGCCCTTCGATTTTGGCTGAACCACGTAAGAAACCGCCTGTTGTGGTGCGGTCCACGTCGCAGACCTTGCCTTTGAACAGCAGTTTGCCGCCTTCATGCGCCAAAACGGCAGCTACCGGATCTTCGTGTTTGCTACGCGCCTCAGCAACAACGCGTCCCAAAGCGACAGCCTTGGTAACCGTGTTGAGCACACCCCAGTCTTTCACTTCACGGCCGGTACGCGGAGCCTTACAGGTCGCGGATGTGGAACCCACTTCGGTACAAATTTTACGCGAAATACGTTCCATCCACTTCCAGGAAGCAGCCTTCGCAACAATGGCTTCATTGTCACGGCAATCGACCAATGTCAGCGGATACATCGACAAATCGCCGATCGCAAAACTAGTCATCTGCGCTTCCGGATAGGCGCGCCCCATCGCATCGGCATCCACCACCGGAATGTCGAGATGGGCTGCCGCCAGGAAAGGTGACAAAGCATTACCGCCACCAATTTCAACGCTCATTACAGCGCGGAATTTACGGCCGGTATAATCTTCCATCAAACGCATGGCACGCGCCAGATGCGCCGGATCAACCAGACGCTCCTGACCAACCAAAGGTGCGCCCATTTTGGACACAACCGCCACGGCGTCATTATCATCAAGCGCTGCCGGATCGATAAGCTTGCAGCGCTTACCCTCTTTATACAGTTTTTTGAGGTTCAACTGTGCTAAATAAGGGCTGCCGCCGCCACCAGTTCCCAAGATCCACGCGCCGGTTGCCAGCGGATCAATTTCTGTTTCGTCAAAATCACGGATCATGCTTCCCTCCGAAAAATATATTTAACACTAGCCTTCGAAGTTAATGCGTGCCTATAGGGAACCACCCCTATAAGAGTGTAGAATTGCGCGAGAATCAGAGAATATCCGTGATACAATCGGGAGTTTGAGGAGAATATCTGGTGCCATCCGTTAAAAACGGCTCCAAAGAACAGTCGGAAAAAATGCTTCGTCGCATCATGTTTGTCACTGTCGGCCAATCGCCGCGCCACGACCTGATCGAAGAAATGATGCAAAACCTTGATGTACCATTGGAAACACTGGAAATCGGGGCGCTCGACAATCTGTCAGCGGCAGAAATTGAAGCATTTGCTGTTAAAGGCGATGAAGCGAGCATAGTCACCCGACTTGCCGATGGCTCTAATATTGTGCTCTCTAAATCTGCTATCAGCGAAAGAATGGCCAAAATCGTCGCTGAATTCCGCCCCGGAGAATATGATCTGGTCGCCATTTTATCGACCGGCCTTTTCCGCGATTTTGAAAGTAATTGCCCGACCGTCAACTCCCAACGCGCCATTGAATCGGCGATTATTTCGCTGGCTGCACAAGGTTCGACCGTCGGCATCATCATGCCATTGGAGCGCCAATTGCAGGAGTTCGATATTCCGGCTCTTGTCGATTATAAAATCGTGGCAAGCCATGCGCGCGACAATGATCGCGGCCAATTGGCTGCAGCTCTGATTGATCTGGCAGACACAGATATTATTGTTTTAAATTCAGTGGCTTACACTGAGGCTGATCGTGCAGTCGTTGCTCGTGCCAGCGGCAAACCAGTGATTTTGGCACGCCGTATTGTATCAAGCGCAATCAGACTGCTACTTTATCAAACACAAACGATTGTTTTACCGGGGGTCACACAAGAATTTTCAGAAAAACTTGCCCGTCTTACCCCGCGTGAACGACAGGTAATGTCTTTGGTTGCCGAAGGTCTTTCCAACAAAGCGATTGCCCGACAGCTGGATATCAGCCCGAAGACCGTGGAAATTCACCGTTCTAATGTTTTAAGCAAGATGGAAGTCTCCTCTTCCAATGCGCTTATCCGCTTGGTGATCACATCCGGCCACGCTTAAAAATGTGATATTTCCTATGATTTTCAATCAGTGTGCCATCACACTGATTCTTTTTCACCGAGCGCGTAGCGCAATTTCCTGCATAAAAAACTCCATATAGGGGAATAACCCTATAGAGAAACAGCCTTCACGCGCATTACTCTTGCTTATTCAGGGATGGGTAGTGAATGGTGAGGAAATCATGGTGAAGTCTTTTCGCATTGCTTTTGTAACAATCGGGCAGACGCCGCGTATTGATATTGTGCCGGAAATGATGGCCGACATTACCGCCGGATTAAATGGCGTTGAGGTAACATGCCAGGAATTCGGCGTATTGGATGGTTTAAATGACGCGGAACTCAACGCACTTCATGCGCAAGAGGGTGAGCATTCTTTTGCAACACGTCTCAAAAGCGGCGTCGAGATTGTCACATCCAAAAAACTAACCGAAGAACGGCTTAATCTGATCCTGCAAACAATCGACAATCAGGGTTTCAATCTGATTGTACTGCTTTGCACCGGTACGCATATAGTACCTTTGAAAAAAACCCTCGTTGTCGAGGCACAGCGCATTGTTGATGCAACTGTTGCGGCACTCACCGATGACGGCGCTTTGGGTGTCATCCTGCCGCTTGAGCGTCAGATCAATGATTTCCACGAGCGCCATGTTTTTTCAGGCAAAACCAAATTGGTTGCCGCGTCACCCTATGCCGGTGGCGACATCGAAAAGAAGGCTGCCGAGCTTAGTGATTGCAGCCTCATTATCATGCATTGCATGGGCTATTCGGGTGCAATGCTTGAGCGCGCCCGCTCGTCTTGCAAAGCGCCAGTGCTTTTGTCCCGCCGCATTGTCTCCAGCACTATCCGCCAGATGATCTAAGCGCTGCCTGTTCCGTTATTTTTTAAAACCATGGATAAAAGGGGAATTCTGATGTTAGAAAAACTGATCCGATACACGGTTTTTGCGGGGCTTTTGGCCTCTACCGCCATGCTGACACCAGCAAATGCTTTTGAGCGCACCGAAGATGGCAACATCATCGTCTTTGCCGGTCGTCAGGCTATTCCGGTGCTTGATCCGCATGTGCGCTATGACTGGTCAACACGTATGGTGCAGCAAGGTTTCTATGATGCATTGCTGAAATATGAAGGCGATCCGGCAGAAATCAAGCCGTGGCTGGCCAAAAGCTGGGATGTGAGCGAAGACGGCAAAACATGGACATTCCATCTTGCAGACAATGCAAAATTCCACAATGGCGATCCGGTTGATGCGGAAGCCGTGCGTTATTCATTCGAGCGCGGGTTAAAGCTCAACAAAGGCATCGCATGGATGCTGAAAGATTTCCTCAAGCCGGAGGGCATCACTGTTGTTGACGCGCATACGGTCAAATTTGAACTCGATGCGCCTTATGCGCCGTTCATCTCCTTCCTGCCTTGGTGGTATATTGTCAATCCAAATCAGGTGAAAGCCAATGAAGTGGATGGCGATTACGGCCAGAAATGGCTGACTGATAATGAAGCAGGCTCCGGCCCCTTCACGATGGATCGCTGGGAGCCGAATGTTCTTTATTCATTAAAAGCGAACGCCGATTATTGGCGTGGCTGGCCGCAAGGTGAAAATCGCCCTGCCGGTGTGATCTACAAAATCATCCGTGAACCTGCCGCACAAAAAGCCGCCTTGCAGCGTGGTGAAGTGGATATTGCCGAAGGTCTGACCTCCGACGATTATGTGCAGGTGGCACGTATTCCGAATATCACTATTCAGAATCACAAAGGCATGACCACTTTTGGCATCAAATTCAACACGCAGAAAGGCCCGACTGCCGACATCAACTTACGTAAAGCCATTGCCTATGCTATGGATTATGATGCGCTGGTGCAGATTTATAATGGTGATGCATCGCTTGAAACCAGCCCGTTGCCGGATGCTATGAAAGGCCATATTGCAGTGGAAGGCATGCCGCGACGTGATATGGTAAAGGCCAAAGAATATCTGGCCAAATCTGCCTATCCGGATGGTGGTATCACCCTGCCCTATGTGCATGTGGCCGGCCTTGAAGAAGCCCGCCGTATTGGCCTTGTATTGATGGAGAACCTTAAAGAGCTCAACATCACTGTCGAAATCCAGCCAGAGCAATGGCCGAACATGGTGGCCAATGGTGCAAAGGTAGAAACAGCGCCAGCAATGACCTCTGTTTACACAACACCAATTTCAACCGATCCGGATGCTGTCGCCTATCAGTATCATCCAAACAGCTGGGGTCAGTATTACGCGATGTCATTCTATGACAATCCGGAAGTGGCCAAGAAAATTGATCAGGCCCGCGCCAGCACCAGCTGGGATGAACGCGCCAAGCTTTATGCAGACATACAAACCCAGATCGTTGCCGATCAGCCGGAAGTATTCGGCATGCTGCAAAATCGACGCTGGGCACATCAGGACTATTTGCAGGATTTCAAGTTTAGCCCTGTGCATTTTACCGGTGAAGTTGACCTTTATCCTTTGTGGATCAAAGAACAATAATACCGGTCAAAGCTGATGCATCAAGATTGTGACCGTCCCCATCGGTTATAGTTGCATCGGATTATTTCATGGTGGAGCAAACTGAAGGCTTCACCATGAAAATAAAAAACAATGTGTTAAGTAAAAGGTCGTGTGTAAAATTTCTGCATACGCTCAACGGTACCGACAGTTTGCTGTTTGTTGCCGGTCAACCGGGAAATGCCATGTTATCATTTACCTTACGAAAAATAATGACGCTGATATTCACGATGATAGGGGTGGCGGCGCTCACTTTTGTCATTACGAATATTGCCCCCGGTGATCCTGCACGTCTGGTTGCCGGCCCTAATGCCACGGAAGACATGGTGGAAACCATCCGAGTGGAATACGGGCTCGACAAACCGGTGACCGAACAATTTGTCGTCTATATGGGCGGTTTAATGAAGGGCGATCTTGGTCAGTCCATCGTCACTACCCGTCCGGTTATGGATGAATTGCTGCGCTATGCGCCCGCGACGCTGGAACTGGTGCTTGTCGCCATGATGTTTGGTGTGCTGATCGGTGTGCCATTTGGTATTCTATCAGCCGTCTATAAGGACGGACCGCTTGATCATACCACCCGTATTTTTTCCATTTCCGGTGTGGCGCTGCCTGCCTTTTGGTTTGGTATTTTATTGCAGCTTTTCTTTGCGGTCGATCTTGGCTGGTTGCCGGTTTCCGGTCAATTACCGCTTGTTACCCGCCCGCCTGAAACAGTCACTGGTATGCTGCTGGTCGATAGTTTGATCGCCGGACAATTTTCAACATTTGTTGTGGCACTCAAACATATTTTGCTGCCTGCCTTTGTTCTCTCCTTTCCTTGTCTTGCCTCGATCCTGCGCGTCAACCGCGCGGAAATGGTGGAAGTGCTGCAATCCGATTATATTGTTGCCGCCCGTGCGCATGGCATTTCGTCAAAACGTATCATTGCCATTTACGCGCTTAAAAACGCGCTGCTGCCAACGCTTGCCATGATTGGTTTACGCTTTGGCTGGATGTTGGGTTCAACCGTTCTGGTTGAAACCGTTTTCGACTGGCCGGGCATTGGTCTTTATGCGGTTTCTTCCGCTCTCGCATCCGATTTCAAGCCGGTTGTCGGTGTCACCCTGATTATCGCTTTCTTCTTCGTAGTAGCGAACACTTTAGTTGATCTGGCATATGCATGGATTGATCCACGTTTGAGGAAAGCATGATGAATACGCCTTCTGTAAACACCTCACCTCAGGCGCAAAACAAATTGAGTTTTCGCGAGAAACACGCAAGCCAGATCCGCCAATGGCGTCTCTATGCGCATATGTTCCGCTCCAGCTTTTCCTCCATGCTTGGCTTGGCTTTAGTACTGCTATTTTTGTTTTTAGCAGCATTTGGCCAATGGCTGGTGCCTTATCCGGAAGATGCAGCCGGTGCAGTGCATATGAGCCAACGCCTGCTGCAGCCAAGTGCTGAACACTGGTTCGGCACAGATGAAATGGGGGCAGATATTTTCTCCCGCGTCATCATCGGCGCGCGAACGAGTCTCTGGATCGGTATTGTCATCACCGGTCTTGGCGCGCTGATCGGCATTCCGCTCGGCATTATCGCCGGCTATAAAGGTGGCTGGGTGCGCGCTGTCATCATGCGTGTGACAGAGCTTTTCCTTGCTGTTCCGGGTCTCGCACTCGCATTGGCCATTGTGGCCGCCCTTGGCGCAAGCCTTACCAATTGCCTCATCGCTTTGGCGATTGTCTGGTGGCCTGGTTATGTGCGTTTGGTGGAAGCAAAAACGCTTTCCGTGAAAGAAGAATTGTTTGTGGAATCCGCTCGTTCCATCGGTGCGAAAACACCGTGGATTTTATGGCACCATATTCTGCCCAATTGCCTTTCACCGATCATTGTCAAAATGAGCATGGATATGGGCATGGCAATTTTGTCTGCGGCCGGTTTGGGTTTTATCGGCCTTGGCGCACGCCCGCCTTCACCGGAATGGGGCGCGATGATTTCAATTGCCCGCAGCTATATGCCGGATTGGTGGTGGTATTCCTTCTTCCCTGGCGCCGCTATTTTCCTGACCGTACTAGGCTTTAATCTGCTGGGCGATGGCCTGCGTGATATTCTCGACCCGCGGAGCCGCGAAAGATGAGTGAATTATTATTGAAAATTCAGGATTTCAGCCTGAATATCGGAACATTTGACGGCTCGTTGCCAATCCTCAAAAACATCAATCTGGATGTTTATCGCGGCGATACGCTTGGTATTGTCGGCGAAAGTGGCTCGGGCAAAACCGTGCTGATGCGGACAGTTTTAGGTATCGGGCCGAAACGCTCTGAAGTCAAAAACGGTTCAATGCGTTTCGATAATATCGACCTCATCGGTCTGGATAATAGAGGCTGGCGCAAAATTCGCGGCACTCGTATTTCCATGATCTTTCAAGATCCAATGACCTATCTCAATCCGCTTTTCACCGTTGGTCAACAAATCGGCGATGTGATGCGAGCGCATGAAAAAGCGGCAGGCGGCACACAGTCCAGCAAACAGCAACGCAAAGACACAACGCTTGAATTGCTCGCGCAAGTCGGCATTCCGGAACCGGAACGCGTCTTTAACAGCTATCCGCATCAATTGTCCGGCGGCATGCGTCAACGGATTCTGATTGCGATGGCACTATGCGGCAAGCCGGATCTGCTCATTGCCGATGAGCCGACCACAGCGCTCGATGTGACCGTTCAGGCTCAAGTGCTTGATCTGATTAATGAACTGGTTAAAAAGCTCAATCTTACTGTCATCATGATCAGCCATGATATGGGGGCTATCGCCACCGTCGCCAAGCGCTGTGCTGTGATGTATAAGGGGGAAATTGTCGAGCAGGGTTTGACGAATGACATCCTGACCAATCCGCAAGATGATTATACCAAGCGCTTGCTGGCAGCGATGCCGGATATCAATAATCCGATTACGACAACTGTAACCACTGCGGAATCGGATGCAAAACCGCTTTTGCAGGTAAGCAATCTTAAGAAGATCTATAAGCTGAAAGATGGCGGTGAATTTGCTGCTGTTGGTGGTGTGAGCATTCACGCCAATAAAGGCGAAATCGTCGGCATTGTCGGTGAATCCGGTTCTGGCAAATCGACCCTTGCCCGTCTCATCCTGCGCCTTGTTGAACCCACATCGGGCGATGTGTTTTTTGACGACAAAAACATCTGTCAATTAGGCCAAGAAGATATGCGTCTGATGCGTCGTCATATGCAGCTTGTGTTCCAAAACCCGCATTCAGCACTCAATGGCCGTCACAATATTGCCGATGCGATTGGTGAGCCATTGCGCCTGCAATCGAAATTGAAGCGGCATGAGATTGAAACACAAGTCGACAGGCTTTTGGATATTGTGCAATTGCCGCGCAATTTCAAATATCGCTATCCGCATGAATTATCGGGCGGACAGAAGCAGCGAATTTGTATTGCCCGTGCTGTTGCCCTTAATCCGAAACTCTTGATCCTCGATGAGCCGACATCGGCACTTGACGTTTCAGTACAGGCACAGGTGCTGGAGTTTTTACAGGAACTGCGCCGCGAGCTTGACCTGACTTATCTCTTTATTTCGCATGATCTGGCGGTGATTAAAGAGATCTGCAACCGCGTCATCGTCATGCGCCGCGGCAAAATCGTCGAACAGGGAACAGTTGAAAATATTTTCAGCAATCCGCAGCAGCAATATACCCGTGATCTGATTGAAAGCGGACGCAAAACATCCCGTGCAGCATTGGGAATGTGAAATTTAAGGGCACTTTCAAAGTACCCTTAAAACTATCAACCAATCAGTGCGCGACAAATACCCGCCGAAATAATGCCGATTATCACTGTCGGCAGCATCGAAAAACGGGTTGCTGCAAAAATAGTGATAGCCAATGCCAGTAAATCCGCCGGATTATTAGAAACAAAATCCGGCGCAATAACTGAAATCAGCACACAACCCGGTGCGGCTTCCATCACCGCCATTGCGCGTTTGCTTAAAACACGATTGCGAAGCAACACATAGCCACCAATACGGGTGAGATAAGTAACACCTGCCATCAGAAAAATGGTAACGGCAACAATCGGATCAATCATTCTTTTTCTGCCAAAAAATAAGCGGCCAACAAGCCGGAGACGGCACCTGCTGCGACATACCAAGCGCCGGGTAATGTCAAATAAACACCTGCCGCCACGACAAGGCTCACAAGCCAAGGCCGTGCTGCGGCAAAACCTTTCCACATACCGGCAAGAAGCACCAGAAACACCGCCGGAAATGCCATATCAAGGCCATAAACACGTAGGTCACCCATCATTGGGCCAAAACCTGCCCCAAGCAAAGTAAACAGCACCCACATAATATAAAGCGGCAGTGCCACACCTAAATAAAACGGCATACTGAAAGGCGTCATAAAACCTTGTGACTTGCGCTTTCGTGCGTCGTCAAGACCCAGTGCCCAGCTTTCATCACACATCAAAAACAACGCAGCCAGTGCTTTTCGCTTCGGCAAGTGCTTGATAAATGGAGCCAAAGCTGCGCCCATCAACAAGTGACGGCTATTGACCAAAAAAGTAATGGCGACAATCAGCAAAATATGTGGTGGCGATGTCCAGAGCTGAATAGCCGCAAACTCCGAACCGCCGGCAAAGTTAAGCCCTGTCATCAAGGGCACTTCTGCAACGGTCAGACCTTTTTGAGCAGCTTGCGCACCCAGCACCAAAGCATAAGGCACAACGCCCAGCAACACCGGTATGCCGGTTGTCATACCGCGCCAGAATTCCGATCGCCAAACTGCTTTACTGTCCGGCGCTACAAAGCTATGCGAAATATCCATAATATTCTGACTGAATGAGTGATCTTTAATAGCAAGATAATCCATTATCAAAGCAATTTCATAGCTATTATGGACTTGTAAAAGATATTTATAGCAGTAAATATCAATTGGTATTTTAAAATTGGAACTTTACGCCAATGCGACTAGATGAGACCGACAAGAAGATTCTGCGTGTATTGCAAAGAGACGGACGCATCGCCAATAATGATTTAGCGCGCGAGGTTGGCTTGTCACCTTCGCCTTGTTTACGCCGCGTCAAATTATTGGAAGAGGCCGGTGTGATTGACCGCTATGTAGCCGTGCTCAATCCGGCTAAGGTCAATAAAGGATTGACCTTTTTTACCCGCATCAAACTCGATAAACAAGATGAGAAAAGCCTGAAGCACTTCGCAGACGAGATTAAAAAATTGCCACAAGTGCTTGAATGCTATTTCATGCTTGGCGATTATGACGTCATTATTCGGGTCGTTGCCGCTGATCTTGAAGATTACCGACGTTTCCAGTCAGAATCTTTAAGCCAGATTGAAGGCGTGCAAAATCTAAAAACCGACGTCTTGAGCCAAACGGTTAAACAAAGCTTCGTTGTGCCTGTATAATAAATAATGACGGATAGACATGACCGCACCGGCTGGGCTATTTCAAATGCTTGATTTCCCATGTTATAGCTACAGCCATCAGTCGTAACTGGCAGCCTTTGGTCTGCATTGCATTTTAATAAATTTCAGGTGAATTTACGTGAATATTCTCAATGACCTGACTGTGCATCAGTTTGTCACCCGTCTTCTCATGATGCTCGTCGTCACTGCCTTTTATGGCGCTTGGATATCCGTACTTGCCAAATGGCTAGATGATAAACGTCCACAAAACGAAGGTCATTTATCACTTAATCCGGCCGTCAATATTTCCTATGGCGGTTTGGCCATGGCGGTTTTATTCAGCCATGGCTGGATCCGACCGATCCGTCTGTCAACAGCCAAAAAAGCTTCTCAAATGCTGCGCATTTTGCTCATTATCCTGATCGGAAGTGCGGTAGCGATTATTACTATTCCGCTGCTTGATATTCTGCGTCCTTACATTCACCAAGCATTGTCACGGACCAGCGGTTATTATGTGCTTTACAGTGTGCAGGTAATTCAAGAGCAAATGCTGGGGCTGGTATTATTAAGCCTCATTCCGCTTCCAGGCTTTTTAGCCGGCAATCTATGGCGCATAATCCTGCCAAAAAGTGAAACAAAACTCATTAAATTTGAGCCGTTTTGTTTAAGCCTTATGATCATTATTCTCATCCTTGGCTGGTTTCCGGATACCAGTAATTTACTCAAAACGCTGCGGCTTATATAAGAAAAAACAGCCCCGATAAGGGCTGTTTTTTATTGTCATAAAAGAAAGTTTAGTGGTTAGTGGCTGTCTCCAGCCACGCCTTCATAGCCATATTTTTCCATGATTTTTGCAATCGTACCATCGGCAGCCAAAGCATCGATCGCCTGATCAATTTCTGTTCTTAAGAAACTGTCACGCGCATCCACCAGAGCGCCAACCTTGGTGTGAGTGATTGGTAATGGTTTTAAATCAACCGGATGCAATTCTTTGGCTTCCGGATTGTTTTTTTTCAATTGCGCATAGGTAGGCTGCCAAAGCAAAATACCGGCCAAACGTTCATCATTCAAACGCTTTACCATCAAATCCATGTCGGCATAAGGCAAGCGCACCCAGCGTTTTGCTTCCGGTTGTTGTTGCGCCCATGTGATATAAACCATCTCGCCCATGCTCTGCATGGCAGTGCCTAGCATCCGATCGAAAGGAATGTCCGAAAGACTCTTCCACTCTTTATTATTAACTGCCATCACATAAGGCAGTGAAACATAGGGACGGGTCATTGCTGCCCAATCAGGAAAAGCGGATTCTTCCTGCACAGACAATCCCATCATCACATCGCAATCATTGGTCATTGCAATTTGTAATTCTTGCAAAAATCCGTCACCGCTAAGCGGAAAACCGCCAAAGCCTTCTTTAAAATCAGCTTTCAAAAACAATGCATCAGCAATCGCCTGTGCAACATCGCGATCAAAATCGCGTAGCCGACTATTGGCATCATTGCAAAAAACAAGACTGTCGCCTTTCTGGCGGCGGCTGTTATTCAGCAGCTCTTCAGGAATGCCAGAGGTTTGAGCTAAAACCGGTATCGTCATCGTAGTTACGAGCATAAGACTGCAAATGCTGCTGCGTAATGATTTGATCAACTGGCGCATAATTTTTATCCTGATTTGACGTCAAAACAAGAAAAGGGCCGAAGCCCTTTTCTCTTTTTTAAGATCGTTTTCGATTACTTGGCTGCTGGCAGCTTGTAAACGAAGATCGAGTTACCGGCACCGGATGGCAGCGGAGTTTCTGGGAATGCTGAAGAAATCGAGCTTGCAGCATTCGAGTAACCGGTTGGAACAACCAGATACTGCTCACCATCGATTTCATAAGTGACTGGTGAACCACCGATTGGTGCGTTCAGGCGCTGTTCCCAAACAACATCACCGGTTACCTGATCCCATGCCTTGACGAAGCGAGCTGCGTCACCACCAAATACCAGACCACCGCCGGTTGCCAGAACCGAAGAAGTCATTGATGGACGGCTGCGGAACTGCCACTTGGATTCACCCTGTGTAGGGTTGATATCCAGAGCCTGCATCAAACCAGCTTCCTTGATACCTTCCGGCAGAACACGTGGGCCGAATTTAACCGAACCAACAGCGTTACCAGCTGTAAACTCGGATTGGGTCGGAGTTACCGTGTTACATGCTTCGGTCAATGGAACGAAGAATGACTTGGTCAGCGGGCTGTAAGCACCTGCCTGCCACAATTTACCACCGGAAACGGAAGAGCAAATCATTGCACCTTCGCCAACAGCACTTGGGATCAGGCTTTCGTCCAGATGAACTGTACCGTCTTTGTCGATTGACTTGACGACGTTCTGAACGATGGTTTCTTTCGACCAGAGGTATTTACCGGTGTCGCGATCAAGAGCGAAAGCAATACCGTTCTTGCCTGGTACGGAAACCAGCATATGATGCATTTTGCCGTCGATTTCCTGATCAACCAGAACGCGTTCAAACGGGCTGTCCAAATCCCAGTTGTCGCGTGGCAGATGCTGGAAGTACCACTTCAGCTCACCAGTATCAACATCAAGAGCAACGGTGGAGTTGGTGTAAAGCACAGAGCCATCACCAGAACCACGGATCAACTCGGCATATGGGCCAGGCATACCAACGCCCCAGAATGTCATATTGGTACGTGGGTCATAAGAACCGGTTGCCCAAGGTGTACCACCCCAGCGGTTTTCTGGTGGAACAACGCCCCAGCTCTTCTGCTGTTCTGGGTTGTTCGGATCATCAATGGTGTTGAAACGCCACAGTTCTTCACCGGTGTTCAGGTCGTGAGCCATGATGTAGCAACCACCTGCAGTACCGGCAATCGAGCAACCGGAAATCGCGCTGATGATCTTGTCTTTAACGATCAAAGGTCCGACGGTGTAGGAATAACCCTTCATCACGTCCAGAACTTCTTTTTCCCATACAACTTTACCATCTGCTGCGTTCAGCACAACGATTTTTGCATCAGGAGTGGTCAAAACGACCTTGTCACCGGTCAGTGCAATCGAGTTTTTCTGACGGCGAGCCTGGTTAGCCTGATAGCTCCATGCCTGCGGCAGTTCTGTTGCAACATGGCGGTACTGCCAGATCAGATCACCGGTTTTAGCATCCAATGCTTCAACAACAGCATTGCTGGTCTGCAAAAACATGATGCCGTCATGAATGAGCGGAACAGTTTCCTGAATACCGGCTTCAGCCATTGGCCATGCCCAAGCAAGCTGCAGGTCTTTGACAGTGTCTTTATTGATTTTATCAAGCGGGCTGTAACCGTGATTGTCATAGGTACCGCGCCACTGCAGCCATTCAGCAGCTGGCGGGTTGAGCAACATTTCATCGGTAACCGGCTTATAAGGACGTGCGTCCTGTGCAATTGCTGCGCCAGTGATTGCCATCAAAATGGTACCGGCAGCAAGAAGCGAGGTTCTCAGATTGATTTTCAAAGGAATTCTCCTATCAGGATAAATTACGGTAGAGGAAGCTTACGACCAAAATATCAATTAGCGGGTCGGAAGCTCCTTGCCCCATGTAAATGCTTGCGGCACTGATGAACCGGCAGGTTCTTTTTTAGCAACCGGCTCAGGACCACCTGGAAGCTGTGTGCCCCAAGTAAATGCCTGCGGAACATTTGTATCAGCAGCCGGACCGGCATCTGCAACAGAACCACCGCCGATGGAACCAGCAGCAGTTTCAGCAACAAGGCTGATCGCTTCAAGCTTCTCTTCATCATTTACCATTGGCTCGTCGCCTGGTTCTGCGCCATTATAGGACATGATGTAAGCAATGATGTTCAGGTAAGCTTCATCGCCAAGCTTGCCCGGTGCCACCGGTGGCATCGCAACAGAGATGAAGTCAAAAAGGCCGCCAGCGGTATCCCAGTTAGCCATAATGTCCTGTCCAGCCAGACCAGGAGCATCAGGGCCTTCCAGTTTAAAACCATGGCACTGCGCACAGTTTGCGTCATAAGCCTTTTTGCCAGCGATTGCTTGCTCTTCCGTAAAACCGGCTGCGGCAGCCGGTGCTATGGCGGCAAGGCCAAAACCAACAGCTAATGCTGCGGTCATGCCGACTATTTTTTGTCTTATCAAAATACCCTCCCGCACCTAGGTGCATTCAGTGATATATCTCTTGAACAACAGGTGTTATCCGCCACTCAACTTTAATATCCGGCATTCAGGCAAATTGCCTTCACACCTGATAGATCTCTTCCATTTGAGAAAACTTTCAAACATCAGGGCATTCGCGCCCGCTGTCTGACAGCTTTCTTAAATCTCGATAAAGTCAAAAATTTCCCTTAAAGAAATTCCTGCTTTTACCGAGCATGCTTATTTTATAACGATCACAATATTTTGACAAATATTGCTCACATCCAATCACAGCATTTCGCGGCTTTTACAGAGCCTGAAACTATAAGTTCAGCGCCCGCGCCTCCGTTCGATTATTGAAGTCCCCCGACTTATTTTTATCAAACTAAAGTACTATACAATACACCTAATTGTCGCAAATAATACTGTTACCCATATAAAATTCACGTAATTTTGTTGTCTGCCCGTTCTTATCCAAATCTTTTATGGCTTTTTCGACCGCCCTTTTCAAAGTCACATCGCCTTTCCACAGACCGAGCGCCATTGAATAAGTTTGACCAGCCATCGTCCTTCCTTGCTCCACATCACCGTTCTCATCTTTTGTCGAGAAAACCCATGATGCCTTTACGTCTTTTGCTTCAGAGCCTTTAGCTTTCAACAATGAACAAGCGGTAAAGTTTTCTGCCACAAGTCCTTTTACATCTCCATTAGCAATAGCTTTAAAAACTTGTTGCGCAACCTGTTTTTCACCTACCCTCATTGATATTGACCGAGCGTTCAAGCCTTGATTACGCAACCATCCAGACAATTCAAGTCGATTCAGCCCTGTATTCCCAGGAATAACAAAGATTTGATCACCTTTTTGTGGGATCACGCCATCCAGAGACAGAAGCATCCAGCCGAGCTGAATATCTGTTGGAATCGTCTGCATGAAATTACGCGTCCTGAGCGTATCTGCCACACCACCTGCAAGAATGTCGCATTGGCCACGAGAAATCATCCAGTTACGCGGATTGAAATCACGCCCGATGGATTCCATTTTATTAATCGCTAACCGAACACCGAGTTTATCGGCAATGGCTTGCACCAATTCAATATCATAGCCCGGATGCTCCGGATTGCCGGTCACAAAGGGCGGATAGCTGGCAGGTACGCACAACTTCAATGTACCACGCGCTTTGATTTGCGATAGTGAGGTGTCAGCCGGTAAAAAGCTGACCGCCAGTAGCAATACGAAAATGGTGCCTAGGTTGATGACTGTGCTACGCCAGTGTTTCCAACGGCTTGGTTTCTTTGTCATATTTATGCCCGCCGGAAATCGAGAAGGGCAAGGGTAAAGAACACAATTGCCATGCCTGCAATAATTGCAGGCCCAAGCCACGGGGTAAACTGGTTGAAATCAATCAACACACCGCGCAGCGCATCAACCACATAAGTAATCGGATTGGCCCGCACCACCATCACCAACCACTCCGGATACATGCTGACCGCCTGCGTACGGCTCAAGGAAGGATCAAGCGGAAAAATCGATGACGACGTGAAATAAAGCGGCAAAATGATTGTATTGGAAAAGACACCAAAGCCTTCAAAGCTGCGCACACGTGCAGCCAGCAACACACCGAAACATGTCAGGCTAAAAGATGTAAAGAACATCAAAACGATAGCGAGAAACACCTGATCATAAGAAAGGTTCACGTCGGCAAAGCGCGCCAAAATTAACACCAGAATACCATGCCCTGTGGCGACAGTACTGCCGCCCAGCACTTTACCAAGCAAGATCAGCCAGCGCGGCATAGGAGACACCAACACCTCACGCAAGAAACCAAATTCACGATCCCAGATAACGGAAACCGCAAACTGGATAGAAGTATACATAATGTTCAGCACGATCACGGCCGGAAACAGGAATTGCAGATAGGTGTAAGGCACCACATAGCGCACCTCACCATAAATTTCACCGCGAAAATAAGGGTTTAGGCCAATACCCAATACCAGAAGCCATATGATCGGGCGTGAAACACCACCCACCATCTGGCCGCGATCGCGTGTTGCACGCATCACTTCACGCAGCCAAATGCCGTAAACCCCGCGCATTAAAGGCAGTATTTGTTTCATCTTAAACCCGTTCCATGCCTGACAAAATGCTGCTCATCAGTAACAGCACCGTCTGATATTTTAAAACTCTACCATGATGCAATGCCTTCATTGCCACGGCCATAAAAATCTGATTGTGGATCAGCGAGTACCATTTCGCGTAGTGCCGCCCATAAATGCTGACGCAATTGGATGAAATCCGGTGCATCACGCGGATCATTCATAAAGCGCGGACGGGCAAAAGGAACTTCGATCACTTCATGAATACGCCCTGGGCGTGGCGCCATCAGCACAATTCTGTCACCCATAATCAGCGCTTCATCAACGCTATGCGTGACAAAAAGCAAGGTCGCCTTCGCCGGATTGGATGCATCAAAGCCAGTTGCCACCTGCTTTTCAGTCAACCGCAACGTTTCTGCCTGCATCAGCTCGCGTGATTGCGCATCAAGGCTCGCAAATGGCTCATCCATCAGCAACAAATCAGGCTCGACGACAAGCGCGCGCGCCAATGCCACACGCTGGCACATACCGCCCGATAATTGTGCCGGATAATAATCGGCAAACCGCGTTAAGCCGACTTGAGCAAGCGCTTTATCAACCGGTGCGATACGTTCACCCACCTTTAAATGCGGCAAAGCAAAAGCAATGTTTTCGCGCACAGTCTTCCACGGCAGCAACCGGAAAGACTGAAACATCATCGCACTGCCGACACCTGCTTGCGGTGCCGCACCATTGACCAATATTGAGCCTTGATCCGGTTTGATCAAGCCAGCAATCAACCGCAAAAGTGTTGTTTTTCCACAGCCAGAAGGCCCCAGAAAAACAATTGTCTCGCCCCGCCGCACGCTCAGATTGATATCTTGCAATACCGGCATGGCATTGCCCGCACGCGTCTTCTTGTCAGAAAACGCATGGGACAAAGCTTCAATGACGATATGTGGCGGGGTTAACAACATGCTTTAGCCTGTGATCCTAACCGTCTTAACGGGAAACCGTATCAAGGTTTTCCGCCGTACCGATTTTTTTCAGCACTGCATCAACTGGCGAAAAATCAACCCATTCTTTCAGCTCAACCTGACGCAGATCTTCAAATTCTTTAGTCTGGTAAAGCCAGTTTTGGGTAAATTGCAGTTCATCTTTCTGAATGCCGCCATTGACTGTCCAACTTTTGGCAAAAACCTTGGCAAGCTCGTCAAAGCTCTCAGGCTTCACATCAGGGCGGGCTTCTTTCATCACAGTTGCCCAGCTTTCAGGATTTTTAGCAAAATCGCGCGCTGCAAGGGTCAAAGCTTCAATCACTTTTTCGACGTCATCCTTGCGCTTTTCCAAAGTCTCAACCGTCACTGCATTAACCTTGCTGGTGACAGGTGCGGCTGCAAAATAGTCATCTACGTTGACAAGAACCGGCAAAGTTTCATATCCCGGCAAAGCCAAAAGCGCGCCAATCGACATGGTCGTTGCATCAATCTGACCGGCTTTTAGTGCCTGAGCACGGATATTTGGCTGACCGAGCGCAACCCAGCTTAGTTTTTCGGTATCAATGCCTTTTCCGCTCAAAACTTTGGTGCTGAGTGAATGATCAAGACTGCCGATGCGGCCAATACCAAAGCTTTTGCCATTGATATCCTCAATGGATTTTACACCTTCTTTACCAGCAATCAAATAAGGAAGCGCTTTATTCGGCGATGTTACAGCACGCAAATTCGTCGTGCCGCGGGCGGCCAATTGCACCAATGCTTCCGTTGCAATATTGGCCATCTCACCTTCATTGGATTGCAGTGCTGCCAATGCCATCGGTGTCTGCTGCACGCGGATTAGTTCTACATCCACACCAGCGCGTTCGAAATAACCACCTTTAAGCGCCAGATCGACGACTGAATTGGGTACCAGCGGCGTTTCCATATCGGTGATAATCATACGAAATGGCTCGGCCAATGCCTGCATATGCGAGCCTGCCATAGCAATCGCTGCCAAAGCCGTCATACCAACAAATTTACCAAAGCGCATGAAAATGCTCCATTTATCTGATTGAATTGCCTATCTGTTTTCAAATGAAAACTAAGGCTGTATTGTCAAAATTATTGATCATCGTGACACCTGCCAGCGCGTCATACGCTGCTCTAGCAGGCGCAAACCTTCATTGACCACCACCCCCATAAGCGCAAGAATGATCACCACCACAAAATATTCTGCCATGCGGAAACTGCTGCCATAAATATTAAGCAAGCCGCCAAGGCCGGAAACGGCAGTATAAAGTTCAGCAACAATCGTATTGATCAGCCCCAAAGTAGCGCTTAGACGAAGCCCTGCCAGAATGAACGGCATTGCACCTGGAATGATGATATGGCGCACGATCCGTGCCTGCCCTGCGCCAGTGGAGCGCGCCATTTCAATCAGATTTTCATCAGCCTGCTGCACGCCCTTATAAGTGTTGATGATGACCGGCATCACCGCACCCAAAAAGACGATAAACACTTTGGCAAAAACACCCAAACCCAACAGCACGATAATCATAGGCACAAAGGCCACGCGCGGCGTTGCCGCCAATGCATAGATATAGACATCAATGGCACGGCCAAAGGTGCGGAAACTACCCATCAGGCCGCCGATAAAAATACCAACCAGTGCTGCAATTAATGTGCCGCTGAAATAAACCCGCATGCTTTCTAGAAGCGCTGTCCATAAGCGCTTTTCAACAAGCATTTTCTGCCCAGCCAGTAATGTTTCATACGGCGAGGCAAACAAGCCCTGCGGCACTTTGAGGGATATCATCCACCAAACTGCTAAAAACAAAATAAAAAAGGCAAGGCGTAGACTTAAAATCATCGGCGCCCTGCTCGTCTGCCGGCCTGTTGCTCGGAAATGCGAACACCTGATGCCTTATCGCGCAATTCACGTCCTGTGAGTGACAGGAAAACACTTTCCAGTGACGGCGCATCGAGGCGCGCCTCTTCAATCTGGTCGCTGCATTCTTCCAAGAACTTGTTCAGTTCTGCCGTATCGGGAATTTCAATAGCATAGCGATTATGGGTCAAAGCCTGCACATTGGTAAAACGGGATTTAATTTCAGAAACCACATCATTATTCAGTGGCGTTACATGTAACCAGCTTTTACCATATTGCTGTTTCAAGCTTTCGGGTGTGCCTTCAGCCAGAATACGACCATGATCGATAATGCAGATCTGATCAGCACTTTCGACTTCTTCAATATAATGCGTGGTGGTCAAAACAGTGAGACCTTCATTGATCTGCATGTCCTGCAAATAACGCCAGATGCGCTGGCGTGTCTGCGCATCCAAACCAACAGTGGGCTCATCCAGCAGCAAAATGGCAGGCTTGTGCATCAAGGCGCGGGCAATTTCCAGACGACGGCGCATACCGCCGGAAAATTCGCGCACAATCTTCCCACGAAATTCGCTCAGTTCCACCAGTTCCAGCACCGCATCCATCGCTTCGCAGCGCTCTTTCTTGCTCATACCATAAACAAGGCCATGAAATTCGAGATTTTCATCAGCACTCAATCGATCATCAAGGCTGGAGGTTTGAAACACCACCCCGATGGAGCGACGCGCTTTAACCGATTGTTTTACAACATCTGCGCCATCCAATAAGGCGCGCCCATGATCAAAGTTCATCAAGGTACAAAGAATATTCAAAAGTGTGGTTTTGCCAGCACCATTAGGCCCTAAAAGCGCAAAGCTTGAACCTTTTTTCACTTGTAAATTGATGTTGTCGAGAACTTTCTTTTCGCCATAACTGTGAGAGAGATTGCTGATCTCAATCGCCAGTTCAACTGCCTGTTGTGATGCATTCATATCAATTGTCATTGAAGCCACAACAGCTCTCCTTATTCTCGTATGCAGATACTATGCTGATAAACCAGCCAGTCCGGGTTTGCTACGCTTTCTGCCAGCGCTTATCAAGAGGATGATAAAAACGTGACCACTATCAACACTTAAAACCGCATATAAATCCGTGGCGTATAACCGGTCATCTTCTTAAAGAATGCAATAAAGGCGCTATCACTGGCAAATTCCAACTCGAAGGCCACAGACGTGATTGTCTCACCCGATGCCAATAATTCAATCGCTTTGAGCAAGCGCCATTGCTGGCGCCATTGCTGATAAGTCATACCTGTTTCTTTACGAAAAATCCGCAAAATTGTTTTTTCGCTGGCTCCGGCTTGCTGGGCCAGTTTTTGCAAAGGTGGTGGTAGTTGCTCTATATCAAGCCCGCTCAAGCGCCGGTCAGATGGCAATGGCAGCAACATCGGCTCGCGTTGTGCCGCGTCCACTTCATCAAGACATACCGCCAAAATATTGGCTTTGGCGCCCTTGCTCCAATCCGTATTAAAATCTGCAACAGCGATCCGCTCCAAAACAGCACGCAACAGCGGCGTTACCGTCATCACTTCCACTTGGGCCGGCAAGTTCGAATAAAGTGAAACATCAATATAGACCGAGCGATAATCAACCGCTTCCGTCATAATTGCACGATGGGGAATATCAGGCGGAAGCCATGCCAGACGTGTTGGCGGCAAAAGACACAAACGATCAGGCAAATGAATGGTGATACAGCCGCCTTGGGTAAATAAAAACTGACCCATTTTGTGATGATGCCAGCCGGAATCATGGCTGCCCATATCAGCTGCAATACCGATAACACTATTGCCGATACTGTCAGCATCAAAAGCATCTTCCTGCTTCAACCACACCATGATTGTCTCATTTTTGATGTTATCAGTCTTTATATATGTAACACGACTTATTCATTTCAGCCATAGCCATGTCAGTTTAAAAATCACGACAGGCATCACTGATATGAAACGTAATCTTACCATTCCGCTTGCGACAGGTTTGATGATGTTCCCGCAAATTGCAGAAACCATCTACAGCCCTGCGCTGCCACAAATAGCACAAAATTTTTCTGTCTCACCCGAACAGGCCGGACAAACGCTTTCGTTTTACTTTCTGGCTTTTGCAATCGGCGTAGTCGTCTGGGGGCGCTTATGCGACAGTTTAGGCCGCAGACCAACAATGCTGCTCGGCCTTTTCATCTACACTATCGCATCACTGCTCGCACTCGTCAGCCTCAATTTTAAAATACTGATGGCTGCCCGTATGCTGGCAGCTTTTGGTGCCGCCGTTGGTTCTGTGGCCACACAAACCATGATGCGCGATATGTTTGATGGTGCAAAACTGGCACAGGTATTTTCCATCATGGGCATCGCGTTGGCGGTCAGTCCGGCAATCGGCATGATGGCAGGCTCAGTCCTCACCAGCAATTTTGGCTATCAAGGCATGTTCACAGGACTTGCTGCTTTAGCTTTGCTTTTATTGCTGTGGTCGGCTGTCCAATTACCGGAAACGCAAACAACACGCAGCCAACCCGCACCATTCTTTGAAACGCTCGCTATGATGATGCGTGACCGCTCTATCTGGCGTACCGCTTGCCTTGTTGCGCTCTTTAATCTGGCTTTGTTTGGTTATTACCAACTAGCGCCATTTAACTTTGAGCGCCTGCATCTTAGCCCTGAAATGTTTGGTTATAGCGGCCTTTTGCTAGCCTTTGGCGTATTACTTGGCTCATTACTCAATCAGCGCCTGTTAAAGCGCAATTGGTCTTGCGAAAATCTGGTGATCTTGGCAGCGAGCCTCATGCTGATCGGCGGAGCACTCACCACACTCCTGCAAGCAAGCTGGCTGTTTGTATTGCCGGTGATGCTGGTGGTTTTAGCCTATGGATTGGCTATTCCAAACATTCTGGCCAAAGCCCTTGTGGCCTATGGAGATCGCCGGGGCACTGCCGGTGCCGTTTTAGGGCTCTTCTACTATGTGCTGCTTGGGTTTGGTCTGGTTTTTGCCGGTTGGTGGCAACAATTGGGAGCACTGCTTTTGATCTGCGGAATATTTGCGCTGCCGATCACTGTTGCCGTGCAAAAGATGCGACCACAAGATTGATGAAATCAATAGAACCTATTATTTTTTAACGCCTCGCCTCCAAAGCGGGGCTTTTTCTATTAAAATCAAGGCAATAGATATTATAAGAATAAATGTGCACATCCCCGCACTATTGTTTTGAAACCCTTGCAATTCAGCAGCTTTAGTAATATTGACTATTTTACTCATCTTTTAGTCAGCAAGCCTGAAAGCCAGCCAGCGATATCAAAAACTCATACCGAGGGTATCATGCTGGCAAAAATCTTGTCTGAAGCTTCCGTCAATCGTCGCTGGTTGAGAGCACTTTCCGCTTCTGTCGCTTTCTTGGCTTGTACGGCTGTACAAGCACAATCTGTTCCGAACCAGACAGCTGCCAAAACAGAACAGACAAAACCTGACAAAGATCCCGATGCCATCAATCTCAAGATGATCACGGTCTCCTCTGAGCGCACGATTAAAAAATTGCTGGATATCCCTATGTCGATCAGCATCATTGATCGGGATACACTTGAGCGCCATCAGGTACGCGACATTCAAGATCTGGTGCGTTATGAGCCAGGTGTCAACGTTAATCGCACGACATCTCTCACCAATCCATTCGCACAATTAAATAGTTTCAACATCCGTGGTGTTGGCGGCAACCGCGTTCAGATGCTGGTGGATGGTGGTCGCGTTCAGGAATTTATCACCGATGGTAGTCGCGACTTGGTAGACCCTTTCAATATGAAATCGGTAGAAATCACCCGTGGCCCCAATTCTGTGCTTTGGGGCGCAGATGCTTTGGGCGGTGTGGTGTATTTCCGTACTCTTGACCCCGATGATTTGCTTGACGGCACCAAACCATGGGCGGTTGAAAGCAAGCTTGCCTATGACAGTTTCGACAAATCCTTTCGTCAGCAGATTACAGGCGCTGCTGAGGCAGGTGATTTTAAAATACTCGGGAGTTTCGGACATATGAGTGCCGATGAACCGCATTTGCGAAAAGCGCGTGCGGATGGCGGCATCTGGGGTTGTCCGCGTGAAGCCATTTGGCCTTGTAACAAAACCCAACCGATGGATGTCAGTGCTTATAACGGCTTAATGAAGCTGCAGTGGAATCCAACTGAAGATCACGAAGTGAAACTGACGGCAGAATGGTTCCGTCGCACAACCGATGTTGACCAGAAATATGATTCCGGCGCTGCCAATCCTATGTATGCAAGTAATCCAGCATATCACAGTTTGTATTACGAGAATGAGCGATATGATCGTTCTGTTGAAATGCAAAGATCGCGTTTTGCTATTGAGCACCGCTGGTCAACGCCAGCCGAGTGGCTTGACGAAGTTAAATGGAGCTTTTCCTACTCTCCGCAAAAACGTGACATGACCAGCGAGCAAATTCGTAATTACACATTGCTCAATCCTGCCAAACGTGAACGCAGGGAACAAATCCGTAATTACAGCGAAGATTTTCTTCAAGCCGATATTCAGCTCACTTCATCCTTTGATTTGGGGCAAACCGAGCATAAACTGATTTATGGTTTTGCCGGCGACATTACCAAAACAAATTATGACGGCACCAATATCACAACCAACCTGAATACAGGCGCGGTTACCATCGCTAACCGGCAAGGTTTCAACTTCCCTAAAGTTGATACAGTTCGTGCCGATTTTTACGTTCAGGATGAAATCAAGCTTCTGGATGATCGTCTGACGATCACGCCGGGTTTACGTCTGGCCACCTATTCCATCGATCCGACCAAAGATGATGATTACAACCCGATTGACGGTTTTGAACCTGAAAAAATAGATAAAACCCGCCTCGTCAAACGTTTAGGCGCGCTTTATAAGCTCGACAATACCTATTCTCTCTTTGGCTCTTATGGTGAAGGCTTCAAGATGCCGACATCACAACAGCTTTTTGTTTCGTCGCAATCAATCGGCACCACCGGTATGGTAGAGGTTGTACCAAACCCGAACCTGAAACCGGAATTCGTACGTAGCTACGAACTTGGCGTGCGCGGTGAATATGATCGAGGCTACTTTAGCTTCTCCGGTTTTTATGCGGATTATAAAGACTTCATTCGTGGTTTGCAGCCGGTGCCAAACGAATCAGATAAATACACCTCCGACAACGTTTCCAGCGTTCAGATTTGGGGTGTCGAGTTTGGCGGCGAATACGAGATTTATAACAATCTCATGCTTAACGCCGCAATCTCTTATATGCGCGGCGATCAGCGCCTGGAAGCTGGTGCAGATAAAACACCATTTGACGGCGCTGTACCGCTCACAGCTGTTTTCGGATTGCGTTATCTTATTCCAGATTGGAATTTGGAAACCGAATTTGTCGGAACCTTTGCCAAAGGTGTAAGCCGTCGAGCTGATCCTGATACCTATAAACCATCCGGTTATGCCGTTTTTGACGCCTATGCGCGCTGGAAGCCGACAAAGAATATCGACCTCAATTTCGGCGTCGAAAATATTTTTGACAAACGTTACTTCCCGAATACGCTGACCAATTATGCCAATTCGGCTTCGTCAGCTGTTGCCAATGCAAATCCACTGGAAATGCAGGTTGAACCCGGACGTACTTTCAAGCTTGGCGCGACAATGCGTTTTTAAACCGACCTGAAATTCCATACCGGAGCAGCGTCTCATGAGTTGCTTCGGCTTATTTTATTTGGCAACGGCAATGCGATTAATAAAACAATTTTGGACATTACTGACTTATTGCAATCATGGTTCCGGCAAAGTGCTCAACTGGTCATTACTGGCTATTATCTTTGCGCTGGAAATGCTGGGCATTTATCTTGGTGTTCAATTGATCAAGTGGGTCGCCGGATTTTATAATGCGGTTCAAGAACGCGATTTAGAAGAAACATTAAATCAACTGACTATATTCGGCATGATCGTTGCAGGTAATGTCGGCATTTACCTTTTCGAGTTTTATGCAAAAGGCTGGCTCGAAATCCGATGGCGTGAGCGACTGACCAACAGAACCCTTTCTATCTGGCTAAACAACAAAGCCTATTGGTTTTTATCGCTCAAATCCGAAAGTGAAAAACCCGATAATCCCGATCAACGCATTGCTGAAGATTGCAAAATATTTGTCAACCACACTTTATCCGAAGGAATTGACCTGATCACCCGCATCATCGGGTTATTCTCTTATGCGATTGTGCTTTGGGGACTGGCAACATTTGCGTTGGAATTTACACTCTTGGGTTTTGAAATCAGCATTCCACGCTATATGGTTTGGGCGCCGTTTGTTTATGTTTTTCTCTCTTCGCTCATTACCCATTTATTTGGGTGCCGTTTGAAAGAAACCTTTGTCGAACAGCAGAAAAAAGAAGCCGACTTTCGTTATGGCATGGCGCATATGCGCCAGAATGCAGCCGAAATTGCTATTATGAATGGTGAGCGAAGCGAACGCGAATTGCTCGATCAAAAATTCTCCGGTATCCGCAATAACTGGTTTTTATTGCTTCGCAGACAAGTACAGTTAGGGCTTTTCGCGCGCCCGTATTTTACAACAATTTTGCGTATTCCGATGTTTTTGGCGCTGCCTGGATATTTTGCCGGAGCAGTCAACTTTGGTGGGTTGATGCAATTAGGAACGGCTTCCCAGCAAGTTGCAACGACGCTTTCATGGTTCATTTTCAGCTATAAAAGACTTGCCGAACTGGTTTCTGCCGTATCCCGTCTTTCTAATTTCATTGAAAAAGCTGAGGCGACAGGCAGAGAGAAAAATGTCAGCAGACAATATGCTCAAAACAGAACCTTGTCATTAAATGATGTAACTTTGCATACACCCGATCAGCAGCAACTGCTCCATATTCCGGAACTGACTATACAAAGCGGAACGATTGTTTGGCTTCGCGGTCACTCCGGATTAGGCAAAACAACATTACTTCGGCTCATTGCTGGTGCATGGCAATGTGCTACGGGGCATATTTTTCATCCCGATGCATCGTCTTTTTTCCTCTCACAGAAACCCTATCTGCCAAATAGCGGTTTGAAAGCCTCTATTTGCTATCCAGATTCACCGGAAAAATTTACAGACGCTGAAATTGCTCAAGCTTTACATAAAACCGGTTTGTCTAAGCTTTTGCCTGAAAATGGTCAACCATTTGGAAAAATCCCCATGCCAACCGGTCTTTCCGGCGGCGAGTTGCAGCGTTTTGCATTAGCACGTGTCCTGCTCAATAAACCGGAATGGCTGTTTATGGATGAGGCCACCAGTGCATTGGATCATAGTGCCGAAATCGAATTACTCACAATGCTGCGCCATGAATTGCCGCACACCACACTAGTGATACTTGCCCACCGTGAACCCGGCAATCTCAAACCCGATGCCATCATCAATCTTGAAATTTTTCGCAGTCGCAACGAACAAAGCGCTGCACCGACCCTTCAACTTGCGTGAGGATAAAATGACTGAGCAACCAATTCGTGCCAAATTGCTGGCCAACCCAGCTGATGTACTCAAAACATTGCCGCAGATCGGCAAACTGATGATCAATTCCAAAAATGGCGGCGCAACGCATGAGCGGATCGGTGTTGTCCAAAATGTCATAATTGATGGTAATTGGATCTTCTTTACCGGTGATGAGCACAATTCGAAAATTGCTTTAAATGCCATTCATACGATGATTGCCGACCGCAGTTCCATCATGCAGGAAAAAGTTTATCCGCGCATTGATCTGTTGGCTGAAGATGATGAAGTTATTGGCAGCGTCATCGGTTTTGGCGGTGCCGAACCCTTTGATGCAGCACTTGCATCCTTTGCTCTTGAGGAATTAGCACCAAAAACCGATAGCCGTTCTATGGGCGATCAAGTTGAAGTTGAGGATAGTGATCCGGCTTTGAAGCCTTTCGCTGCCGCCCAACGCAATAAAGGAACTGTGCGTATTGCTTTGGAACGCCCTACCTTTCAACAAGAATGGACAGGTGAAATGCCGGATATCCGTAATTCACGCGGTTTTATCAATGTAATGAAACCGGATTTTCATCTACATTTGAAAGTAGGCCATGTGATGGATTGGCGGATTGAAGAGAAAGATGGGCAATTGCATTATTATGCACTTGACGCGGATGGCCAATCAACTGGTCTTGTTGTTTCCGGAACAAAAGAAGCATTTGCATGACTGAGATCAGCAATTTCACCGCGCAATGGCGTCGCCCTGACGGACAAATCCGCAGCCACCATCAGGTCATGCAGGATATGGCAAAAAAGCAGGTGGTACTCTTAGGCGAGCGGCATGACCGTTATGATATTCATCGCTGGCAATTACATGTCTGCGCCTCACTTCTCGGCTTGCGGGATAATCTGGCAGTTGGCTATGAAATGTTCCCGCGGCGTCTGCAACCGGTTCTTGATGAATGGGTAGCAGGTAAACTTGATAAAGAAACATTCCTGCAAAAAGCGGAATGGGGCACGGTTTGGGGCTTTGCCTCTGATCTCTATATGCCGATTTTTGATTTCTGCCGTGAATTTAAGGTCAAAATGCTGGCGCTTAATTGCCGTCGTGATCTCGTCACCCGCGTTGGAAAAGAAGGCTGGGATGCGATTGCCGAAGAAGAGCGCGACGGCCTGACACCAGCCCGATCTGCCAGTCTGGCACATCGTGAGCATCTTTTGCGTCTCACCAATGGCGGTCCGCCATTCATGCAAGGAAAGTCAGCGGACTCTCCTGAGTTTGACCGATTTGTACGCGCGCAACAAACATGGGATCGTGCATTTGCGTGTAATATCGCCAATTATTGCGCTGAGAACCCGCAAGCGCTTGTGATCGGCATTATCGGACGTGGTCATATGGAATATGGTCATGGTACACCTGACCAACTTGATGATCTTGGCATCAATAATTGTGGCGTGCTTTTAACCGAAGATATGGGTGATAAACACGCCTGCCCGTTGAGTGTTGAAGGCAAGGCTCTTGCCGATGCGGTTTTTGGCTTGCAAACACAGGCATAAATTTTACATCTGTTAAGTGGCGGCAAAGCTGACACTTAACAGATGTTAATCTCCTTCCAGCACGGCCAGATAACGGGTAGGCGTCTGCCCTAAAGCTTTCTTGAACATAGTAATAAAGGCGGTGGGCGATTCATAACCCAGCATTTCAGCAATTGCCTGAACTGATGTTCCGCCGGAAATCTCTCGCAGCGCAATGATGAGATGCAATTGCTGACGCCAGCGCCCGAAAGTTAATCCTGTTTCCTGCACCATCAAACGGGCAAGCGAACGCTCGCTCATAGCCACCCGTTTTGCCCACTGCCCCAAAGTGGCACGATCAGCCGGATTTTCACGTAACTGATCCGCAATCAAGCGAATTTTCGGATGATCAGAAACGGGCAGATAGAAATCTTCTTGCGGCATTTCTACCAGCTCATCCAACAATACCCGTACCAATCTTGCCGTATGGCTGTCATCTGAATAATCGGGCGAAACAGTCGATAAATGCCGGATCATCTCGCGCACCATCGGTGAGATCGACAAAGTACAACAATGTTGCGGCATCGCCGCCGCCTTAGGCTCGACAAATAAAAAAGACAACCGCGCATTGGCAGTCGCATGATTACAATGCGCCACACCACCTGGTATCCAGACACCGCAATTTGGCGGCACCATCAACATGCCATTGTGATCGTGCTCACTATACACCTGACACGTCACCGCGCCATGCAATGCCAATACCAACTGACCTTTGCGATGCCGGTGTACAGGAATTTCGGTCGAATAATCTTTAAAATCCAACTGCCAAGCCAAGACCGGACGATCATTCATATCCGGATCAAATTCCACTGCTTGTCGTTTTGAAACCATAACATCCGACCATATTTGGCATGATTTAAATATTAATAGGCAATATATCTAAATTCATTATATAAGCAATTTGTTAGAGAGGGACAACGAAAACGGAAATAAAAAAAATGAATACAAACAAAACTTATGTGTCACAATCCCTCATCCTGCTGATTGGTATCTTGCTGATCGCCACCACTTTGCGCGCTCCAATCACTGGTATTGCACCCGTTCTGGAAATGATCCGCGATGATTTTTCCTTCAGCACTTCCACAGCAGGCGCTCTCACGACATTGCCGCTACTGGCATTTGCCGTTGTCTCGCCGTTTGCCGTTGTTTTAGCGCGTAAACTCGGCTTAGAATTCAGCCTTCTCATTGCTCTCATGCTCATTACCGGCGGCATTGCGCTTCGGATGATTGAAACAGTCTGGTATTTGTTTTTAGGAACCGCTATTATCGGCACCGGTATTGCCATTGCCAATGTGCTGTTGCCAAGCCTGTTAAAGCGTGATTTTCCAACCAAGATTGCTTCAATCACCGGTGCTTATTCCGTAACGGCTGGTGTTGCAGCTGCCCTTGCTTCGGCTGCGGCCATTCCTATTGCCAATCATTTCAATGGCGGCTGGAACTGGGCTTTGGGCGCCTTCATTATTTTTCCTGTTGCAGCAATTGCCGTTTGGTTGACCCAACTTTCCGGCAATAGTGATAAAACACAAAAAACAATAAGCCTACACACAGACAAGCCCATTTGGAAATCAGCACTCGCTTGGCAAGTGACATTTTTCTTTGGTCTTAATTCGCTGGTTTATTATGTCATTGTCACATGGCTTCCGGCCATGTTGATCGAGGCAGGTTTTTCACCAGCTGTTGCCGGCTCATTCCACGGCATTTCGCAGCTTGCAACGGCCATTCCAGGATTGGTTTTTGGTCTCGTATTGGCACGCTTCCGTGATCAAAAAGCAATTGCCATTATGCTGCCTCTTATGACCGCTGTATCACTCATCGGCATTTTGATTTTGCCACAATGGGCTTCTCTTTGGTCGGCTCTTTTCGGCTTTGGTTGCGGCGCAACGTTCATTCTGGCACTCGCCTTTATCAGCCTGCGCTCCAGCAATCCTGCACAAGCCGCAGCACTTTCCGGCATGGCACAATGCATCGGCTACACGGTTGCAGCAGGCGCACCACCGGCTGCAGGTTTCATCTTCGAATATGCAGGTGGCTGGTCGGTTCCGCTCATCATCTGCACCATTTTATGCGTTGTGATGGCTATACTTGGTTACCGTGCCGGTCGACCTGTCCACATTGAATGAATTTCGCCCGTTCTATCGGACAAAAGAAAAAGCCTTGAGGCAGCTGAAACGGCCTCAAGGCTTTTTTATCATTATTGTTCAGGCGTACGTAAGGTTTCTTTTTGTGTGATCAAACGTGCACTTTGCAAGCCGCTCAAATAAATCCACAACCAGCTCCATGCAACAGCCAAACGTGAGCGGGTGCCGATCAGGAAGTAAATATGGGCAAGCCCCCATATCCACCATGCCAACAAAC
Organism: Paenochrobactrum pullorum; assembly: GCF_041929845.1. Lineage (NCBI taxonomy): Bacteria > Pseudomonadati > Pseudomonadota > Alphaproteobacteria > Hyphomicrobiales > Brucellaceae > Paenochrobactrum > Paenochrobactrum pullorum. The sequence continues at coordinate 95,537 of NZ_JBHEEH010000005.1, forward strand.
CTTTTAGGCGGAAATTGCCAAATTCAATTACGGCAACCTTTTTACCAACAGTCGCAAGATTGCCCTGATGGCGGTATTTAAAGGTCTCGTTAAAAGGCTTTCCATCCAGATCGGCACGAATGGCTTTAGCTACGAAACTGCCTTGTTGTTTCGCGGCTGGCGCAACCCCCGGCACCAGCTTATCATCGCCCCATCGCACTGACGCCGTATCGCCAACCACGAATATCGACGGCTCACCTTCAAGGCGCAAATCTTTGGTCACAATGACACGTCCGGCACGATCACCTTCAACACCGAGCCATTTAGAAGCAGGTGATGCCTGCACACCTGCTGCCCAAATAATGGTGCGGCATGCAATAAACTCCTCGCCGATTTTAATACCGTCTTCATCACAAGCAGTCACCGGTATGCCGGTACGCACTGTAACGCCCAGCTTCAGCAAGGCAGAGCGTGCATATTCCGACAGTGCTTCACTAAATGTAGGCAAAACGCGGGCGCCCGCTTCAACCAAAAGAACAACCGCTTTTTTGGTATCAATCCGGCGAAATTCACGCGGCAAAGTACTATGCGCCAATTCAGCAATAATACCTGCCATTTCAACGCCTGTCGGCCCTGCACCAATAATAGTAAACGTTAAAAGTGCGGCCTGTTTTTCCGGATCGGTCTCCAATTCCGCTTGCTCAAAAGCCAACAACACACGACGGCGAATAGTGGTCGCATCCTCCAATGTTTTCAGCCCCGGCGCGAAGGTTTCCCACTCGTCTTTGCCAAAATAAGCATGACGGGCACCAGTTGCTAAAACCAGCTTGTCATAGGGCACACTGACACTATTACGCAGAATAACGTGTTTATTTTCACGGTCGATGCCGACAACTTCATCCAGAAGTGTTGTCACTTCCGGTCGGTCCCGAAAAAGATGGCGGATTGGCCACGCAATTTCTGATGTCGCCAACACAGTGGTCGCAACTTGATAAAGTAATGGCTGAAACAAATGATGATTGCGACGGTCAATCAAAGTGATTTCCACATTTGCACCTTTGAGACCATGAACAGCCTGCAAACCGGCAAAACCCGCGCCAACAACAACAACCTTCTGTTTCTCAGCCATAACGCATTCCATTCCTGAGGATGAGCTCATTATATAAACATGATACTAATCGATTAGAACATGCGCATAAGAAAATATATAGCAACGCTATCACGATAAGATAAATTATCGAAATATAATTGAGCGTTTAACGCAATTGCCGCATTTAAGTGAGGCACAACGCCCGATCATGTAATTTCAATGATCGGGCGTTGATATTTTATAAGATTGTCCTCTTAATCGGCAGTGCTTCTGACTTTATAAGTTGAATAAGCCAATATCAACGCTGCCATGAAGCCCAAAATACCGGCAACAATTGCTGCAAGCGTAAACCCTTGAGCTAACGCCTCTGTCAGCAACTGATTAAAGATACCTGTATCAACATCAAGATTTGCAGGTTTTTCATGCATGCGAATAGCAAAAGCTGCACTTTCACGCATATCGCCAACATCCAGATAACTTAGTGATTTTTCGAGCACGTTGACTGCTCGGACGCTCATAAGCGTTCCAAGCAAGGCAATTCCGATTGTCATGCCGCCCTGACGCAAAGCATTCATCGTAGCTGATGCAGTTCCTGTGCGTTCACGCGGCGCACTTGCCATTGCGGCAGCTCCAGTTGACGGTACGGCCAAACCAAGCCCCACCCCAAGCAAAGCAAATAATAAGGCAATCGTCATATAAGAGGTCATGGATGAAAAGCTTAACATTGCGGTCATCGAGACACCGATCAGCACATAACCGCCAACCATCAATTGATTGACGCCAAAACGCTTGGCCAATGTGCCGAAACATGAGGCAACCACCAGCATAGCCGCAAAAACCGGTGCCATACGCCAACCCGCTTCGGTCGCACTCCAACCCTGCCCGCGCTGTAAAAACAACGAGAACAAAAACAGGCTGGTATAACCTGAAAATCCAAGGACAAAAGAAGCAAAATTTGCAGATGCGAATGGCCGTTGTTTAAATAAATCAACCGGCAAAACCGGACGCTTTACATTCATTTCGACCAAAATAAATGCACATAAAGCAATAACAGCCACAGCAAGCGGCACAACAGCTTCAAATGCTGCCCAGCCGGACTGACCTGCATTGATAAGTCCCAAGGTCAAACTACCTAAAAACACAATGCTTAATACCTGACCTGCCGGATCAAGTGCCGCATGATCAGGGTTTAAACTTTCTTCAATGCTGATAAACCCCAAAGCGAAGGTAACCGCCCCGATAGGCAGATTGAGTAAAAAAATACTCGGCCATCCCGCCTGATCTACCATGAAACCACCCAGCATCGGCCCTAAAATCAACGATACAGCGCTAAACGACGACCAGCCACCAATAATATGTGCCCGCTCTGCAGGATCGGGATAAGCTTGCGTTAAAATTGAAAGAGCGCCCGGTATGACCAGAGCACCTGCAATACCTTGCAGCGAACAGCCTATAATGAGCACCGTTAAAGAGCCAGCAAAGGCACAAACGGCAGAACCAAGAGTGAAAAGCGATACACCACCAAGCCAGACACGCTTGCGGCCATAGCGGTCAGCAAGTGGACCTGCCGATAACATAAAAGCCGACAGACATAATGTATAAGCACCAACAACCCATTGCAAACCAGCCATACTGGTTTGCAATCCGGCCTGAATGGCAGGTAATGCAACGCTTACAATGCTGATAGCAAGCGTTGCCATGAATGTCCCCAGATAGACGGCAGCAACTGCAACCGGGCGTCCTTTAAGTGACATAATCGAATAAACCTTCTGAATATAAGCTTGCCAAATGTAAATCGACCGACCGTCGGTCAATCAAATTTGAAAGCTTGTTTCTCACCAATATCAAAGAAAGTGACATATCATTTCAGACGTGTGGCGAGGGGATTAAAATAGTTTGAAACGGAGAAACGGAGAAACGGAGAAACAAATTTATCACATAATTAAAATATGACAATAAAAATCATAATTAAGATAATAATCATTTTGCGTCATCATTTCATTGATAGCATTTTAAGACATGCATCAGCCAAATTCCGAGCAAATAATTTATAGTCGTTAGGTGGCGTGGCAATTATATCATCGGTCGCGCCATGGACACCGGCATAAATCAGCAACGTCACCACACGCGGCTCTGGCGGATTCCAGATACCAGCTGCAATGCCACCACCAATGATCATAGATAATTGGTCTAAAATATCTTTTTTCGCCTGATTGGAACGATCATGATGGTGATGCTGATTATAAACGATATCATGGATGCGATATGTTCTGACATAAGTCTCCACATTCGAATGGATCCATGCACATAATTTACAGCACCAGTCGTCCGGCTCACAGGCATCTATTGCCTGTTGCACACTTTCAACAAAACGCTCCGTGTAGCGCTTGGCCAAAGCCGCAAGCATATCGTTTTTCGAGCTAAAATAATGATAGAAAGTTCCTTTGCCGACACCTGCTGCATCGGTAATATCGGTTATTGTCGTTGCATCAACACCCTTGGCTAAAAACAATGTTTCAGCCGCTGTCATCAACTCATCAAGCCTGACTTCTGCAGGCTTGGTTCTGGATATTTTGGTCATTTTTGATATTGAGCCGCAAGCTGGTTTTCCATTTTTCCCAGATTAGCGCCAAGAAACCAATAAAGAAATCATATAATTTAATTCCCCCTCTGCTTTTTCTGCCAGCGGCGCTGTGATGAAGAAGCAATTTTCATCAGTTCCCGGTACTTTGCAACCGTTCGACGGGCAATCTCAATACCATCCGCCTTTAGTCTTTCAGCAATTGCATCATCAGACAGAATGGTCTTGACAGTCTCACCATCAATCAGCTGTTTGATTTTTTGCTGAATGGTTTTAGCAGATAAATCATCCTCACCAGCACCTGCCGCGATGGCCTTCGAGAAGAAATATTTCATCTCAAACAGCCCCCTGTCCGTCATAATATATTTATGCGCAACAGTACGGGAAATCGTTGATTCATGCATATCAATAGCTTCTGCCACCTCGCGCATGGTCAAAGGTCGTAAAAGGCCATTACCTGACATAAAAAAATCACGCTGGTAACGTGCGATGAACGTCATCACTTTCAAAATTGTTCGAGCTCGCTGGTCAAGGCTGCGCGTCAACCACCCCGCCGACTGCATGCAGTCCCTGATAAATTGCTTTTCATCCTCATCAAGTCCAACATCTTTGATCCGGCTGGCATAAACACGATCAACCAACACACGCGGTAAAGCTTGCGTGTTTAATTCAACTATAATTTCCTTGTTGTTGTTCACGCGAATAAAAGCATCCGGGACAATATTGATGGCAGGCGTTGCATCAAAACATAGGCCGGGCTTCGGATTAAGTGCTCTGATTTTATGCACCATGCCCAATATTTCATCTTGGGATACGCCACACAATTTTGCCAATCGCGGCATATGACGATTTGCCAGCAGGGTTAAGTTATCCAGTAAAATCTGCATTGACTTGGTAACCTGCTCTTTATCCTGCAACTGAATATACAGACATTCGGCTAAATTACGTGCCCCGACGCCGACAGGTTCAAAACCTTGTATGCACTTCAGAATACGTTGAAATTCATGTTGTGACGTTTGAAACTGCTCGATGATTTCCTCACAAGGGCGACGTAAATAACCATCAGGCTCAATAGAATAGACAATTTCAGAGGCTATGAGCTGATCACTCGGCTCATCAAAGCTCGCCATCACTTGCTGCTGTAAATAGTCATATAAAGAAACACTTACACTATGTGTTTCCTCGATAGAACGCAGACTACCGGAACCGGATAATGTCCCTTTCCGTATGAAAGGTGCATTATTCATCTTTGGCATTGCAGACTTTGATGGAGCCAATTCCAGCAGTGGATTACGTTCGACCTGATCGATTATATAAGATTGAAGCTCGTCGTAGCCGTATTGCAACACCTGCACCGACTGGATCATCTGCGGTGCAAGGGTCTGTGTCTGCTGCTGGCTCGTATAAAGCTTCACTCCGGCTTTCATACAATCACAATCGAACCTCCGGCTTTCCTGAAAAATATTTTCACTCAAAAGCATATTTGGCACGAAAATTGCTTATTTAAAAGTAGCACACAAGATATTTTTAAATTTGGATCGGAAATTCTTTACCGTTTTCCGAAATACTTGCCCAGAACCTGTTCACCACAGTGCGACTGCGACCAAGGCGCTTGTAAATGCGAACTTCAATCGGGACGGTCCAACTTGCACCACCTGCAAGAACGAGTTTCTTATCACTCAGTAAATTTTTAATCCGGTCATAAGGCATCCATGTAATGCCGTTGCCTTCCAACACCAGCCCGAGCAGATTTTCGCCATTGGTACCTTGACAAGTTTTCAAGACCTGCAAATGATTTTCAGCAATGCGGCTTTCAACAATATTACCAATATAAGAACCCGGCAACCGCGCCACATAAGGCACCACACCATTCAAATCATCCAAATTGATGCTTGGTGTTATGCCGTCTTTATCAGGCACACAAACCGGCACCACTTGTTCAGGTCCTAAAATCTTATATTCAAACTGCTCCAAATCAAACGAAGAAACCTGTCCCGACGAATGATAGGTGAGGAAAAAGTCATATTCACCGCTATCAAGTGCCTGCACATCTTCCGGTGTGGTGCGCGATGATAAAACATTGGGCACAATCTCCGGCATCAGCGCTTTTTTGCGGGTTATCCATGACGGATAAAAAGATTGCACCAGCGTGGTAGCGCCAGAAAATTTCAGCAAATAGCGATCATGACCAAGCAATTGACGCGCGTTTTCCTCGGCGCGACGCACGCTGATGATGATAGGCTTGCAATCATTGAGGAATTGCTCACCTAATTCAGTGAGTTCCAAAGGCTGGCGATTACGGGCAATCAACTCGCCGCCCAGATGATTTTCAAGGGATCGAATGCGTTTGGAAAAAGCTGACTGGGTAATATTGCGTTGACGTGCAGCACGCGCAAAACCTTTGCATTCAACCACGGCCAGAAAATCTTCAATCCAACTTAAATCCACACCCTTACTTTCTTCCCACCATGCCTGCCCTGACATCCGGCTGCGGCCAGATGTCCAAACCGGACTATAACTATTCCAAAAATCCGTTTGCTCCGCTTCTGCCTACGAACTTAAACTCAAGCCAACCCAAGTGAAGCATAACAGGTATAATATGAAGCCGGAATTAATGACACACAGTGATAAAAATCGCGAGCATTTTTATATCAATCGCATGAGTGCCTATGCCGCCAATGCTTTGAGCGATACGCTCCCTGACGAAGTGGCAGAAAAAGCCAAATATCATATCTTGGATACATTCTGTGCCATGATCACCGGCGCCCGTTTGACGGTGGGTGAAATGGCTTTGTCTTATTCCAAAACCCTGTCACAGGCAGCAGATAAAGCTGCCTGCATTGTCGCTTCCGACGGCTTTTTGCATCCGGCTGATGCAGCACTTGTCAACGGCATCATGGCTCATGCCAATGAAACCGACGACAGTCATCCGGCCGCGATCGGTCATCCGGGCTGTGCCATTGTACCGGCAGCACTCGCGGCAGCAGAAGCCAATGCATCAAGTGGCAGCGACTTTTTGAAAGCTGTGGTGCTTGGCTATGATTATTATGCCCGCATGAATATCGCACTTGGCTCAAACCATATTTATGCGCGCGGACATGGCCCTTATAGTATTGGAGGCGCATGGGGAGCCGCAGCCGCAGCCGGCGCTCTTTATAAAATTGATGCAAAGCGCATGGCTTATGTTTTCTCCAATGTTGCGCATCAAACCGGTGGTATTGCCGTATGGATGCGCGATAAAGACCATATGGAAAAAGCTTTCCATTTTGCAGGCCTTCCAGCCCGCAATGGCGTGAGTGCAGCCGCAATGATCGCTCATGGTTTTTCCGGCACCGACGATGTGATTGAAGGCCGCGGCAATTTCATGGATGCCTATTCGGACAATCCGGATCGCGATTTTCTAATTGGTGAATTGGGCACCCGTTTTGAGGTGATGCTCACCAATATCAAAAAATGGTGCGTGGGTTCACCTATTCAATCTGCACTCGATTCTCTTGAATATTTGATGGAACATGAAGGTGTTCGTTTAAGTAACATCGAGAGCCTAACCATCGAATTACCGTCTCATGTGGTTGATGTCGTGGAAGACCGTGGCGTGCCGGATATCAACTGCAAACATTGTCTTGCATTAATGCTGGTGGATGGCCGTTTTGGCTTCCATACGTCGCATGATTATGCTCGCTTGCTGGATCCGGCTATTCTGGCCATGAAGAGCAAAATGTCGTTACTGCCGAGCGATGAACTGGCAACTGCGATGCCTATCCGGCAAGCTATTGTCACTGCGGTTTTGTCAGATGGACGCACCGTCAGCCGCCGCACTTATGCAGTAAAGGGCGTAGTTGAAAATCCAATGGATCGTAATGACGTTATCCGCAAGGCGCAGGATTTATTGTCGCCGCTTCTTAAACAAGAGACTGATAAATTTATCGAAACCGTGCTCAATATCGAAACATTATCCGATATTCGCGCATTACGTCCTGTGCTGCAAAAACACGACTAAACTGGTTGGAATCTAGCGAACGAAAGAAAATCATGATAGAAAATCACGAAATTCGCCTTCAAACCACAAAGGCAACACGCTTTATGCGCGCTGTCTCATTGGCGGGAGTAGCTTGCTGTGCGTTGACAGCATCAGCGTGGGCTGCGGATTTGCGGATGGGGATGAGCTCCGCACCAACCTCGATTGATCCGCATTTTCATGCCAATAGCTCCAACATCTCGATGACAGGTCAGGTTTTTGAGGGGCTGACCTGGAAAGACGAGAATATGCGCCCTATTCCGGCTCTGGCCGAAAGTTGGGAGTATATGGGAGACAATATCTGGCATTTCAATTTGCGTAAAAACGTCAAATTTCATGACGGCACACCATTTACTGTCGATGATGTGATCTTCACCTTTGAGCGTATTCCAACCATCGTCGACAGCCCTAGCCCTTTTACTGCACGTCTGGCCGATGTGGTTTCTTATAAAGCGCTTGATGATCACACCCTTGAAATCGTCACCAAAGGTGCAGCACCAAACCTGCCGATCAATCTGGCCGATGTGCAGATTATTTCGCGTAAAAACGGCGAAAACCAAACCACACAGGACTATGTAACCGGTAAAGCCATGATCGGCACCGGCCCATATAAATTCAAAAATGCCCGTATCGGCGAGATTTACGAGTTTGAAAGCTATGACGATTATTGGGGCGGCAAGCCTGCTTGGGACAAGGTAACACAGCGCATTATCAGCTCTGATCCGGCACGCATTGCCGCACTTCTTGCCGGTGACGTTGATCTTATCACCAGTGTTCCGACCAGCGACATTGCGAATTTGGAAAAAGCACCCAATATCGCGCTTTGGTCAACCGCTACCAACCGTATTGTTTTTGTGGCACTTGATGTTGAACACGAAAAGCCGATTGCAGGTCAGGTAAGCGATAATAACGGCAAACCTTTAGACAAAAATCCGATGCTTGACGTGCGGGTACGTAAGGCGCTTTCCATGGCGCTTGACCGCAAAAGCTTGGTAGAGCGTGGCCTTTCCGGCGATGCATTACCAGCAAGCCAGCTCGTGCCTGAAGGTCTCTTTGGCTATAATCCGGAAATTCCGATTGAGCCTTATGATCCGGCTGCCGCCAAGGAGCTTTTGAAAGAAGCGGGCTATCCGGAAGGTTTCCGTGTGGTACTCACCACCTCCAACGACGACACATCACGTGTGCGCGCCTCACAGGCTATCGGCCAGATGTGGACACGTATTGGTGTACGCACCGAAATTGAAACCATGCCACATGCAGTTTTCATTCCAAAAACCAATGACTTCCAGTTTGCACAGATGATCCATTCATGGGGTACTTCAACCGGTGAAGCCGCTTATACATTGCGCGGCATTGCAGGCACCCGTGATCATGAAAAAGGCATCGGCACGTCAAATCGTGGTCGTTATTCGAATCCGGAAATGGATGCGCTGGTCAACAAAGCCTCCGAAACCATGGATGACGCAGAGCGTGAAGCTATGCTGCAAAAAGCAATGGCGATGACCATCAGCGATTACGGTATTCTGCCGCTCTACAGCCCGAAAGCGACATGGGCTTCGTCCAAGAATGTGAAATATATTCCGTCGAAGGCCAATGTGACGTCGGCAATTTTCGCAACACCTGCTGAATAATCCGACTTCAATACTGATCCCTTATACGGTTACAAAGCCGTATAAGGGAATAATACCTGCGACAGTCAGGGGGGAAATATGGCCGAGATGATCGCGCGGCGACTGATACAGTCGCTCATCACGCTTTTGGCTTTGAGCTTTATCACATTTGCCGGACTTTACATGATCGGGAACCCGATGGAAGTTCTGGCTGATGAATCCACCACAGCGCTGGAAATCCAGCAAATCAGTGAGCGGCTGGGGCTGGATCAGCCACTTTACATTCAATATATGCGCTATATGGGGCGTCTGCTCAGTGGCGATTTCGGTACATCTTTTGTCACCGCTTTGCCGGTTTCCACTATGCTGCTGCAACGTCTGCCGGCAACGCTTGAAATGGCACTGATTTCGATCATCATTTCTGTTGGCATCGGTTTGCCGCTCGGTATTCTGGCAGGAACATTTCCGGATAGCCGCTTTAGTAAATTTGCGTCCATCAGCTCGATTTTCGGCTTCAGCCTGCCAAACTTCTGGCTTGGCCTGATGTTGCTGTTGGTTTTTGCCGTGCAATTGGCGGTCTTTCCGGCCATCGGACGCGGCCAAACGGTAGAGATCAACGGTGTTGCATGGAGCTTTCTCACATGGGACGGGCTCACCCACCTCATTTTGCCAGCCGTCACACTGGCAACAGGTAATCTGGCGCTAATGCTACGCTTAGGGCGCGCCGGAATGCAGGAAGTGATGCTGCTTGATTATGTCAAACTTGCCCGCATCAAAGGTCTGTCGCCTTGGCGCGTCGTTACTGTGCATGCTCTGCGCAATGTGATGATACCGATTGTCACCATTATCGGCCTTGAAATCGGCGGTCTGGTTTCCGGTGCGATTATTACAGAAACTGTTTTTGCATGGCCTGGCATCGGCAAGCTGTTGATTGACTCGATCAATATGCTCGATCGTCCTGTGGTCATTGCCTATATGATGATTTTCACCTTCATGTTCGTCACCATCAATCTCATCGTTGATATACTTTACATCGTGCTTGATCCGCGCGCGGGAACAGGACGTGCATCATGACGAGTTCCGCTTTGTCACGTTTTCAGCAATGGCGCAAAAGCACACGCTTTTATAATTTCTTCCGCGAATTCAGCACCAGCAATACGGCGCTCCTGGGCTTGGTCGTCACTATTATTTTGCTGTTTATCGCCATTTTCGCCCCACTGATTTCGCCGCAAAATCCTTATGATTTAATGCAGGTCGATTTTATGGATTCCGAATTGCCCCCCGGTTCAGTTGGTGGCATGGGGCAATATTATCTGCTTGGCACCGATGCCAATGGTCGTGATATGCTGAGCGCCATGTTCTATGGCTTGCGCTCCAGTTTCATGGTGGCATGGAGCAGCCTTGCCATGGCGCTTGTTATTGGGGTGTTGCTCGGCCTTATTTCGGCCTATGCCGGCGGTAAAGTTGATGCGGTTATCATGCGCATTGTTGATGTGCAAATGAGCTTCCCGACCATTTTGATCGCGCTCCTGTTATTGGCTGTTTTTGGGCGCGGGCTGGATAAAACCATACTGGCGCTCACTCTTGTGCAATGGGCTTATTTTGCCCGTAATGTGCGTGGCACCGCATTATCGGAACGCAACCGCGAATATGTGCTGGCGGCACGTCTGGCTCATATCCCGACCTTCCGCATTCTCTGGCGTCATATCCTGCCCAATTGTCTGCCGCCATTGCTGGTTATTGCCTCGGTGCAGCTTGCATCTGCTATTTCCATTGAAGCCTCATTGTCCTTCCTTGGGCTTGGTATGCCGGTTACGCAGCCTTCATTAGGCCTGCTGATTTCCAATGGATTTGGCTATCTGATGGGTGGCAAATACTGGATCAGTGTTTTTCCGGGTGTGCTGCTTCTCATTACGGTTTTTGCAATCAACCTGATTGCCGACCAGTTGCGCGATATGTTCAATCCGAGGCTTAAAAAATGACGACAGCAGTTTCAGCATCCCCTGCTGCATCACCCTTTGTGCTTCAGGTGAAAAATCTTAAAACCCAGTTTGATACCAGCGCCGGAGTAGTGCGCGCTGTCGACGGCATCAGCTTTTCGCTCAAGCGTGGTGAAGTGATGGGATTGGTCGGTGAATCCGGCTCTGGCAAATCCATCACCGGCTATTCAATCATGCGCGCTATCGACAAACCTGGACGCATTACTGATGGCAGCATCAAGTATTGCGGCCGTGACAACAAAATCGTTGATCTGGTCAGCCTGTCGGAACGACAAATGCGGAACTTACGCGGTAACCGTGTAGCAATGATTTTGCAGGATCCGATGATGTCGCTCAATCCGAGCCTGCGCATCGGAACGCAGCTTACCGAAACCTATCTGGCGCATAAAAAAGTCAGCAAACAGGAAGCTCGTGAACGTGCCATCAATGTGATGCAACGTGTTGGCATTCCTGATGCCGAGCGTCGTTTAAGCGCTTATCCGCATGAGTTTTCCGGTGGTATGCGTCAGCGCATTGCTATCGCCATTGCGCTTATCAATGAGCCTGATGTGATCATCGCCGATGAACCGACCACCGCTTTGGATGTCACCACACAGGCGCAAATTCTTTTTGAAGTGCAAAAACTATCGCGTGAATTTGGCACCGCATGGATATGGATTACGCACGACCTGACCGTTGTTGCTGCACTCGCACAAAATGTTGCCGTGATGTATGCAGGAAGAATTGTCGAATACGGCTCAGTCTCATCCATTCTTGATCGCCCCCTGCATCCTTACACCAAGGGTTTGATTGCTTCAATACCGGGTCACAGCAGCACTTTGGCCAATAAACGTCTTTATCAAATACCAGGCAATGCCCCTTCTATGCTGGCTTTGCCCCGTGGTTGTCCATTCCGTCCGCGCTGCGAATATGCCGATAACACATGCCTTGAAACACCAGCAGATACCAGGCTTTCTGAAAGCCGTTTTTATCGTTGCTGGCACCCTGTGGAAACAGGAGCTGCATTATGAATTTTATAAAATCCGCACCTGAAAGCGAAACGATTTTGGAAGTACAATCCCTGTGCCATCAATTTGGCCGCAAGGAAGACTGGATTGACAAGATCGGTGCCAAATTACGTAAAAGCGGCCCTCGTCCAGTGGTACGCGCCATCAATGGCGTTGATATCCACGTCAGGAAAGGCGAAATTTTCGGCATTGCCGGTGAATCCGGCTGTGGTAAAAGCACCCTTGGCCGCATCATGGCTGGCTTGATCAAGCCAACAGAAGGGCAAATTGCCTATCACGGCAAACCAGTAATGCGCGGCGACAAGCCTGCCAATCTGAAACTGCAAATGATTTTTCAGGATTCAGGTGCAGCCCTTAATCCACGTATGCAGGTCAAAGACCTGATCGGCGAAGGCCCGCTCTTGCATGGCTTGGTGAAAAAGCGTGAGTTGAAAGACTTCATCGTCAACCAACTCGAAATTGTCGGCCTTAATGCCGATGCAATGACCCGCTATCCGCACCAGTTTTCCGGTGGTCAGCGTCAGCGCATCAACATTGCCCGCGCACTTGCCCTGCAACCGGACATGATAATATGCGATGAATCCATTGCCGCGCTCGATGTTTCCATTCAGGCACAGATCATCAATCTGTTTCTTGATCTGAAAGACAAGCTGGATCTCACTTACGTTTTCATCAGCCATGATTTGGGTGTTTTGAAACATATAGCCGATCGTCTGGCTGTGATGTATCTCGGTCGTGTCGTCGAACAAGGGAATGCCGCAGAAATATTCGCCGATCCGCGTCATCCTTACACACAAGTGCTGCTTGATAATGTGCTGACACTCGACCGCCGCGATCAGCAGTTTGAACCGGTTGAAGGTGAAGTACCCTCGCCGCTTAATCTGCCGTCGGGATGCACATTCCACACTCGCTGCACCCATGCAGTTCCGGCTTGCGCCCAGACAATTCCGCCACTGATAGGGCAAGAAGAACATCAATTTGCCTGTCCGGTGATGGCATGAAAATGGAGGCGATTTCCATGACCCGTTGGAACGATACCCATGCCGAAGATCTCATCGGCACCATTAAAGACCGCGCTGATCTTTATGATTATCTGGTGGAAAAAACACTGCACCGTCAGGCTATCTCACCGGCAAAAAACAAGCTGTTTGACATCAATGTAGCGCGTGATATGGCGCATCATCGCAATGATATTCTCAACGCTTCCACACCGGCGGAGCTTTGGTATGCCTTGGCCAAACTGTCCAATACCCGCCATGACCGCCATCTGTCAGTAGAACCGGTTGAGGGCGGTCTGCCACTGCCAGCCGAATTGCAAGCAAGAATACGCTTCAACCATACCGACAAACGTGCCGACCATGCACCGCGTGTTGGCATCGAGTTAAAAACAGATTTTTCCTCAAATCAGCCATTTGTGTTCTTAAGCGGCTATGCCTTGAATTTTGAAGCCGACAAAAGTGCAGAACTCGGTGCGCGTCTCATCAGTATTAATGGTCGCTCTTTTGATGAGTATGTAGCGCTAACAGAGCCTTATTTTTGTTACTCAACACCGCATTTCTACTGGTACCATATGCCGAATGAAATCATCCGGCGCACAGGATTGATCCCTGAATGGCTGCAACCAGCAACACTTGCGTTAGAATTCGAAGACAAAATCGGTACGGTTCAAAACCTCACACTTGATTATCAGCCCGCCAATCATTGGCAATGGGCAGAAACGCTATCTCCTTATAACGGTTTCGAGCAAGTGCTCGATACACCATCCTTCACGCTTCATACAGATAAAGCCAAAGATACAATCATCATCCAATGGCATGGTTTCGGCAAAAGTCTGACCACAGATGTTGATGCGTTGATGGCTTATGCTCAGACGCATCAACATCTGGGACATAATATCATTTACGATGCGACCCGTTCGCGTGGCGGTGATTTCGGCGGCTATTTATTGCAGCATTTATCCTCGCAACCCATTCGCATCAACTTTGGCGATTTACGCCTTTCCGATGCGATCGAAGCCGTCATTGCAACGGTTTTGGGTGAAGATGATGCCGCCATTGCGGAAGGTAATCTTAATCTAGCGCAGCTCAATGCTTGCCGATGGCGACGCGACTGGTTGCTTGGCACGGTGCTTAATGATCTGAAAGCGGGCAAAGCAAAAACTGCCGCCATCCCATTCAAATGTGCGCATCAACCCGAAAGTGGTTCAGGCATTTTACCGCCTGCTCCAGTGCATTTCACCGGCAAAATCGTCATGCTCACTGTGCCTTATGCAGGCTCGCATATTGATCAGGTAGCAGCACAACTTTGCGACAACAAAATGTGCCATCATATCGGTATGCCTCTTGGTGGTTTTTCCAAAACATGGACCCATGAAGAAGTGCTGACCTTTCCGCGTACGGGGCAGAAAATTGCCTCTTTCGCATGGAGTTGCGGCAACACAATCCGTCCCAATGGTGAGGTACTGGAAAGCAATCCTGCTATGCCCGACGCCTATTTTCCGATCACCCGCGGCAATCATTTAACCCATCACGCCAAAATGGTTGCCATGGCACTGGACTATTTCAACCGACCTTAATCGTCACACCAGCCGATTGTCTGCTTTTACATCTTATTGCCGCTTCAGGAGCGTTCCCATGCCTGTGTCTAAAATGCCTGCAACCAAAATCGAAGAAATCCGCGCCTTATTTCCGGCACTCACTACTCAAACCTATATGTCGATTTGTGACAAAATGATTTTGGCCGATCCGGTGCGCCAGTCAGTCGACAATTTTCTCGACAAGCTCGCCATGGCCAGCGCCAATCGTACCGACCATGAGGATTATGTCGAAAGCAGCCGTATACAATTTGCGCAAATGATGTCGGTTAAAACTGAAGAAGTTGCCGTCACCCGCAATGTTTCCGATGGGGTTAATGCCATTGCCTGGGCATTTCCGTTCAAAACAGGCGACAATATCGTGATCTGCGCCGATGCCGAACACCCAAACAATATTTATCCGTGGCTGCGTCTGCGCGAACGCGACATTGATGTGCGGATTGTACCGGCTATCAACGGGCGTATTGATATTGATGCCATGATCGCGGCGATGGATCAGCACACCCGCCTTGCAACAGTTGCCTCTGTCAGCTTTGCACCGGGCTACCGCACAGATACTACAAAGCTTGGAGAATATTGCCAAAAGAGAAATATTTTTCTGCTGATCGACGGTGTGCAATCTGCCGGCATTCTGCACCATGATTTAGCGCAGGAGCCGGTAGATGCTTTTGCCACCTCCACCAGCAAAGGCCTGCTCGGTCTTTACGGTTCCGGCTTCATGTATATCAATGAAAACTGGCTTGATCGTTTAAATCCTGCCTATCTCTCACGCACAGGTGTTGATCTTGGCAGCGATGATGCATCTGCCATGGGTGAGCATCAATATCACCTCTATGCCAGTGCCAAGCGCTTTGAAGTCGGCAGTTATAATCTTGCCGCCTCTTATGCAGCCGATGCCTCACTCAATCTCCTTAACGAAATCGGCACCAAGGCAATTGAAGCCCATGTCCTTCATTTGGCGCGCACATTGCGTGAAGGACTGGCTGAGCAAGGCTTGCTGGTTTCCATGCCGCAGAAAAATCACGAAGAAAGCCACATCATCACCTGTGGTGAATTGGATGCAGGTGGCCACGGCTTCTCGCATGATCCGCGTATCAACGACATCCACCAGACACTGTTGAACGCCAATATCATCCATACATTGCGGCGCGGCCAGCTTCGTTTTGGCTTACATGTTTATAACAATATGATTGATATCGACCATGTATTAAAAACGCTCAACCACGGGAAATGATAATCTATTTATTAAACATAAAACGAATACAATTTTCTAACTTCATGAGATAAATGATAAAAATTTACCTCATATTTTATTATTTTTGACAAATTCGTATAAATTGAATTATATCTATTTCAATTCACGTCAAGTAACCCGTATTTTGGATATAGAGGCAATAAGAATTGGGACAGATCATTCAATGTAACCGTCCGCAACCATGCAGTATGGAATGGCGCAACCGCGCAATTGCAACAATTGAAGCGGATTTCAACCGATCAGCCGACACACATCTGATCCGTATTGATTTGCCGAAATTCAATGACATTACGCTCTATTTAAAAGATGAATCCAGCCACCCGACCGGCAGCCTTAAACACCGTTTGGCACGCTCGCTGTTTCTTTATGCCATCTGCAACGGAAAAATCGGACCCACTACAACGATTGTTGAAGCCTCAAGCGGCTCCACGGCTGTGTCGGAAGCCTATTTTGCGCGTATGATCAACCTGCCTTTTGTAGCGGTTATGCCGCGCACCACCTCAAAAGAAAAAATCGCCGCGATTGAATTTTACGGTGGCCGTCCGCATCTGGTTGATGATCCCAAAACCGTTTATGATGCAGCACGACAAGTGGCAGAAGAAACCGGCGGTTATTATATCGACCAATTCACTTATGCGGAACGCGCAACCGATTGGCGCGGCAATAATAATATTGCTGAATCCATCTTTAATCAGATGAGCCATGAAGAATATCCAAATCCGCGCTGGATTGTAACAGGCGCTGGTACAGGTGGCACATCGGCCACTTTGGGGCGCTATATCCGCTATCGCCAGCTTGACACTCGTCTTTGCGTAGCTGATCCAGAGGCTTCCATTTTCCACCAGCATTTTACCGACCGCTCCATCATGGAAATCGACCGTTGCTCATCCATTATCGAAGGCATCGGCCGCCCGCGCGTCGAGCCATCCTTTATACCGGATGTCGTCGATTGCATGGTGACTGTCCCCGATGCCGCAAGTTTGGCAGCGCAACGCACCATCAGCAATATTATTGGTCGCGCTTGTGGTGGCTCCACCGGCACCAATATCTGGGCTTGTGCATTGCTCATTTCTGAAATGGTGAAAAAGGGCGAAAAAGGTTCAATTGTCACCCTGCTTTGCGATCATGGCGACCGCTATCGCTCTACTTATTTTAATGATGAATGGGTTGAACAAAACGGTTTTGACATAGCGCCTTACCTTCGGCAACTTGATGCTTTCTTCGCGGAAGGTCGCCTAATCAGCGTTTAAAAATCAGACAAAAATCACCTTAAAATAAGACAAACCCTGCTTTTATCCACTAAAAGCAGGGTTTATTTTTGACTGTTTTTTAGTGCGCAAAGCATGAAAAACAAGGCTTTTTTCACTACTCGGCAATGAGATTGATACGAAAATCACCGCTTCTTGGCGTACAAGCCAGCTTGACAAGTTTTTTCCCTATCGTATTATTCCACTATAAAGATAATTATTCTCCAATAATGGAATAAGCGGGAGGGGACATGCGAAATTTCAAAACATTACTAATGGTAGGTACCGCATTCATTGGTGCCGCCACTTTAAATCTGTCATATTCTTACGCGCAGGAAAAGGGTGGCATTATTAATGTTGCTACTATCGGCGAACCGCCGACCCTTGATCCGATGGTATCAACTGCCGATCTCGTCGGTATTGTCAGCCAGCATATTTTTGAAACGCTTTATACCTTTGATGAATCCTGGAAAACCACGCCATTGCTGGCCGCCAGCTTGCCCGAAATCAGCGAAGACGGTAAAGTTTATACGATCAAATTGCGAGAAGGCGTCAAGTTTCATAATGGCGCGGATATGACATCAAAGGATGTTGCCGCCTCGCTTGATCGCTGGACGAAAGTCGCTTCACGCGGCAAGCAGACCGCCACCATGATCAAATCCATCGAAGTAACCGATCCGCTGACTGTGACCATAACTTTAAGCGATCCCTATGCGCCACTTGTCTCATTGCTCGCTTTCAATAATTCTGCCGCCATCATTTTGCCAGCCGACCATCAGGCCGAACCGATGACAGACATAATCGGCACCGGCCCTTACAAGCTAAAAGAGCGTAAAGCCGACCAGTATATCCAGCTGGAACGTTTTGCCGATTACACCTCACCTGCTGGTGAGAGTGACGGTTATGGTGGCGCACGCCATCAATATGTTGATGAAATCCGCTTTGTGCCGGTGCCTGATGCCAATACCCGTGTTGAAGCGGCTATTTCAGGTCAATATGACTATGTGGATTCCATTCCGGTTGAATCTTATGACCGGCTGAAAACCTCTTCTGCATCAGAGCCTGTGATGCTTGAGCCATTCGGCTGGCCGGTTTTTGTGCTTAATTCCGGTCACGGCATCACCCAGTCCAAGGAATTGCGCCAAGCTATCCAACAATCGCTTGGTCAAGAAGACATGATGGCTGCGGCCTTCGGCTCGACGGATTTTTATGCGCTGGACGGCTCGCTCTATCCGGAAAGCTTTGCATGGGCAACCGATGCCGGTGTAGAAGGTCATTATAATGTGGCCAATCCTGAAAAAGCTGCAGAGCTGATGAAAGCGGCTAATTACAACGACGAGCCGGTCCGTATTCTCACCAGCCGCCAATATGAATTCCATTATAAAATGGCACAGGTTGCTGCAGAATATCTGAAAGCTGCGGGCTTCAAAGTTGATCTGCAAGTGGTGGATTGGGCAACCCTGACACAGCGTCGTGGTGATCCGTCTTTGTGGGATATTTATATCACCCATAGCCCGTTCCTGCCGGAGCCGTCACTGATCGGCATGATGTCGACCAGCGCACCGGGCAATTGGGATACGCCCGCCCGTAGCGAAGTGGTCAATGCCTTCAACACCGAATCCGATCCGGAAAAACGCATCAAGCTCTGGGCTGATGTGCAAAAAGTGGTGATGGATGAAGTACCGTTCATTAAAATCGGAGACTTCAATGCGGTTGCAGCCAAATCGAAAAAGCTGGAAGGCGTGGAGCCTGCTCCATGGCCATATTTCTGGAACGTCTCGCTTAAAAAATAACGGCTGAAGCCTGTTAGCCGCGCGCTCTAGCGGCTGCGACAAATAAAAAGACACAGGATAAAAACACTTTATTCTGTGTCTTCTGCACTTCATCACTGAAACGGCTTTTCAGGTTTAGCGGAATGCCCGCAACCATCAAAACAGCCGGTACATTTTAAGCTAGGCCAATATGATACGATATATTATCCAGCGTTTCATCGGCATGATTATTGTGATGTTTCTTGTCGTCACGATTGTTTTTGTCATTGTGCGCGTCACCCCCGGTGATCCGGCAGCCGTCATGCTCGGCCCCGAAGCGACCCAAACAGATATTGCTGATTTGCGGGCGCAATTGGGGTTAGATCAACCACTTGTCATGCAATATATCTATTATGTCGAGCAGCTCATGCGCGGCGATCTCGGCCAGTCAATTTTCCTCAATCAACCGGTTTTGAGCGCTTTGAGTGAACGCTCGGAACCCACTTTTTTCCTCACATTATTTTCCATCATCATTGCTTGCGTCATTGCCTTGCCGATTGGCATTTATGCAGCATACAAGCGCGGTTCTTTTGTTGATCAGGCAGCCACAACGCTCGCCATGTTTGCCGCAAGTATTCCAAGTTTCTGGCTTGGGCTTATTTTGATGCAAATCTTTGCTGTACGTTACGGCTGGTTTCCTGTCTCCGGCTATGGTGGACCTGATGCAAGTTTCATCGACAGAATGTGGCATTTAAGCCTGCCAGCATGTGCGTTGGGGCTTGTTTCTTCCGCCTTGATTTTACGCTTTACCCGTGCTTCGATGCTGGATGTTCTTGGTGATGATTACGTGCGCACCGCCCGTGCTAAAGGGCTGGTTGAGCGTAAAGTCATTTTGAAACACGCGCTCAAAAATGCGCTCATTCCGATCCTCACCGTCATTGGCCTCACCGTTGCCGTACTCATTTCCGGCGCTGTGGTGACTGAAACCGTGTTTAGCTTGCCTGGTATCGGCAATCTGGTGGTATCTGCCGTGCTGCGTCGTGATTACCCTGTCATTCAAGGTGCATTGCTGGTGATTGCCGCCCTTTATGTGCTGATTAATTTTGCCATTGATATGCTCTATCTGCTGGTCGATCCGAGGGTGCGCTACTGATGGATAATTCAATAACATCTTCGGTCAAAACCCCAAGCGAAAGCATGCAGTTCATCAAACGCTTGCTGAAGCGCAAAACGGTTGCCTTTGGCCTCATCATTTTAGTGATCTTCACTTTGATGGCGCTACTGGCACCATGGGTTTCGCCTTATAATCCTTACAAGCTTTCGATTGTAAACCGCCTCAAACCACCGTCAGAACTGTTCTGGTTCGGCACCGACGAATTTGGACGCGATGTGTTTTCGCGTACCATTTATGCCGGACGGCTCTCGCTTCTGGTCGGCTTTGCTGTCGTGATTTTATCATCCCTGATCGGCGTGACAATGGGACTGCTTGCAGGTTTTTTTCCACGGCTCGACGCACCAATTGCCCGTCTCATTGACGCGATGATGGCTTTTCCGGATATTTTGCTGGCAATTGCTTTAGTGGCAGCACTGGGGCCATCGCTCGCAACGGTGATTGTCGCGCTTTCAATTGTTTATGCCCCTCGTTTGGCGCGTGTTGTGCGCGCTTCCACCTTGGTGATCCGAGAGCTGCCTTATGTAGAAGCCGCCGTTTCAATGGGCGTGTCCACCCGCAACATCATGATACGCCATGTGTTGCGTAATCTTTTATCACCCATTTTGGTACAAGGCACATTTCTCTTTGCCAGTGCTATGCTTGCCGAAGCCGGCCTTTCTTTCCTCGGCCTTGGTGTCAGCCCTGAAATTCCGACATGGGGCACCATGATTTCATCCGGCCGCCAATATGTCGGCCAAGCGGACTGGATGACCCTCTTTCCCGGTATAGCTATCATCCTTTCTGTTCTTTCGCTGCAAATGGTTGGTGACGGCTTCCGCGACCTTCTTGACCCCCGCCTTAAAAAGGACCTGTAATCATATGTGCGCGCAAATTCAAAAAAACGGCGCTTTGCTTATCACCGATGTCAAACCAGTGGCTTTCGGACAGCATTCACATCAAGGTGCGATTGATCTTTTGATCGGTGAAGATGGCAAGCTTGTCAAAGTAGGCAAAGACCTGCCTCGCGCAGATATTACAAATATCGTCGATGGCAACGGCTCATTTATTTCACCAGGCTGGGGCGATCTGCACGCCCATGTCTGGCATGGCGGCACCGATATTTCTGTGCGCCCTAATCTTTGCGGCGTGCAGCGCGGCGTCACCACCATTGTAGATGCAGGCTCTGCCGGTGAAGCCAATTTCCATGGCTTTCGCGAATATATTATCGAGCAATCACGCGAACGTATTAAAGCATTTTTAAACTTAGGCTCTATTGGCCTCGTTGCATGCAACCGTGTCAGCGAATTAAGCGATATCCGCTCTGTCGATATTGACCGTATCGTTGCCTGCTATGAAGAAAATCGCGACCATATTGTTGGCCTGAAAGTGCGCGCCAGCCATGTTATTACCGGCTCATGGGGTGTCACGCCGGTTAAATTGGGTAAGAAAATCGCCAAAATCCTTAAAATTCCGATGATGGTGCACGTGGGTGAACCACCGGCACTTTACGACGAAGTGCTGGAAATTTTGGGCCCCGGCGATATCATCACCCATTGTTTCAACGGCAAGGTTGGCAGCTCCATCATTGAAGATGAAGACCTGTTTGAACTGGCAGAGCGCTGCGCCGGTGAAGGCATCCGCCTTGATATCGGCCATGGCGGCGCATCCTTCTCGTTCCGTGTGGCGGAAGTTGCGATTGGGCGTGGTCTGTTGCCGTTTTCCATTTCCACCGATGTGCATTTACGCAGCATCAACCAATCGGTTTGGGATTTAAGCACCACAATGTCGAAGCTCTTAAGCGTCGGTATGCCGTTTGATAAGGTGGTTGAAGCCGTGACCCATGCCCCTGCCGAAGTTATCCGTCTCCCAATGGACAACTTGCTTGAAGCAGGCGCGCGCAGCGAATTTACCATTTTTGACCTCAATGATTCCGATCTGCAAGTGGTGGATTCCCTTGGCGCTCGTGCCGCGCTCACCAAATTGTTCGATCCGCGCATGACCGTACTTGGTACCAACATTTTTGAGGCAGGCCGCTATCAGCCGGATAGTGTCGAATGTGTCGATCACAGCCACGGCTTCAGCTATCGCTAAAACCTTTCATCAGGCGCGGTTTTCATAAATCGCTCCGGTCAAAACAATCGTTTCAATGAAGACAAGTGACAACTTTCTTCGCAAATATTTCAGGGGCTGATGTGTCAAATCCAGTAAACCCAGTGGCCAACAACCATGCCGCAAGTCCTTATGACCGACTTGCCGCATTAGGCATTCAATTACCTGATGCACCGCCGCCTATCGCCAATTTTGTCACCCATGTGCTGGAAGGCAATATTCTTTATCTTTCCGGCCAAGGCCCGCGCGAGGCAGACGGTACACTCCACACCGGCAAAGTCGGCATCGATCAAAATATTGATGCAGCTTATACCCATGCCCGCCTCACCGGCATTAACTTGCTCGCGGTTATGCACCATGCTTTGGGTGATCTTGGCCGCGTCAAACGCGTGGTGAAGCTTTTCGGCATGGTCAATGCCGAGCCGCATTTCGAAGACCATCCAAGCGTCATCAATGGCTGCTCAGATCTCTTCATTGACGTGTTTGGTGATAGTGGCCAGCACGCACGCTCAGCAGTTGGTTTTGGCTCTCTTCCCGGCAACATTACCGTCGAGATCGAAGCCATTGTGGCACTGCACGATTAAAAGGCTAAACGACTAATGCTTACGCCAACCCATCACAGTTTCAATCTTTTCAGCCGAGTGCTGAACACTGCCGGTATAAAGCTCGGTATTATCCATCAGCTTTTGCTCAGGCAGAACGATCGAAATTGTGGCAACGCAAGCACCCTTTTCATCGCAAACAGGGGCCGCAATACAGGCAACGGCATAATCGGATTCACCTGCTTGCACCGACAGACGCTGGCTAAAGGCACGCACCGCACCTTCCGACAAAATTTTTGGATCAGTATCTGCTCTGCCGGTTGGCGAAGGAGAGGCGCAACGCTTGAAAATTTCCAAGCGCTCCGTATCATTCATATGCCCGACGAGCAAACGTCCCGATGCCGTCCAGTTGAGCGGAACACGTGTACCCACCCGCGAGGTCACCTGAAAATGTCCGGGCCCGTCGGCCATGGCCAGCACCTGCATATGGTCGCCGTCCAGCCCGCAAAGTTGAATGGTTTCGCCGATATCGCGGCAAAGATCGTGCATTTCGCTGGTGGCAACACTCAGGAAATCCAGCGAGCGGGCATAGGCCAAACCATAATGGTAAAGCCTGTCACCAAGCCACAACAGCCCCTCGCTATTTCGCGACAACAGCTTCTTTTCCACCATATCATCAACAATGACATAGACGGTAGACAAAGGCGCGCCAATGGCTTTGGCGATCATATAAGCACCGCTTGGGCTGCCATGTTCATAGAGAAAATCCAGCACCTGCAATACGCGGTCAATGCCGCTGACACGGGAGCGGCGTGATGGCTCTTTTTTGTCGAGTTCAGTTTTATTATCCGGAGCCGGTTTGGTCACAATGGCTAAAGTCTTACTGTTCATTTGATGGCTCCGTAACTCGTTCGCACACATTCAGGCTTGTCGGTTGCTTTTTATCTTGGATGATAAAGGCACCTCAACAACATTTCACAATTATGAAATCAATTCCAGTGCTAAGGAATAATGAAACCTCAAAATTTCTGTTTCCCGCATTGATGACCGGAGGCTCTCATGGCTGAAACAAATCTGCATCAAACCTTAGGTTTGCGCAATATTATCAATGTCTCTGGCACAATGACCGGCCTCGGCGCTTCCATTGCTGTGCCTGAAGTGGCCATTGCCATGGCAGAGATTTTGCCGCAATTTGTCGAAATGAATGACCTGCAACGCAAGGCAGGCAAAGTGATTGCCCGCCTGACCGGAGCAGAAGCAGGCTTTGTCACCGCTTCATGCTCAGCCGGTATCAGTATGGCAGTTGCAGGTACTATCACAGGTGATGATCTTTCAGCGATAGAACTCTTGCCTGAAACCAAAACTGCCAAGAAAGAAATCATTGTCCAAATGGGGCATGTGGTGAGCTATGGCGCCCCTGTTGATCAAGCCATCCGCATTGCTGGTGGCAAGCCGATACTGATCGGTCAAGCAACCACATGTTATGATTTTCATCTGGAAGGTGCGATCAACGAAAACACTGCAGCTGCCATTTATGTTGTCTCGCATCACGTGGTCAATTACGGATTATTGGAACTGAAACGCTTTGCGCAGATTTGCCACGCCCGCAATATTCCGGTGATTGTCGACGCCGCGTCTGAATATGATCTCAAAGGCTTTCTCGAAGCTGGTGCTGATATCGTGCTTTATTCAGGCCATAAATTTTTAGGCGGCCCGACATCGGGTATCGTCGCGGGCAGCAAGCAATTGGTGCGCCACGCTTATTTGCAAAATTGCGGCATCGGACGCGGGATGAAAGTCGGCAAAGAAAGCGTTTATGGTGTAATGGCTGCACTTGAAGCATGGGAAAAACGTGATCATCTAGCTGTGTGTGCGCGTGAAAAAGTTTTTCTTGATCTGTGGCAGACAGCACTTCAAGATTTTGCCGGTGTCACTGCGGTGATTGAAGCTGACCCGACGCATAACCCGCTTGATCGCTTACGCGTCAATATCAACCCGCAAGAAACCCATATCACAGCATGGGATTTGGTGGATGCACTGGCGCGCGGCACACCACCGATTATCGCCCGTGATCATGAGGTCGAGCATCAATATTTCTATCTCGACCCGTGCAATCTGCATGACGGGCAAGCGAAAATTGTCGCCAAACGCTTGCGTGAAGAGCTGACAAAAGCAAGAAACTCAAACGAGATAATTGCCACACCGTTGGCAGATCGCACCAAAAAACGCTTCGATAGCTTGCGCCGCTGGCCGGATTGATCGCCGCGCCCGCCTGTTCAATCATAGCATTCGTTTTGAAACTTAAGGAGATATATCATGACATCAATAAAGGCTGTCTCTCCGGTTTTGTCAGTGGAAAACCTGACCACCAGCTTTTTGAGTGAAGGGCAATGGAAATCCGTTGTCCGCGATATCTCCTTTACCGTTAACCCGGGCGAGACTGTTGCCGTTGTAGGTGAATCCGGCTCCGGCAAGAGCGTCACGTCCTTGTCGGTGATGCAATTATTGCCGCGCGATACCAGCCGTATTGAAGGGCGTGTACTTCTCAATGGCAAGGATTTGCTGCAATTGCCGGAAGCACAAATGCGCCAAGTGCGCGGCAATGATATTGCGATGATTTTTCAAGAGCCAATGACTTCACTCAATCCGCTTTTCACCATTGGCGATCAGATATCGGAAGCTCTTTTATGTCATAAAGCGATGAGCAAAGAAGCCGCAAAAGCCGAAACCATCCGCTTACTTGAACGGGTGCGTATTCCGTCTGCCGCCAGTCGTTTTGATGAATATCCGCATCGCTTCTCCGGCGGCATGCGCCAGCGCGTGATGATTGCGATGGCACTGGCCAGCCGTCCCAAACTGCTGATTGCGGATGAGCCTACCACCGCATTGGATGTGACCATTCAAGGCCAAATTCTTGACCTGATCAAAATCTTGCAGGAAGAAGAAGGCACCTCGGTGCTTTTCATCACCCATGATATGGGTGTAGTCGCCGAAATTGCCGACCGCACCGTCGTGATGTTTCGTGGTGAAGCGGTGGAAAGCGGTAACACCGCCGATATTTTCAACCATTCAAAACATCCATACACCAGAGCGCTCTTGTCAGCAGTGCCCATGCTCGGCTCCATGAAACCCTATGACCGGCCATTGCGCTTTCCTGATCTTGATCCGAACACCGGTTTACCGGGTAAACCGGTGGTTTCTGCCGACACGGTCGACCATCTGGCGGAGCCGGTTTTGGAGGTTAAAAACTTAAGCAAACGCTTTGATATTCATGCAGGTCTCATGGGACGATTACAGGGACGCGTTCATGCCATCGAAGATGTGAGCTTCTCGCTACAACCTGGCGAAACCTTATCTTTGGTTGGTGAATCGGGATGTGGAAAGTCCACAACTGCACGCGCTGTCATGCGTCTCATCCAACCGGATGAAGGGCTGATCCGGCTGGATGGGCGAGATATTTCTACGATGGATCAACGGGAACTGCGTCACATCCGCCATAAAATGCAGATGATTTTTCAAGACCCCTTTGCAAGCCTCAATCCTCGTATGCGGGTGGGTGCCACAATTGCCGAGCCTTATCTCGAACATAAAATGGGCACTAAAGCGGAAGCAGAAAAAATCGTCACCGACCTGCTCATACGTGTCGGCCTGACACCCGATATGGCCAAGCGTTTTCCGCATGAGTTTTCGGGGGGGCAGCGCCAGCGCATTTGCATAGCACGTGCGCTGGCGATGGATCCTAAAGTGATCGTCGCCGACGAGTCTGTCTCGGCACTTGATGTTTCCATCAAAGCCCAAGTCATCAATTTGATGCTTGAATTGCAGGCGAACTTACAACTGGCTTATCTCTTCATCAGCCATGACATGGCAGTTGTCGAGCGTGTCAGTCACCGTGTGGCGGTGATGTATTTAGGCGAAATTGTCGAGATCGGCAAACGCGCAGAAATCTTTGAAAATCCGCAACACCCATACACGAAAAAGCTGCTTTCGGCGGTACCTATTCCTGATCCGGAACGCCGTCATTTACGCCGTATGATGCAAGTGGATGAACTAAAAAGTCCGGTGCGTGCGCCTGATTATCAACCTGCTCCTCGCCATTATCAACAATTGTCGGAGCATCATTTCGTGCAACTGCAATAAAGATGCAGCACTTATAATATCAGGCTCTGTCGCAATTTTTCAAATATGGTGATGTTATCACCTGAACTCAGGTTGGAATTGAGTGAGGAGGAAGCGGATGAAGGACAATTTCAAAGGTGCACATTTTCCCAAAAGGGTCATCTTGCATGCGCTGTTTTTTACATCCGCTACCAGTTTCATATTGCGAAATGCAAGAAACCCTTTATGGACGAAGCATCTTAGTTGATCCTGCAATCCTGAAACGATGGTTCGTTCATTCCTCACCGCAAATCTATGCTGAACTTGCAGTATAAATGTATCCAAAGATAAAAACATTTCTACACGTTTATAAACTTTGCGACATTAGCTAACATCACATCACACAAATAAGATGATGATGATCAAACCGGAGGAAAATCATTGGATCGGAGAAATTTCACCAAGTCGCTTATCGGCCTTGGCGCTGCAGGTGTGGGCACGGTTATGTCTGCGGGCATGTCACATGCTGCCCAAACGAAGGAAACTGCAATGGAATTGACACCACTTTTGGGCGGCTCGATTATTGACGTACCGGGTATCAAGCTTGGACACCATACATTATCCACCCGTCCGACCGGCTGCAGTGTCCTTCTTTGTGAGGAAGGTGCCACTGCTGGTGTTGATGTACGCGGTTCTGCCCCCGGAACCCGCGAAACCGATCTGCTCGACCCAATCAACATGGTTGATAAGGTTCATGCGGTCATGCTCTCTGGCGGTAGTGCCTATGGCCTTGATGCCGCCAGCGGCGTGATGCGTTATTTGGAAGAAAACAAAATCGGCTTTAAAATCGGCAATGGCGTGGTGCCGATTGTTCCTGCTGCCATTTTGATGGATTTAGGCGTGGGTGACTTCTCAATTCGCCCTGATGCAGAAGCGGGCTATCAGGCATGTCTTGCTGCTACTACGTCTGAGAGTGCTGAAGGTAATATCGGTGCGGGCGCCGGTGCAACGGTTGGTAAGATGTTCGGCCCTGACTTCTCGATGAAAGGCGGCCTTGGAACTGCCAGCTATAAAGTGCCGGGCACTGACGTGGTTGTTGGTGCGATTGTCGCGGTCAATGCGGTGGGTGACGTTTATGATCCGCGCACCAACCAGATCATCGCTGGCGCACGCAATGAAGATGGCAACGGCTTCCGTGACACAGTCGGTGCGATCATGAATGGCCGCAATGTTGTCAAAGCAATTGGTGCCAACACGACCATTGGGGCGATTGCTACCAACGTACCATTCAACAAGGCACAGTTGAAAAAAGTCGCAGAGATGGCACATGACGGTTTTGCCCGCAGCATCAACCCGATCCACACAATGTCGGATGGCGATACAATTTTTGCGCTTTCCACCGGCAAGCTGGAAGGCGTTGAAGGCAATGTCACATCAATCGGCACGATTGCAGCTTTTGTCATGGCACAAGCGGTCGCCCGCGCCATTATGGCTGCCGAAAGCTTAACCGAATATAATCTGCCAGCATGGCGTGATTATACTGCAAATGTTGCCAACTAATCAGCAAATTGCAAAAAGCACCGCCCTGAAATTTCAAGGCGGTGCTTTTTTTTGTGACAAGCTTACAAATCTACAGTTTGGACAAATCCTGTGCCAATGACAGGAAGACCTGCTCGGCTAATTCGTCAGCTGCACGTTTTTGCGCATCCCGTTCAGCACGCAGATTTGCAAATTCCTGACGTGGACGATCAAAGGACGCCAAGACCGTGCGTTTGCCGCTGGCCACAGGTTTACCTTGATTATCCAGCAACACATAATTGGATGTTGCACGAACCGAACCTGCTGACGGACGACCGGTACGGTCAGTTTTTTCACCCACATCCACAGTTACCGCCGAAACAGTAGCTGTGGTCAAACCCATGCGCAGTTTGTAAACCGGATATTGTGGCTCGCCTGCCCCGCCACCCAGTAAGAAAATCAATCGGTTGCGAACGGTTTGCTGGAAAATGTCATTGGCTGGCTCGATTGACACCGATGCCAGTTTGGAACGCATATCCGGCGTCACACCCGCACCAATCTCACCACTACCGCCACCGGAATAAAGCGGCTGTACAGTACATCCAGCGACAGCCACAGCCATTGCCGCAATGGCAATGAGACTGCGAACCGGTGAAGTGACTTTCTTAATGCAGTCAGGCAACGACATTGACGATCCTTTGTGGCACTACAATGATCTTTTTAGGTGCGTTGCCCTGAAGGGCATGTTTCACGAAATCGAGTTCGAGCACCGCTTGCTGAATAGCAGATTGATCTGCATCGCGTGCGATTGTCAAATCCCCTTTTCGTTTACCGTTGATTTGAACAGGTAAAACCACATCATTTTCAACAATCAATGCCGGATTGAACTGAGGCCATGCAGCGTCTGAGACCAATGTCGCTTGACCATTGATAGTGCCGCCCAGTGTTTTGGCGCATTCTTCCGCCAAGTGAGGCATCATCGGGGCAATCATCACCAGCAAGAATTCCAAAGCTTCACGTACTGCACCTTTCGATGCATCATCCGCTTCGCCATTTTTCACCTGCTGTAAACCGCCCGACAGAGCATTGACCAGCTCATAAAGACGAGCAACGGCACGGTTAAATGCCAGCTTTTCCAAATCTTCGCCAACAGCCTGCAACACTTTATGCGCTGCCTTGGAAACCTGCGCGGCATCACCTTCCATTGCCGGCTTTGGCGCTACATCTTTCAATGCATCAGCTGCTTCGCTTACCACACGCCAAACGCGCTGTACAAAACGATGCGCCCCTTCGGCACCCGCTTCGGTCCAGATCACGTCACGTTCCGGCGGGCTGTCAGAAAGCATGAACCAGCGCGCGGTATCGGCACCATAAGACGAAATAATATCATCCGGATCGACAACGTTTTTCTTCGACTTCGACATTTTTTCAATCGAGCCGATATCAACTTTTGCGCCTGTATCCAGCATCACGGCAGTGCGCGCACCATCATGATCTTCGATACGAATCTCAGCTGGCGAAACCCACTGACCATCGCATTTATAGGTTTCATGCACGACCATACCCTGCGTAAACAAGCCCTTGAACGGCTCTTCCACATTCAGGTGGCCGGTTGCTTTCATTGCACGGGTAAAGAAGCGCGAATAAAGCAGATGCAAAATCGCATGCTCAATACCGCCAATATACTGATCAACCGGCAGCCAGCCATCAACGGCTTTCAGATTGGTTGGTTCATTTTCAAATGGTGCAGTAAAGCGTGCAAAATACCATGATGAATCAACGAATGTATCCATCGTATCGGTTTCACGGCGGGCATCACCACCACAGCTCGGGCATTTCACATGACGCCAGCTCTCATGACGATCAAGCGGATTGCCCGGACGATCAAATGTCACATCATCAGGCAGTTTCACCGGCAGATCTACACGTTTAACCGGCTGCACACCACATGTTTCGCAATGGATCATCGGGATCGGGCAGCCCCAATAACGCTGACGAGAAATGCCCCAATCGCGCAGACGGAACTGCACCTTACGCTTGCCTTGCGGCTGGCCATCAAGCTGCTTTGTTTCCAGTTTTTCTGCAACTTTCTGGAAAGCTTCCTGCGGTGTCAAACCATCCAGAAACTGCGAATTGAACATGATGCCATCATCAGAATAAGCATCTTTTCCAACGCTGAATGTTGCTGCATCTGCGCCCTTTGGCAGCACTACAGGGCGCACCGGCAAGGAATATTTGTTGGCAAAATCCAAGTCGCGCTGATCATGGGCAGGACAGCCGAAAACAGCGCCTGTTCCATAGTCCATCAACACGAAATTGGCGACATAGACCGGCAAGGTCCAATTGTCATCAAACGGATGCTTAACGCGAAGACCAGTATCAAAGCCCTGCTTTTCAATGGTTTCGAGTGTCGCGACTGATGTGCCGTGATGATGGCATTCGGCAATGAAATCAGTCAGCGCAGCATTAGTGGGAGCCAGTTTTTTCGCCAGCGGATGATCTGCTGCGATCGCGATAAAAGACGCACCAAACAAAGTGTCGGGACGGGTTGTATAAACCTCAATATCACCTGTTTCACCGCTCTTTGCATCCAGTTCAAAGCGCAGTTGCAGACCTTCGGATTTTCCAATCCAGTTTTTCTGCATCAGGCGAACTTTTTCAGGCCACTGGTCAAGACTGTCGAGTGCGGCCAACAGTTCTTCATTATAATCGGTGATTTTAAAAAACCACTGGGTCAGTTCGCGCTGCTCAACCAGAGCGCCCGAACGCCAGCCACGACCATCCACCACCTGCTCATTGGCAAGCACTGTATTATCGACCGGATCCCAGTTGACCTTTGAGGTTTTACGGGTCACCAGACCTTTTTCAAACATATCCAAAAACAGCATCTGCTGGCGATGGTAATAATCCACATCACAGGTCGCAAATTCGCGTGACCAATCCAGCGACAAGCCCATCGATTTCAGCTGACGCTTCATCGTGGCGATGTTCTGATAAGTCCATTCTTTTGGGTGCACTTTATTCTGCATCGCGGCATTTTCTGCCGGCATCCCAAAAGCATCCCAGCCCATTGGGTGCAGCACATTAAAGCCACGCGCGCGTTTGTAACGTGCGACCACGTCACCCATAGCATAGTTGCGCACATGTCCCATATGAATACGACCCGACGGATATGGAAACATTTCCAGCACGTAATATTTTTCGCGCGGATCATCATTATCCGTTTCGAAGGTTTTTGCCTCGTCCCAAACCTTCTGCCAATGGGCTTCAGCGGTGCGGGGATTATAACGTTCGGTTGCCATGGCCGTATTTACTCGTACAAAGGGGATGAATAAAGAGTCTCAAACTTAGTTGCCGGAGCTTCATCACGTATTGAGATATGCGTCAAGTTTTTGGCGCGATTAACACGCATTTCTATTGAAAAAATCCGGTTTTATGACCTGAAAGGTGCAAAATGTCCTCACACGCCTCCCAAATCACGCAAGCACTCAATTCTGTTCGTCATGCGCTTGATTTAGCCACACGCGAAGCAAAACGTGAAGCCAATTCAGTTTCATTGATTGCCGTTTCCAAATTTTTTGATGACGACAGCATCCGCCCTGCCCTTGAAAACGGCCAGTGTATTTTTGGCGAAAACCGCGTTCAGGAAGCACAAGGCAAATGGCCAAATTTGCGTGAAGAATATCAAGGTATAGAACTGCATTTGATAGGCCCGCTGCAATCAAACAAAGCGGCAGAGGCTGTTGCTCTTTTTGATGTCATCCAGACCATTGATCGCGAAAAAATCGCCTCCGCCATTGCACAAGAGATTAAAAAACAAGGCCGTAGCCCTAAACTCTACGTACAGGTCAACACTGGTTTAGAGCCGCAAAAAGCCGGCATTTCACCTCTGGAAACAGTGGCTTTCATCAAACATTGCCAAAGCGAGCACGATTTGCAGATTGAGGGCTTGATGTGCATTCCGCCGATCGATGAAAATCCGGGTCCGCATTTTGCTTTGTTGCAAAAGTTGGCGCGCGAAGCAGGCGTTGAAAAACTGTCGATGGGCATGTCATCCGACTACGAAACGGCAATCGCCTTTGGCGCAACATCGGTGCGCGTGGGTTCTGCAATTTTTGGTGATCGCCCACAAAACGCCAGCCAATAGGCCAGTTTTAAACGACTACAATAAACCGGTTTTCGTGCAATCTGTGCCTATTGTAAAGTTCTCTGCGGCATTTTGCATGCACTAAAGCCCTTTGTCTAACTTTACGTAAGACCTTTGCCGTTTATAAATAGAAAAAGCAGTGGTGATGTTTTAAAGGAATCGCCATGCATTCCGGCTTAGGGAGATTGGCCGGTCATTCACGGAGGAACTCATGTCAGATAAGCTGTATCCTGTCTTGCCGGGAGCAAAAGCCAATACACAAATGGATGAAGCGACCTATCAAGCGTGGTATCAGGAAAGTATCACTGATCCGGAGGCGTTTTGGGGCAAACACGGTAAGCGCATTGACTGGTTCAAGCCTTACACAAAAGTGAAAAACACCTCCTTTGAAGGTGATATTTCAATCAAATGGTTTGAAGATGGTGTAACCAACATTGCTTACAACTGTATCGACCGTCATTTGGAAAAGCGCGGCGATCAGGTTGCAATCATTTGGGAAGGTGATAATCCTTATATCGACAAGAAAATCACCTATCGCGAATTGCATGATAATGTTTGTCGTTTAGCCAATGTGCTGAAAGACAATGGCGTTCAAAAAGGTGATCGTGTCACCATTTACCTGCCAATGATCCCTGAGGCCGCTTATGCGATGCTCGCCTGTGCCCGTATCGGCGCAGTGCATTCCATCGTATTCGCCGGCTTTTCACCGGAAGCACTTGCGGGACGTATAGTTGATTGTCAATCAACTTTTGTCATCACCTCGGATGAAGGCTTGCGCGGCGGCAAACCAATTGCCCTGAAAGAAAACACCGATAAAGCCATCGACATTGCAGCAAAGCAATATGTGATGGTCAACAAGGTGCTGGTTGTACGCCGCACCGGCGGTAAAATCAGCTGGGGGCCGGGACGCGATATCTGGTATCATCAGGAAATTGCCAAAGCTTCTCCTGTTTGCGAACCGGAACCAATGAATGCGGAAGACCCGCTTTTCATTCTTTACACCTCCGGCTCAACCGGCAAACCAAAAGGTGTTTTGCATACCACCGGCGGTTATCTTGTCTATGCATCAATAACTCATCAATATGTCTTCGATTATAAGGATGGTGATGTTTACTGGTGTACGGCGGATGTCGGCTGGGTTACCGGTCATTCCTATCTGGTCTATGGCCCGCTGGCCAATGGTGCTACCACATTGATGTTTGAAGGCGTACCGAATTTCCCTGATTATGGACGTTTCTGGGAAGTGGTGGACAAACATCACGTCAATATTTTCTATACCGCTCCAACCGCCATTCGCGCACTGATGGGTGCGGGTGATGAATTTGTAACCCATTCCTCCCGCTCCTCACTGCGCCTGCTTGGCTCGGTTGGTGAACCGATCAATCCGGAAGCATGGGAATGGTATTATAATGTGGTTGGCGATCAGCGCTGCCCGATTGTCGATACATGGTGGCAGACTGAAACAGGCGGCATTTTGATTAGCCCGCTGCCGGGTGCAACGGCATTAAAACCGGGCTCGGCCACCCGTCCATTCTTCGGCATCAAGCCACAGATTGTCGACAATGAAGGCCAAGTGCTGGAGGGTGTGACCGACGGCAATCTCTGCATCATTGATTCATGGCCATCACAGGCAAGGACGCTTTATGGCGACCATGCCCGCTTTAAAGAGGCGTATTTCTCCACCTATCCGGGCAAATATTTCTCCGGGGACGGTGTGCGCCGCGACGAAGACGACTATTACTGGATCACAGGCCGCGTTGATGACGTTCTGAATATTTCAGGTCACCGTATGGGAACGGCTGAAATTGAATCGGCACTGGTTTCGCATCATGATGTGTCGGAAGCCGCGGTTGTCGGCTATCCGCATGCCATCAAAGGACAGGGCATCTATTGCTATGTCACACTGATGTCAGACGCTGAAACCAAAGATCAGGACGAATTGCGCAAAGAGCTGATTGCACATGTGCGCTCCGAGATCGGGCCAATTGCAACACCTGATAAAATCCAGTTTGCACCGGGCTTGCCAAAGACACGCTCCGGCAAAATCATGCGCCGTATTTTGCGTAAAATTGCCGAAGATGATTTCGGCACCTTGGGCGACACTTCCACTCTTGCCGATCCGGCGGTGGTGGATGATCTGATTGACCAGCGCCAGAACAAAAAATAATAATCAAAAAGGCCGGATTTATCCGGCCTTCATTTTATTTGCAGGTTTTCTTCGTCCACTTCCAACAAATATATTTTACGTTTAGCTATCGCTCTGAACGGCCGCATCAAAGGACGAATATTATTAATTTCCCAAGCAAGCCAGCCATCCTCATAATAGGATGAACAGGTTGCTTTCATATCATCGTGTCTGAAGTTACGTATTCCAGCAATTTGGATTAAAGCGATAGCATATCCATCTGGATCCGTCTCTTTTGTCGGTGATAAATAATGCTGGTTCTCAACAACCAACAAATCCTCATTCTCACTCAAGTCGGGTCGCCAACGCCTGACTTCAAGTGTTTTCTCGCCGCGCACAATCATACTTCCACTGGGTGCGACAATAGAAATGGCCTTTATTTTCATAAAATCTCACAGGCCATTAGTGATTAAAAATCAATGCTGCGGCCTTTGATTTCCCAATCACCAAAACGTGCAGGGTCTTTGCCGCCGCGCCCGCCAATTTCTCGTGGGGGGGCTGTCTGTTCATCAATTTTCCGGCGCTCTTCTGCTTCTTTTAGCGCACGTTGTGCAGCCGGAGGCAAATCGTTAAAGTCACGCGCCTCCGCAGCCATATCCTGTACCTGATCTGCCACATCATTCTTGGTCATAACCACTATCCCACACTATTATCGACAATAAGTTCGAAAGCTAATTATTGAAGCTTGGCGTTCTGATCCCCATGATATAGGCAAGATCAATTACTGTGCAAAGCATTTTCAGCGCATCCTGAAAAGTGTGAAGCGGTTTTCAGAAAAAGATGCGCGTAAAACAAAGGACAAGAGCATTTTCAGTGATTCAATTTAAACTGAGAATGCTCTAATATGATAATTTGCACATCGTTTCAGGAGATAGCCAATGAACATGACAAGAACAGCCATGCTGATTGCCTTGATGACAGTCATGTTTATGAGTGTCGGTTATCTGTTGGGCGGCAGCGGCGGCATGCTGATTGCACTGCTGATTGCTATTGCCATGAATGCGATCGGCTATTGGAATTCAGACAAAATGGTGTTGCGTATGTATAATGCGCAAGAAGCCGACGAGCGTACAGCGCCTGAATATTTCCGTATTGTCCGCGGTCTTGCTGCCAATGCCGGTTTGCCGACACCTAAAATCTATATCATCAATGAGGATCAGGCCAATGCTTTTGCCACCGGACGCAATCCGGAAAACGCAGCTGTTGCCGCAACAACCGGCCTGTTACAGCGTTTGACACCGGAAGAAATTGCCGGTGTGATGGCACATGAACTGGCCCATGTACAAAACCGTGATACATTGACAATGACGATCACCGCCACCTTGGCCGGTGCAATTTCAATGCTCGGCAATTTTGCACTTTTCTTCAGCGGCAACCGTGAAAACGGCAATAATATTTTAAGCATTATCGGCACGATCATTGCGATGATTGTCGCCCCTTTTGCAGCCATGATCGTGCAAATGGCAGTAAGCCGAACCCGCGAATATGCTGCCGACCGCAGAGGCGCTGAAATTTGCGGCAATCCGCTTTGGCTTGCCTCGGCTTTGAATAAAATTGCCCGTAGTGCCAAAACGACGGTTAATGAAGAAGCCGAGCATAATCCGGCAACGGCACATATGTTTATTATCAACCCGCTTTCAGGACGCGGTGCAGATAATTTGTTTTCAACCCATCCGGATACTGATAATCGCATTGCAGCTTTGCAGCAAATGGCGGCAGAGATGGGCATGTCTTATTCAACCCCTTCATCATCAGCAGTACGTGGCCCTTGGGGCAGCGCTGCAGAAAATAATGATGATCAGGGCTCAACCGGCTTTAAAGGACCGTGGTCGTGAACCAAACAAAAAATAACAATGCCGGAAAAAAACGGATTTTCAAACAGCATAATGACATGTTCGACCGTCCGGGTCTGGCAGCACGCCTTTGTGCGCAGCGCCTGCTTGGCGCAGTCATTGAAAAAAACAGCTCCCTTGACGGTTTGACCGATAATAATACCGGCAATGCGCAATATCTGGCGCTCGAGCCACGTGACCGCTCTCTTGTGCGCGCGATCCTTGGCACATCTTTGCGCAATCGCGGCACGATTGAACAGACAATCAGCCGTTTGCTTGATCGTCCGCTGCCGGAAAATGCCCATTCTCTGAAACATCTTTTGCATGTGGCAACCGCCCAAATCCTTTATCTTTCGGTGCCGGATCACTCGGCCGTCGATCTGGCTGTCACGGCTGCCGACAGTGATCCGCGCAACCGCAAATATGCCGGTCTTGTGAACGCAATTTTACGTCGTATTGTGCGCTCAAAAGAAAAGGTGCTGGCACATGCTGCCAAAACCGACCAAGCCGCCAACAATGTGCCTGCATGGTTCAATGATATGTTGATTGCCGCTTATGGCGAGGAAAAATCTGCCAAGATTTTGCAAATGCAAACCTATGAGCCGCCCATTGACCTCACTGTCAAAGGCGACCCGAAACATTGGGCTGAGGTGCTAAATGGCACTGTTTTGCCAAATGGTTCTGTGCGTTTGGGCTCGTTTGAAGGCTCGCTCACCGATTTGCAAGGTTTTGAAGAAGGCGAATGGTGGGTGCAGGATATGGCTGCAAGCCTGCCCGCCCGCCTGATGGGTGACTTGAAGGGCAAAAAAGTGGCCGATCTTTGCGCGGCTCCAGGTGGGAAAACCGCCCAACTCGCGCTTGCCGGTGCCGATGTGACCGCTCTTGATCTCTCCGCCAATCGCTTGAAACGCCTGCAAGGTAATTTTGACCGTCTGAAACTGCCGGTTAAAACACACCAAACTAACCTTATGGACTATGAACCGGAAGAGCTTTTTGACGCTGTCCTTCTGGATGCGCCTTGCTCATCCACCGGCACTGTGCGCCGCCATCCGGATGTGCCTTGGACAAAAACACCCGACGATCTGGCAAAGCTTGCAACCGTGCAGGCCAATCTGCTGGCGCGTTCAGTCGACTTCGTCAAGCCGGGTGGAATTATTGTTTTTTCCAATTGCTCGCTGGATCCGCTTGAGGGCGAAGACGTGGCAAGGGCAGCGCTCAAAAATCCGACATTGGAAGCCTATCCGATTACGGCACAAGATTGTGAAGGGATCGAAAACCTCATCACCGTTGAAGGTTTTTTACGCTCGACTCCTGCAGATATGCCGCATGAAGATCCGCAACTTGCAGGGATGGACGGATTTTTTGCCGCCCGTTTTCGTAAAAAAATGTCATAGTCCGGTTTTAAATAACTGATACCCCAATGAATTGTGAGTTTTAACCTATACAGTAGATTACTGTTATGGTTAACACTCGATTCACCATTCTTGTAGCATTATACACTTAGAAGAGAAGGCCTGTGATTTGGCCTTTTGCTGACCAATGACATATAATTCCGTAAATTCAGGCAAGGAGACCGGCCGCGTGACTGTCGCCCTCAGCGAAACCCCGCATTTATGGGGACTGGCTGCCGCACAAACATGGCGGCGCTTCAGTCGTCGTTTGCGCATGGGGCCGCTATATCGCTGGCGCTTTACCGGGTTCACTCCAGAACGCATTCTTATTGCGCCGCCTGATTTGCGCGTCGCTGACCCGCAACTTGCACAAGAATTTTACCACGGGCGTTTTGCACTCGCCGGACGCATGGTGGAAACCGGTGGTTTTTCACCTTTCGCCGTTGAACCGCCAACCCATGCTTGGGAAGCAGCATTGCACGGTTTTGGCTGGCTGCGTCATATGCGCAGTGCCGAAACAGACCTTGCCAAAGCCAACACACGTGCACTCGTTGACGACTGGATCAAGCTGCATAGCAAACGCATCAATGGCATGGCATGGGAGCCGGAAGTCACCGCACAGCGCATAATTGCTTGGCTTCAGCATTCCAATTTGATTTTGGAAGGGGCAGAACTGCCGGCATATCGTAAATTTATGCGCTCGCTTGCCATGCAAGTGCGTTATTTGCGCACTGTTGCTGCGGTGATGGATGATGGTGAAGAAAAACTTCGTGCCCGCATTGCGCTTGCATTTGCCTCTCTTGCATTGCCGATGTCGCCATCAACAGTGCGCGCTGCCAAGCGCAATCTGGAATATGAGCTGAACCGCCAGATTTTACCCGATGGCGGCCATATTTCGCGCAATCCCGTCACCGTACTGGAATTACTGGCCGATCTTTTGCCATTGCGACAAACCTATGCCAATGGCACCGAAACACCGCCTAAAGCACTGATTGAAGCAGTCGAGCGCATGCTGCCGGCTTTGCGTTTTTTCCGCCATCAAGACGGAAGTCTGGCACTTTTTAACGGTGTGGGGCCAACGCTGCCAGAGCGCATTATCTCTGTTTTGCGTCATGATGAAACCGCAGGCGCGCCGCTCACCCATGCGCCTTATTCCGGCTATGAACGCTTATCGATGGGGTCGACTACGATTATTGCCGATACTGGCCTGCCGCCACCGGTGACTGCATCGCGCGATGCCCATGCCGGCTGTCTATCATTTGAAATGTCATCCGGTCGCCAGCGCTATATCGTCAATTCGGGTATCGACCGTTACGGCCCTGCCGAGTTCCGCCCACTCGGGCGTTCAACAGCGGCGCACACAACAGCCACCATCAACGATACATCATCCTGCCGTTTCAGCCTCACTTCAGGCCTGTCCAAAATGCTGGGCACGCCGATCATTGCAGGCCCCATCAAAGTGCATCGTGAGCATATCGAAGATATCGGCACGCAAGGTTTTCTGGCAAGTCATGACGGCTATGCACGTCTTTTCGGCATTCATCATGAGCGCCGTGTTTGTCTTTCCCATAGCGGCAGTATCATTCAAGGCTCAGACCGCTTTTATCGTGAAGACGGCAAGCCGATGGGCGGCAAAACCCGCGATATAATTGCCGTGCGCTTCCACGTTCACCCATCCGTTCATGTGGAATTTAACGAAGACGGTTTGCTGGTGCTTTCTGCCGAGCGCGATGACACATGGGCTTTTTCCTGCTTTGAAATAGCGCCGCAACTGGAAGACTCAATCTTCTTTGCCGGTTTCCGCGGGCCTGTGCGCAGCAAACAAATTGTGCTGCATTTTTCCGGTTCCGAGCTGGAACAGGTCAATTGGCAGCTGACACGCATCGCCCTTGGCAATTATGTTTGAGACAAAAGAGCTCAAAAAGTCTTCAAATGAAGGATTTTGACATTAAAAGTTACAAAGACCGGCTTTTAAGATAGGATTCATCCGCCCCTTGTGCTAACCCGCAGCCATCCCCTCACGTTTCATCAACGAAGAGAATTTCCATGGCTGTTAGTTCCAAACATATCCCCGCCCCTGATCTGTGTCAGGTGCGGCGCGCGCTGTTGTCTGTATCGGATAAAACCGGTCTTATCGAATTTGCTCAAGCTCTGCATGATCAGGGTGTTGAACTGCTGTCCACCGGTGGCACGGCAAAAGCAATAGCCGCTGCTGGTATTCCGGTGCGCGATGTGTCCGAAATTACCGGTTTTCCGGAAATCATGGATGGTCGTGTCAAGACATTGCACCCATCGGTGCATGGTGCTCTGCTTGCTGTCCGCAATGATCCGGAACATGTCAGTGCCATGGAAGAACATAATATTCACGGCATTGATCTGGCTGTCATCAATCTCTACCCGTTTGAAGAAGTGCGCTACCAAGGCGGCGACTACGATACAACGGTTGAGAATATCGACATTGGTGGCCCTGCAATGATCCGTGCATCGGCCAAAAACCATGCTTATGTGACAACTGTTGTTGACCCGCAAGATTATGCGCTGGTTGTTGCAGAGCTGAAACAAAACAGTGGTTCATTGCCATACGCCTTCCGCCAACAGATGGCTGCAAAGGCGTTTTCACGCACTGCCGCTTATGATGCAGCCATTTCCGGCTGGTTTGCTGAAAGCCTTAGCCAAGAAGCACCAAAATGGCGCTCGCTTGCAGGCACTTTGCATTCGGTCATGCGTTATGGTGAAAACCCGCATCAGAAAGCTGGCTTTTATCTCACCGGTGAAAACCGCGCCGGTGTTGCAACAGCCACCCAGCTTCAGGGCAAGCAGCTTTCTTACAACAATATCAATGATACTGATGCAGCTTTTGAGCTGGTTGCCGAATTTGACCCTGCCCGAACCAGTGCAGTAGCAATCATCAAGCACGCCAATCCATGCGGCGTGGCTGAAGGTAACAGCATTAAAGATGCTTACCTTAAAGCTTTGGCTTGCGATCCGGTTTCAGCCTTTGGCGGTATTGTAGCTCTCAACAAAACCCTGGATGCAGAGGCTGCCGAAGAAATCGTCAAAATCTTCACCGAAGTGATCATTGCGCCTGATGCAACTGAGGAAGCACAAGCAATCGTTGCAGCCAAGAAAAACTTGCGCCTGCTTACCACTGGTGGTTTGCCCGATCCACGTAGCCAAGGCATTTCAGCCAAAACCGTTGCTGGCGGCTTGCTGATCCAGTCACGCGACAATGGCAATATTGATGACCTCGATCTGAAAGTTGTCACCAAACGCACACCTACTGACGCTGAAATGAACGACCTCAAATTCGCGTTCCGCGTTGCCAAGCACGTTAAATCCAACGCAATCGTCTATGTTAAAGACGGTGCAACTGTCGGTGTTGGTGCAGGCCAGATGAGCCGCGTGGATTCTGCCCGTATTGCAGCGCGAAAAGCAGAAGATGCGGCAGAAACCGCTAATCTGGATGCGCCACTCACAAAGGGTTCAGTTGTTGCATCCGATGCGTTCTTCCCGTTCGCTGACGGTTTGCTGTCTGCTATTGAAGCTGGTGCCACGGCAGTTATCCAGCCGGGCGGCTCCATGCGTGATGATGAAGTGATCGCTGCTGCTGATGAACATGGCATTGCTATGGTGATGACCGGCATGCGCCACTTCCGTCACTAAGCATTACCGATTGTTTAAACAAATACACCGCCGGATGATTTCGGCGGTGTTTTTTGTATTTCAATTTTAGACTTTTGCTGCCGGATAAGGCGTTCTTGCAATCAGCAATAACCCGCCAATAAAAAATGCCAGCAGCACAGCCATACCGAGACGCGGCGAACCAAGCGCCATTGTCACTGTCGCCACTAAAAACGGCGCCACAAAGCTGGTCGCACGACCAGCCAATGCGTAAATGCCAAAATAACGCCCTGCTTCTTCCGGTTTGACGCTACATGCAAACCATGAGCGCGATGAAGCCTGCACCGGGCCAAAAGCAAATCCGATCAGCAAACCATAAACCAGATAGGCTCGCTCAGCACCGGTGGCAAACAGCCCTTCTCCATCAAGGCCAAATGTCAAAAGCCCGAATAAAGTATAGTCGGTTCCGGTTGAAATAATCCCCACCGTTGCAATCAGCAACAAGATGAGAGAGGCAATCACAATCGGCTTGGAGCCAAAAACGGCGTCACAACGGCTGGCAATCAGACAGCCGAAAATCGCCACTATATTGAGAATAATGCCAAAAATCCCGACTTCCGTGATTGTCCAGCCGAACATGGCGGCAGCAAAACCGCCCCCCAGCGCCAGCAAGGCATTAACACCATCCTGATAAATCATCCGTGCGATTAAAAACCGCACGATGCCGGAGCGCTGGCGCACTTCATTTAATGTTGCTTTCAGCTCGCTCAAGCCCGACCGGATGGCAGGCA
Source organism: Paenochrobactrum pullorum (assembly GCF_041929845.1). Taxonomy (NCBI): domain Bacteria; kingdom Pseudomonadati; phylum Pseudomonadota; class Alphaproteobacteria; order Hyphomicrobiales; family Brucellaceae; genus Paenochrobactrum; species Paenochrobactrum pullorum. The sequence goes on from NZ_JBHEEH010000005.1 coordinate 138,055, forward strand.
TCAAGCGCGACGCTTTAGGAGAATCGGGCGTGAATAAAAACATCGGCAGAATGAAGATAAAATACCATACGGCACTTAAAGGTCCTGTGATACGCGCATCTTCGCCCGTCACCGGATCAAGTCCCCATAAAGGCTTGATACCGATCAGCGTGGTGCCGGTTTCGGGCGATGCCGCCAGACATGTCACCACAAAAATCAGCATAATCATGCCGCCTAAATAACCAAGTCCCCAAGCAATATTGGAAATACGGCCAATATCTTCGCGCGCAACCAAGCGCGGCATCATCGAGTCATTAAAAACAATCGAAAATTCTGCCGCGACTGACGCCAGTGCAAAAAAGATCAACACCACCACAAGCGACGAGCCGGGTGCCGCGAACCATAGCATTGCCAGGCAGATGATTTTAATGGCTGCGAAAAAGCCGATCCAAGGCTTACGTGCTCCTGTTTTATCGGCAACCGCACCCAAAACCGGAGACAGTATAGCAATCACAAATCCGGCGATGGCCACACCATAGCCCCATGCGGCTTGTCCTTGCGCCGGATCTTCCGCCATACGCGCAATAAAATAAGGCCCGAAAATAAAAGTGGTCACAACGGTGAAAAATGGTTGTGCTGCCCAGTCAAACAGCATCCAGCCCCAAATGCCGCGTTTGGGTGTTGCTAAAACGCGTGGCGCACCCCGTTCCAACTCAACCAAAAAATATTCCTAACCTGTTTTCGGCTGAGCCGGTCAATCTTGCCAAATCAAGTCTTATAGTTCGACCAGTTTGTCTTCCAGCTCGTTTATACTGTTTCCATCATCCGGAAAGTGTTTTTTCAATAATTGTCCCGAAAGTGTAATGGCCTCAACAAAACCATCAGTCAGTGCACCTTTTTTAGCATGGTTCATCAACATAGCAACAATAGCATTCCACTCTTCTTGTTCCACTTTCGCATGGATACCAGCATCCGCAACCACTTCAGCGTAATGTTCAGCCAATGAAACAAACAGCAAAATGCCGGTACGTTGCGAAGTCAGATGCACATTACGCGCTAAAAACTGCTGCACCGCATTGAGATGTGCGCGCTTATAAAGAATGCGTCGCGGCACCAACAAAACCCGTAAATTAGGCAAAACCCACAACAACAACATCGCACAGACAAATGCGCCCAAAATTGCCAGACCAAAACGCGGCAAAGCGATATCAAACCAATAATAATGCGCCAGAAAAGCCATCACCACAGCACTTAATAAAATTCCGCAGGTAAACACAAAACCGGCAGCGAAGAAATAATCGTCACTGCGGCGTGCCAGCACGGCATAAATTTCGCCATTCGTGCCTTTTTCCGCTTCGGCAATTGCCGTGCTAATCAGCTTATGGCCAACTTCGTCAACATGCTGATGTGTTTGATTCCTCATGAAAACTGATCCATTACCAACTGCCCGAGGCGCCGCCGCCGCCGGATGACCCGCCACCGCCGGAGAAACCACCACCGCTACTGCCACCGCCGAAACCACCACCAAAACCACCGCCGCGACCTGAACCGCCACCCGATCCGCCTTGTGAGCGCATGTCGAAGGTCATGCCCAACCATACATAACGACCAGGTGCGATTTTTTGCCCAAAAATCGGTACCATAACAGCCATGCCGAAGCCGCCAAAAAAGATACTGATCCAGAAAATCAGGAAGATGACTTCAATCCAGTCGACATCGCTCGAAGCACTATTGGCATTGCGTTTGGCACGTGCTTGCAACTCTGCTCCATCGCCGGAAAGCACGGCTATAATGCCGTCAACACCTTTGGAAATGCCCGCCGAATAATCACCGTCACGAAAAGCCGGCAAGATAATGCTTTGAATAATGACACTTGAAAGTGCATCGGTCACAACACCTTCAAGCCCATAACCCACTTCAAGACGAACTTTGCGGTCATTGGGTGCTACAACCAGCAAGAGGCCGTTATTTTCTTGTTTCTGCCCAAGCGCCCAAGCCCGAAACAACTGATTGGAATAGGTTTCGATATCCGAGCCCTTCAGGCTCGGCACTGTAACCACCACCACCTGATCGGATGATATTTTTTCAAAATCGGCAAGTTTTGCAACAAGCTGGGCGCGCGTTTGCGGGTCAATCACATTGGCCGCATCAACAACCCGCCCGGTAAGGGTGAGTTCGGCCGCTGGCTTATCCTGTGCAACTCCTGCTCCCGAATAGAGGCAGAAAATTGCAAAGACAAAAACTACCAACACATCCCGTAAATTCTGCAATTTACGGGATTGTTGTTTGAGAATGATACCCTTGCCCATCTTCAAAGCACCAAAGATCAGAAATTGACCTTAGGCGCCTGCTGGCTGGCTGCGTCAATGCTGAAAGTCGGCATTGGCTCGCTATCGCGGAACCAGAACATCTTCCACAGCATGGTGGGCATGGTTTTTAAGCCAGTATTATAAACGCGAACCGCTTCAATATAATCGCGACGTGCAACCGCTATACGGTTTTCAGTACCTTCAAGCTGTGATTGCAGCGCCAAGAAGTTCTGGTTGGCTTTCAGATCAGGATATTTTTCCACCACTACCATCAAGCGTGACAATGCACTGCTCAGATTGGCTTGATTATCCTGAAATTGTTTAAACAATTCTGGATTGTTGAGCATTTCAGGCGTTAATTGCACCGAAGTTGCTTTTGAGCGCGCTTCAACAACTGCAGTCAGTGTTTCCTGCTCATGGGCGGCATACCCCTTGACTGTTTCCACCAGATTCGGGATCAGGTCAGTGCGGCGCTGATACTGGTTAAGCACCTCGCTCCACGCAGCTTTGGCCTTCTCTTCATTGGTTGGTATGGTGTTAAATCCGCAGGCGGATAATAAAGGCATCAAGATCGCAAGACCAAGAAATAAAGCCAAACGGGAAAATCGGGAACGGGACGCAGTCATCGCAGTGGACATATATATCTCCTGATATAAAGCGCTTGTCTTATCAACTCATTATAAAATCAATCTGCTCGGTTCACTCAAGCTATATGTCATTGAGTTTAACCTGAAAAGCATAAAAGAAAAGCGGCAGAAAATCCGCCGCTTTCATATTCTTAATATAAACTTGCAAGAAAGATCAGGTTTCAATGCACTCACTGCATAAAAACCAATCTTTTCAGGATGATTATTCGCTTGCAGCTTCTTCAGCTGGTGCAGCGGCAGCAGCAGCGGCTTCAGCAGCCTTTGCAGCAGCTTCTTCTTCTGCCTGCTTAGCCATTGCCAAACGTTCCTGAGCTTTTTTACCTGGCACACCCTTGGTTGGGTTGCTGCGGGTTTCGCGCTTGGAAACACCAGCCTGATCGAGGAAGCGCAATACGCGGTCGGTTGCCTGTGCACCGTGACCGAGCCAATGAGCGGCGCGTTCGCCGTCAACTTTTACGCGTTCTGCGTCTTTGGCAAGCATCGGATTCCATGAACCGATGATTTCCAAGAAACGACCGTCGCGCGGGCTGCGGGCATCCGCAACAACGATGTGGTAGTAAGGACGCTTTTTAGAACCGGCACGTGCCAGACGAATTTTAAGGGCCATAGTTTTTTTCCTTAGAGTAAATTAAGAGATCTGACCGTCAGGGCAGAACAATGTTATGCAGCTAGCTAGCAGCAGTTTCGTTTTCACCGTGTTTAGCGGCGGTATGTTCATGATGCCGAATAACTTCTTTCACGATGAAGTTGAGAAATTTTTCAGCAAAATCCGGATCAAGATTTGAATCTTGTGCAAGAGCACGAAGACGCGCCACCTGACGTTTTTCACGTTCTGGGTCGGCAGCGGCCAAGCCTTGCTCAGCTTTCAAAATGCCGACCGCTTTGGTGCAGCGAAAACGCTCGGCCAGCATATGAATAAGAGCTGCATCAATATTATCAATCGAGCTACGCAGCGCGAGTAACTCAGCAGGCGTTGAATTTGCTTCGCTCATCATACTCACTTCTTCTTTGGCAAGCCCGGAAGGCCGCCACCAAGACCAGGTAATTTAGGGCCGCCGAGACCAGGCAAACCACCGCCTAAGCCCGGCAATCCACCTTTGGTCAGCCCTGCAGCCTCAGCTTGTTTTTGCAAGGCTTCGAGCTGCTTCGGATCCATTTTCGACAGATCAGGCAAACCGCCACCAAGGCCACCCATACCGCCACCAAGGCCACCAAGCCCCATCTTGCCGGCAAGGCCGCCCATCATCTGTTTCATCATGCCGCCTCTGCCGCCCTTGCCCATGGCTTTCATCATATCAGCCATCTGACGATGCATTTTCAAAAGCTTGTTGATGTCGGCAGCATTGGTGCCCGAACCTTTGGCAATACGTTGTTTGCGGCTATGCTTTAGCAAATCGGGATTTGCACGCTCTGATTTAGTCATTGAGCTGATGATTGCCAATTGACGGTCAAAAAGCTTGTCATCCAGACCGGCGGCAGCCATCTGATCTTTTGCTTTGCCCATGCCCGGCATCATACCCATGATACCGCCCATGCCGCCAAGCTTTTTCATCTGGCCAAGCTGATCAGCAAGATCGTTGAGATCAAACTTACCGGACTGCATTTTCTTGGCCATTGCCGATGCTTTTTCAGCATCAATGGTTTCAGCAGCTTTTTCAACAAGGCTGACAATGTCGCCCATGCCAAGGATACGGTCGGCGATACGCTTTGGATGGAACTCTTCCAGAGCATCCATCTTTTCGCCGGTGGCAATCGCTTTGATCGGCTTGCCGGTAATAGCGCGCATCGAGAGAGCCGCACCACCACGGCCGTCACCGTCCATACGGGTGAGAACTATACCGGTAATACCAACGCGCTCATCAAAGTTACGCGCCAGATTAACGGCGTCCTGACCAGTGAGGCTATCGGCAACAAGAAGAATTTCATGCGGGTTGGAAACGGCACGAATTTCGTCCATTTCCACCATCAGCGGCTCGTCAATATGGGTACGACCCGCAGTATCGAGGATCACCACATCATGGCCTCCAAGCTTTGCAGCTTGTACAGCGCGCGCAGCAATATCAACCGGCGACTGACCGGCAATAATCGGCAATGTATCAACGCTGACCTGTTCACCCAGCTGGCGCAGCTGTTCTTGTGCAGCAGGACGGCGGGTGTCAAGCGATGCCATCAGTACTTTTTTGCGCTGACGTTCGCTTAAGCGTTTGGCAAGTTTACCGGTCGTGGTGGTTTTACCCGAGCCTTGCAAACCGACCATCATAATGACAACCGGAGCCGGTGCATTCAGATCAATCGAAACACCTTCGGTGCCGAGCATTTCAACCAGTTCGTCATGAACGATCTTGACGACCATCTGACCCGGTTTGATGCTTTTAAGAATTTCTGCGCCGACAGCTTTTTCGCGAACTTTATCGGTAAAAGAACGAACAACTTCCAGCGACACATCCGCTTCAATCAGCGCGCGTCGCACTTCACGCAGGGCTGCCGCTACGTCGCTTTCAGAAAGAGCGCCACGTCCGGTCAGTCCATTGAGAATAGAGCCTAAGCGCTCCTGAAGTGATTCAAACATTCTTTTTCCTTACAGTTCCGGCAAGCATTATGAAAAACACCCGCAGAATGGTTGTTATGCGCCCGAAAGACAAATGAAAAAACAGCCAAAACGAAACGACACCCGAGGGCGCATCGCGCTGTCGGATGTGTACCTCCGGGATCGTTTTATACCAATGCGGGTCCCGGTCGGCGGCTCAAACAAAATAATCAGGTTTGCAGAACAGTTTTCTTAAATCGTAAAAAAGCCTTTGAGTCAAGAATTCCTTAAAAAGCCGCTCTCAACAATTATGCAACAGTTGTGCCAAATTATAACTTCTGACACCGCATTTACCATTAAGACCGCCCAAAAATGCCATGATCAAGCCATAACTGGTGATTTCTCACACATATTCGCCCCCGACAACCCATGACAAAGAAAGTATTAGCATAAATTGATCTAGTATTGATTATGACATTTGTTCATGTGGTATCAATTTCAAAATTAACTCGAATCATTATTCAGGAGATTCTAATGGCACTGTCTGCCACAGGTAAATTCTCAATAGCTGCGGCTGGCCTGCTGCTTGCCGGCATCATTGGAACCGGTGCCGCCAATGCTGCCCAATGCGGCAATAATGCTGCCGGCTATAATACATGGTTAAAGCAAACCATTGCTGAAGCCCCGGCACGCGGTATCGGCAAGGCCGGCATCAATGCATTGGCCAACACCAAATATGCAACCGCAACCATCAACGCAGACCGCAATCAGAAAAGCTTCAAGCTATCTTTGAAAGAATTCATGCAAAAGCGTGGTTCGGATACGATTATCAAGCGCGGTAAAGCCCATAAGCAGGCTAATGCTGCGCTGTTTGCCAATATTGAAAAGCGTTACGGCGTTCCGGCCGGTCCGCTTCTGGCGATCTGGGGTATGGAAACCGGTTTCGGCAGCTATCTTGGCAAGCAGCACACACTTTCAGCCGTTGCAACACTCGCCTATGATTGCCGCCGTTCGGCTTTCTTCACTGAACAGCTTTATGCAGCGCTTACATTGATCGATCGTCAGGATCTCAATCCAAACGCAATCGGCGCAATGCATGGTGAAATCGGCCAGACCCAGTTCCTGCCTGCCAATGTTTTGAAATACGGCGTGGACGGTGACGGCAGCGGTCATATCGATATGATCAACTCTAAAGCCGATGCTCTGGCTTCCACTGCAAACTTCCTCGTCGGTCACGGCTGGAAACGCGGTGCCGGTTATCAGCAGGGTGAACCAAACTACGCAGCCATTCAGGGCTGGAATGCGGCTACAGTTTACCAGCAGTCTATCGCCATTATGGGCAAAGCAATCGACGGTAAATAATCGTCAAAATACAAACATTAAAAAGCCCGCCGGAAAGATAATCCGGCGGGCTTTTTTATAGATTTATTCGATCTTAAGAGGCTGATTTTTCGGCAGCAGGCGCCGGTATCACAAATGGATCATCGATATCAGGACGTTTGAAATCACCGGTTTCTTTATCCATTACCCACAATTCACCGGTTGAAATATCAAACCATGCGCCATGCAGGCTGATACGCCCCTTCTTCTCCAAAATGTCGACGCACGGGAAAGTACGCAAATTCTGGATCGAATAGCGGATCGAAATACGCTCCAATGCCGTGTGGCGTTCGCTGTCTGTCATCAGCGTATTGGCGATAACACTTTCCGCGGCAGGTGCGAGAATGCTCATCCATTTGCCGATAAAATCACCCGGCGACAATGGTGCGTGATCCGGCGACAATGCCGCTTTAATACCACCGCAGCGGCCATGCCCAAGCACAACAATATGTTTAACCTTGAGGCTTTGAACCGCAAATTCAAGCGCCGCAGAGGCTGCATGATATTCGCCATCCGGTGTATAAGGCGGCATCAGGTTTGCGACATTGCGCAAAACGAAAATTTCACCCGGAGCGGTATCAAAAATAATTTCAGGTGCCGCGCGCGAGTCGCAACACGCAATCACTAATGTCTGAGGTGTCTGACCAATGTCAGCAAGCTCACGATAACGGGCTGTTTCATGAGCAAAATGATTGTTCATGAAATTACGATAGCCACTGAGGAGTGTGTCTGGAAGATCTGCCATGCCTCTCAAATATCCCTATCGATATTTAAGATCAATAAAATAACACAAGCTGCGTTATTTTTTTGAAGGAAGTAAAAACATAATCCTATGCGCGCAAGTTTTTACCCGGATGCATGAGACGGCGCATCTGCACCATTGCCATCGGTGTTGAAAGACTGGCCGCATCGGCTTCCAGCATCAGTTCATCTGCGCCACGTTTTGCAGCGCGCACCATAATTTCAAACACAGAAGCCGTTGTGGATTGCAGCGCTTTCTCATCTGACATGCCGTCGAGAATACGGGCAAGGAAAAGTGCTGCCGTCAAATCCCCCATGCCATTTGTCGGGCCTTCTACATGACGGTGCTCTGCTAAATAAGCATGACCATCCGTCACCAGAAGATTACCTGTCGAGCCATTCAACATACCGAAAGAAGATGTCACCAACATACGCGCAGGGCCTAAATCCAGCGCTGCTTCCATCAGTTTTTCATTGTTTTCCAGCTGCACACCACTCAGCCATGCCAATTCAAACCGGTTTGGCGTTGCGATATCGGCCAAAGGCAGTAATTCATCGCGGATCGCTGCAGCCGTTGCCTCCGGCACATAAAGCCCTTCACGATCACCAATCACCGGATCACATAAATAAAGGGCTTTGGGATTGCGCTTTTTAAGTGCCATGATCAATTGCGCAGCCGCTTTCGCCTGTTCTGCATTGCCCAGATAACCGGTCAGTACCGCCCCCACTTCGCCAAGCCATGGCGCGCGTTCCATATCTTCCATCAGCTGCTTGAACTGATGCACTTCCGGCACAATGCGTCCCGCTGGCCCGTGACCTGTGTGCCACGGCAAAATGACCGTAGGCACAGCCCAGACCGGATGCGCCAGCGTTTCCAATGCAAAAACCGCGGCACGATTGCCGACTGAGCCACGCACCACATGACTTGAGATTACAATAACGGCGGTATTATCAGCGGCAGTTGTATTTGGCATTTTGCTATCCGGTTTAGACTTGCAATAAATAAAGAACCAGCCACACCATCATGGCCAGCATAATTATCAGACCCAATATCCGCCCGAAGCGCGTTGCCCAGACTTCAACCCGATCTTGCGCATCAAGATCACTTGCTTTCAAGTGCTCCCGACCGCGGTTAAAGCTTCGCGCGATGACACCTGTCGCACCAGAGCCGGTTTCTAATTTTATGCGAGCCAGTATGTCTTCCGATTCAGCCTTGCGTGTATCATCATATCTTTTTGATGAAAAAGCATTTTCTTTTTCATCTGAGCCATCTGCTTTTTGCTGCATAACACCATCCGGTAGATTTTTTTAGCGACCAGATCAGATCAATAGTGCAGCAGTGTTAGCGCTAAGCTCAAATCCTGCAAGTGAAAAAACACGCTTAAGAAAGAAACCCCGCCATAACTGACGGGGTTTCTTTATTATGTGACGCATATCACAACCGTAAAGGTCAAGGACATGCAAAACAGATAAATTAGTTCATAGTTGGGATAACAAATTCCGCACCATCTTTAACACCTGACGGCCAACGTGAAGTCACGGTTTTGGTCTTGGTATAGAAACGGAATGCATCGGTACCGTGTTGGTTCAAATCGCCGAAGCCTGAACCTTTCCAGCCGCCGAAAGTGTAATAAGCGATTGGAACAGGAATTGGTACGTTAACACCAACCATGCCAACCTGAACACGCGAAGCAAAGTCACGTGCCGCATCACCGTCACGGGTGAAGATTGCAACACCATTACCATATTCATGTTCATTGGGCAGAGCGAGCGCTTCTTCATAAGTTTTTGCACGAACAACTGCCAATACAGGACCGAAAATTTCTTCCTTGTAAATAGACATATCCGGCGTGACATGATCGAACAAGCAACCGCCGAGATAGAAGCCGTTTTCATAGCCCTGCATCTTGAAGTTACGGCCGTCAACAACGAGCTTGGCACCTTCTTTAACGCCTGCATCCACATAACCGCGGACGCGATCAACAGCTGCTTGTGTTACCAATGGACCATAATCAGCGCCACCATCAGTTGACGGGCCGACACGCAGAGCTTCAACGCGCGGGATCAATTTTTCCATCAGGCGTTCTGCAGTGTCTTCACCAACAGGAACAGCAACCGAGATCGCCATGCAACGCTCACCAGCGGAACCGTAACCGGCACCAATCAAAGCATCAACAGTCTGATCCATATCTGCATCAGGCATAATCAGCATGTGGTTTTTCGCGCCGCCGAAGCACTGGACGCGCTTGCCGTTAGCACAACCACGGGAGTAAATGTAATGGGCAATTGGTGTGGAACCAACAAAGCCGATTGCTTTTACATCCGGATCATCGAGCAGCGCATCAACGGATTCTTTGTCGCCATTGACGACATTGAAGATACCAGCCGGAAGACCAGCTTCCATGAACAGTTCTGCCAAACGCATCGGTACGCCCGGATCACGTTCCGAAGGCTTCAGGATAAATGCGTTACCGCAAGCAATAGCAGGGCCGGCTTTCCAGAGCGGAATCATTGCAGGGAAATTGAACGGAGTGATACCTGCAACAACACCCAAAGCCTGACGCATTGAATATGTATCAATACCTGTACCGGCTGAATCAGAGAACTCACCTTTCATCAGATGCGGTGCACCAAGGCAAAATTCGATCACTTCAAGACCGCGCTGGATGTCGCCCTTGGCATCAGGAATGGTTTTGCCGTGTTCACGGGCAAGCAATTCTGCAAGGCTGTCATATTCAGCTTCAACCAGCTCAAGAAACTTGCGCAACACGCGGGCACGGCGCTGCGGGTTGGTAGCTGCCCATGCCGGTTGTGCCGCTTTTGCATTTTCTACAGCTGCACGTACTTCGTCTTTGGTTGCCAGAGCAACTGTGCCGCGCACAGTGCCGTCAAGCGGCTGGAACACCTCAGTGGTGCGTCCGCTTTTACCTTCAACGTTCTTACCGTTGATAAAATGGCCGTATTTCAACATCGAAGACCTCCCTGAAAAATCTCAAGTCCGGCTACCGATCATCATGAATTCGATAAACCGCCTGAAAACATAATTGCTCTGCAAAATAACAATTGCAACTGCTCAAAAAGAGTATCCGTTGTGCAAAAACTATAGTAATAGTCATTTCATGAATTGGGATGATATTCGCATATTTTTAGCTGTCGCCCGCTCCGGCCAAATTTTGGGCGCAGCGCGCAGACTTGGTATTAACCACACAACGGTGGCACGCCGCCTCACCGCTTTAGAATCAGCTTTGTCAACCACATTGCTTTCCAGACGCACCAACGGTTCCAGCCTGACACAGGCAGGCGAAGAGTTTTTGCTGGCGGCGGAACGGATGGAAGCGGAAATGCTGGCCGCACGTGCTCATGTCGGCAATGCCGATATTGCGGTTGCCGGAACAGTGCGCATCGGTGCGCCCGATGGTTTCGGCGTCACTTTTTTGGCGCCACGGCTTGCCAAACTTACCGCACAATATCCTGATCTGACCGTGCAGCTGGTACCAGTCCCACGCTCTTTCTCGCTCTCGCGTCGTGAAGCCGATATTGCCATTACGGTGGAGCGCCCCGATCAAGGACGGCTGGTTGCCAGAAAGCTCGTTGATTATACACTCGGTCTTTATGCCCATAAAGATTATTTGGACGAGCACGGCATTCCGCAAACGGTCGACCAATTATCAAACCATCGCTTGATCGGCTATGTGGAAGATTTAGTGATCAATCCATCCCTTGCCTATGCACCTGAAATCAGCCGCGATTGGCGGCCGGATTTTGAAGTTTCCAGTGCACTTGGCCAGATGGAAGCGGTGAAAGCCGGTGCCGGTATTGGTATTTTACATGCCTTCATCGCGCGTGAGCATCCTTATTTGATTCCGATCTTGCCGGAGCGTTTTATCAAGCGCTCTTATTGGCTGGCCTATCATGAATCAGCAAGGACATTGCGTCGTGTTACCGCCATTTCAGCGCTGATATCGCAGCTGGTAGAGCATGAAAAACGGCTTTTCCTTTAATCTTTGAAGAGTTTCAACAATCGGAAAATCAGCACTGCCGAGATAATCAAAAACGGAATGCTGAGCGCCATCAGTCCCAACCAGAAATCGGCAAAGCCACCGCTGATTGCTCCGAGCATCAGCGCGAGCCAAACATAAAAATGCTCAAGCCAGCGTCCTTTCGGCACTTCTCCGGTGATGGCGCGGGCCAGATCGGCAGCACAACTGAATAAAGTTCCGGTTACATAAGTAGCGCCCAGCTTTGCCGTACCGCGCTGTTGTAATGACGCGTTTTGCATACCCATAGCGGCTGCAAGCAATAAAGTCGGCTGCAAATAAACCATATCGGCCTGTTTCAATGCAATCACCACGCCGATAAGGATCAGCACCCCCATGAGCACAAAAATGTTCCCATTATGGACAAAAACGCTCATCATCAGCGTGCCTAAAAATGCGCCGGTGAAAAACAAAATGATAAGCGCTGCCGGAAACCAGACCATCACCTGACCGGTTGAGTTGGGATGCCCCATCAGGCCAATCCCTAACTGAGTCGTATTACCGCTCATGAAGGAGGCGAAAAAACCACCCAGCTGCAAAAAGGCAATTACATCCACAAAACCAGCCGAAGCTGTCAACAAAAGCCCAGCAATTGTTCTGCTGTTAAAAGACAAGTTTTACACCACCCCTTACACTTTCAGGCTTCTTACATGCCATTTCTCAACATAGGCTGCAAATTCTATCGTTAAAATCAATGGTGTATATTTTTGTGGATCATAATCATAATGCATCTTTTGTTTTATATTGTGCTCATATCTTTCAGGTAATATAAAAATGAGCTTATATAGGCTTGCGCTTTGACCACAGTTTATTGCCATCAAAGCTTGATTATAAATTCAAGGAACCTTGCATGTCGTTCAGCCTCAAGCGCTTATCATTTGCCCTGATCGCATCATTTTTTATGATGCAGCCGGTTTTAGCGGCTGAAACACGGCAAATCCAAACCATTGAGAATGGTGACTATTTCGGCTTTGATCTGCGTACCGAGAAAAACCTCTCGCTGGACCAATGCAAATCCACTTGCCTCGGCGACAATAATTGCCGCGCTTTTACCTATAATCAAAAAGCGCAGTGGTGTTTCCTGAAAAGCGACTATAATCAGCTCAATGCTGCAGCAGGAGCTATTGCCGGTAAAGTTGTTAATCCCGATAGTGCGCCCGATATCGGCGCACCGCCTCATTTAACTTATGTGGGTGACAATATTTTTGAAGAAACCCGCCGCCTGAAAACCTATCTGGAACAAGCAGACCATGGCGACACGGGGCTTTCCGACTGGCTCAAAATTGCCCAAGACGCATTGAAAAACGGTGATCCGCGCAATGCAACCGAAGCGCTTAAGCATGCGGCAGGAATTAGTTCCGATGACAGCCGCGTCTGGAACGCACTCGCACAGGCTATTCTTAATACCGAAACAGACAATAGTGAAGAGCGTGCAAAATATCGCCGTGATGCAAGTTCGTCTGCTCTTAATGCTTATTTGACCTCGCGCAGCACCAACAACCGTGCCGATGCGCTGGCCTCGCTTGCAACCGCCTTGGAGCGTCGCGATTATGACCGTCCGGCATTGCAAGCCTATGATGCCAGCCTGAACTTGGCCAACTCCGCTTCTGTGCGTGCCCTTTATGAAGATTTGCGCGCCCGCAAAGGCTTCCGCATTGTCGATCACAGTGTTGATAATGACAGTGCATCACCGCGTATCTGCGCCCAGTTTTCTGAAGATCTCGTCAAAAACGGCGTCGATTATTCGTCATTCATTAAAGTGGACAATCAAGCGCCGAAGGCCGTCGAAGCGAAAGAACGCCAGATTTGCGTTGAGGGTTTGAGCCACGGCCAGAATTATCAGCTTTCTTTCCGAGCTGGCCTGCCATCTAGTGTGGGCGAAACATTAAGCTCCACTGTTGTTTTGAACGTCTATGTGCAGGATCGCGCGGCATCGGTGCGCTTCACCGGTGACAGTTTTGTCCTGCCATCCACTGCACGCCGCGGTATTCCACTGGTCAGCGTCAATATGAGCACCGCCAAAATCAAGCTTTACCGTGTGGGTGACCGCTCACTGGCGCAGCTTTTATCCGGCTATCAATTCCTGCGCCAATTGGATGGCTATGATGTCGGTTCCGTTGTCGATCAAATGGGCGAGCCTGTCTGGCAAGGCGAAATTGAAGTTGCTGATAATCAGCTGAATAAAGAAGCCACCACCAGCTTCCCAATCGATGAAGCACTGCCGGAGCGTAAACCCGGCGTTTACATCATGACCGCCGAACCGGCTGATAAAAATGGCGATACCTATGACACGGTTGCAACCCAGTGGTTTGTTGTTTCCGATATAGGTTTGGCAACTTATACTGGTCAGGATGGCTTGCATGTTTTTGCCCGCTCCTTGGGTTCCGCCAAGCCTGTGGCCGATGTCAAACTCACGCTGCTTGCCCGTAACAATGAAATTCTCGGTGAAGCTGTTACCGACGCGCAAGGTAAAGCCACCTTCAATCCGGGTTTGAGCCGTGGCACTGACGGCATGGCACCAGCCGTTTTAATGGCGAGCCAATCAGACACTGATTTCGTCTTTTTAGATATGACCCGTCCAGGCTTTGACCTCTCCGATCGTGGTGTTACAGGTCGGCCAACGCCTGAAAGCCTTGACGTGATGAGCTGGACAGAGCGCGGCATTTACCGCGCCGGAGAAACTGTTCATGTGGCAGCGCTCGCGCGTGATGATAAAGCAGATGCGGTTGAGAAACTGCCGCTGACTTTTATCTTCCGTCGTCCTGATGGTGCTGAAGATCGCCGTCTTGTTGTCGACAGCAATTTTGCCGGTGGCTATGCGGTTGACCTGACCTTGATGCCGAATGCGATGCTCGGAACATGGACGGTGTCTGTCTATACCGATCCGAAACAAAGTGCGGTTTCATCACAAATGTTCTTGGTCGAAGATTTTGTCCCTGATCGGATTGAGTTTGATTTAACCGCCGATAAATCGGAAATCATGGCAGGCGAAACGGCTGAACTTAACGTCGATGGTCGCTTTTTATATGGCGCACCGGCGGCCGGTCTTGCGCTTGAAGGTGACGTAACTGTCGCCACCAGCCGCAAATGGGATCGTTTCAAATCCTATTATTTCGGCCTTGCCGATGAGCAGGAAGGCGAAACCACCCGCACCGCACTTAATGATTTAAGCAATGCCGATGAAAGTGGCAAGGCCACAATTCCGGTAGTGATCAATGATCTGCCATCAACCACCCGCCTTCTGACAGCACATATCAATGTGCGTATGCGCGAAAGTGGTGGCCGTGCGGTTGAGCGTTCCGTTGATCTGACCATCAAGCCGCAAGGCACTATGATTGGTATCCGCCCTGATTTTAGCGGCGATGAAGTGCCACAAGGCGGCACCGCCAAATTCAGCCTGCTGGCCAGCAATGCAAATGGCGAGCGCATTTCGCTTGAAAATGCACAATGGTCGCTCATGAAAATCGAGCGGAATTATCAATGGTATCGCAGCGGTAGCTCATGGAATTATGAGCCTGTAACTTTCACCAAATCCATTGCTAATGGCGAGATCAATATTGATGAAAACGACGATGCAACCCTTTCCCTGCCGGTTGATTGGGGTCGCTACCGCCTTGAGATTGAAAGTGCTGATGCATCCAATGCTGTGACATCCTATGAGTTTGACGCTGGTTGGTATGTTTCGTCCACTTCGACAGAGACACCTGATGGCTTGGAAATTGCGCTTGATAAAGAGCAATATGCCATTGGCGACACGGCGAAACTCAATGTTTCTCCACGCTTTGCCGGTGAAATGCTGATTACCATCGGCACCGAAAAATTGATCAAAATCATCAATGTCAGCGTGCCGGAAAAAGGACTGGTCGTTGATATTCCGGTTGATGAAAATTTTGGTGCAGGCACTTATGTAACCGCCACACTTTATCGCGCTGGTTCAGCGACCGAGTCCCGAATGCCGGCGCGCGCCATCGGCCTTAAATGGCTGAAAGTCGATCCTGAACAAAGAAGCCTGAGTGTCGAACTGGCAACGCCTGAGAAAACCGAACCACGATCAACTCTTTCCCTGCCGGTTAATGTTGCCAATGCTGGCGGTCAGCAAGCCTATGTCATGGTCGCGGCCGTTGATGTCGGCATTTTGAACCTTACCCGCTATAAAGCCCCTAATCCCGAAGGCTGGTTCTTTGGCCAACGTCAGCTGGGGCTGGAAATGCGCGACATTTATGGACGTCTCATTGATGGTTCACTAGGCGTCACCGGAAAACTGCGTACCGGTGGTGACGGCGGCAATATGGGTGCACAAGGCAGCCCTCCGACCGAAAAGCTGCTTGCACTTTTCTCCGGTATTGTCGAATTGGACAGTGAGGGTAAGGCAATCATTGATTTTGAGCTGCCGCAATTTAACGGCACTGCCAGAATTATGGCTGTGGCATGGACAAAATCCGCGCTCGGCCATGCCGAAAAAGATGTCATCATCCGCGATCCGCTGGTGATTACAGCTGGCACCCCACGCTTCATGGCACCGGGCGATATGTCTACCATCCGTTTCGATATTGCCAATACTGATGCACCGGATGGTGATTATCAGTTGAACTTGGAAACAAGCGACAATCTCAATATCAGCGATGATGCAGCGCATCAAATCGTAACGCTTCAGGGTGGAAAGCGTATCTCGGTGGCCGTTCCGCTGGAAGCGCAAGCAAGCGGCGACGGTCTCGTCACCATCCGCATTGCCAATGATAGCGGCATCATGGTCGAGCAGGTTTTAAACCTCAATGTGCGTCCTGTCGATCTGCCGATCACCAGCCGTTATGTGGTGGATTTATCCGCCGGTCAGGGGCTGAAACTCGATGCAGAACTGTTGTCGCAAAATCTGCTTGATGGCGCGCATGTCAGTGTTGATGTTTCGCGCAATGCAGCTTTTGATGTCACCTCAATGCTGATGGCGCTTGATCGCTATCCTTATGGCTGTACCGAGCAAACCACCAGCCGCGCACTGCCATTGCTTTATTTGCAGGAGATGGCTGCAAACACAAAAGATGCCGTCAGCAGTGAAGATCAGGATGCGGTCAAAACCCGTGTCCAGGATGCTATTTACCGCGTGCTGAACTTCCAGTCGTCATCCGGTTCATTTGGTCTTTGGGGACCGGGTTCCAATGATCCGTGGCTTGATGCTTATGTCACCGACTTTTTGACCCGTGCGCGTGAAAAAGATTATATCGTGCCGGAAAGAGCCTTGATCTCGGCTTTGAACAATTTGCAAAACACATTGAGTTACAACACCAATATTCAAGAACATGGCAATGAAATTGCCTATGCACTCTATGTGTTGGCACGTAACAAAAAAGCCTCTGTCGGTGATCTGCGTTATTATGCCGATACGCAATTGGAAGCGTTTGAAAGCCCGATGGCGGTGGCACAATTGGCAGCAGCACTTGCCCTTTATGGCGATCAGCCACGTTCGGAAAGCACCTTTGAGGCCGCACTTAACTTTAGCAAGCTGACACCAAACCATAATTACAACCGTGTCGATTATGGCTCACGTCTGCGCGATGGTGCAGCGGTTCTGGCCCTTGCTGCGGAAACCACGCCAATGCCTAAAATCGTGCCGGAATTAGTCAAGCTTGTGGGGCAGATGCGCCAGCAAAGCCAGTATTTAAGCACACAGGATCAGGCATGGATGCTGCTTGCTGCGCGCGGTTTGCAGGAAAACAATTCCAGCATCAAACTGGATGTGGACGGCACAATTTATGATGGTCAGTTCTCGCAACGCTATAGCGGTGTTGCTCTGGAACAATCACCGGTCAACATCAACAATCAAAGCTCCGATCCGGTGCAAGCGGTGATTACAGCTGTTGCCCCACCGGCACAATCACTTCCGGCAGGTGGTGACGGCTTCAACATCCAGCGCACATATTACACCTTGGATGGCGAAGAAACCAACATTACCAGTGTTGAACAAAACCAGCGCTTTGTCGCGGTGTTGCAGGTTGATGACCTGCAAAGCTGGGCATCTCGCGTGCTGGTCACCGATCTGTTGCCTGCCGGTTTCGAAATCGACAATCCACGCCTTGTCTCAAGTGCAGATCTGGTCAATTTCTCATGGCTGGATCGCACCGAAGCCGCTCATCTCGAATTCCGTAATGACCGTTTCGTTGCAGCTTTCGACCGCGATTCAGGCGCTAAAAAGCAAATCACCCTTGCCTATGTGGTGCGTGCAGTCACTCCTGGTATCTATACCCATCCTGCCGCAACAGTTGAAGATATGTATCGTCCGCAATTTTCGGCGCGCACATCAACCGGCATGATGGAAGTCGTAACACCTTAAAATGTTGCGGCGCACTAAACTACTCTTTGGCGGTACCCTGCTTGTCTGCGGCATCGCCATTCTTGGCACAATAAGCCTGAACCTGCTGGATCAGGCTTATCCGCCACCGCTGCCGGAACGCCTCACCGTATCAACAGAAGTGGTTGATCGCGATGATCAGTTATTGCGTGCTTTCACAACACCTGATGGTTATTGGCGGCTGAATACCAAAATTGAAGATGTTGATCCGCTGCTCGTTAAAATGCTTATCGCCTATGAAGATAAGCGTTTTTACGATCATGCAGGCATTGATTTCTGGGCGCTTTTGCGTGCAGCCAAGCAGTTAGCCACCAATGGCCGCATTGTGTCGGGTGGCTCCACTTTGTCGATGCAATTGGCGCGCCTGATCGAACCACGCGAAAACCGCAGCCTAAGTTCCAAGTTTTTACAAATTGCCCGCGCCGTTCAGATTGAACGCCGCCTCACGAAGCCACAAATTCTGGAACGCTATCTGACGCTTGCCCCTTATGGCGGTAATCTGGAAGGGGTTCGCGCGGCATCATTAGCTTATTTTGGCAAAGAGCCAAGACGATTAACCACCGCACAGGCGGCGTTGCTTGTTGCTCTGCCACAATTGCCTGAGCGCCGCCGTCCAGACCGCTACCAACAAAACGCACAAAATGCACGTGATCGTGTATTGGCCAGAATGGAAAATGCCGAGATTATTTCGGCACAGGAAGCTAACCGCAGTCAGCGCGAAATGGTGTCTTCTACCCGTTTCGCCCTGCCCGCTTTGGCCGCGCATTTATCTGAGGAGGCAATCAGAAAAGATCCGAGCAATCCGCGTCATCAACTGAACCTCATCAAACAAGCACAGCAAGGACTGGAAGATGTCGCCAAAGCGGCAGCCGCCAAAATCGGCAATAAAACCTCTGTCGCCATTATTTTGGCCGATAGCCGCAATGGTAATATTTTAGCCTCCGTTGGTTCCGCCAATTATTTCGACAGTCGCATTCAAGGCTGGATTGATATGAGCCGCGCTGTGCGCTCCCCCGGTTCAACGCTCAAACCATTCATTTACGGACTGGCATTTGAGCAAGGTTTGGTCGCACAGGAAACCATCATTCAGGATCGGCCAACCGATTTTGCCGGATATAGCCCGCGCAATTTCGATATGAGTTACCAAGGTGATGTCAGCATACGCCAAGCATTGCAGATGTCCTTGAATGTGCCGACTATCAGCCTGTTGGATGCAGTCGGGCCTTTACAACTCACCACCCGTTTTCGCCAAGCGGGCGTCACTTTGCAATTGCCTAAAAATGAAGCCCCCGGCCTTGCCATCGGCTTAGGTGGTGCGGGCATCAATTTGCGTGATTTGGTGCAGCTTTACACCGGCCTTGCCAATGGCGGCAAAACTGCCACGTTGCGCGACGGCACTGAAAAAGCCGAACCGGCAATCACTGGCACAACCATTTTAAGCGAAACCGCCACATGGCAAATTGCCGATATTCTCTACGGCATTCTGCCGCCAGAAGGTGCTGCACGCCGCATTTTGGCTTATAAAACCGGCACCTCTTATGGGTATCGCGATGCTTGGGTCATTGGATATGATGGCCGTTATGTCATGGGTGTCTGGGTCGGGCGCGCTGATGGCGGCCCTATTGCAGGACTAACCGGCTATCTCTCTGCCGCCCCTGTTTTATTTGAAGGATTTGTCAAATCCGGCTTGGCGGCTGTGCCTTTCCCACGCGCGCCTTATGGGGCGCTCCACTTAAAAAGCAATGAACTACCGGTTACATTGGGGCGCTTTTCCAATGTCAATGATGGTCTCATCATGCTGAAAGCAAACGCCGAACCGGCACCACAAATCACCTTTCCACCCAATGGTGTGCATGTGGAACTTAATCCAAATGGTGAGCAAGCCACGCCCTTGGTTTTAAAAATGCAAGGCGGGCGCGCGCCTTTTCGCTGGCTTGCCAATGGCCAACCTTTAGGCGAACCGGAGCGTCGTCGCACCATTACATGGCAGCCCGATGGTGTCGGTTATTCCACACTGACTGTTATTGATGCAGCAGGCCGCGCAGCCAGTGTGAAAATATTTGTCGAGTAATCACGCTCGCTTGATAACCCGCAGCACCACAAGCAGTATAGCGGCACCGATAAAAGCATTAATGACTGAGGCAATAAATCCGCCGCCGACACTGAAACCAAGCCGCGGTAATAACCAACCGGCAAAAAATGCGCCAATGACACCAATCACAATATTGCCGATCATGCCGAAGCCACCGCCGCGCACAATCATACCCGCCAACCAACCAGCAACCAAACCAACAATCAGAAATACAATAAGGCTTTGTCCGTCCATTATGTTTCCTTCATAAGAAAATTACGTGACGAAGTGATTTCAGCTCAAGACGCTTAAATTTACAAGTCACTTCGCGTGATAATTGCGCCGCCCTTTTATTTAGGGTGCCAAATGGCGGAAATTGCGCACAACTTCCTGATATAATTTGCGCTTAAATGGTACAATCAATTGCGGCAGATCATCCATCGGCTTCCATTCCCAAGCATCAAATTCCGCGACTTCATCGCCCGGTGGCGGGTTAATCGCAATTTCGCTTTCATCACCTTCAAAACGGTAAGCAAACCATTTTTGCGTTTGACCGCGATATTTGCCCTTCAAAGCTTTACCGATCAGATGCACCGGCAGGTCGTAATTAATCCATTCCGGCGCTTCTGCCAATAATGACACCGAGCGCATACCGGTTTCTTCATAAAGTTCACGCAATGCGGCGTTTATTGGCTCTTCACCTTTATCAATCCCGCCTTGCGGCATTTGCCAAAGCTGAGTTGCGCCATCCATTTCACCTTCCGGTACAATAATACGGCGACCAGACCAAACCAATCCTTCACGGTTCAAAACCATCAAACCCACGCATGGGCGGTACGGTAAGGTTTCAGAATCAATCAGTTTCTGTTTGTCAGCCATCCGGTGCACTCCGTCTTCATTTAGCGCTATTCTATAGGCTATTTTTATCAACAAAACATAACAAAAAAGCGGATGCATTTTTTACACCCGCTTTTTCCATCATAAGATTGTTTCCTTGCCGAAATTACTCTGCAAGCGCTGCTTTTTTAGGATCCGGCGGGAAAGCCGCATTCTTTTCTTCACCGCGCAAAAGCTTCAAAGCTTCCGCCAGCTGAACGTCGTCTTTTGGTTCTGCCGGTACATAGGCCGGTGAACCTGAACCCTCATCATCCTCTATGGCACCTTTAATATGTCCTTTAAGGCCGGATTCACTGCGTACCACATCCTCACCACGGAATTCCGGCGGCAATGGCTGTTCCACTTTAATGTCTGGCGTAATGCCCTTACCCTGAATGGATTTGCCCGAAGGAGTGTAATAAAGCGCTGTCGTCAGACGCAATGAACCATTTTCACCAAGCGGAATAATGGTCTGTACCGAACCTTTACCAAAGCTCTGCGTACCAAGAACGGTTGCACGGCGATGGTCCTGCAAGGCACCGGCAACAATTTCCGAAGCAGAGGCTGAACCACCATTGATCATCACAATGACCGGCTTACCATCAACCAGATCGCCGCTACGCGCGTCAAAGCGGGTTACGTCCTGAGGATCGCGGCCACGGGTTGAAACGATTTCGCCCTTGTCCAGGAAAGCATCCGAAACAGCCACCGCCTGATCAAGCAAACCACCCGGATTGAGTCGCAAATCAAGGACATAGCCTTTCAGCTTATCTTCAGGAATTTGCGACTGGATGTCTTTGATTGCGTTTTTCAAATCGTCAAAGGTCTTCTCGGTAAAGGAAATGACGCGCAGATAACCGACATCACCTTCAACGCGGTAGCGTACAGCTTTAACCTTCACCACATCGCGGGTAATTTTCAGCTTTATCGGCTTATCAACGCCCTGACGGATAAGTGTCAGTTCAATCGAAGTATTGATCGGGCCTCGCATTTTATCAACAGCATCATTGAGGCTGAGACCACGCACTTCCGCACCATCGATCTGGCTGATCAAATCACCCGCCAACACACCGGCTTTAGAAGCAGGCGTATCATCAATCGGCGCGATCACCTTAACCAGATCACCATCCATCGTCACTTCAATACCAAGGCCGCCAAATTCGCCCTTGGTCTGCACACGCATATCTTGTGCAGCTTCCGGATTGAGATAGGAAGAATGCGGATCCAGCGATGTCAGCATGCCGTTAATGGCGCTTTCCACCAGTTTTTGCTCATCGGGCGGTGTCACATATTGTCCGCGCACACGCTCAAAAATATCGCCGAACACGGCAAGCTTTTTATAGGTATCGCTCGACGCGCCGGAGGCTGCATTGGCAATGGAGGCAGGGGTACCCTGAACCATCACTATTGCAGATGCGCCCATTAAGGCCCCGGCAAAAAGCAGCGATAGTTTACGTATCATTTTCATGTCCTTCCCGAAAGCCGCTCGGCCCACCACGGAGCCGGGTCGACGGGTTTTCCATCTTTTCTAAATTCGATGTAAAGTAAAGGGGCGCTGTCATCAACATTCACTGATGCAACGCTTGCCAAAAGCTTTTCTCCCATAGTGCCCACAGGTTCTCCCGCTAGCATGAACTGTCCTTGTGACACATTGATTCGCCCCATACCCGCCATGACAACATGGTATCCGCCACCAGCATCGAGTATCAAGAGTTGTCCGTAAGAACGGAAAGCTCCTGCATATAATACAACGCCATCCGAAGGTGACGTAATCGTGGCAGAAGGAGGAGTTTGTAAAATTTCTCCCAGCATTGTGCCGCCAAGACCATCATTTGCGCCAAATTTTCTAATAATTTTACCGACAGCAGGAAAATCAAGCTGACCTTGCAGCTTTTCAAAACTACCATCAGCAATCAAATGGCTGGTATCCGGTGCACCTTGCTCGGCACGTTCTTGTCCTGCTGCCAACCGTTCAGCTTCCGCGCGTTTGGCAGCTTCAGCTGCCGTGCGTACCCCGTCCATCTGCTTATCAAGGCCGGCAATCAGTTCCTGCAAGCTGGTAGCTTTAGCAGCCAAGCTTTCAGAATGTTTGCGCATCGCCAGCATTTCATCCGTTGATTTTTCTTGCAGTTTTTTCTTTTCTTCCAGCAGCAATTCCTGCCGCTTGTGTTCTTCTGCCTGCTCTTTGCGTGCACTTACAAGGCGCTGCTGCTCAGCCGTAATGGAAGCGGTCAAGCGCTCCATTTCCTTCAAATCATCCATCAGCTCTTCAGTTTGCTGGCGCATTTCGGGCACCACAGCACCAAGCAAAACGGCACTGCGCACAGATGCCAAAGCATCGTCGGGACGCACCAAAATTGCCGGTGGTGGATTCAAACCCATCCGTTGAAGAGCAGCCAGCACTTCCGCCAATGCACCTCGTCTTGATTGCAATGAAACGCGTATGCCGTCTTCCTGCTCCAGCAATGAAATCAGACGCTCACCGGCATCAGCAATATCTTGTTCAAGTTTTTTATCGGTTTTAGCAGATTGAATGAGAGCGGCACTTAAACTGGCCTGATCCTTTTTGAGGGCTCCTACTTCCGCTTCCATCTGATTCAGTTTTTCCTGTGTGACAAGCACTTCTTCCGTAAGAGCTCGCAGTTCCGCATCAGCTTTTTCCCGTTCAAGCTGCATCGGTGTTTGCGCCAAAACCGGATGGGATGCAAAGCCCGCCATCATTGTCAAAACCACAGCACCAGAAAGGCCGCGCCAGACCTTTGGCTGCGCACCCATCAGCATTGCTCTTTTAAGGTGATGACATAATGACATTTAGTCTGTTCTATCCGGCCTTACCCTAAACTTTAGTGATCACATTTGTTTTTTACGCATGTCTTTATCCCAAAACCGGTTCTCACTTCGAGGAGGCATGCTTTGGATAAGCTTAACCCATATCTTGTTAATGAATTACTATGGAATTTAAGAGCGGTGATAAGGATGTCCGGAAAGAATGGTAGCAGCCCGATAAAGCTGTTCGGCAACCAAAATGCGTGCAATCTGATGCGGCCATGTTAATGAGCCAAGTGCCAAAACCAAATCTGCTCTTTGGCGCAAACGCGGATCATGCCCATCAGGCCCGCCAATCGCCACAATCAATTGCCGCTTGCCTTCATCGCGCAAACGACCCATCCGACCGGCAAATTCTTCCGATCTTAATGCTTTGCCGCGTTCATCCAACAAAATAAGTCCTGCACCTGCATCCAGCGCTTCAAAAAGACGGGCGGCTTCTTCGTTTTTGCGTAAATCCACCGTCTGCGCGCGGCTTTCAGTGATTTCGCTGACCCCTTGAAAATCAAATCCCAACGCATTGCCTGCTTTGGAAAACCTGTCGAAATAACGGTCAGCCAACTCACGCTCCGGTCCGGCTTTCATTCGTCCGACGGCAAAAACTGTAATACGCATGGATTTATTCGCAAAATGATTTGCCCCTCCGTCATCGGAAGGGCAAAATTCAATTAATGGACGGTTTCTGTTTTGCGCAGATCTTGTCTGTCTGCATCAACCCAGATTTTTTCCAGATTATAAAATTCACGGATTTCAGGGCGGAAAATATGGATAATAATATCACCCGTATCAATCAGCACCCAATCACCACCTTCAAGACCTTCAACCTTGATATCACGATAGCCCGCTTCACGAAGCGCACGCAGCAAATGATCTGCCGCTGCCGCTACATGACGATGCGAACGCCCTGAAGCAATAATCATATAATCGCCCAGTGCAGATTTTCCACGCATATCAATTGGGATGATGGCCTCAGCCTTTGAATCTTCCAGCGTAGAGAGCGCCAGTTCGAAAGCCTCTAAGACGTGCTTGGCATCGTCCATTCCGGCTGTTGAAAGTGAGGTTTTCACTTTCTTGTCAATAGCTGTTCTCAGTGTTTTGCCTTTCCTTTAAGAACAACGCAAATATGGCTTAAACGCACCATACTGCTAAAATGTGGCAGAATCTCATATCAGTTTCGTGACATATAACATATTTTCCAAGCCAGCGCACGGAAAATAGGTTGAGTTTCAATGGCCGTTTTCTGCAGAATATACATCGTATATGACTTGAAGTCAGCCTTTCGAACTTTCTGCCAAATCCGTATTCAGTGCCGGCGCACCTTCGGCCGGCACCACAGCCGGTGGTTCGGAAACACCGCGCTGGCGTTCGCGAACGAATGTGAAAAAGCCGGAAATGATAATCAGAACTGTACCCAATACCATCGGCATATCCACACGATCATGGAACACAAAATAGCCAAATAACAGTGCCCAGATCATCTGGCTATATTGCGGCGATGCGATAGCACTGGCAGGCGCACGGAAAGCCGCCAACATCAGCAATACATTGCCAAGAGCCGCCAACAAACCATAACCGGCAAGATAGACCCATTCTATTGAATCAGGCGTTTGATAATTCGGCACCGCCAAAAAGCCTGCAATGACAATCGGCCCGATCAGGCCACTGGTATAAAGTGATATACGCTTCTCGCGCGCACCCATCACACGATAGATAATAATTCCAATCGCACCGCCCATACCGGCCACCATCGCACCCAGATGTCCAACAGACAACTCACGAAAGCCAGGTCGCAGAATAATCAACACACCAACGAAGCCGATAATCACTGCCGACCAGCGCCGCCAGCCCACTTTTTCACCCAAAAAGATCACTGAAAGAACAGTCACAAAGGCGGGCAACAAGAATATCAGCGCAAAAGCTTCAGCCATGGAAAGATGGGTAAAAGCTACCACACTACCAATCGTCCCCATTGCGGAACTGACAATGCGCAACAACCAGATCGGACGGCTGGATGTGCGGAACATGTCCAGCCATTGATCATTGGCATTCTTCATGAAAGGCACACCGCACAGACCAAAAACCGCGCCCAAAGAAGCGATCTGATAAGGCGATAATGAGCCGTCAATAAATTTAACACACGCATCACTGATAGCGTAAGCTGCGTAAGATGCAAACGCGAGAATAATTCCGTAAACCATAATAATATGCCTAAAAACCAAATGCCTGTCATGTTGGCATTGAATTTATTTATGCTAAAAAAGCGGATATGGCAAAGCCAATAAAAAGGAATAGATTTCTCTGCATATCCGGTGTTAATATCACTCAGAAATTTATACTGATAATTTTATTATGTTCAAATTTTATTACTATTTTTCAAGTAAGTAAGAGGTGATTTTTTATAATTTATCATTTTAATATTTTAATGACCCCAACTGAAAACTCACTGACACAATCGCCTTCTATAATAGCGTCGAACATATTGATGTGACGCCGGTTTGTGCATCTTTCTCAAGATGTTACTACTTGGTGATTTATTTTTTTGCATGGAGGTTTTCGTGGCAGGTAACGCCCGTAAAATTGCACTGAATGATATTACACATGCATTGAAAAAAATTGATTTGGCTGCACTTCTCGGCTGGCATGATGTAAAACAAAGATATATGCGCTCAGCGCTTGGCCCTTTCTGGCTCACACTCAGTATGGCGATTATGATTGGCGCAATCGGCATTGTTTTCAGCCAGCTTTTTCAAACGCCGTTAAAAGAATTTCTACCGTTTCTCACTATCGGGATCATTTTATGGAGCTTTATGCTGACCAGCCTTTCTGAAGCTTGCACAAGTTTTATTATGGCCGACGGCATCGTCAAGCAACTGCCCATACCACTTTTTACGCATATTATCCGCTCACTTTGGCGCAATATGATCATTTTTGCGCATAATATTATCATCGCGCCTTTCGTATTTCTGATTGTCGGCGCTTCCTGGCATTGGAATGCACTATTGGCAATTCCAGGCTTTATTTTGGTTTGTATCAATCTGGCTTGGGTGATGTTGATATTGGCAGTGGTCTGCACCCGTTACCGAGACCTGATCCAGATTGTCGCCAGCATCTTACAGGTCTTGTTTTATATCTCACCGGTCATGTGGATGCCGCAGCGTTTGCCAGACCATATCGCTAAATATCTATTAACGCCTAACCCTGTCTATCACCTTCTGGAAATCGTTCGCGCACCATTGCTGGGGCAATTGCCAAATTCTTTAAACTGGATAACCGCCATAGTCATGGCAATGGCCGGTTGGTCTGTAGCGATCGTTTTTTATGGCAAATTCCGCTACCGCATCGCTTATTGGTTATAAGGGCAATTTCATGGCTCATATTTCAGTCAAAGACGTATCGATTGATATTCCGATTTTTAATGCGGGCAGCCGTTCATTGAAAAATCGTCTGATACAAGCAGCGACAGGCGGGAAAATTTCACAGGATGTGCAAGGCCGCGTCAGTGTTCGTGTGCTGGACAATATCAGCTTCGAGCTGAAAGACGGAGATCGAGTGGCGCTCCTTGGGCATAATGGTGCAGGCAAAAGCACGATGCTGCGTCTTCTTAGCGGTGTTTATTATCCGACGGCAGGATCTGCTGTTTTGCAAGGACAGACCGGTTCTTTGATCGATATTTCCCTTGGCATTGATCCGGAGGCAACGGGACGGCAAAATATCTATATTCGCGGTGCTTTGCTTGGAATAGACAAACAAAAGATGAACCGCCAAATAGATGAAATCATTACCTTTACCGAACTTGGTGACTTTATAGACATGCCGCTTCGCACCTATTCCACCGGTATGCATTTGCGACTGGCTTTTGCGGTTTCAACCATTATGCGGCCGGAAATTTTGCTGATGGATGAGTGGTTGTCTGTCGGCGATGAAGCTTTTCAAAAAAAAGCAGAACACAGACTGAATGAGTTGGTGCAGGCTACCAATATTTTAGTGCTGGCAACCCATTCACGTAAATTGGTCGAGCGCAGTTGCAACCGTGTATTCTGGCTTGAACACGGCCGATTGAAAATGGATGGCGGGCCGGAAGACATTCTGCCGCTTTATTTTGGCAGCTAAATAAATATCAGATCGTGCATAATGACCAACGACATCCAGATCATATCCACGCACTGATAGATACATCTGCGACTTCAAACAAACCATAATGCAGATTTAATTGCACGTTGCGCCAAATGCCCGCCGGTCAACAAACGGCATTGCCTGTAAAACCTGCTGATGCATTATTTCAGCAGTCTTGGAAGCAAGATTCGCTAGAGCATGTCTCCCAAAAGTGGGCACCGGTTTTGGGATAAAGACATGCGTAAAAACAAAACGTTAGAGCGAGCACAGTGGATACGATTAAGTGCGACACGCTCTAATGCATAATTGTGCTGCACCATAATAAAAGTGCAGTTCAATAAAAGATTTCTATGAAAGCTTTCAAATGAAAGTTTCCTTGAAAAATTAATTGTTCGGCAAAGCAATTGCTCCGATAGAACCTTTGGTATCGGTGAAATAAGCTTGCTGTTCGCCAGCTGTTGTGCCTTGACCGTCAATCAGATCATGCGAGCCGCATGATCGGCACAATCACTTAAAATTGCAGATGTTCATTGAAATTTCCCAGGGTAACAATTCACGTAAACAAGGAAATCATCAAAATAACGCAAATATAAAACCTGCCAAACAATCAATACGCTTAAGAAATTAACAGGCCTCTATCCATTTTAAAACATAGACTTTTTATAGATTTACTATGTTATTTTTCATTGCTTCTTTCACAGCCTCAGCCCTTGAATGAACCTTTAGTTTTTTAAAAATATTCTTGATATAATCATTTATCGTATGCTCTGAAAGCTGCAAAGCTATCGCAATATCGGCATTTTTCTTGCCATCTATTAATTGCACAAGAACATCCAGTTCACGTGGCGATAATTTTTTAGAATTCATACCCAAGGAGGCTGATTGACGTTTATTTTCAATACGTTTTATCAAGCGCAGCTTAGCTTCAACCTGTGAAATAAAAACACGCAAATCAATCGGTTTGACCAGATATTCGTCAACGCCTGCACGATATGCTTCCAAAATACGGTCGCGATCTGAGAGGGCCGAGAGAAACAAAAACGGAATAGCACTCAATGGCTCCGAAGATGTACGAACTTTCTTCAGCAACTCCAATCCGTCCATATGCGGCATAAGAATATCAGAAACAATAAGATCAGGGACGTTAAGGGGATGCTTCTTTAGTAACTCTAATGCTGCCACCCCATTATCAGCTTCAATAACATCATGTCCGGAACGCATGAGTTCTCGCACCAATTCCTCACGAATATATTTTTCATCTTCTACGCAGAGCACCAAAGCGCGAGTGGATTCGTCAGTTATCATATTAATCACATTCTACTCCGGAGACAGGCAATCTTAGTTCAAACTCTGTAATCCCGCTGCCTGTCGCCACCAATTTTAAGTCACCGCCGTGCATTTGAGCGATTTGACGTGAAAAACTTAGGCCCACCCCACTGCCTGAAAGGTGAGCGACATTCGTAGCGCGATAGAAACGATCGAAAATCATCTCCGCTTCATGAGCAGGAATACCGACACCATAATCCTTAACTCTGCATATAAATACATTATCCGAGAGCAAGGCTGTAACATCTATAGCGGTGTTATCCGGAGAATACATGTCAGCATTAGCAAGCAAGTTCACTACAATCTGCTCCAGTAGAGTTTTATCACCATAATAAGGTACTTCGGTAATGTGGTGATCAAAATGAACCGAACGCAAAGGATAAATATCTTGATGATAAGCAATCGATTGGCCTATTATTTCCAATAAATCAAACTGTTCTGCTTTTAATTTCACCCCTTTACCATTAATGACATCACCGCTGATTGTGCTTTCAATAATGCGTGTCAAACGGCTTACAGCTTCACGAATTCTGCCAACGGCTTCTGTTACTGCTTCACTGGTAATATCTTCCGGGTGCCTTATAAAACGTTGTGCAATCAAATCGATAATGGCAACCGGCGTTTTAAATTGGTGCGAAACAGTAGTTAAAAACCCTTTATAAATTTCATTGGCTTTTTTTTCATTCTTCAGCGCCACTTTTAATGCTTGAGTACGCTGATCAACGATTGCTTCCAACTCTTCCTGATAATGTCTTAATTCAGTATTCGCACGATTGGCTGATTTTATATTCATAATGAGCAAATAGGATAAAACAGCACCGGCGGTCATCAGACCAAGTACAGCTACCATGGTCAGATAAATGATGTTCAGCTGGCGATCACGCGCATCCCCTCCGGCATCGCGTTCATGAATCATGGAAAGATTGGCGATACGACCAAAATCATTGAACACCGGCAGTATATCCCGGTAAATTGATAAAATTTCTGCCTGCTCGAGATGTTCTTCAATCTCATAGCGCTCTTCAATCTGCTTCATTGTTGCGATGATATTTTCAAGCTGCTTTGCCGCACCAATATTTTGAAAATATTCAAGTTGGGGGCCGATGCTTAAAAGATTGATGCGGCTTTTCAATATTTCGAAACGCAGCTCAATCAGCTCTTCATTATCGCCGTCCAACAAAAGTGCATCACTAAAACGCCGACTCTCGCGGTCTGCTTGATTAACGGCCCAGAGCATATTTTCGCCGACAAAACTTTCAAGCGAACGTTCAACCTTCAATAGCTGATAAAAAGCGTAAGCCAGCATGAGGCAAAACCCCAGCATGGCGATACCTGCCACAAAATAAACACGGGTAATTTTCATTCAACCAGCAATTCAGAGAGTTGCCATGCCCATCGATGATCAAACCGAGAATCCTGCAGTTCAGGTTTCTCATCACGCGGATACACGATCCAGAATGGACCAAATTGCGTAACAGGCATGGGTTCGCCATTCATTTTATCTGCCACAAGGACATTAAAATCATAAGCATCCTGACCGGGGATTTCGACTTCATAATCATTTAGTGCCCGTGCTTTAATCACTATTTGGCCGGCTTTTTCTTCCTTAATACCTATAGTTTGAAGCAATGATTTCAAAGGTACCCCTGAAAACTCCTGTAAACCTTCTGTCCATGCTGTGTGGGTTTTAATCGTCTCACGAGACAGTTTCGTTTGCCCTGCAACCAATTGATATTCAGAACCGGACGCCGTTTTAACGATCAGCGTTGATAGGTTGGCTGCCCGAGCAGATACTGTGAAATTCATCACCAAGATCTGGCTGATATTCAAACCACCACCGAGAATGCTCAAGCTTAAAAAAGCAGAACATATAAAACGGCAGTTCTTTCTCATGGTCCAGTCTCCCCTTAAAAATTAAGTAAAAACCGTATCAACATAGAGATTTTATTCATAGAGAAAAGCCAAAAACAAGTGCGGAATGCCGAACTTATCTGTGTATGCTTTGCTTTCCATCGTTATTGCTGCCGTCAATATTAAAGCAAACGTCGTTGATAAAATTGCCTTGGCTTACGGGTGCGTGGCGGAAAACGCGCTGTCATTGACAAGGCGGTAGCGGAAGCTGCCCATATTTTAGGCTTAAGCGAATATCTGGCTCGTAAACCAGCCGATTTATCTGGTGGCCAGCGCCAACGTGTGGCCATGGGACGAGCGATTGTACGCCGCCCAAAATCTTCCTCTTTGATGAACCACTTTCCAATCTGGATGCCAAATTACGCACCCATATGCGGACAGAAATAAAACATCTGCATCAACGTATGCAGTCCACCAGCATATATGTGACCCATGATCAGGTCGAAGCGATGACGCTTGCTGATCGCATTGTTATTATGAATGAAGGGCGTATCGAACAGGTCGACGCACCGATGGATGTATTTTTGGAGCCTGCAAATACCTTTGTTGCCAGTTTTATTGGTTCACCTCCAATGAACCTTCTTGACGGCATCATTGAAAACCGGAATGGGCAAACCAAAGTCCGCATTACCGGGCTAACAGATCTATGCATTAGCATTCCGGATGTTTTTACAAGCAATGCCCATGAAGGCCAGCCGGTTAAACTGGGTTTGCGTCCGGAAATTATGTGTGTCGAGCCGGGCGCTAAGCGCGAAATACTTGACTGTCAAATAGACCTCGTCGAACCATTAGGGGCCGAGGCTTTATTACATGGGAAAATAAACGGCCAAGCGTTTATTGCCAAAGCAGATACGCTTTATGGCGATCCCGATTTAAAAGGCATTACACAAATTGCAGTCGATGTGCCCCGCATTCATGTTTTCGATGCCGCGACCGGACACACTCTAAAAAACAGAAACAGGCTGCCATCATGAAACCGGATTTTCAAGAACGTCTGAAAGATATTGATCACGATATCCGCCGCGACTGGCAGCTTTATTTATTGCTTTGACACAGTTATCCTGCGAGTTCCGCAAACTGCTCGAATGGCGATTTTGCTCCCATTCCAAACTGTCCCTTATGGATCATATGCGCTGTTTCAATTCCATCCATTGTTGCTGATGCCGTGGCAAAGGATTGAAAGTCCCGCATCGGATTGATGATTTTTTTGATGAAACGATGATCCTGCTCAATGATGTTATTGAGATATTTGACCTGCAGGATATCAATGAAAGGGTAAAACCCGACAAGCCAAAACAGAATATTCATATTCCGCAATCCGGCGTAATTAGCGCCGCTCTTATCAATCACAACCTTGTCCGGAATACCGTTGGTTTCAATGGTTCTTTTAAAGAAAGCGGTGGCGGCAGCCGCGTCACGTCGCTCAGACAGCATGAAATCAAGGGTTTTGCCAAATTTATCAATGGCGCGATATTGATAAAGCCACCGTCCTTTCACTCTCACATAGGTCTCATCAACACGCCAGAACTGGCTGGTCGACGCTTTACGTTGGCGCGCTCGCGCTGCGATAAGAGATGAATATTTAACAACCCACCGATTGAGGGTAGTGTGATTAACATCAATGCCACGCTCCAATAGGATCTCTTGTAGATCTCAATATGAAACCGCATAGCGCACATAGAAAAACACAGCGTGCAGAATAACAGATTTGGGGTATTGGCTGCCTTTGAAGCTGATCGTCATAAACCTGAAATCCACAATGTTTCGATCCAAAAACAATAGACTAATAATTTGAAAACCAGAATACCTCAAATCTTTGCAACGGAGCCCGTTCAAACCGGCAGTTTTACCTTACCACACCATGCCGAATTCTCTCGCTTTCCGAATTGCAAGGCGCACGGTTGTTTCGCTCACACCGGCCGCCTCACCAAGTTGTTGATACGTGCACACAAGACCTTTGCGCCTTGCATAGAAAATGCTGGTAAGCGCGGCACGTTGGCCCTCTGTAAAAAGATGCACATATTTCCAAGGGATTACGCCGCGGTTTCCCATGAAACGTTTCCGTCTGACCTTTTCACTCGCTGCTTTTATAATGACCAGTCTCACTCATTGTCCGCGTGGAATATTTAACGTCGTTGTTGATATTCTACGGGGAGAAATGCCCTGTTTCACTGCCAATTTATTAGTATCCGCTTGTTGTCGCGGCACTAAAATACGGGGTCTGAGTAGCAACAGAACAGAAAACCTACATAAGGAATTCAAACCTTTGCAACGGAACCAAAAATATCACGTTTGCCTTCAGTGAATACTTGTGACGGCTTGGGTACCTTTGTTGGTTGACCCGTTATGGTCCATCTAATCACTTCGATTTACTAAGTGAGCTGATCTTACAAAAAACAGTATCCCCTTAAGTCGCAAAATGATTGCAAAAGAGATCACCAGAATACCAGCAATCTTGGATATCGTGATAGATTCTCCGAAAGCGAGGGCACCGAATAATATACCCGTTACAGGAGTGAGTAAAAAGAAAGAGCTCGCCGCGTTAGCCGACATAGCACTAAGCACTCGAAACCAGAGAAACATCCCCAATATGGAACCAATGATAGCAAGGAAAGCGAGTTGCGGTGTAATTCCAATAATAACATCTAAAGAAGGGGCTGCTGTCGGTTCGAATACCAAAGCCGCAATGGTTGCAGCGACACTGCCTGCGATGAATTGTAGTGCGTAGAATGGGATAAAAGTAAAGTGTGTGATCACCGGCTTGACCAGTACGTTTCCGGTCGCCAGAGCCAAGACCGAAGCTAGTAGGAGCACTATCGCCAAAGCATCATAATGTCGGCCTGCTCCGCCGGCTAGAAAACCGAAGTCGAGTGAGATCATCACTCCAACGATACTAAGCATGAATGCTATAATGCCACTTGTTCCGATCCGCTCGTTCAATAACAGATAAGAAAGCGGTAGTGTCACGAGCGGAAGCGAGGATACCACAATATTAATAATTGAGCTCGGCAGATGTACAAGTGCCCAGTAGCTTGCACTGAGATATACAGCCTGCGAAAGAACCCCACTGGCGATAACTCGTAAGAGATTAGAAAAGGATATATTGCCATACAGGAAGCGTATGATGGGAACACCTTGGAGCAACAAAAGAATCCCGCCTGCTATTTGTAGGCGGAATGCGGCCAACCAGAGCGGCGCGATACTAGTGAGTGCTGACTTGGTAAAAACGAATGATAGGCTCCAAATAGTAGCAAATGCTAGCCCCGCCATGACGGCACCCCAAGCGAAACGACGCGATTTCATGCCGTAGACTTAGCCATCATAGCGGCTTTTTTTAGTTCGACCCGTGTAGCAAAGCGTTCAATGTCAATGACATGCCGCCCGTGTGTCCCTTGAGCTATCAGCTCATGCTCGTCATGTGCCATGACTTTCCATAACACGTTGTTGTTATTACGAATCTCATCGCATACGGCGTTAACGATTACGCGCATCCCGGGTGGAGTGGGAGCGCAGTGGGTTGTGCATATATATGTGCCAAGGCTACCCTCGCCAGGCTCAAGATGTGGTCGTAATGCTTCAATACAGCACCATTCAAGAAGGCCAACCATGAATCCAGTGGCAAATACCTCTGGCATTATTTGATATTCTGCGGATTCAGGGTAAAGATGGGGTACTGTCTTATTTGCGGCAACCGTGTACTCGAAGGAGAAGGTATCACCAACTTTAAGGGTGGAGTGCATCATATCATTCCTTGCAAGTTTAAGCTGAGGTCTTTGGGTCTCTTCCAGACATATTGAAAAAATCGTCCATAATGCGCATTTTTTGAACGTCACCGGTTCCCGAAGGCGGACGGGTCATCATAGCGTCAAGGGTCAGTTGGGCAATTTCAAATTCCGGTAAGCCGACGCGGGCACCAAATATTTCAGCAGCGATGTTTGCGGAATGGCAGACATGATCGCCACTTAAAAACTTTGCCATAGCCAGATGCCGATAGGCTGAATTCTGCCCGATACTCATTCGATGGGCGGCATCGTAGGCCACTTGGCGGCTTTGCTCGTAGCGCATATAAACATCGAAAATCTTATTGCGTACATCAGGCAGCTCTGAGATCGGTTTACCGTAGAGCTTACGCCCACGAGCAAAACTAAAGGCTATATCCAGAATTCGAAGATGAATGCCGAGTGCTAGTGCAGTCAAACTGGGACGGCCATGATGCCCAATTACATAGTAGGCTAAACGTAAGCCGTCTCCTTTCGGCCCAAGTATGTTTTCGCGTGGGACAAAAACATTTCTGAGGTGTAACCTACCAAAAGGGAAAGCTTTAAGTCCCTGATGATTATGTGCTTCTGTGTTATCTACTCCAGCGCGTTCGCCCTCCACGATAAAAGCGCTCAGTCTATCAGTGCCTTTCTTGCGAGCGTAGACAACATGGAGATTGGCGATTGAACAATTCCCAATAAAACACTTAGAACCATTCAGGATATAGCCGCCCGCTGTCTCTTTATAAAAAGTGTTCATTCCATTCACGTGTGAACCTGAATGTTCTTCAGTGATCGCAATCGTACAGATTCGATCACCCCAAACCATTGCTGGAAGCCATTTCTGTTTTTGCTTTTCCGAACCGAACTCAAGTATGCTCCCAGTTCCCAATTGAGCAATCTGTAGAATTGCACCTAAGTCTGGGCACTCCCTCGTCACATGCTCGACGTTAATAACGCGCGCGAGGCAGTCTCCACCCAATCCGCCATAGTGTTTGGGTATCAGAAGGCCGAACCATCCTGTTAGCTTTAGCTTTTCCAGAAGCACGGAAGGTATCGACGAATTGGTTCTAATTTCTAGAAGTTGGTTGCGAACATGTGTTACACAAAATCGCATCGTTTCTTCCTGAAGTTTCTCCCAACGCTCAGCTAAAATGCTTTTGGAAACAGGAGCAAACGCAAAATCCAATTCTTGCATGACCGCCACCCCAACGCGAAATGAAGAACAGATACTAAGACTGCTCACTAATAAGTATCAGCGCCGATACACTTTAGAGGCTACGCTATCTAAGCGGGCTAAAATTATACTTTTTCGTATGTCACAATAGAGGTTTTCAGAAAATACGGCGCGACAAAAGCTGTGTTACCCTATTGATTATAAAATTGACGATGCCCTTTACATAGCTTTGACAAAATGAAACCAAATGCAATTAAAAGACCTGAAAAGTGTAACAATCATTTGCTTTCGTAAATATCCCATTATATTGATCCCAACTTAAAATAGTATATCTGTATCTGAGGTCTAACCCGTCTCATATTTTCAAATCGACTATAGTAAAAATCAGCATAAAAGCTGCCTAGTCATATGTTCGAAAGGCTCTAAGACTGGCGCCGCGTTCACAACCGCTACGACCGCTGTGCCCACACGTTCATGTCAGCAAGCTGCAAAAACCGTTTCTCTTGGCTTACTCATTGTGGCTGAAAATATTTTTCCATCTAAAAAAATCAAAATTATAAAAAGTTAGGATAGTCCGTTATCCTAATATATTCTATATTAATATAATAATATATTTTTTATATAATAAATAAGTAGAGTTGTTAATTACGTTTGTTATTTTCAATTAATAGTGAGCCAGACCAGTGATTAATACATATAAAATTGGGAATTATATTCATCAGGATTTCTTCAAGGATATTATTACCAACGAAAACGGAACTATTCTCGTTTATTGTGATGAAAGTATATTTTTAAACCAGTCAAACAAGTTTGATGGCTGTTGGTATCTCTATGTCTATTTTCATGAAACAGACATGTGGCATCCGCTTGTAAATTACAAACCAGTCAACAAACGCATAGTTCAGAGAAAATTTAGATCTTCCGATGGCCTCATCAACAGTCTTCATCGTTATGATTTACCTTTATCGTGCATGCCAAAATACCAAGGAAGCGGTTGTGAAATCAAAAGCGATGGTACTGTTTACTACCGTCCTCAGTGTATTCTTATCTAATCCGGTCAGTCTCAAGGATTGATATCAGAATTCAATATCGAAACCGACGAACTCACGCAGCTTACTCAGAACACAAACGACACCCAAAAGAAGGCTCTGTTGCAAAAATTTTGCCGATGTCCGAAAGAGTGCTGACAATTTTCAGCGAGACTTTTGATGAGCGATTTCAAGTGGCGCCATTTTCAGGGTGACGTGATTTTATGGGCGGTGCGGTGGTATTGCCGCTATGGGATCAGCTACCGCGATCTTGAACAGATGATGGGTGAGCGCGGTGTGCCCGTGGATCATTCCACGATTTATCGCTGGGTCCAGAAATACGCTCCGGAGATTGAAAAACGGCTGCGCTGGCATTGGCGCCGACCACAATCTACGAGCTGGCGTGTTGATGAAATCTATGTGAAAGTCCGGGGACAATGGACTTACCTTTACCGAGCCGTGGACAAATTCGGCAACACGATCGATTTCTACCTGTCTGCGACGCGCAACGCCAAAGCAGCCAAGCGCTTTTTGGGGAAGGCTTTGAACGGCTTGAAAGACTGGGAAAAGCCAACTGTGATCAACACTGCCAAGGCTTCGACTTATGGGATTGCCATCTCCCAATTGAAGGTTCAAGGTAAATGTCGCGCTAGTCTTGTACACCGGCAAGTCAAATACCTGAACAATGTCGTCGAGGCTGACCACGGCAAGCTGAAGCAGCTGATCAAACCGGTCAGAGGGTTCAAGACGTTGAAGACGGCATATGCGACGATCAAGGGCTTCGAGGTCATGCGGACGTTGCGCAAGGGCCAGGCTGCTATTCTCAACCTGACACGAGACATCCGTGGGGAAGCGCGTATCGTTGAACGCGCTTTTGGTATCGGGCCGAGCGCGTTGACTGAAGCCGTGGAACTGCTCGCCCAGAATCTACAAGGTCAGACCGCTTGACAGCAAAGAACGAGGGGCTTGCCTTGCCAGCGGATTTTTTTTGCAACAGAGCCTTATAGAATCCGTCAATATATTGGGCAATGGCTTTTTGTGCATCATCGCGCGTATGGAATACGGTTCTCCAAATCAT
>NZ_JBHEEH010000006.1:0-153805 GCF_041929845.1 Paenochrobactrum pullorum
GCTGTCTGCCGCTAGCAGCGCCGCCGCCCTCGTTGTTCGCCTTATAGGGCAACCAATCTAAAACTGTCAACGACAATCTTACAAAAATTACAATTTTCTTTTCAACAGGGAAAACGAACAAAATTAACCAAATCGAAACACAAAACCATAACCAATCAAGGAATCGAAATACTGCGGATTATGAGGCTGATTTATACACTCTATATATAGGGGACAAATTTCGGCCTTCAAGGGCGACCATATCAAGCTTTCCTTGCTTGCATCACGTTTTTTCACTAGGGGTGAAAAAACGATTTCAATCCGAGACCCATACCATGCTGCGACGCCTTTATGACTGGACAATCTCTCTTGCTGCCAGAAAGTCAGCCGAATATTGGCTGGCGATCATCGCTTTTGTTGAAAGCTCAGTCTTTTTGATTCCCGCCGATGTGCTTTTTCTGCCCATGGCACTGGCAAAACCGAATAAGGCATGGCGTTATGCGTTCATCGCCACCGTCGCATCCGTGCTGGGTGGCATAGCCGGATGGTTTTTAGGTCATTATGCTTATGAAGCGATCGCAAAACCTGTGCTCGAACTTTATGGCAAATTGGATTCGTTTGAACATTTGCGTGGCACCACCAGTGCAGATACGATTCTGCTACTGCTGATCACATCCGGCCTTGCGCATTTACCGCCCATTAAAGTGGTAACGATTCTGTCCGGTGCGGCAGGTGTAAATATCTGGCTTTTTATTGCGTCAGCGATTGTAGCGCGCGGTGCCCGTTTCTTTTTCCTCGCCTGGCTTTTAAAACGCTACGGTGAACCTATTCGTGATTTTATCGAAAAACGTCTTGGAATGCTGGCTGGCCTTGCTGCTGCCATATTGATCGCACTTTTCTTCGCGGTAAAATATTTCCACGCTTGATAATTAAGAGTACAAAAAAATGAGCCTCAGCCTTAAAGCACTCAATCATCCGCTGGATAAAATCCAGACCGCGACAGCT
Source organism: Paenochrobactrum pullorum (assembly GCF_041929845.1). Lineage (NCBI taxonomy): Bacteria > Pseudomonadati > Pseudomonadota > Alphaproteobacteria > Hyphomicrobiales > Brucellaceae > Paenochrobactrum > Paenochrobactrum pullorum. The sequence continues at coordinate 985 of NZ_JBHEEH010000006.1, forward strand.
GCCATTTTGTTTATTGGCATGGCTGGCACAGTCGGTACAGCTTTGGCATTTGAACATTGGGGCGGTTTTATGCCGTGCAAATTGTGCCTTGAACAACGCACTCCTTATTATGTCGGCATCCCGCTGATGGCTGCCGCGTTTCTTTTCGCCAAAGCCAAGTGGTCACCTGTGCTGACCCGTGTGCTTTTGCTGATTGGCGCATTGCTGATGAGTTACGGGTTGATGCTTGCAATTTTCCACACCGGCGTTGAGCTGAAATATTGGCCCGGCCCTGCTGATTGCAGCACCGCATCAATGTCAATCACCACTGAAGCTGGCAGTCTGCTTGGCAATATCAACAAGATCCGCCCTGCTGCCTGTGATGAAGCGGTCGGCCACTTTCTCGGCCTGTCATTTCCGGGTTGGAATATTGTAGCAAGCCTGCTTTTTGCGGTCATCGGTTTCTTTGGCGCGTTTTCTACCCGTAAAGCTTAAATTGAACTAAGGCTCCAGCTCGGCATCCCAGTATAAAAAGTCGAGCCAACTTTGATGCACATGATTGGGCGGAAACATCCGCCCATTCGCATGCAATTGCTGCACACTCGGCTGATATGGTTTTTGACGCGGCCACATTTTGGCGGTAGCCGGCATCACGCCGCCTTTTCTGAAATTACAGGGCGAACAAGCCGCCACAATATTCTCCCATGTGGTTTCACCGCCATGGCAACGCGGAATAACATGATCGAACGTCAATTCATGCGATGAGCCGCAATATTGGCACTCGAACTTATCGCGCAGGAAGACATTAAAGCGGGTGAAGGCTGGATAACGCGGCGGCTTCACATAAGATTTCAGGCAAATCACACTTGGCAAGCGCATGGAAAAGGAAGGCGATGCCACTTCATGTTCATATTCGGCAACGATATTGACCCGATCAAGAAACACTGCCTTGATCGCGTCCTGCCATGACCACAATGATAAAGGGTAATAGCTGAGCGGCCTGTAATCCGCATTCAGCACCAATGCCGGCAAGCCGTTGGGAGAAACAGCTATAGTCAAGTAACACCTCCTACAGTTCTATCAAGCATTTGGCCATCGTGCTGAATGAAGCGTGATGGTTTACAAAAACGCGCAGAAATAAAACGTAGAACGGCTCACGAAATACCACGGACTAAATAGGAACCGCCCCAGCAGAAACCTGAAGTGATAATGTAAGGCTGCTGTTACAGAAATGTGAAGCAAAAAACGAAAAAAGGCAGCAATCACGCACAGATATGTGGGTAAGTGATGTAAATCTCACATAACCGATAGAACGGGAGCGGCTTCTTTGCCTCTTGAAGCCGCATAATAAGCCCAGAATAAACGCGCCGCGATCCCGCGCCAAGGCGACCAAGCGCTGGCCAACAGGCTCAATTCTTTTGCACTGGGGCGGGTATCCAAACCAAATGCACGCGCCACGGCCTCCTGCAAGGCCACATCACCGGAGGGAAAAATATCGACATGCCCTTCGGCAAAAAGCAAATAAACTTCCGCCGTCCATGGGCCGATACCGTGAATGGCGGTAAGCTTAGCCATCGCTTCATCCACCGGTAATGCCGTTAAGGACGGCAAATCAAGCTGCCCTTCAATCAGTGCATTTGATAAATGATGAAATGTCTTTTGCTTCGGGCGCGATAAACCGGTCAGTTTCCAAACGTCCGCCCCCTGCTCCAGATAGTTTTCCGGTGTCAACGGATCAATATGCTGCTTGAAACGCGTCCAGATTGCTGCTGCACTGGCAATGGAAACCTGTTGCCCCACAATGATTGAAGCCAGACTTTCAAACCCAGCCGGATTTCGACGTAAGGGCAGTTGCCCCGCATGATCACGAATAGATTGCAGTCGCGGGTCAAGCTGTAGCAAGGCTTCCAAACCTGCTTGCACATCTTCAATTGTATCAATACGCAATTGTTTAAAAACCCCGCTTTTCAATGCAATGCCATACCATAACAGAGCAGAAACAGCACATCACTTATATATAGGTACGCTATTTATTCCATAATGGCACAAATGATGTTCATCTATACCGTATTGACGAAAAGCTCCTGAAGCGCTTCAAGTGGTTAAGACTTTTTACAAGTTAAATCTTAGCATTGATATCGGAGAGCCTGTCATGACCAATTATGTCGAGATTGAAAACCTGCGGGTTGCCCCTGCTCTGGCTGAATTCTTAGAAAAAGAAGCAATTGCAGGCACCAATGTGTCCGTCGATGCTTTCTGGAAAGGTTTATCGGCCATCATTCATGATTTAGGCCCGAAAAACCGTAGCCTTTTGGCAAAACGCGATGAAATGCAGGCAAAAATCGACGCTTGGTATAAAGCCAATCGCGACAGAGCCTACACACAGGCCGAATATCAGGACTTCCTGAAAGAGATCGGCTATCTTTTGCCGGAAGGCGAGGATTTCAAAGTTTCAACCAGCAATGTTGATCCGGAAATTGCCGAACTGGCAGGCCCACAGCTGGTTGTGCCGGTGATGAACGCCCGTTATGCGCTCAATGCCGCCAATGCGCGTTGGGGTTCGCTCTATGATGCGCTTTATGGCACCGATGCAATTTCGGAAGATGACGGCGCAGAAAAATCCGGCGGCTATAATCCAAAGCGCGGCGCCAAAGTTATTGCATGGGCAAAAAACTTCCTCGACCAGAGCACCCCGCTTGCTCAAGGCAAATGGGCTGATGTTACCGCTTTAAGTATTAAAGACGGCAAACTTGTTGTCACCACATCTGCCGGTGAAACCGGTTTGACAGATGCCAGCCAGTTCAAAGGTTATAATGGTGATGCTTCAAGCCCATCATCCGTGCTAGTTGCCAAAAATGGTATGCATGCCGATATCATCATCAATGCAGACCATCCGATCGGCAAAACCGATCCGGCACATATTGCCGATGTAGTGCTTGAATCAGCGCTGAGCACCATTCAGGATTGCGAAGATTCCATTGCTGCGGTTGATGCCGAAGATAAAGTGACCGTTTATCGCAACTGGCTCGGCCTGATGAACGGCAAACTGGAAGAAAGCTTCGAAAAAGGCGGCAAGACAGTCACCCGCCGTCTCAATGCCGACCGCACATATACTGCTCCTGATGGTTCCGCACTCACCTTGCCAGGTCGCTCGATGATGCTGGTGCGCAATGTTGGTCACCTGATGACCAATCCGGCCATTCTTGACAGCCAAGGCAACGAAGTGCCGGAAGGCATCATGGATGCAGCCTTCACCGGCTTGATTGCACTGCATGATGTGGGGCCAAATGGTCGTCACATGAACTCGCGCGCCGGTTCGGTTTATATTGTTAAGCCGAAAATGCACGGACCTGAAGAAGTGGCTTTTGCCAGCGAACTTTTCACCCGCACCGAAGAAATGCTCGGCATAAAGCCGAACACTCTCAAAATGGGTGTCATGGACGAAGAACGCCGCACCACCATCAATCTCAAAGAGTGCATCCGCGCAGCCAAAGACCGCGTTGTTTTCATCAATACCGGCTTCCTTGATCGCACCGGCGATGAAATGCACACTTCGATGGAAGCAGGCCCGATGATCCGCAAGGGCGACATGAAACAGTCTGCATGGATTGCTGCCTATGAAGCCTCCAACGTTGATATCGGGTTGGCCTGTGGTCTTTCGGGTCACGCGCAGATTGGTAAAGGCATGTGGGCCATGCCGGATCTGATGGCTGAAATGCTGGTGCAGAAAATCGGCCATCCAAAAGCCGGCGCCACCACCGCTTGGGTTCCCTCCCCGACCGCTGCAACCCTTCACGCCACCCATTATCACACTGTTGATGTGGCAGCCGTACAAGAAGAGTTGAAAAAGCGCCCGCGCGCGAAGCTGGAAGACATTCTGTCCGTGCCTGTCGCTACCCGTCCAAACTGGACACCGGAAGATATTCAGGCCGAAATCGACAATAATGCCCAAGGTATTTTGGGTTATGTTGTACGCTGGGTTGATCAGGGCGTTGGCTGTTCCAAAGTGCCGGATATCAACAATGTCGGCTTGATGGAAGACCGTGCGACATTGCGTATTTCAGCACAGCACATTGCCAACTGGCTGCATCATAATATTGTCACTGAAGAACAAGTAATGGAAACCATGAAACGCATGGCTGCCATCGTTGACAAGCAAAACGCGGGCGATCCGCTTTACCGCCCGATGGCGCCTGACTACGATAAGTCGATCGCTTTTCAGGCCGCTTGTGATCTCGTGTTCAAAGGACGTGAGCAGCCAAACGGCTACACTGAGCCAGTTCTGCATGCCCGTCGTCTGGAGCTTAAAGCCGCAAGCTAATTGTTGATGCAGAATTAAAACTGAAAAGTCCGGAAACGTGTGTTTTCGGACTTTTTCTTTTTCTGTTTTGAAAATGTCCAAATGCCAAAGGCAACCCTCATCAAGAATTGACATCACGACGAACAATCACTAGTTTAGAATTATTCTAAACTGTAGGTATATTATGTTTTCACGTTTTCTCCGCCCATCCCGTCGTTCATTCAGCTCGCTCTCCGAACAGGAAATTTTGGCACTCGCCATTTCATCAGAAGAAGATGACGCGCGCATCTATCAGGCTTATGCCGATGGTTTGCGGGAAGAGTTTCCACAATCGGCCAAGATTTTTGAACAAATGGCAGAAGAAGAACATGGCCATCGCGACAGTTTGATCGAGCAACATCGTCGCCGGTTTGGCGAACATATTCCGCTCATCCGTCGCGAACATGTCAGTGGCTATTATGACCGCAAACCTGATTGGCTGGTGCGCCCACTCGGCATTGAAAAAGTGCGCGCAATGGCAACACAGATGGAAGAGCAAGCCTACCGCTTTTACATTGAAGCCGCCAAAAATGTGACCGATGCAAGCACCCGTAAATTGCTGGGTGACTTGGCGCAGGATGAGAAAAAGCACGAACATCGTGCCATTGAGCTGGAATCAGAACTCACCCCGACAAACGTTCAGGATGAAGAACAAGCAGCAGAGCGCAAGCAACTGATCCTGACCTATATCCAGCCCGGTCTTGCTGGCTTGATGGATGGCTCGGTTTCAACTCTGGCACCGATTTTTGCTGCCGCTTTTGCCACCCAAGACACATGGCAAACTTTCCTCATCGGCTTATCTGCTTCTGTCGGTGCAGGTATTTCAATGGGCTTTACCGAAGCTGCCCACGATGATGGTAAATTATCAGGTCGTGGTTCACCGATCAAACGCGGTCTTGCCAGCGGTATCATGACCACCATCGGTGGTCTTGGCCATGCGCTGCCATATCTGATTACCGATTTCTGGACAGCGACTTATCTCGCCATCTTCATCGTCTTTATTGAACTGTGGGCGATTGCCTATATTCAGAAGCGCTATATGGAAACACCGTTCTTGCGCGCAGCTTTTCAGGTGGTGCTTGGCGGCGCACTCGTTTTCGCCGCCGGTGTTTTGATTGGTTCGGCTTAAAAATTAAGCGGTTTTGGCCAAAATATCAGATGCAAACGAACGTATAACAATCTGTTCATTGGGCGTTACAGTCAAAAAACTATTGGCGGGTACCGCAATCCAGTTATCCGCCTCATCATCCAAAGGCTCCGACACCACGCACATACCCGACACAGCCGACAGCGCTTTGGTGTAAAGTGAGGGCGCATATTTATCTGTTGCATAGCGCACGGCATAAAGCTGATTACCGTCGGAAAAAGCGGCTGTCAGACGCAAAAACGGCGGAACATCAGCTTTTTGAGCTTCCTCGACAATCAGATTGACGGTTGTTTGTAAGGCTATCATCGGATGTCGATCAAGGCCATATTCCTGCATCAGCAGAAAAATCAGTTCCGAATCTGTTGTTCCGTGCTTGAGCTTATAAACATCATCGGACAAATGCGCTTCCAACCGGCGGCGCAAATGATCAAAATTCCCGATCTGGCCATTATGCATGAAGCTCCAGCGACCCGACACAAACGGATGACAATTGGAACGGTTTGTCAATCCGCCGGTTGATGCACGCACATGGGCTAAAAACAACCGCGAACGGATTTGACGGGAAATGCTCTTTAAATTCTGATCCGACCATGCCGGCAAAATATCACGATAGAGACCCGGCTCAATGCGATTGCCATACCAAGCCACCCCGAAACCATCTCCATTGGTGCGGGTTTTTGCCTGCGTTGCTTCATGACTTTGCGCAATCAGCGAATGGCAGGGCGATGCAATAATATCTTCCAGATAGACTTCAGGTCCAAGATAAGCAGCCCAACGGCACATTGATTTGATCCAGATTAAAGCACATCTATAAGATCATGCTTCGCACAAAACGCCAAGCCCCATGATTTATAAGGATTGAAAAGGCGCTCGGCATGATCTGACGTCAGAATTTCCAGACAAAAATGGCAAAAATAATGTAAATTCAGGTCAAGAAAAAATTAAGATGAAAAAAGTTCTGGGCTTTCTTCACCTCGCGCGTCTTTCTGATATAAGTTTAGCGCTATATACGTTATGAGCGACCTCAAGTTCATCTCCTTTGATGGAAAGGCCTCCCCCATGACCAATTCTACCTCCACCACCGCGTCGCAGCCGACGCTCAATATTATTCGCCTTGAAAGCGCCGTCGGCCTTGATCTGCCAAGCTATGAAACAAGCGGTTCGGCAGGTATGGATATCCGTGCAGCCGTGCCGACCGATCGCCAGATCGTGTTGTTGCCTGGTCGTCGCGCTTTGGTGCCAACCGGTCTCGTTTTTGAAATTCCGGAAGGCTATGAAGTGCAGATTCGTCCGCGTTCCGGTCTCGCCTTTAAACACGGTATCACCTGCCTCAACACCCCTGGCACCATTGATTCCGACTATCGCGGCGAAATTAAAATCCTGCTGATCAACCTTGGTGATGATGATTTCCGCATTGAACGTGGCATGCGTATTGCACAGGCCGTTTTTGCGCCCGTCATCCAGCCGAAAATCGTCGAAAAAACCACTGTCAGCGAAACAGGGCGTGGCGCAAACGGCTTTGGTTCAACCGGTACCGCCTGATTACAATAAAATAAAAACACCGGAAAAAGCTTTATTTTGCCATTTTTCCGGTGTTTCGCCTTTAAAATCTACATTAATTATATTTAAACTTAAGTTCACAATTCAATTTCCACCAATTAAATCAATAAATTAACAAAATTCGCATCCAAGGTGTGCCAAAAGCTCATATTTGCAACATATGCAGAACCCTCTAATAGCCATTATCTCTGCTATGAAGCGATTTCAATATCCATAAGGTTATTTCTACCCGATGAATGATCAACCAGTTATTGCGCCTTCCCCTGCTCTGAAAACAGCACAGAACAAACATCGAAAATCACGTAAACCCGCTTATCTTAAGTGGTTGCTGATCGCTGTCATTGTTGCAGGTGGCGCATTTTGGTACTGGCAAAGTTCAGGGGCGGACCAAGGAACAGGCACGGCGCAACTGACCCAAAAAGTCGTGCGCGGTGACATTGAAAATGCCATTACAGCTGTTGGAACATTAAAAGCGCTCCGCAGTGTCAATGTTGGCGCACAGGTTTCCGGCCAGCTCAAATCGGTCAAGGTCGAGGTCGGTGATCAGGTAACAAAAAGTCAGTTATTGGCCGAAATTGATCCGGCTCCGATTGAAAAACGCGTCGAAATGAGCAGTGCACAGCTTGAAAATCTGGAAGCACAGCTCATAAGCCGCGAAGCACAAGCCAAGATTAAAAAACTGAATGCTGATCGTCAGCGTGCTTTGCTCGCCACACGCGGTGTCTCAAAGGCAACGGTTGAACAAGCCGATGCCGATCAGGTAATGGCCGAAGCAGATGTTAAATCGCTGCGCGCGCAAATTCGCCAACAACAGGCACAAGTCGAGAGCGAGAAAGTCGATCTCGGCTATACCAAAATTTACAGTCCTATGGATGGCACCATCGTCGACCAGCCGGCTAAAGAAGGTGAAACGCTCAATGCCGTGCAAAGTGCGCCAACTGTTGTGACCGTTGCCGATCTCACCATACTGAGTGTCGAAGCACAGGTGTCCGAAGCCGATATCAGCCGCCTCAAAATTGGTATGGAAGCTTATTTCACCCTGCTCGGCCAACCGGGCAAACGCTATCAGGGCAAGTTGCGCCAGATCAAACCGACTCCGGAAGTGCTCAATAATGTCGTGCTTTATTATGCGCTTTTTGACGTGCCCAATCCTGATGACGAACTCAAAATCGATATGAGTGCTCAGGTTTATTTCATTAATGATGCGGCCAAAGATGCTCTTTTGGTGCCGGTTTCCGCTTTGAAAGATGCTCCAAGCGGTAATGGTAAAACCGGCTCGTCCAGTGCAACAGTTTCAGTCGTCACACCCTCTGGTGCCACACAAGAAAAAACCGTTGAAGTCGGTATTCGTAACCGTGTTCAGGCGCAGGTCATCAGCGGGCTTGAAGAAGGCGAAACTGTTATCATCAACAATGCAGCAAGCGGGCAATCCGGCAATCGCAGAAATAATTTCAGACCGGGTATGTTCTAAGGGAGCCGCCTCATGTCTGCATTGATCAAACTCAATAATATCCGCAAGTCCTTTCACAATGGCGATCTGTCGGTGGAAGTACTGCATGGTATTTCGCTGGAAATCCAATCGGGTGAATTTGTCGCCATCATCGGTGCATCCGGTTCCGGCAAGTCAACTTTGATGAATATATTAGGCTGTCTGGATAATCCAAGCAGCGGTCATTACCTGCTGGAAGGTGAAGATGTAGCTGATCTTGCCCCCGATGAACTGGCAGCATTAAGAAGACGCACATTCGGTTTTATCTTCCAAAATTATAATCTTATTCCCACCGCCACGGCGCAGGAAAATGTCGAAGTTCCGGCCATTTATGCCGGTATGTCTTTGAGCGAAAGACAGGCACGCTCTGAAGAACTGCTCACCACCTTAAACCTTGCCGACCGGCTTGATCATCGGCCTAACCAACTCTCGGGCGGTCAGCAACAGCGCGTTTCCATCGCCCGTGCATTGATGAATGGCGGACGCATCATTTTGGCCGATGAGCCAACCGGTGCGCTGGACAGTAAAAGTGGTGATGATGTGATGGCTCTGTTGCGCTCCATGCATGCGCAAGGTCACACTATCATTGTCATTACGCACTCACGCGAAGTGGCAGAACAAGCAGACCGTCTGATTGAAATTAAAGACGGCCATATTCTTGCCGATACCACCAAGTCCATAAAGCCGGTAATTATCCAGACAGAAGCAAGCCGGCAATCTATCGAACATCAGGATAAAAAAAGCCTGATTGGTTTGGGTGATTTAAGTGAATCGATCAAAATGGCCTTGCGTGCGCTTCGAGCCAATTTATTTCGAACCATCCTCACTTTGCTTGGTATTTTTATCGGTGTCAGCTCTGTAGTTGCCATGCTTGCCATTGGCGGCGGCGCTCAAAAATCGATTCTCGATCAAATCAATGCCATGGGTTCCGACCTGTTGTTGATTCGTCCCGGCATGGCCAATTTCCGTGGCAGCGGCGGCATTGCAACGCTTATTCCCGAAGATGCAACCGCGATTGAACAACTGCCCAATGTCAAATTTGCTGTTCCTGAAACCAGTGCCAGCGTCACGCTTCGCTATGGCAATGTGGATTACCAGTCCTCTGTGACCGGCACGGTTCCTGCTTTCACCACATCCAAATCGTGGAAAATGGAACAGGGTGACTTCATCAATGACAATGATCTCAATACCTATGCGCCAGTTATCGCTCTTGGTTCAACGGTCGCAGACACCTTGTTTGCCAATGGCGAAAACCCGATCGGCAAATATATTCTGGTGCAGAAAATTCCGTTTCAGGTGATTGGAGTACTGGCGGAAAAAGGCGGCGGCATGGGTGGTAATGACCAGGATGACATTGCCATTGTGCCGCTAACAACCGGAAATCAGCGCCTGTTTGGTCAAAGACATGTCCGCAACATTACCGTGCAAGTGGAAAATGATGCACTGATCGATGCAACCCAAGATCAAATCCAGGCATTGCTGAATGAGCGCCATCAGCGTGAAGACACTATGATTACCAATATGTCTTCAATTCGTGATGCCGTTACCGAAACATCGAATACGCTGAAAATCTTTTTAGGTTCTATTGCGGCTATTTCGCTGCTGGTTGGCGGAATCGGTGTCATGAATATCATGCTGGTGAGTGTCACCGAACGCACCCGTGAAATCGGTGTGCGCATGGCAACAGGTGCCAGACGCCGCGACATCCTTATGCAGTTCATCACTGAAGCATTGGTCGTTTCAAGTATTGGGGGCGTATTGGGTGTTATGTTCGGCCTGACGATTGCTTTTATCGCCGAAGTCATGGGGCTGACCATTCAATATAGCCTCAGCCCTGTTTTACTGGCTTTTGGCTCGGCTTTCGCAACTGGTCTGATCTTTGGTTATCTGCCTGCCCGCAAAGCTTCAAGATTATTGCCGGCTGTGGCACTATCCAGCGAATAGTGCCACAAGGCGTTATTTCAATTGCATTAGCTGCGTCCGGTAAAGCGGATCGGAACTGTAATCGGCATACGCGATTTAGCCATCGCTGCCGGTGGGGCTGGTACGGGTGATGCGCGCTGTACAGTTTGCAGTGCCAGCTGATCAAGTTTAGGATCGCCAGAGGAGCCGGAAACACGTGCCGAAAGCACCTGACCGGACGGATCGATCACAAAGCTGATATTCACAATGCCCTTGGCACCCGATCCCATACCGCGTGACAAGAAACGACGCTGACGTTCCAAATGCGCCTGCAATTTTGAGACCCATTTGTCCGAACTAATACCCGGATTGCCGGCAGACTGACCATTGCGGTTGGCCGCAATTTTTGCGCCGTCCTTGGCCGCAACAGACGGTGTTGCCGCTCTGCTGTTGTCAGGTGCTTTTTCGGTTTTCTTAGGTTTTGGTTTCTCAACACGTTTTTCGACTGGTTTTTCCTGTTTTTTCTCAACAGGTTTCGGGCGTTCAACCGGTTTTTCAGCTGGAAGCGGTACAGCAACCTCCGGCTCTGGTGCTTCCACAATATCAGGGATGATTTCTTCTGGTTCCGGCTCGGGTTCTGGTTCCGGTTCCGGCTCCACGACAGGCTCCGGCTCTGGCTCCGGTTCAACCTCCGGCTCTGGTTCCGGTTCCACTTCAGCCAGTTCCTGCACCATATCAGGCTGCACAACATCAGCCTCATCTTCTGCTATCGGTGCTTCAGGCTCCGGCTCAAACTCGATCATGATCGCTGCGGGAGGAGAGCCATCCATGACGTCTTCAGGCTGCATTGAATGCACGACATAAGCACCAGCGGCATGCGCGCATAAAACAATGGCACCAGCACCAATCCAACGCGCAGCATCCACCCATCCTGAACGGGTATCGTCCATGGAAACCGGTCTGATACGCGGATGTTCAGGCGGCATTTTCAGCATTAGTTCGTCCCCGATCCGTTAAGAGCAGGGGCAGGTGTTTCACCTGCATTGTCGTTTTGAACTGAATTATCCGGTGCACTGACAGTTTCAAGACCAACCAGCGCAATTTTCAGATATCCCGCTTCACGCAGCAAATTCATAACGCGCATCAGCTCACCATAACCGACAACCTTATCGGCACGTAAAAAGATACGTGTATCTTTATTATTTTCTGAAACTTTGTCCAGAAAACCACCGATTTCTTCCCGGTTTACCGGATCGTTGCCAATATTGAGTGACAAGTCATCTTTCAACGTCACATAAACCGGCAAATCAGGGCGTGGCTGGGACGCCGCATTCGATGCCGGCAAATCCACATTCACATCCACGGTTGCCAAGGGAGCAGCAACCATGAAAATGATCAGGAGAACAAGCATAACGTCAATAAAAGGCGTAACATTGATCTCGTGATTCAGGGAAAGATCATCATCTAAATCGCGTAACTTTCCGGCCATGAAACTTACTCCGCTGCAATCTTGGAAAGCTGTGCACGACGTTTAGCCAGCGCAAAATCAAGATCACGGCTGACCAGACGTTCGACACCAGCACCCGCATCAGCCAATGTTTGACGATATGTTGTGATGGAACGTGCAAAGACGTTATAGATAACCACGGCAGGAATAGCGGCAACAAGACCAATTGCCGTTGCAAGCAATGCTTCCGCAATACCAGGTGCTACTACCGCCAGATTGGTTGTTTGTGATTCCGAAATGCTGATGAAGGAGTTCATGATACCCCAAACAGTACCAAACAAACCGACAAATGGCGCGACCGAACCAATGGTTGCCAAAGCGCCGGTACCTTTGGAAAGTCTGCGACCAGCAGCAGCTTCAATACGTGACAATCTGGAAGCAACACGTTCCTTGACACCCTCACCGCCCGCAAGAACGACAGCTGGGGCACTTGCTTCCACTTCATCTTGTGCTGCATGAACCAGAATCGCACCAGGGCTCTTTTCACTGGCAAGGGTACGGGCTGCATCAGCAAGCGATGCTGAATGACCAATGGTTTTCATCACCTTTTTCAGCTTACGTCGTGCAATGGCCAATTCAAGGGATTTAGCAATCCATACAGTCCATGTCAGCAAGGATGCAAGAGCCAAACCAACCATCACTGTTTTAACAATGATATCAGCTGCCATAAACATGCCCATAGGCGAAAGATCCTGCGGCAGCGTATGATCACGCTCCTGCGCTGGCTCATCTCCGGAAGCAGGTGCAGCCTGAATCGGCGTCACATCTGCAGGTGTTGCCTGCGGAGTAACATCAGTCTGGATATTTCCCTGTGCAGGCTCGGTGGCCGATGGCTGCGCTGAATTATTTTCAGACGGCGCACCAGATGCAGCGGGGGATGCAGGCGTATTTGTTGGTGCCGCTGCAGGCTCTGATGTTGCAGGAGCAACGGGCGCTGCAGGCGCAGCCGATGGCTGTGACGGAGCTTCTTGGGTCGCAGCTGGCTGTGCAGGAGCTGTTTGAACTGGCGCCGGAGTTTCAGTATTTCCGGATGAGCTAGAAGGGGTTTCCTGCGCGAAAGCCTGACCGCTCAACAGCGGCGAGCTCGCAATACCAGCGGCTAGTAATATAAAACCAAACTGCTGCATTGCGTGTTTAATGGTTACAGACACAGGAACCCTCATTAATCTTAGCTGAACACTTAGTTTCATCCCCTGCCTTTCAGCCGCACCGGATAACAGAGCTCTAAAGACAGTTATTGCCCCTTAATAGTCCCCAATAACATGATTATGCAAGTCATGTTTTGGTTTATGCCCTAATTAAAATAGATTTATGGGAACTTTTTTGTCATGACGACATTAACTAAAAGAGTAATAAAGCACTTATTCCTCATATAGTATATGTTGGCATTCTATTGCCTCATGCTAACAATAAAGAGTTTATTCATTTATGGAGGCCAAAACATGGCACGTGCAGCAGATAAGGTCACCCAGAAAGTTGAAGAAATGACAGATGTCGGCAGTACCGATCTTCAGGAACAGATTGAACAGCTCAAGCAGGATATTGCATCCATTGCAGCAACAATCTCCCAACTGGGGCAACAAAAACTCCGCGATGCCAAGCGTGATGCTTCGCAAGTCTATGCAGACGCGGTAGAACATGGTGAAACGACCATGAGCGAGCTGAAGTCATGCGCACAAAATATTGAAGACCAATTGCTGGAAACCGTACGCGAGCGTCCGATTGCATCTCTCGCAACGGCTGTTGGTGTCGGCTATCTGCTTGCAATCTTGCGTCGCTGATCATGCTGCGTTTATTGTCGCCCTTAATCATATCCATGTTTAAGCAAGAATTATGTGAAACCACGCAACAGGCCAAACGCGGGTTCATCACCTGTGCTATCATCGGCATATTTGCGGCAATTGGTTTCGTCTTTCTCTTGCTTGCAGGTTTTATCTATCTGTCAACACTCGGCAGTCCACTTGCCGCTGCTCTCATCATGGCAGCAGGTGCTTTTATAGTAGCATTGGTGGCATGGCTCATTATCAAAAGTGTTAATGCAGCAGCTGAGCGAAAGCGGCGTGAACGCCTCGAAGCCGATAAATCAGCTTTCGTGGCAACTGCATCGCTTGCAGCCGTTGAAGCTGTGCTTAAACGCCCGATATTGGCCGCTGCCTTGCCATTGGCAACTATGGCACTGACTTCATTGCTGCGTGATAAAAAAAACAATGATCGCGCTTGAACCAGCTCGATTATGAAAATATGAAAAAACGGCCATGCCATGGATTTTCCGGCATGGCCGTTTTCATTTATTCGGCAGGCTTCAGGCTCGTAAATTTAATAGTTACCGCTGTGCCGTTTTCATGTTTTTCGGAATAATGTGGTTTGCCCCCGTATTGCTGACTTAACTGCTCAACGACAATGGCCCCAAGACCGGCACATTTCTTTTCGCCGTTCCAGCCATTGCCGTCATCTTTGACAACAAGACAAAACTTGCCATCTTCAGCGGGTTGAAAGCGGATATAAACCTCACCTGCGCTGCGGTTATGAAACGCATGTTTGAGCGAATTGGTGACGAGTTCGCCTAAAATAATCCCGATGGTCGTCACATCGCGCGCATGAAAACTTTGAGATGAAAAATCGGTTTTAAACTTAATTTTATCGCCAAAATTATTCGACTGTTGAATAATATCTTGAACCACAGCATGCAAAAATTCATCAACACGTGCGGTTTCCAGATCCTTGCCCAAACGCAACCGACGGTGCGCAATGGAAATTGTGTGAATACGCGCACGCGCAGAATCCAGAGCTTTACGTGCATCATCATTATCAATTTGGCGCATTTGCAGGCTTAAAAGCGATGATACCTGCGCCAGAGAATTGCCAATCCGGTGATTGCTGTCTTGTAAAAGCACCTCGACACGGCTGCGTTCACGCTCGGCAACCTCCCGCTCCTGTAGCAACTCGGCGGTGCGTTGTTGAACTTTTTGTTCCAATTCTTCATTTTCACTACGCAGCACCATATGGCCTTCATTGAGACGGCGCACTGAACGCTGCAAGCGGCTGAACAACAAGACAACAAGCACCACAGCCGACAAAAGTGCCAGCATTGAAGTAGCAGTCAACATGTTGCGGGTGCGGTCAATTTGTTTATTACGCTCTGCTAGCTGCACACTTTCATCACTTAAAAAAAGCGAGACGACTTTATCAAGTTGTGCCAGAAAGATAGCGGCTTCATCCTGCCGGACTCTATCCAAAGCCTCATCAAGCCGCTTATTTTTGGCCATATCAATTGTATAGCGTACGTCTTGATCAACACGGCCAATCAGATTTTTAATGTCGGTAACACGCGCTGTCTTATCCCGATCATCAACAACAATGCTTTCGATAACATCCAATGTCTCTTGCAGCGAGCGCAACGAAAATTGATAGGAATCGAGATAAGGCTCTTCAAGTGTCAGCAAATAACCTTTGCGGTTAGCCTCGAGATTGAATGCCAGACGCATAAGCATATCTACTTGTTGCGACAACTCATAGCTATGTTTGATATCATCAATTTGCCGGGTTACACCAATCGTCAAATAAACAGTGCTGGTTGCAGATATCAAAACCAGTGCGAGAGAAATGCTGATTGCAGCAACCCGCCATTTCTTTTTTATTTTTTGCTGTATATCTG
Source organism: Paenochrobactrum pullorum (assembly GCF_041929845.1). Classification (NCBI taxonomy): domain Bacteria; kingdom Pseudomonadati; phylum Pseudomonadota; class Alphaproteobacteria; order Hyphomicrobiales; family Brucellaceae; genus Paenochrobactrum; species Paenochrobactrum pullorum. Next base: position 16,563 of record NZ_JBHEEH010000006.1, read on the forward strand.
CTGATAATACTAAAAACACAATCTATGCCAAACAACAGAATTGCTCTTTCACTTACAAGAGCGCACTTATAAAACTTTATCAAGCAGTAAAATTTTAATTCTTTATGAACTTAAGTTTATAAGCGGTATTGTCCATCCGCTAATAAGATTTCATGCAAAACTCTTCATTGTCACATGCGCCGATACCGCATCAGGTCCGTAATCAGCTTGTCCATTGATATCAAGCAGCTCCTGTAGACGCGTTCTGGCACGTGATACGCGGCTTTTCACCGTTCCCACTGCACAGTCACAGATAATCGCAGCTTCTTCATAAGAAAAACCGGAAGCACCAATCAGAATAATTGCTTCACGCTGATCATCAGGTAATAAATTAAGTGCTTTACGAAAATCTTTCATGTCCAATGAGCCATATTGTTCTGGATGAACCGCCAGATTATCACTGAACACGCCGTCGCTATCCTGCACTTCACGCCCGCGTTTGCGCATTTGACTGTAAAATTCATTTCTCAAAATGGTAAAAAGCCAGGCTTTAATATTGGTACCGGATTCAAAACTATCCTGTTTGGCCCAAGCTTTCAAAACCGTATCCTGTACCAAATCATCTGCTTTATCAGTCTGCCCTATCAGAGAAATTGCAAAGGCACGCAAATTTGGTAGCGCCGCCAGAAGGTCTCTTTTAAAAACCGATGCGCTATCAACCATTTGTCAGCTGCCCCCGCTTTGATCTTGTTTATCCTGATACTTTTGTTCGGCAGCATCAAGCTTTTCCAGCAGGTCCAAAAACCTGTCTGGTATGGTTTCATCCTGAATAGAGGCATAAAGTGCGCGCAGTTTGCTGCCAACCTCACAATTAGGTCCTAATTCCTCAACTGCCGAAACGCGCGTTTCTTTTGCCGCATCATCCGTGGCCTGACTTTTTTTAATTATGGTCATAAGCTCTGCTGTTCCGTTTTAATATAAATTTGGCCGCTAATTGAAAATGCCGCAATCATAATCTTTAATGCATGAATAACTTTATTGTTCCCCAAGAAACAAATATTTAATGCAGCATGCGTCTAATAATGCCAATAATACAAGCCTAAATGGCCTTTGAGGAGTCTGATAATGCCCCTTTCTACAAGAATCGCACCTCATCTCCCATATCTGCGCCGTTTTTCCCGTGCACTGACAGGCACACAAACGGCTGGGGATGCTTATGTCGCTTCCACGTTAGAAGCGCTCATTGCAGATGTCGCGCTGTTCCCGGAAACCTCCGCAGATCGTATCGGGCTTTACCGCTTGTTCACCCGATTGTTTAACCAGGCAAACATAAATATTAGTCCCTCCTCCTCCGCTCAAGGATGGGAAAACCGCGCTGCCGCCAATCTGAAGTCTATTGCGCCACGTCCGCGGATGGCTTTTTTGCTGGTTAGCGTTGAAGGCTTCAGTGAAAAAGAGGCAGCCGAAATTCTCGACATTGACGAAACAGAACTCGGCAAACTGCTGAAACAGGCTTCCGAAGAAATCTCCCGTCAGGTGGCCACACGCCTGATGATTATCGAAGATGAACCTTTTATTGCCATGGATCTCGAACAGCTTGTACAAAGCCTTGGTCATGAAGTGGTCGGCATTGCCAGAACCCGTAGCGAAGCGGTAGCGCTCTATGAACGCGAAAAACCGGCTATGGTGCTGGCTGATATCCAATTGGCAGACGGCAGTTCCGGTATTGATGCGGTCAATGACATTTTCAAAAATGACATTATTCCGGTGATTTTCATAACTGCCTTCCCCGAACGTCTTCTGACCGGTGACCGTCCGGAGCCAACTTTTCTCGTCAGTAAACCATTTAATCCGGACATGGTACGCGCGCTTATCAGTCAGGCACTTTTCTTTAACGAACAGACATATGCCGATGTCTGATCAAGTCCGGCGCCGGCTTTCTCCGGCGCCCGGCCACCGTTCTTATATGACAATGGCTGTACACCAATAATCCATTTATTAAAATTTCAAGGAACCAAAGTCTTTTTACTGCGTTTTATAGCCAATGAAACATTTGGGGAATAAAACGGGAAAGGACGTCACTATGTTATATTATACGATGATTTTTCTGGTCATTGCACTTGTGGCAGGTGCGCTGGGTTTTGGCGGCATTGCTGGTGCTTCGGCAGGTATTGCACAAATATTATTTTTTGTATTCCTTGCATTGCTGGTTTTATCGCTGGTTGCAGGCATCATCCGTAAAGTTTAAAAAATTATATAAAAATACACATATTTGCCCCTTTCTATGGAGCAGATAAGTCTTTTTCATCAAGGCAGTGCAATGAGAGCAAATAGTTTCAGCTCAACAGCAAATACAAGTGGAATGACTGCACTTATGAAAGAGGGGGGCACAAGTGAAGGCGTTCAAGTTAAACTCATAGAGCCAAGTGAATTATCCCGACTACGTTCGCTTTCCCGTTCGATGAAAAATGCACGCGTATGCATCCTCTATCAATCAGCGAGCCTCGAATATTTATGGTCGGAAAATCTGCCGCTTATATGGCAAGATAAATGGTTTAATGGTTGTACGGATCAAACACTGATGAGTGAAGCAGCGGCGGCCAGACTGGCAACCGCGCGCGAAGAAGCGATCACCACTGCAACGCCACAAATGGTGGAATTAAACATTCACACCGGTAATTCTTCACGTTGGTATGAATTTTATATTGATTGTGATTATCATGACAATGGTATGCTGGCCGGTGTTCTCACGACAATGGTTGATATCAGTGAATTAAAACGGCGTGAACAGATACTCAAAGCTTTACTGCGGGAAGTGAGCCACCGCTCCAAAAACCTTCTGTCCATCATTCAAAGTGTTGCGGCACAAACCGCCCGCTTTACGGATACGATTGACGGTTTCCTGAACAAATTCCGCGGGCGTATCCAGTCGCTTTCACAGTCTCAGGATTTGGTGACTGATTCCAATTGGCATGGCGCGCTTTTCCGCGACCTCGTCCGCTCACAGGTTGAAAAATATACCCATATCAATGACGGTCGTTTGCACGTCACCGGCGAAAATCCTTATCTATTCCCGGGCGCCGCCTTACATTTAGGTTTGGCTCTGCACGAGTTGATCGTCAATGCCACATCCTATGGCGGTCTTAATCCGCAATCCAAGAATCATGTGACCATTGGCATGAGAGCAGCCAAGACACCGAATGGCGATGATCAGCTCGTCTTTGAATGGCACGAAACGGATTTTTACAGCATCCCCATTGATGAAAGTTCACCGCCGCGTTTTGGCTCTGCTGTTTTAGAGCGCATTATTCCTTCCGTGGTTGATGGCAAAGCGGAATATTTGAAAAATGAATTGGGTGTCACCTATCGTCTGACCATTGCCAAGAATCATTTCGACCTTTGAAAAAGGTTTAATGCCCCTTCGCCCCAACTGAGTGTTAGAACGTCGTATGTCATCAATAATGTGAAAATTTATTTTGCAATTTTACGGCAATAAAGCTCAAGCCGATGGTGAACAATTTCATAACCCAGCTCACGCGCAATCTCTTCTTGCAAGCGCTCGATCTTTTCCGAATGGAATTCCACGACGTCACCACTTTCCATATCAATAATATGGTCATGATGTTCTGAGCCGGCATGTTCGAAGCGTGATGGCCCGCCATTGAAAGCATGCCTGTGGATTGCCCCCTGCTCCTCCAGCAATTTCATGGTGCGATAGACGGTCGACAATGAAATGCTGTTATCAATTTCCACAGCACGTCGGAAAATTTCCAGCGCATCGGGATGATCCTCCGAATCAGAAAGAATATTCAGAATAATCCGTCGCTGACGTGTAATTCTAACGCCTGCCTGCCGAAGCTGCTGTTCGTAATCGTTTGATGTGGTCATTGTGTTCATGGCCGGATTATGCACCGACACGCCGCTTGTTGCAAATATGCTCAAGGGAATATCAAGCACAATATTTTATACAATCTTTTAAATGTGCAAGGTCACACAAAATCTTGTGATAAAAAGTCATGCTTTAATTTAAAGGAAAGAAAATGGTACGCCCAAGGGGAATCGAACCCCTGTTTCCGCCGTGAAAGGGCGGCGTCCTAACCGCTAGACGATGGGCGCACGCGCATCTTGTGATGCTTGTGAGTAAAGTAGCTGCTTCGTTTGAGAGGCAATCACTTGACTGTGACGCCGATATAATCGGCTTATTTTCAAAGCGCAACTGCTTTGGAAAAAATAATCGGAAAAAAATGCATTTTCTTCCGATTATTTTGATTTCTTTGAGTTTTTACACAAGCCGTCGCTCAAAACTCATCATTTTCAGCGGCCAGCTTGCAAAAACGCCTGTTGATTATTCTACATTACCCAAAATCATACGCGCAGCGATGCGTGATTCTTTGAAATCATAGACTATAATTTCCGTCCCGCCGTCAGGAAGCAGGGTTTCAAGCGAAATCATATTGCCGGACAGGCTTTGAGACAGCAATCTTGTGCCCTCTGGCAGCGTAATTTGCGTTTCAATCATCTTGAACGGTTCTTCCGGTACCACAGTAGTCTGTCCAGGAATATCGGAGCGCAGATCCTCTTGCTCCGGCGTGTCAGGCGCTTTATTGATTTTGTAGACAACGGCTGCAAGCACAGCCATAAGACCAATAAGCATAACTCCGATTGAGACAGCCAGTAACCGGATCATCTTGCGCCTCACGCGCTCCATGGCCGGATCAAGTGGTGGCTCCTGATTGGGATCGGGATAATAAGCTTGCTGTTCCTCATATCGTGGATCGTGTTGATTCTGATATCGAGGATAATTTGGATCCTGCATTCAATAACTCCGGTTCATGCACCCATGCCGCGTGATAACGAAGGGACGAGACGATTGAAAGAGATAATTGCCGGAGCAGACGCCGTTGGCAAACGATTAGACCAGTGGCTGAGCGCAGAGCTTGCCCCTGACCTGTCGCGCAACCGCATTCAGGCACTGATTGCCGACGGACGTGTAACCGTAAATGGAACCACAATTCGCGAATCCAAACACAAGTTACGCGAAGATATGGTTGTCACCATCACGCTTGACGAAGTGCAATCAACAAAACCCCAGGCAGAAAATATTCCTCTCGACATTCTCTATGAAGATGACGATGTGCTTGTCATCAACAAACCTGCCGGCCTTGTCGTCCACCCGGGCAGTGGAAACATGACCGGCACCCTGGTCAATGCCTTGATATATCATTGCGGCAATAATCTGTCACAAATTGGCGGTGAGTTGCGTCCGGGCATTGTCCACCGCCTGGATAAAGACACCAGCGGTGTGCTGGTGATTGCCAAAAATGATGAAACGCATCAACATTTATCGGCACAATTTGCTGATCACGGCCTGACCGGTGATCTGGAACGTGCCTATGTGGCGCTTGTCTGGGGCTTGCCGGAGCGTCCGCAAGGCACGATTGAAACCTATCTTGGACGTTCCAGCCGCGACCGCACCAAGCAGGCGGTCGTCAAAGAAGATCGCGAAGACGCACGCTATGCTGTGACCCATTACACAGTGCTGGAACGCTTTGCCGCAAAAGAAGATGCCACAGCGCTTGCCTCTGTCGTCGAATGCCAGTTGGAGACCGGCAGAACCCACCAGATTCGTGTCCACATGACCTATACCGGCACACCAATTGTCGGGGACAATGATTATGGCGGGGCTTTTAAAACCAAAGCCAACAAGCTGCCGGACGATCTGCGCGAAGCGGTGCAGAAATTCCCGCGTCAGGCACTTCATGCCCGTCTGCTCGCCTTTGCCCATCCCGCTGATGAGCGATTGATGCGTTTTGAAGCCCCCTTGCCGGATGACTTTCAAAATCTGATTGATCAATTCCGCAAAGATCAGCACGGTTGATAATTAAAAACTGCCTTCATCCCTTGAAGGCAGTTTTTTTATTCCTACTTGTAAGTATAGTTTACCAAAACATATGGCTTCACCTGTCATATCAAGCAGTGACGTATGAACACTGTTCCCGTCTATTCATCAAAATCAAAAACAATGGAACTTTTGTCAGACGTGAGCGTTAACGAAAGAGTGACAGACTGTGCATTTCTTTTAATCGTTTTTTCGCCTGATTTCAGTCTATACTGTAATCTAAAACCGGTTGGCAATTTGCACCGGTAAGCCGGGCTTGCCAAATGGGAGCCTGCAACCAAGAAGGAGGGTGCTTCATGGCCCAGGTCAATCTTCCAAGTATCACTTCCGGTGACGGTGGACTTACCCGTTATCTCGAAGAAATTCGTCGTTTCCCAATGCTTGAGCCGCAAGAAGAATATATGCTGGCCAAGCGTTATCATGAACATGCCGACCCGAAAGCTGCCCATAGACTGGTCACCAGCCATTTGCGACTGGTTGCCAAAATTGCCATGGGCTATCGTGGTTATGGTTTGCCGATCGGTGAGGTTATCTCCGAAGGCAATGTCGGCCTGATGCAGGCCGTTAAAAAGTTTGAGCCGGAACGTGGTTTCCGTCTTGCCACATATGCGATGTGGTGGATCAAGGCTTCCATTCAGGAATATGTTTTACGCTCGTGGAGCCTTGTCAAAATGGGCACCACCGCCAATCAGAAACGCTTGTTCTTCAACCTGCGTAAAATGAAAAGCAAAATTCAGGCGCTGGATGACGGTGATCTGAACCCTGATCAGGTTGCCCATATTGCTACAAAGCTAAATGTGAGTGAAGAAGAAGTTGTGTCGATGAACCGCCGTTTGTCGGGTGATGCTTCGCTCAACGCGCCGATCCGCGCTTCTGAAGGCGAATCAGGTGAATGGCAGGATTGGCTCGTTGATAACAGCGACAGTCAAGAAACCATGCTGATTGAGCAGGACGAGCTCGAAAACCGTCGTGCGATGCTGGAACAGGCAATGAGCAATCTCAACGAGCGTGAACAGCGTATTTTCTACGCACGTCGTCTGCTTGACGAACCGGTGACACTTGAAGCGCTCTCTGCCGAATTCAACATCAGCCGCGAGCGTGTGCGCCAGATTGAAGTGCGCGCCTTTGAAAAAGTGCAGGAAGCTGTACAAGCAGCAGCACTCAGCCAACATCAGGCTACACAAAATCAGGCGATGGGAGCAATCAGCAATCAGGCTAATGCTTAAAGCCTGACTGTTCTTAAATTTCCGCATATTAAAAAGGCCGCTTTCGCGGCCTTTTATTTTGTCTCAACCCAGCTTGAAAAACCTTACTGGCTTTTCAGCACGTCATTAAAGACCTTCTCACCCGGTACGCCTTTTTCCAGACTCAGCAGCGCGCGGCGGCCATTGCGATAAGTGATCGGAATATCCACCCACTGTAAACGACGCATCAACGACAGATTGGTATCAACAGCAGTACGTGCATCATTGAGTGCTACGATAAAAAAGTTGTCAGCAATCTTCGATGAGATCGCGATCAGCGGATTACCGGCTGCCTGCTCTGTATCCTTGAAGGTGATACGCTGAACATTATCAACGACACCACCAGAGAAATCGTCCGGTACAAAGAACATCATCTCAATCAAATGGCTGGCAGGTAATGATTTGTCCGCATTGCGGCGGATAGTCATCTGCATGCGCATCTGCGTATCGGGAATGGTGACTTCCGCACGGATAGCAGGCTCTTCCGGCTCACCATCACCCGGCGAATCCTGCACCACCGACCAGACAACGCTACCAGACTGTGCCGAGCCATCTTCAGCGCCGGAGCGTTCTTCATAGAAGAATGCTTTTTGTCCGACCGCAACACCTGCACCAGCTTGCTCGGTACCACCGGAACTGACAGGAGCCTGACCGGTCGCTGAATTCTGGTTCAGCGCTGTAGTCGATTTACCTTCGGCCAGATCAGAAGCAACACCACCCGCCGGGCCCTCATCCACTTCCGTGCCATCCGGCAAGAGACGTTGTGTCAGCTTTGGCTCTGGTGCATCCGGCGCTTCAGTGCCGGTGCCGGTCTCGGTACCACCGCCAATATCGGGTGTCTCAGGCTTGTCGGTCGTAGCAGGTGTATCTGTACCGCCTGCAACAGGTGCATCCGGCTCACCACGACCAAGGCTTGAAGCCAGTTCGCTCAACGTGTCTTTATTAACATAGGCTGCATAACCACCGCCACCAATCACAAATGCAGCAATCAAACCAATGATCAAACCTTTATGGGTGCGCTTGTCTTCCAATGCGTCATTGAAAGCGGGTTTACGCGGGGAGCGCGGCTTGGAGCTACTGTCTGCCAAGCGATCTTTATCAAGATCGACATCCGGCAATGAGCCATTGCCTGCAATTGTGTCTTGGTCTTTATCACGATTACCGGCAGTAAAATCAGGAGCGGCGGTTAAAGTCCCCTCATCGCTTTCTGCACTTGATGCGCTTTCGCTTAAGAAGTCCTCAAGCGGATCAGCAGGTTTTGTAATTTCCGGCTCGATCTCAAATTTGGTTTCCGGCTCGATTTCCGGCTCTGGTTCAACAACCGGTGCTGGGGCATAAAATGCTTCGACCTCTTTGATCGAATCTTCCAGCATCTGACGCTGACGTATCGAAACCGATTCAGGCGCATTGGCTGTTACCAGTTTCTGCTCGATCGTCGCGCGTGCTTTTGCATAGACGCGTTGACGCAATTCAGGTGTGGGATCTGCCTGCGCGTCAATCGTCTTCTTTAGTACCGCTACAAAATCTGCCATGCTATCAAGCCCGAACTCTCTGTAAAAGATATGGGATAAACCATCCAATAATCATAATTATTGAACAAAAGCAAAGAGCCGACCATACTTAAACGACAGATAGCCGGATTTTTTTATAGAAAAAGCCCCGTTTCTGTTCTGAAACGGGGCTTTTAATCGAAGTCATGGCTCAATCTTAGTCATGAAACGGATCAGTTACCAGAATAGTATCTTCACGTTCTGGACTTGTTGAAAGCATCGCCACCGGCGCACCGATCAGCTCTTCAATATGACGAACATATTTAACGGCCTGTGCCGGCAGTTCATTCCAGCTGCGCGCACCGGCAGTGGTTTCTGACCAGCCCGGCAATGTTTCATAAATCGGCTTCACACGTGCCTGCGCACCCATCGAAGACGGCAGATAATCAATGCGCTTGCCATCCAGCTCATAGGCTACGCAGATTTTGATTTCATCAAGTCCGTCGAGCACGTCCAGCTTGGTCAATGCAATGCCGGTAATGCCGGAAGTGCGCACTGTCTGACGCACAATCACCGCATCAAACCAGCCACAACGACGCTTACGACCGGTAACAACGCCAAATTCATGGCCTTTTTCACCCAAAAACTGACCGATTTCATCGTCGAGCTCAGTCGGGAAAGGCCCCTCGCCGACACGGGTTGTGTAAGCTTTGGTGATACCCAGAACATAACCGATTGCTGTTGGGCCAAGACCCGAACCAGCAGCAGCCTGACCGGCAACGGTGTTTGATGAAGTCACAAACGGATAGGTACCGTGGTCATTGTCCAAAAGCGCGCCCTGCGCACCTTCAAACAGAATACGATCACCAGCCTTGCGGCGTTCATCCAGCAAGCGCCAGACCTGATCAATATAAGGCAGAATCTGTTCTGAAACTGAAGTCAGTTCTTCCAGAATGGTTTCAACTGCAATTTCTTCCAGTCCCATGCCGCGACGCAGCAAATTGTGGTGCGCCAGCAGGCGTTCGACTTTCGGCTGCAATGTTTCCGGTTCTGCCAGATCGATGACGCGAATCGCACGGCGACCCACTTTATCTTCATAGGCCGGGCCAATACCGCGCTTGGTAGTGCCGATTTTCAGACCTTCGGTCGCGCCTTCACGCATCGCATCCAGATCGCGGTGGATCGACAAGATCAGCGGTGCATTTTCAGCAACGCGCAACACTTCAGGATTGATGTCGACACCCTGTGCACGCAGTTTTTCAATTTCCATAACAAAATGGTGCGGATCAACCACAACACCATTGCCGATAACGCTGAGCTTACCGCGCACAAGCCCTGAAGGCAGCAGCGACAATTTATAGCTCGTGCCATCAATGACGAGCGTATGGCCGGCATTATGGCCACCCTGATAGCGCACGATGACATCAGCACGTTCCGACAGCCAGTCGACGATTTTACCTTTGCCTTCGTCGCCCCATTGCGACCCGACGACAACCACATTTGCCATTGAAGAAACTCCTTGGTCCGGATTTTGCCCGTGAAAAAAGAAATCCAAGGATCAACGCACACTTGGTTTGAACAACAAGGTGCTGATCCCTCGTCTCTATACAGACAGATTAAGAAAAGCGCGACTCTTGATTGCGCTAAATGAAGAAAAAAATCTAAATATTGTCGAGAAGACGCACCATATAATGCGCATCATCCGAATAAGATTTCAGTTTTTGGGCAAGTGCTGCCACATCACGAACAGAAAATCCCTGTCGTTCCCAGAACGGACGCGAGCCGTTGACGGCTACCAGCGCCATGGCGTCAAAGCCATCATTTTGTGCCTGTTGCACCATCAATTTCAATAATTTGGAAGCATTACCGCCGGAGCGCGCCATTTCGGTCAGCGCTACATCATGTAAATAATAGCTCGAAGCATTTTGGGGCAAAACCTGCAATAAAGAGTTTAATACAGGTGCTTCATTCAAAGCCCACGGATGACTGATGCCATAACCGGCAATGTGATTATCAGCTTCCAGCACGAAACAACCTGCCGGATAAAGATCGAATCTATCCTGAAAAACAGAAACATCTTCAGGGAAATCGGGATGAACACTATTCGCGACGTCAGTGACAGCAAACACATCCGTGTCACGCATGTTGCGCCATACAAATTGTTCCATCCCGTCTCTCATTTCTTAATCAGTTTTCTTCAACATTAAATTCCAGCGGACGCGCTGCTTTAATGGCAGGCTGTTCAGCCAGTTCTTCCAGCATTGCCGGCGGAATCGGACCATCAACATAAAGCAATGCAATTGCGTCACCGCCCGGCTTATCGCGTCCCAGAGCAAAGTTTGCAATATTAACTTTATGCTTGCCGCACACTGTACCCAGCAAACCAATCATGCCCGGAATGTCGACATTGGTGACATAAAGCATATCACGACCAACTTCCGCATCCAAATTAATACCCTTAATCTGGATAAAGCGCGGCTTGCCATCAGAGAAGCAAGTACCGGCAATGGAGCGCTCGCGCAATGTGGTTTTAACTGTCAGCTTGATATAGCCGTCAAAGACGCCGGATTTATCACGCTTCACTTCGGAAACAATAATGCCGCGTTCTTTGACCATAATCGGCGCCGAAACCATGTTGACGTCCGATACCTGCGGGCGAATGAGACCAGCCAATGCTGCACTCATCAAAGCACGGGTGTTCATATTGGCAGTCGCACCATCAAACAGGATTTCAACCTCCTGAATAGGTTCGTCGGTCACTTGCCCCACAAAAGCACCAAGCACTTCAGCCAGTTTGACAAAAGGCTTGAGCAACGGTGCTTCTTCTGCTGTAATCGACGGCATGTTGATCGCATTGGTAACAGCGCCCTTGATCAGGTAATCCGACATTTGTTCGGCAACCTGCAAAGCCACATTTTCCTGTGCTTCAGATGTTGAAGCGCCCAAATGAGGAGTGCAAACAACATTCGGCAGGTTGAAAAGTTCGTTTTCGGTTGCAGGCTCAACTTCAAAAACGTCGACACCCGCACCCGCAACCTGACCGGATTTCAATGCTTCGATCAGATCTTTTTCAACAATCAGTCCGCCACGGGCACAATTGACAATGCGTACACCTTTTTTGGTTTTGGCCAGATTTTCCGCATTGATGATATTGCGGGTTTTATCGGTCAGTGGTGTATGCAGCGTGATGAAATCAGCGCGTGCCAGCAATGTGTCGAGATCAACTTTCTCAACGCCCAGCTCTTTCGCCCGGCCTTCCGACAAGAACGGATCAAAAGCCACCACATTCATTTTGAGGCCAATGGCGCGGGTAGCAACAATCGCACCAATATTACCGCAACCAATCACACCCAATGTTTTACCGGTGATTTCAACACCCATAAAACGGTTCTTTTCCCATTTACCTGCGCGTGTCGAAACATCCGCTTCCGGCAATTGGCGGGCAACTGCAAACATCAATGCAATCGCATGTTCCGCAGTGGTGATCGAATTACCAAAAGGCGTATTCATGACAATGATACCACGGCGCGATGCAGCCGGAATATCCACATTATCAACACCAATACCGGCGCGGCCAATCACTTTAAGATTGGTTGCCGCAGCAATCAGTTTTTCCGTCGCTTTGGTGGCGGAACGGATCGCCAGACCATCATACTGGCCGATCACTTCCAGCAGTTTTTCTTTGTCTTTGCCAAGATCAGGCAAATAGTCCACTTCAACGCCGCGATCTTTAAAGATCTGAACAGCAGTTGGTGATAATTTATCAGATACCAATACGCGCGGTGCCATCATGGCCTCCATCACTGAATTTTTGCAAATAAGGAAATGTGAGAAAAAGCGGTGATGATAAAAGTCCCAACTCAGTTACCATCCCACTTTTGAAAAGCTTGATTAAGCAGCCTGCTTGAGGGCAGCTTTTTGGCTCTGGAAAGCCCATTCGAGCCAATGCGTCAAAGCTTCGACATCCGATGTCTCTACTGTGGCACCAACCCAGATACGCAAGCCCGAAGGTGCATCGCGATAAGCACCGATATCAAAGGCAACGCCTTCTTTTTCCAGGACAGAAACAATACCCTTGGCAAAAGCTGCCTGCTGATCGGCCGGCAGTGCCAGCACAGCTTCATCAACAATGGTCAGGCAGACAGAGGTGTTGGAGCGGGTTTCCGGCTTCACAGCCAGATTGGCAATCCAAGGGGTCTTTTCAACAAAAGCATCAAGCGCTGCAAAATTGCGATCAGCACGGCCGATCAAAGCCTGCAAACCACCAATGTTCTGCGCCCATTCCAGTGCATCAATATAATCTTCAACGCAGAGCATCGAAGGCGTGTTGATGGTTTCACCGGCAAAAATACCTTCAATCAGCTTGCCGCCTTTCGTGAGGCGGAAAATCTTAGGCAGCGGCCATGCTGGCTTATAAGTTTCCAAACGCTCGACCGCGCGCGGTGACAAAATAATAATACCATGCGCACCTTCGCCACCCAGCACTTTCTGCCACGAAAAAGTAACGACATCGAGCTTTTCAAATGCGAGATCTTGTGCAAAGGCAGCAGAAGTCGCATCACAAATGGTCAGACCTTTGCGGTCTGCCGGAATAAAATCACCATTGGCAACGCGCACACCCGAAGTGGTGCCGTTCCAGGTAAAGACAACATCGCGATCAAAGTCGACTTGAGCGAAATCAACGATTTCACCATATGGCGCTTCAAATACGCGGGTATCTTCTAATTTGAGTTGTTTGACAACATCAGTGATCCAACCGGCACCGAAGCTTTCCCATGCAACCATGTCAACGCCGCGCGCGCCAAGCATAGACCAAAGCGCCATTTCAACAGCGCCGGTATCAGATGCCGCGACAATGCCGATACGATAATCGGCAGGGACGTTCAAAACTTGACGGGTAAGGTCGATCGCCTGTTTCAGCTTGCTCTTGCCGATTTTCGCACGATGCGAACGGCCAAGAGGTGCACCACTGAGCGCGTCAAGCGACCAGCCGGGACGTTTTGCACAGGGACCAGAAGAAAAATTAGGATTAAGCGGACGGGTGTCCGGCTTCGTAATCGTGGTCATGTTGTTTCCTATCCTCACAGATAGCACGCGTCTCGTTGGGGAGACGTGGCCCACTTACCGAGATACTGGAAACAGACCTCAAGCGCAAGATGCTTAATAAAATAATTTAAAACTACGCAATAAGTGCAGTTTATTTAAAAACTGAGGGAACCATACATGCCGGTCTTACGTTATCTTCAAACAACAAGCTTAATTCAACAATAGCGGGAGACACTTCATGGAAGATGCACAAATCGGCTGGATTGCAGCGATTATCATTGGTGGTCTGGCTGGCTGGCTGGCCGAAATGTTCATGAAAAGCAACAACGGTGTTTTCATGAACATTATTTTAGGCATCATCGGTGCGGTCGTTGCCAATTTCCTGCTCGGTCTTTTCGGCATTATTCTCACAGGTTGGATCGGCTATCTGATTGCCGGCTTTATTGGTGCCTGTATCCTGATTGCGATTGGACGCGCTGTCAGGCGCTAATAAAACGAATCATAAAAAAAAGCAGGCTTAACGGCCTGCTTTTTTTGTATATGCAGTTCAACAATCAATTGTCGAATTGATAACGCAGACCAACACGAACATCATGAATATTGAAGCCCTTGTCATAGGTAGGGCCATTTGAATATGCACCTTCGCTCATCTTGCCGCCATTGACATGACGGAAGCGATAACCGGCATCAAGTTTCAGATTATGTGTCAGATCATATGATGCACCGGCCATCAGTGCCCAAGTGAAACGCCAGTTAGAAGCACCATCCAGCTCAATCGGATTGGCCTGTCCTGGATTCTGCTGAATGACATTACCCCATTTGACATAAGTTCCACCGATACCAGCACCCACATAAGGGGTGAAGCCGTTAATATTGGCAATATCAATATAAGCATTTGCCAGCAATGACAGGGCAGACATTTTGCTGCTGTCTGATGAACTACATCTGTTGCCACCGCACCATGTACCACGGCTTCCGTCAAAAGATGAGCGGGTGGTATAATCCAGTGTCAGATCAGTACGGAAATAATCGGTTACTTGATAACCAAGACCACCACCGACAAGGAAAGAACCCTTCAATTTACCTGAAACATGGCCGTCGTCACCTTGAATCACACAAGGATCACCACAATTATTATCTGTCGTGTAGGTCGGAAACTTCGCACCCCGATACTTGGTTTTCGAATAACCGACATCACCACGCAGATACCAACCACCGGTTGAAACCGGCTGAGGGGGCAATTCAATGACCGGTGGTTCAATGATATCTGCAGCTTGCGAGATCGTTGAAAAACTCGCGGAGCCAATTAATGCTATTGTGACCGTTAAGCCATATTTCAGAGTATGTTTCATATCTGCCTCACCACTGTGTAACATCGCGAAACGATGCAACAATCTATTTTGAGGCTACCTTACCGTTAAAAAGTTAAACGCTGCTTAACCTTGTTTTTTTACCATAAATATTAAGGTTTACTGATAGACAACAGCTATAAAAAATGCCGGATAATCACATGAGTGATCATCCGGCGAATTAAAAAATATTGATCAATTTCAATTCAAGCAGCTGTTCTAATTGAAGAAATCACATTGATGATGTCATCGACCACTGTTTCAACCAGTTGACGGTCATCACCTTCGGCCATCACACGGATCAAAGGTTCGGTACCGGACGGACGAATGACCAGACGTCCATTATCGCCCAATCTGTTTTGCGCATCTTCTATCGCTGATTTCACCTGCTTATTTTCCAGCGGTTTGCCGCCGCTAAAACGCACATTCTTCAACAATTGCGGCACCGGTTCAAACTTGCGACAGACTTCGCTCAGAGGTCGTCCCTCTTCCTGCACACAGGCTAAAATCTGCAATGCTGAGACAAGACCATCGCCGGTTGTCGAAAACTCCGACAAAACAATATGTCCGGACTGCTCGCCACCAACATTAAAACCATTGGCACGCATATGCTCAACCACATAACGATCACCTACTTTGGTGCGCGCCAGCGACAAATGATGATCGCCCAAGAAACGCTCTAGGCCAAGATTGGACATGATGGTGGCAACAATGCCGCCACCTTGCAAACGACCACTCCGCGCCCAGGACTGCGCAATCACCGCCATCAACTGGTCACCGTCAATTACGGTTCCAGTTTCATCCACCAAAAGCACACGGTCAGCATCACCGTCAAGTGCAATACCCACATCGGCGCGGACTTCATGAACTTTGCGAATCAGACCAATCGGATGGGTCGAGCCACAATCTTCATTGATATTGATGCCATTCGGTTTGTCATTAATGGTAATGACCTCAGCACCCAATTCCCAAAGAGCGGCAGGTGCTACTTTATAGGCAGCACCATTGGCGCAATCGACAACAATTCTCAAACCTTCCAGAGAAAGGTTGCGTGGTAATGTGCGTTTGGCAAATTCGATATAGCGGTAAATATCGCCATCAACGCGCTTGGCTTTACCCACATCGCCATGACTGACCAGAAGCGAACTCATATCTTCATCAATCATTTTTTCGATCTGGAGTTCGAGAGCATCTGAAAGCTTGAAACCGTCCGGGCCAAAAAGTTTGATGCCGTTGTCATAAAACGGATTATGCGAGGCAGAAATCATCACACCGATATCAGCACGTAATGAACGGCAAAGCATGGCGACAGCAGGGGTCGGGATTGGCCCCAACAAAAACACATCCATGCCGGTGGCGGTAAAACCTGCGACAAGCGCATTTTCCAGCATATAACCGGAGCGGCGCGTATCCTTACCAATGACGACGCGACGCGCCTGACCGGAATTGCGGAAAAGATGTCCGACTGCCATGCCCACTTTCATAGCGATATCGGGCGTCATCGGAAAACTATTGGCTTTTCCGCGGATACCATCTGTACCAAAATATTTGCGACTCATGATTTCGCCTTATCCCGTGAGCTGCCGGATGAAATATCAACGGTCAGTAATTGCGCATTTTATCGCAGAACTGCCGCAAAACGGCAATAACACTCTTTTTCAATGAAAATATGGAATTATATTAATTGCTTTAATAATACCACTTACATTCATAAAACTCATATTAATCAATGCTCTGCCCGTAAAGACAAAAATACAAAAAAAGATAAAAACTGATTTCATATTCAAACAGGCAATAAAAAAGGCCGGATAAACCGGCCTTTTTAAATTAGTTTGGCTGTGGTTCCGGCTCAATATGGCCTTCATCGCCTGCTTCGCCACCCTTTTTAGGAGCAGTGGCGCCCGCCTTCGGCACACCTGAACCACGGGTTGGTGTGTCATCGCCAGCATCACGGCTCGGCTTTTTACCAGCCAACAAATTTCTGATCTCATCACCTGAAAGCGTTTCATATTCGAGAAGACCTTCAGCAAGAACAATCCAGTCTTCACGCTTTTCTGTCATGATACGGGTTGCTTCTGCATAAGCTTCATCAATCAAACGACGGACTTCAGCATCAATAATCTGGGCGGTTTCTTCCGAGACATTCTGTGTTCTTGCCACTGAATGGCCTAAGAAGACTTCTTCCTGATTTTCACCATAGGCTACATAGCCAAGCTTGTCGGAATATCCCCATTGGGTCACCATTGAACGGGCCAGTTTGGTTGCCTGCTGAATATCGGAAGATGCACCGGAAGTGACATTTTCCTTACCAAATTTCAGCTCTTCCGCCACACGGCCACCCATCATGATGGCAAGGCGCGAAATCATCCAAGTATAGGTTACCGAATAACGATCACCTTCCGGCAATTGCATCACCATACCCAGTGCACGGCCACGCGGAATAATGGTTGCTTTATGCAACGGATCCGCTTTCGGCACATTAAGTGCAACAATCGCATGACCGGCTTCATGATAAGCGGTATTCGTCTTTTCTTCCGGCGTCATTGCAGAAGAACGACGCTCCGCGCCCATCATGATCTTGTCTTTTGCGTCTTCAAATTCCTGCATAGTGACAAGACGTTTATTGCGACGCGCAGCCATCAAAGCAGATTCATTGACAAGATTGGCAAGATCAGCACCGGAAAAACCAGGTGTACCGCGCGCAAGTATTTTCAGATCGACATTCGGAGCAAGAGGCACATTACGCACATGCACTTTCAATATCTGCTCACGTCCGGTTACATCCGGATTTGGCACCACAACCTGACGGTCAAAACGACCCGGACGCAGAAGTGCAGGATCAAGAACATCGGGACGGTTGGTAGCCGCGATCAGGATGATCGATTCATTGGCTTCAAAACCATCCATTTCAACCAGTAATTGGTTCAATGTCTGTTCGCGCTCATCATTACCTCCGCCAAGACCTGCGCCACGATGACGACCGACAGCGTCAATTTCGTCGATGAAGATAATGCAAGGCGCATTTTTCTTCGCCTGTTCGAACATGTCGCGGACACGGCTGGCACCAACACCCACAAACATTTCCACGAAGTCTGAACCGGAAATCGTAAAGAATGGTACATTGGCTTCACCGGCAACAGAACGTGCCAGCAAGGTTTTACCGGTTCCCGGAGGGCCCACGAGCAAAACACCGCGCGGAATTTTACCACCAAGGCGCTGGAATTTCTGCGGATCGCGCAAGAATTCTACAATTTCTTCCAGATCTTCTTTGGCTTCATCAACGCCGGCCACATCTTTAAAGGTCACACGACCATGTGCTTCGGTCAGCAATTTTGCTTTTGATTTTCCGAAACCCATAGCCCCGCGTGAACCACCCTGCATCTGGCGCATGAAGAAAATCCATACACCCAAGATCAGGATCATCGGCAGCCATGACAGCAAAATACCAAACAGTGAACCGGAACCGTCGCTTTCAGGGCGCGCAGTAATTGTCACACCCTTTTCTTCCAAACGCGACACAAGACCAGTATCACCCGGTGAGTAGGTCTGGAATGTCGAACTATTATCGCCGTAAGAGCCGGAAACGCGCTGGCCGGTAATTGTTACAGATTTAACGCGTCCGTTGGACACATCATCTATAAATTGCGAATAGGGAATTTCACGCGATGCCGTGCGCTGACCGGGGCTCTGAAACAGGTTGAACAGAGCGATTAAAAGTAGAGCAATGATCGCCCAGAGGGCGAAGTTGCGATAATTCGGGTTCATAACGGGTCCAATCGATAACCTCGACGTTCCTGCAATCCGGAACAATATTCAAACAGTAACATAGGGTCGAACAACGGCATTGCCAAGGCAATCTGCACAATCAAAGTCGATTCTTATGAAACTTTCTGCAAATATTTGCGACAGGGTTAAGTTCATCGCCATTGAATTGTCGATAAAAACGTTCTGCCAGTATAAAATCATGCCCCGTCAACACATTATCCAGCAATGCATAGTGTTTCGAGACGGAAATATCACCCATTTCAACGCCACCCAAACCCAATGCAGGTAAAGCGCACAACTGATTCTTTATATAAAGACCGGGAGAAGAAAAGACTGCAGGCTGGAAAAAATCCTGTCGGTTCAAACCATAGTTCAAGCAAAAAACATGAAAATCTTGCATCCCGACAGGGCCAAGTTCTACCGGTTCATCTGTCTTATTCTCAATCAAATATCGCTGATCCCATAATTCAACAGATTGAGGCTCAACAATAATCACCGGTAAATGACGCTGCTCACGCCAGATGCGATGATGGCGCACACCTGTTTCAATAATGCAACCAGCATAATTCATACGCTTTGATGCCATCTCTGCTGCCAGCATTTGTTTTAAAATGCGATTGCGATCTTGTGTGCGGATCAGAAGATTTCGGCCACCTGTCAGCGCCAGAACAAAACCAATAAAAACCGAAGCTGCTTCTCGCGGCAGCTTAGCCAAAAGCTCCCTGTCAAGCAAAGCTATATCAGGCGCAACCTGTAGCAAAAGCTCGGAATGCTCATCCCAATAATCAACCGCCTGCTGATTAATCTTTTGCCGTTTTTGCACAGCCTGACCGATTAATTCCAGAAAGTGAACATGTTCACTTTCTTTGCAGGTTTGCCTGATGCGCGGTCGCTCATAATGAATGTCTAAATTGGTTGGATCATCAATCCAGCCGATATTTCTGGCTCTCAATTGATCGCGCAAAGCTTCGCGGCGCATATGCAATAAAGGGCGCACCAGCAAAAATTCTTTTGCAAGCAAACTAAAAGCTGCCATACCAGCAAGGCCGCGCATATCCGGCATGCTGCCGTCCATCGTAGCTGTTTGGCGTGATTGGCGCATGATATAAGTTTCTACCTGATCATCCTGACTGTGACCGGTAAAAATCATCGAAGCGCCAACCTCACGTGCTGCCTCCATCAATAAATGATAACGCATCTCGCGTGCGGCGACGGAAATTCCCGTGACAGGTTTGTCTGCGTTCCAAAGCTTGGTGATATGCCAGATTTTTCGTTCAGCACAAAATTGCGCAACCGCTTGCGCTTCAGCCGCTGATTCTGCCCGCAAATCATGATCAACAGTCACCGCCACCAATTGCGGCACGGCTTGTGTCACTGCTAATTGGTTCAAATAGTCTTGCAACAATACGAGAAGTGCAATTGAATCACTGCCGCCTGAAACAGCTGCAATAATTGCCTTCTCATTTTCCAAATTTAGTTGGTTGCAGATGCTTTCCATAATGGTCACGCAACTGCACTTAACAACCGCTTGCTGCTTTCGCCTTATCTATACTGGCCATAACCGCGGGAGTTGAACTTGGATAACGCGAAGGAATTTGTGCAAATGTAGCGCAAGCTACATCATGATTGCCCATCGCCTGCAAGGTAATGCCAAGTTTTAGCATGTTTTCTGCACCACGCTTCGAATCAGGATAGTCGCGCTGTGTGTCAATAAAAACGCTTGCCGCTTCTGATAAGCGTTTTTGCCCAAGGAGTGCCTCCCCTAACCAATAACGCGCATCTGCTGTCATCGGATCAGCCGGATAGCGATCAATATGGGCGCGAAATCCTGCCTCGGCCGCTTTATAATCGCCGGACAAAATATATTGGTAAGCCGCCTCATAAAGTGCATTGGGATTATCAGCATCCGGTAGAACAATTGATGCCGTTTCCCGACCAAGGCGCGAAGCTTCTTCCGGCACTGATTCCGGCTCTACATCCATTGTCTCGCCGATTACATTGCCATTGGCATCCATGCGGATTGAACCCAATTGGCGTGGAGGTGTACCACTGCCTTGCTGGGAGTGATCAGCACTGGAACCAATAGCCACGGAATCGGCGCTATTTGCATCGGTGGATTTTTCAGAGGTTGACGCGGCATCTTCCGATGCCGCCGCCATGTCTTTTTGTGTGGAAGGAGCAACAGAAGCTGCCTTACTGCCGGATGCACCGCCAGCGTCAGTCTGTTTTTTCTTTTCCAGCTCTTCAAAGCGATATTCGTTATCTTCCTGCTGCTTGCGCATTTGCTCCTGCATTTGCAGAATCTGGAAGTTCAGTTCTTCCAGCTTGCCGGAAAGATCACGCACCTGTTCCTGCAACTGGCTGACGCGCGGATCAGCAGCCTGTGCTAATTGAACAAGACCGTCGCGAACCGGTTCCACCCTCATGCCGGCGCCAGCGGCAAAAACCGGGCTACTGGCCAAAAGCGACAGCATTGCCACCGTGATGGTCATATGTTTGGTCAAAGTTTTCATTCCCTGCTTGCCTCATGCAATGGACTGATTGTTTCAAATTACCGCCAATCACAAAATTAACAGCTCATGAACGGCGATCTTTCATTCCATATCATGAGTAAGTTGAATTCGGCTAAAGTTTGTTAGCCATCGACTTAATCATGTAAAAAATAAAAAAAGCGGCTCAAGAGCCGCTTTTTTATCACTCATATTCACATACAACCAGCTGCTTTTACAGCTGACCGTTTAAATTACTGGTTCAGGACAGTAACCGCACGGCGGTTCTGTGACCAGCAAGAGATATCGTCACATGCTGCAACCGGACGTTCTTTACCATAAGAAATGGTACGCATACGGTTGGTTGCTACACCGCGGGAGGCGAGGAAATCACGTGCAGCTGCTGCACGACGCTGACCCAGTGCCAAGTTGTATTCACGGGTGCCGCGTTCATCCGAGTGACCTTCAACGGTGATCGAATATTGTGGGTAACGAGCAAGCCACTGTGCCTGTTTGGTCAGGGTCTGCTGTGCGTCTGCGCGAATAACCGACGAATCCAGATCATAGAAAATGCGGTCGCCAACATTCACCGTGAAGTCCTGCTGGGAACCAGGGGTGGCCACTCCGCCAAGACCAAGGTCACCGGCATTGTTGGGAAGGTTTTTCTTTGATGCGCAACCGGCAACTGCCAGTGTCATGAAAAGAGCCATAATAAGCGGGCTACGGGCTATCGACTGGAAACGGCGCATGGGCCGAAGCTCCTTAAAGTTAATGTTTCAGCGTTAGAGCCCAATAATCATATTGAGGTTAAATTATGCTGAAAAAGTAAGGTTAACATTTTATTACGACTACTTTATCCAGTCGCGCTTCGATCTGCACATGAAGGGTAATTAAGGCAGAAAAACGGCCTGTTTAAAGCAAATACGGCCTTCATTATTCAATAATGTTCGCATTTTAGCAAGCGTTGCATATAAGCCTCAAACGCTTACATGTTCGCAATGGTTAGAAAATAATCGGCACTGTCGTAGACTTTGAGCTTTTTAAAAACGGGGTTAGGCTAAAATTTAAACAAACCCCACTTTGATTTTTTTAGTTGTGACCGCGACTATTCGAGCAGTGGCGACCATGCCGGATCTGAACCGCCATTCGGGGTCTGGATCTGGCGTTCGTTACGTCCTGTAACGTCGACAGTGTAAAGCTTGGCACCTGCACCACGTGGCTGACGGAAGAACATCAGCACACGACCATTTGGCGACCATGTCGGGCCTTCATTATGGAAACCTGTGGTCAGCAAACGCTCGCCAGAACCATCAGGCTTCATCACACCAATGGAAAACTGGCCGCCCGACTGTTTGGTAAAGGCAATCAGATCGCCGCGTGGTGACCAGACCGGTGTGGAATAGCTACCATTACCAAAGGAAATACGCTGCGGATTGGAACCATCGGCACCCATCACATAAATCTGCTGTCGGCCGCCGCGGTCAGATTCAAATACGATCTTCGAACCATCAGGCGAGTAAGACGCAGAAGTGTCGATCGCCTGTGAATTGGTCAAACGTGTGGTGGTGCGTGAACGCAGATCCATCGTGTAAATATTGGCACTGCCATCATCCTGCAACAAGCTCATGATGACCTTCTGGCCATCGGGCGAGAAGCGCGGGGCAATGGTCATGCCGGGAAAGTTACCAACTACTTCACGCTGACCGGTTTCCAACTGCAACAAATAAACGCGTGGACGATCACCGCTAAAGGACATATAAGTCACTTCCTGACGGTTTGGCGAGAAACGTGGTGTCAGCACCATATCGCGACCGTCGGAAAGATAGCGCACATTCGCACCGTCCTGATCCATAATCGCCAGACGCTTGACGCGCTTGGAAGCAGAGCCGGATTCGTCAATATAAACGATGCGGGTATCGAAATAGCCTTTTTCACCGGTCAGGCGTTCATAAATCGCGTCGGCAATAATATGCGCTACTCGGCGCCAGTTTTCTGGTGTGGTGTAAAACTGCTGGCCGGTGAGCTGCTGTCCGCCAAATGTATCCCAAAGACGAAACTCTGCTTTCAAACGGCCATCCGGCTGTTTGGTGATACGGCCTGTGGCCAGAGCCTGTGCATTGATGACCTTCCAGTCTTCAAAGCGTGGAGCGGCATCCGGGTTGGAAATTTTTTCGATAAAAGCTTTTTTATCGATTGGCAAAAAGAGACCTGATCGCTCCAGATCAGCAGCAATCACTGCCGAAATATTGGCACCCAACTGATCTCCGGAGAGAAAGTCAGTCACAGCAATCGGCAGCGGCTCCACATTACCTTTGTTAATATTGATCTCAACAACCGCGCGTGCCGGCAAAGTCGCGGCCATACTGGCGGTGACCATTACAGCGACAGCTGCAAAGATCGTCCGTATTTTTATCTTCATGATCTTGTTTTTCATGATGACCGGGGCCTCATCTGTCTTATTTCAAAAATCGTTTCAACTGCTCAGTTATTCGCTATCTGCTGCCATTCTTCAAAAACGGCAGCACATTATGCTTACTTAGAACATCTCGCTCGGGTCGAAGTTCACAATCACATCGGCCCATGAATCATATTTATCGCGTGGCAGATTATATGGTGCGCAACGCATCACTGCACGTTTGGCGCTTTCAGCAGCCACTCGCCCGACACCACTATCAGCGCCGCCTGAAGTCACCACAGGTGCCCCTTCAATCTCGCCACTTTCGGTCAGACGCATTTTCACTGTCACGACCAGACCGTGCGCATCGGCCACACCGGCAGGCACGTTCCAGCAACGCTGGATCTGGCCGCGCAATGCATCCATTTCGCTCTGGCTCAGCTTCGAGCCACCAGTGGTCTTTTTAGCACCGAGCGACGCCTGATCGGTTGAGCGTTTAGCACCGCCACCGGCTGCTTTTTCACGGTTCAAAAGGGCTGCCACTTCATCAGCGATTGCGTCTTTTTCCTGTGACGATGCGCTGTTATTTGCAGTCTTCTTAGGTTCCTCAACCGGTTTACGATCCGGTGTTTTGGCAGTCTGTGCCTGCGGTGGCTGCGGCTTGGCCTGAGGGGTCGGCACATTTTCCGGCAGTTTCGGCGTATTGTCGAGCGCGATTTCCGCCTGCTTGTCAATGGCTTCTGCTACCGGATCAGGTTTAACCTCCTGCTTCGGCTCAGGCTTTTGCTGCACTTCAGTGGCTGGCACCGGCTGTGGTTTTGTTTCTGGTGCCGGATCAGGCTTCGGCTCAGGTTTTAGTTCCGGTTTATCGGCAGGCTTAGGTTCGGCTTTTGCCGCATCTGCCGTTTCCACGTTTTTCGGTTTTTCATCTGGTCGTGGCGGCGTTTTCAGATCAATGTCCTGATCACCGACATTTTCAGCCTGATCAACGGCTTGCGGTTTCGTGGTAGGCTTTGGCGCAGAAAATTCTTTCTTAGGTGCTGATTTCTCACCTTGCTGAACCTGCGTAATCGATTCAATCGGCACGATATCGACAGGAAAAGCTTCTGAATCAGAGACGTCAAACGCCCGCGGCGATGAGAATGTAACCAATCCCATACCGATAATTGCAACGTGGATAACCACGGAGGATGTGAGCCCGGCCTTCATGATACCGTCAGCTATCCTGCTCCTGGAGGGTGACCAAGCCGATATTTTTAAAACCGGCGGCGGAAATACGTGCCATGACCTTCATCACGGTGCCGTAATCGGCGGATTTATCACCGCGCACAAAAATTCTCTCATCGTAACCGGTCTTGGAAATTGCCTCCAATTTGGCAACAACTTCATCCATTGCTACTTCAGTTTCCTGCAAATAAATCTCGCCTTTATCATTAACCGAAACAGTGATCGGCTGCGTATCTGCATTCATGGCTTTAGCCTGTGTGTCAGGCAGATCAATAGGCACACCAACCGTCAGCAATGGCGCCGAAATCATGAAGATGATCAACAGCACCAGCATCACGTCAACAAACGGCGTGACGTTGATTTCGCTCATAAGAGCTTTCTTACGTCCGCGCCGGCGGCGCCCGCCTGACATTCCCTGATTACCAACCGACATGCCCATGATTATTTCCTGAACTTCAAATACGTCTTCACATGAAAGCTTTCACAAAACCTCAATTGCGAGGTGTGAGCTTTTCATCAATTTGGCGCGATAGTATGGCAGAAAACTCATCAGCGAAGCCTTCGAGCCTACCGGTGATTTTTGCCGCATCGCCCGACAGTTTATTGTAGGCAATAACCGCCGGAATAGCTGCAAGAAGACCAATAGCTGTTGCAAGCAGCGCTTCAGCAATACCAGGTGCAACAACTGCGAGGTTTGTGTTTTTAGAAGCTGCAATCGCCTGGAACGAGCTCATAATACCAACAACCGTACCGAACAGACCGATAAATGGTGCGGCCGAACCAATGGTTGCCAAAAAGCCCAAGCGGGATTCCAAAATGTCGTTTTCACGCGCCAGCGCCACATCCATGGCTTTATCAATACGCATCTGCAATGCAATTGGGGAACGGGCGCCTTTTTCAAAGGATTTCTTCCACTCCCGCATGGCCGCCATAAAAATTGCGCTCATGCCCGTGGTCGTTCGCTCGCCCAAATTGCGATAAAGCTCTTCCAGTGACTGACCAGACCAGAAAGCCTGCTCAAAACGATCCAGCGCACGGCGCGCGCGGGTGTAGCTGAGGGACTTGTCAATAATGATCGCCCAGGTCCAGACAGAAGCTGCCAGAAGACCAAGCATCACAAATTTTACGACCCAGTTTGCCTGCATAAACAGGCCCCAAAGTGTAACATCAGCAGTGGGAGCTGCGAGCGCTACATTTTCCATAAGTACACCGTCCTCGAATCCAAACGCCCGGCTTTATCTGACCGGGCGGCTCGCAAAATCATCTTCGTTTCATCCCGCATCAAACGGGTGAGAATTCTTTTTGCGCAAACTTTAAACAATCAGTATGCAGTCGCCGCACGCAAAACCAACATCGTCCGCAGCAACTTCTGACCACTGTCGCATCATCACTACAGCCTCACTGACCCATTGCCTTGTTACGGTTAATTTTGGTGAAACGAAGGCGTTACGCAAAAACCTTCATTCCAACCGATTCCGTCAGCATGAATAATGAATTATTATGGTTAAAGATGGGTTACGATTCGCATTAACTTGAAAAAAACCGTGATTTTTGAATCATTTTGACTCTAAAATCGTCGCCTGAAGCCAGCACTTTGCAAGTTTTGCTTATACAGCACCGCGAATTGCGCTTATTGGGATACCAAAAACGCGTCTCGCCATTCTGCCGGAAAGCGGCGCGGCTTGCCCTGTTTCGTAATCATCACCGCTTCAACCAAAGCCGCGCATAACAGCCTGCCCTCGCAAGTGATTTTCTGCTGCATATGAATACGCGCGCCACTAACATCGGCGACTTTGGTTTCAATCAGCAACAGATCATCAATTTTTGCCGGAGATTTAAAGTCAATCTCCATCCGTCGCACAACCCAGACCAGTTCTTCACCCAACGAACCTGCCGCAAGCTCGGTGTGATGCACACCTTTCAAACGCAAGAAGTCGGTACGCCCCCGCTCGAAAAATTCCAGATAACGACCATGATAAACCACGCCGGAAAAATCTGTATCGGCATAATAAACCCGTGCCAACAGACGATGCCCGTTTGCATGCAATTCACCGGCAATCGCCTCACTGATTGTTTCACTGGCTGATTTTGTCTCGGTCATGCTTAGTCTTCCTGGAATAGTCCGAATTGCGACTGCGCCATATCCGTTGGTGTCGGCAAGCCCATATGCTCCCAGGCAATATGGGTCAAAACACGACCACGCGGAGTGCGCTGCAAAAAGCCCTGCTGGATCAAATATGGCTCAATAATATCTTCAATCGCATCACGTGGCTCTGACAAACCCGCCGCAATGGTTTCAATACCGACCGGTCCGCCACCAAAATTGCGCGCGATCATATCAAGATAACGGCGGTCAAGCTGGTCGAGCCCGCGCTCATCAACTTCCAAGCGCAACAAAGCTTCATCGGCAATTTTATGGTCGATGACATCCACTTTTGCCACCAGCGCAAAGTCACGCACACGCCGCAACAAACGACCGGCAATACGCGGTGTGCCGCGTGCGCGGCGTGCAATTTCACGCGCGCCATCATCGGCAATCGGCATTTGCATTAAGCGCGCACCACGGCGCACAATATATTCCAGCTCTTCCACCGTATAGAAATTAAGCCGCACCGGAATACCGAAACGATCACGCAAAGGCGTGGTCAACAGCCCTAAACGCGTGGTTGCCGCAACAAGTGTAAACTTGGCGAGATCAATTTTAACCGACCGTGCCGCCGGCCCCTCGCCGATGATCAGATCAAGCTGATAATCTTCCATTGCCGGATAGAGAATTTCTTCAACCGCAGGGCTCAAGCGATGAATTTCGTCAATAAACAAAACATCACGGTCTTCCAGATTGGTCAAAAGTGCTGCCAGATCGCCAGCCTTGGCAATCACTGGCCCCGATGTTGAGCGAAAATTCACGCCAAGCTCTTTCGACATGATTTGTGCCAGCGTCGTTTTACCCAATCCGGGAGGGCCGACAAACAGCACATGGTCAAGTGCTTCGCCACGCACTTTCGCCGCTTCGATAAACACTTTCAAATTGGCACGCGCCGCTGCTTGGCCGACAAAATCGTCAAGCGATTGCGGGCGCATGGCCACGTCAGTGTCCTCACCACGTTTATCCGGCGAAATCAAACGATCTGTATCATCCATACTTAACGCCTTACACGTGAAGTGAAAATCAAATCAACACTCACTGCGACAATTCCTTCAAGCCCAACCGGATCAGTTTGGCCGAATCGGCATCATCACCAACCTGTTTGATGGCTGCCGCCACAGCATTGGCTGCCTGCTCGCGCGAATAGCCAAGATTGGCAAGGGCAGACACCGCATCCCTCACTGCACTGGATGCAACGCCTTCGCCAATTTCTTGTTTCAGTCCCATCGAGCCGGATGCCTCACCTGCAAAAGCCGGCGCTTTATTCTTCAATTCTGTTACCAGACGTTCGGCCACTTTTTTGCCAACCCCCGGTGCACGGCTCAACATCGCCAGATCACGCAGCGCAATCGCATTGGCAAGTTCAGACGGGGTCAAAGCACCAAGAACCGCAAGCGCCACCTTCGCCCCCACCCCTTGCACGCTTTGCAACAAGCGAAACCATTCACGCTCCAAGGCAGTGCCAAAACCAAACAAGCGCAAAGCATCTTCACGCACATAGGTTTCAATCAGCAAAATGGTTGCTTCACCGGTTGAGGGCAGATTGCCCAATGTGCGCGCCGAGCAAAAAACCACATAGCCGACCCCATGCACATCAATGATGGCGTGATCTTCGGCAATTTCATCCACAACGCCCTTAAGCTTGCCAATCATTCAACAATCCTTAATCAAGCGCTTGCGGCTATCCGCAGGCTTCCAATCAGACTTTCACGATGATGCGCATGACAAATGGCAATTGCCAAGGCATCCGCTGCATCACTTGTATCAAAACGCGCGCGCGGCATTAAAACTTTGACCATCATGTGAATTTGCTGTTTTTCGCCGTGACCAACGCCGATCACCGCCTTTTTAACGGCATTGGGCGCATATTCGGCCACAGGCAATCCGGCCTGCGCCGGTGCCAGCAGCGCAATGCCGCGCGCCTGCCCCAATTTCAAGGTCGCAGTCGCATCTTTATTGACGAATGTATGTTCAACGGCTGCCTCATGCGGGCAATGCTCGTGCAGAACTTTGGCCAAGCCTTCATGCAACTGGCACAAGCGCGAGGCCAGATCGAGCTTTGCATCGGATTTAATCGTGCCGGATGCAATAAAATGCAAAGAATTACCCAGTGACTCGACAATACCCCAACCGGTATTGCGCAAGCCCGGATCAATGCCAATGATGCGAATCGCCTGTTTCATATGTTCACTCTAGCTCTATTGCACTCAGTTAACAGCACAAATGTGAACAAAAGAGAAACAAATTACCGAAGATCGCTCAAACTATCTGAAAATATCAAGAAGCGCCAAAAGCTGTTTTTAATAAAACCAGCTGCTGCGACACCGGATTTTGCTGAGCAGGCGGACGGAAAGACAAAAGCTCACCGTAAACTTCCTGATCAATTTTACGCACGCGTTCCTGCAAGCGCAATGAATGCTCGATCAGATCGACAAAACGATCCGGCATTTCGCTCCAGCCCGCAATGCTTTGTTCTGCGGAAGGTGTGTTGAGGCGCAACTTGTTTTTTTCAGCGGTCACTTGAGCGCGCGACATTTCACCATTGCGCGCAGCACGCTGCAATAAAAGCCAGGAAGCGATCTGCATCAACCGGCTGGTCAGTCGCATGGATTCGGAGGCGTAAAGTGCAGCCGCTTCATTGGAAAGACCGCGTGATTCTTCACGACCATCTCCGTCCAGATAGCTTGCCGCCTCTTCCACCAAATCCATACCTTCACGGTAAAACGGCAGAAAAGAATCCGAATAGACTTTGCGATCCGCCAAACGGATTGTATTGCCCGGCAACGATTGATGCAATGATTGCTGCTCTGTGATCACTTTTCCACCATCCCGCGACCTGCTCGCATCAAAAAATGCGCCCAAGCCCATATTTATGAGTGCCCACCAATGTCGACTCAGCATAACCAAACCGTCTGACGGACACGAAAACCAATGTCTGAGCTGCTGTTCGATCATGTTGCGGATGCGGATGAAACCGCTGCAACACGAAACTCCACCACAAACTGCACACTCATACACGGTCGCGCAACAATATGTTTAATTTTGGGTTAATAACCACAGGGAGAGAAATTTTGACGAAAAAAGTAACCAATCGTTAAAAAACGATTCTATTTCGCTAATGCTATGAAAAACATAAAAAAAGAGCCGCATAAGCGGCCCTTGAAGTTTTAACAGGGAGGCGTCAGACAAAGTGGTAAAACCACTTCAGTCAAAATCCGGCCAAACCGGATATCAGTGATTAAACCGCGTTAAGATTAACGGAGGGTTAATTTATTCGTTCATTTTAGCGATTAGTAACATCTGAAAAACATTATCATACCGTTCCGAAGGCAGGCTTTGGGTTTGGCTCTGCATTTAGCTCCGGCTTCACCTTGACAGGCTGCGGCATCGCGGATGCAGCATTGGTTTTGGCCTTATGCTTCAGTGAAGAGAGCCATTCCAGATAATAGGCAAAAGCAAATTGCGCCACGATACCAGCAGCAATCAGCAGGGTGTCATCCCAAAAACCACCCGGATTAACCAGCTTCATCACCTGCGCCACCATTGCCAGCAAAGTTCCGGCGATAAAGATCGGCAGCGAATGGCGGCCCATAATTGCCAGCGGATGATCATGGGCAGTACGTGCCAGATTGGCGAGCGCCGGAATCGCCGCAAGCAAATAGACGATGGAAAGAATATGCAACAAACGCGGCAATGAAAGGAAAGTCTTGTCGAAACCGGTGAGTACAGCCGGCAGGCCGTAAGATACATCCACGCCCCATAAAGGCCAGCGCACCCAAACCAGCGCCAAAACCAGATAGGCTGCGGCCAACACGATCATCCAGCCGCGCAGCGGAATTTCACCGCCATTACGCACATGGATGGTTCCGGCAATACCGATTGAAAACAGAAACTGCCATGAAAACGGATTAAGAAACCAAACACCATCATTAGGAAAGTTTGGCGGCGCGATATGATAAACACCGGCAGCCAACCAAACAGCACCCGACACAGCCAGCAAAAGCGGCAGACTGATACGCGCCAGAATTAATAAAACAGGCGTCATCAGCAACAATACCCCATACATCGACAGAATATTATTATAGCCAAGCTGGTGACCGAGAATAACCAGACCTGTCATTGCTTCTGCCGGTTTTTCCATCAACGGGCCGATATTGATCTGATTTAAAAATTCAGGGCGCGAGAAAAGGATGGCGGCACCGGCAAAAATCGCAATTGTCACCATAGTGGTCATCATATGCGAAACATAAAGCACACCCGCACGACGCCACATTTTGATACTTAACAGCAAACGATTACCGGAGATGAATTTATTGCCATATGCAAGGGCTACGGCCATACCGGAAATCAGCACAAAGGCTTCGGTCGCGTCGGAAAAACCGAGATTCTTATGCGTAAAATTTTCATAAACTGTGCCGGGCACATGATTGATGAAAATAGTCAGCAATGCCAACGCTCTGAAGACATCAATACGACTGTCCCGTTTTCCGGTAATAGTATTAGTCATATTATCCCTACCCCATCAATTCAAATTGTCATCGTCAGACCGGTGAAACCCACCGTACTTTTTCCACCCGCATCAAAAATCAGAAAGCGTGACGACAATCCGAATATTAATTTCACCTGAAAAAAGCCGTACTGCTTTGCACAACATTGATTATTCAGGTATCGCAGACATATCAGTGACTTTAATATAGCGCAGGATTGGGGCAGTTTAGGGTTTATGAAAATCAACTTTCCTTCCACATTATAACAAAGTGACAACAGACATGATCGGGGCTGTTCAATAGGATTGACTTGCTCTATGCCCGAATTCGATCAAAATTTAAGGATTTAAGCTGGTTCCATGAGTAAAAATAACGCCCCTACCCACCTTATTGAGAACCGCTGTCGTGTTGTTCTGGTGACACCACCATTGAACGACGCTGCCAAACTAACCGCACAGCTGGAACAGGCTTTGTCAGGCGGCGATGTTGCCAGTGTTATTCTCGATACCACCAATGCGGATGAAACACAGTTTCAGGCTTTTGCTGAAAAAACTGTGCCGCTTATTCAAACAGCAGGTGCGGCAGCACTTATTCTCAATGACACCCGTATTGCGGGGCGCGTGGGTGCCGATGGTCTTCATATTGAAGGCAATAAGGAAACCGTTGCCGAAGCCATTGAGCGCTACACACCAAAGCTCATTGTCGGTACCGGCAATTTACGTGATCGCCATTCTTGTTTGGCCATTGGCGAATTGCAGCCTGACTTTGTCTTCTTTGGTAAGATCGGCGCCGACAACAAACCGGATGCCCATCCCCGCAATCTGAGCCTTGGCGAATGGTGGGCGCAAATGGTTGAGATTCCAGCCATTGTGCAGGCAGGCAGCGATTTGCAGAGCATTATTCCCGCCGCAGAAACAGGTGCTGAATTTGTAGCTCTTGGCGCTTGCGTGTTTCAGGCAGACAATCCGGCAGAAGCCGTGGCAGAAGCCAACCGCCTGCTGGATGAACACGCTCCTCAATTTGAGAGCTGATTACATGAAGATATTCGGGTCATTTCTTTTAAGCTTCATCAGTGTCGCGGCAATGGCGGCTGTGCCGTCCCTTGCCGCAGTTGAACCATCAATGCCTGCAAAAACAGCAAAAGCGGACGGAAAAACCCACCGCCCAAATATGCTGCCGCAACCGGCAACCACCGATGAACTGATTGAGATTGATCCGAGCCGCTTTGGTGCGCGTCCTGCTGATCCGGCTTTTGGTGCTTATCAACGCGGGCTTTACCTTACTGCTTTAAGCCTTGCCAAACCCCGTGCAGAAGCCGGTGATGCTGCGGCACAAACACTCCTTGGCGAAATTTATGCCCGCGGGCTGGGCGTACCGGTTGACCCGAAACTGGCAGCCCAATGGTATGGCAAAGCCGCTGCACAAGATAATGTGCATGCACAATTTCAATATGCAGTGCTGCTGCTTGATGGCAAACATGTGAAAGCTGACCGTACACAGGCTGAAGCATTGATGAAAAAGGCAGCAATTGCCGGTAATGCCATGGCGCAATTTAATTATGCGCAAATTCTGATGCAGAATAACCCCGGTGAGAAGGGCATTGAAGCTGCCTATCCGTGGTTCCAAAAAGCCGCACAAAACAATCTGTCGGATGCCGAATATGCTGTTAGCCAGATTTTAGCGAATGGCACCGCTGCTATCAAACAGAATGAAGCAGAAGCGCGCGTTTATTTGTTGCGTGCGGCACAAAAAAACTACGACACGGCCCAGCTTGATCTGGCCACATGGTTGGTGGAAGGACGTGGCGGCGAGCGCGATTTTGATGCAGGCTTCAAATGGATGCTGCAGGCGGCACGCAACGGCAATGTCGCGGCCCAAGCGCGCCTTGCCCGCCTTTATCGTGATGGTCTGGGAACCGATGGCAATACGGTGATGGCAGCGGCTTGGTATTTTGTTGCCCGCCGCTCAGGCCTCACAGCCTTTGATCTTGATTCCATGCTGGATGGCTTGGAAGATGAACAGATTGAACGCGCCCGAACGCTAAGCCAGGGCCTGCGCCAGTAAGCATAAGCCTCTGTGCTGCGTGATTTAAACCCAGCCTTCCAGCACACGAAAAGCGGGGCAAATTGGCTAAAACATGCTTTAAGCTTGCCAAAATCCGCTTTTTGTGGTCTTGGAAAGTCGATTATTGCGGTATTGGCCTATCCTAGCAATCCGCACTTCCCTTTCACGCTATTTCCGGATCAATTTTATGAAGATCAATGGTAATGAAATCCGCCCAGGCAATGTTATTGAACATGCCGGCGGTCTTTGGGTAGCAGTTAAAACCAATGCGGTTAAGCCTGGTAAAGGCGGCGCGTATAATCAGGTTGAACTGAAGAACCTCATCAACGGCACCAAGCTGAACGAACGTTTCCGCGCGGCTGAAACTGTTGAACGCGTCCGTCTTGAACAAAAGGACTTCTCCTTCTTGTACGAGCAAGGCGAAGCGCTGATTTTCATGGACACCGAATCCTATGAACAGCTCGAACTGCTTAAAGATTTCGTTGGCGACCGCGCTGCATTTTTGCAGGATGGCATGATGGTCACCGTTGAATTGCACGAAGAGCGTCCGATCGGTATCCGCCTTCCGGATCAGGTCACTCTGGCCATTACCGAAGCTGATCCTGTTGTTAAAGGTCAGACTGCGGCTTCTTCCTACAAGCCTGCAATTCTTGAAAACGGCATCCGTATTCTCGTTCCTCCCTTTATTGAATCAGGTGAACGCGTTATCGTCGATACCAACGAATTAACCTATATCAGCCGCGCATAATCAGCGAGCCAGCTGACTTAAGTCAGCCACGCTGATCGCAAAACTGATCAGAACAGAAAATTAGGACGGATTAGGCATGGCGCGTTCAGCCGTACTCAATGTTATGGTTCAGGCCGCGATGAAGGCCGGACGCTCACTCGCCCGTGACTTCGGTGAGGTACAGAACCTTCAGGTCTCGCTTAAAGGCCCTGGCGACTATGTCAGTCAGGCAGACCGCAAGGCAGAACAGATCATCTTCACCGAGCTGAAAAAAGCGCGGCCGGATTACAGCTTCCTGATGGAAGAAACCGGCGCAGTTGAAGGCAGTGACGCCCAGCATCGCTGGATCATTGACCCGCTTGACGGTACCACCAATTTCCTGCACG
The DNA here is from genome assembly GCF_041929845.1 of Paenochrobactrum pullorum. Taxonomy (NCBI): domain Bacteria; kingdom Pseudomonadati; phylum Pseudomonadota; class Alphaproteobacteria; order Hyphomicrobiales; family Brucellaceae; genus Paenochrobactrum; species Paenochrobactrum pullorum. The sequence goes on from NZ_JBHEEH010000006.1 coordinate 51,256, forward strand.
GGATTCCGATGTTTGCCGTCTCGATTGCTCTTGAACGTCAGGGGCAGATCGTTGCCGGCGTGATTTACAATCCGGCAATGGACGAATTATACACCGCAGAACGTGGCGGCGGGGTTTTCCTCAACGACCGTCGTTTGCGTGTCGCAGCGCGTGGTAAAATGGTTGATGCCGTGATCGGCACCGGCATTCCGCATATCGGCCGCGGCCATCATGGCCACTATCTGGTGGAACTGCGCAATATCATGGCGGATTCCGCCGGTATCCGCCGTATGGGCGCGGCAGCGCTTGATCTGGCTTATGTTGCCGCCGGTCGTCTTGATGGTTTCTGGGAAGATGATTTGCAGCCTTGGGATATGGCCGCAGGTATTCTCATGATCCGTGAAGCCGGTGGTTTTGTCTCCGACAAAAACGGCGGACAAGATATGTTTGCCACCAAAGGCATTGTTGCAGGTAATGAAGCCATTCATAAAGCACTGATGGCCACATTGAAAAAACCAATCTGATTTCAACGTCAGTTTGTCGTTTAAAAATGCCGGCTTCGTGAGAGGCCGGCATTTTTAATGCTAAAAATTTGATATAAAAATTTAAATTTAAAAGCTACGATTTGATGATCTGCATTTACAGCCATCATGCTGTCTGAAAACCAACAGCCGTCAATCATAGTTTCCTATAGTCATTGTTCATTGCGAATATGATTAAGAGACACGATTTTTGTTTGCGGCGAAATCCCAATTTTGCATTTTAAAATTGTGACAAATTAAATGCCCATATTCTTTTAAAAATTAAATGCATATGTTGATTTTCCGGCATTTATAATTGCCGACAAAAGATTACCCTATTTCACAGTCTATAAATTATAAGCTAGCTTCAAGATAAATGAATCGGACGGCAGTGGAGAAGATAAGTGATGCAGGCTGAAAAGCGCGACCAGCAGGCCCAAAGTTTCACCAGAAATTTCAACGCGGATTATATGTCCATCCCCATGTCGACGCCGCGGATGGTGATGATTACCATGATCATCTTCCTGATCATCGTGGCATTTCTGGCAGCAGTTCTCTCCCGCCAGATCCATATGTTCTTTGTCACCAATCCAGGCCTGAACGGCCTGATCTTAGGCGTTTTGCTCGCAGGCATTTTGCTGGCCTTCGGACAAGTCATTCGCCTGATGCCGGAAATCCGCTGGGTCAACTCACTGCGCCGCGGTGATGATGGCAACACTTCGCGACCGCCGGTTTTACTCGCACCGATGCGCGCATTGCTCAGTCATCAGCAATCCATGGCGCTTTCCACCACCTCGATGCGCTCCATTCTTGATTCGATTGCCACCCGTCTTGATGAAAGCCGCGATATTTCCCGCTATTTCATCGGATTGCTGGTATTCTTAGGCCTGCTTGGTACATTCTGGGGCTTGCTGGAAACCATCGGCTCTATCGGCAATACGATCCAAACCCTTGATCCGGCTTCAGGCAGCACCAGCGATGTGCTGGACGCATTGAAGGCAGGCTTGCAGGCACCTTTGAGCGGCATGGGCACCGCCTTTTCCTCATCGCTGTTTGGCCTTTCCGGCTCGCTGATTTTGGGCTTTCTCGATTTGCAGGCAGGACGCGCGCAAAACCGTTTCTATACCGAACTGGAAAACTGGCTGTCTTCGGTCACTGATTTAGGTTCCGATTTGAACCAAGGTGGCGCTTATGCACAAGGTTCAACCGAAGACATCCGCGACATTGCCAGCCGCCTGCAATCGATGCAGGAAAATGGCAGCCCGAACCAGCGCACCACTGCGGCCCTTGCCAACTTGGCTGAAGGCATCCACGCTTTGGTAAAAAATATGCGCAGTGAACAACAATTGATGCGCGATTGGGCAGAACGTCAAGCGGAAGACCAGCAGGCAATCCGCCAAACATTAGACAAGCTTAACAAAGCGCTCAATGAAACCAACCGTAATCCTTCGGGCGGGAGCCGTTAAAGATGGCTCTTTCACGCAACCGCCGGCAAAACCGGCAAGTCGATTACTGGCCGGGCTTTGTTGATGCTCTATCAACATTGCTGCTGGCGATCATGTTTTTGCTCACGGTTTTTGTGCTGGCGCAATTTTTGCTCAGCCGCGAAGTCAGTGACAAAGATGATGTGTTGGCGCGCCTCAACAGCCAGATCAACGAGTTGACACAGCTTTTGTCCCTGGAACGCGGCAACGCCCAAGATTTGCAAGACACAATCGCCAATCTGCAAGCCTCCCTTTCTTCAGCTGAAAGCGAACGCTCACGTTTGCAAAGCCTGCTCAATGAAGGTAGCGGTGCAGGGGCAGCAGCAGACAAGAAAATTGGAGATTTGAACGCCAATCTTGATCAGGAAAAGCAGATCAGCGCCCGCGCACTCTCACAGGTAGAACTTCTCAACCAGCAGATTGCCGCACTCAGACGCCAGATCGGTGCATTGGAAGAAGCACTCAATGCCTCTGAAGCACGCGACAAAGAATCAAATGCCAAGATTGCAGATCTGGGCAAACGGTTGAATGTGGCGCTAGCCCAACGGGTGCAGGAATTGAACCGCTACCGCTCTGATTTCTTCGGGCGGTTGCGCGAGATTCTCTCCGACAAAGAAAATATCCGCATTGTTGGCGACCGCTTTGTGTTCCAATCCGAAGTGCTCTTCCCGACGGGTTCGTCCGATATCAATCCGGCAGGTCTCATTGAGATGAAAAAGCTTGCCGATGCGGTGATCACGCTCAACAATGAAATTCCGGATGACATCAACTGGATTTTACGTGTAGACGGCCACACCGATAATATTCCGCTCTCCGGCACCGGACGTTTCCGCGACAATTGGGAGCTGTCCTCAGCGCGCGCCACATCGGTGGTCAAATATCTGATCGCCAATGGTGTTCCGGCCAACCGGTTGGTTGCAGCTGGTTTTGGCGAATATCAGCCACTGGATGATTCGAATGATAGTGATGCACGTGCCAGAAACAGGCGTATCGAATTGAAACTCACCGAACGATGAACATGAAAAAAGCCTTGGGAATGTTGTGACCTCCCAAGGCTTTTTTTATTTCAGCAATGCTTATACACTATACTATACGGCAGCATCTTCTTTGACAAAAATACTTTCCTTGGAGAAGACGCCAGCACCAGCTTCAAACTGAAGCTTGGCAAGGCGGGCATAAACGCCGTCTTTTTGCACCAGTGAAGCATGGGTGCCTTCTTCAATGATGCGGCCATCATCCACCACCAAAATGCGATCGGCTTTCAACACCGTCGCCAAACGATGCGCCACCACCAAAGTGGTGCGGCCTGACATCAAATGCTCAAGGCCCTTCTGCACCAGCATTTCACTTTCAGCATCCAACGCCGAAGTCGCTTCATCCAGCAACAGAATGGGTGCATCACGCAGGATAGCGCGCGCAATAGCGATTCTCTGACGCTGACCACCGGAAAGGGTCATGCCGCGCTCGCCCACCATTGTGTCATAACCTTTTTCCAACGCCATGATGAAATCATGCGCCAAGGCTGCTTTGGCAGCAGCAATAATATCTTTTTCCAAAGCGTCAGGTCGTCCAAAAGCGATATTCTCACGCAAAGTACTGGCAAAGATTGCCACATCCTGCGGCACCACCGCCATGCGGCCACGGATCGCCAGCGGATCTGCTTCAGGAAGCGCCACGCCATCAACACGAATAACACCCGATTGCGGATCATAATAACGCAGTAGAAGCGAGAAAATCGTGCTCTTACCAGCACCCGATGGCCCTACAATCGCAACGCTTTCGCCAGACTTCACGCTGAAATTAAGGCCACTGAGCGCTGCCTTTTCAGGACGCGCCGGATAATGGAAAACCACATTTTCAAAGCTGATTTCACCAAGGGCTGGAACAGGCAGCGCAACCGGGTTACGAGGGGCTGCAATAGCGGGCACTTCGTCCAGAATTTCGGTCAGACGCTCGGTCGCACCGGCAGCTTGCGCCAACTCACCCCAAACTTCCGACAATTGCCCCAAGGAACTCGCAGCAAAGACAGCATAAAGCAAAAACTGCCCCAATTGTCCGGCGCTCATCGTGCCGGATAACACATCATTGGAGCCGAACCACAACACCCCGACAACGCTTGAAAAAACCATAAAAATGGCAAAAGAGGTGAGAATCGCGCGCGCAAAAACGGAAGAACGTGCCGCTGCAAAGGCATTTTCCACTGCCTTGGCAAAACGGCCAATCACCATTTTTTCGTTGGTGAAAGCCTGCAATGTGCGCATGGCGCTGATCTGTTCACTGGCATAGCTATTGGCATGAGCCAGCATATCCTGCGCTGCACGTGAACGACGGCGCACCGAGCGGCCAAAAGCAATCAGCGGCAACACGATCAATGGAATCGCACCAATCACCAACGCCGACAGTTTCGGGCTCGTTACCACCATCATGCCGACCGCACCAAGCCCCATGATAATATTGCGAAGCGCAACCGATGCTGTGGCGCCAACTGCCGATTTGATCTGAGTCGTATCGGCAGAAAGACGCGAGACAATTTCGCCGGAATTGGAACGATCAAAGAAATCCTGCGACAATCTCGTCACATGATCAAAAACTGCATTGCGCAAATCGGCCACAACACGCTCACCAAGCGTAATCACGAAAAAATAACGCATGCCCGAGGCCAGTGCCAACATCAGCGCCAGCACCACCAACATGCCGAAATAATTATTGATGAAAGTGGTATTATCGGTCGAAAAACCATTATCCACCATACGGCGCACGGCTATCGGCACCATCAGCGTTGTGGTGGCAGCAGCAACCAGAGAAACCAGTGCACCCAAAACCAGAAGCTTGTAACGGGCTAAAAATGGCAACATACGCCGCAGGGGTTTTACTGATCTCTTAGGCTTATTGTTAACTTCTTCTGACATTTTCTTGACTTTTTCCGGATGCTTTGCGACCATTATTGCGATTGCGCCTTGTTATTATCGTATGGCTGATGTATAGGCTCGCCAACCCTTTTGGAAGCCGTCGCCTTATGGCGTGCGCCTTCATAACTGCCATTGGGCGAAAGTGCTACAGTCTGATACTGGATTGAAGCATGATCGTCTATCAATCTTTCAGGAATATATCGATGAAAGCCAATATCCATCCCGACTACCACACCATCAAGGTCGTGATGACCGATGGCACAGAATACCAGACCCGTTCAACATGGGGCAAAGCAGGCGATACGATGAACCTCGATATCGATCCTACCACCCATCCAGCATGGACCGGTAATGCTCAGACCTTGCTTGACCGCGGTGGCCGTCTGTCCAAGTTCAAGAATCGCTTCGGCAATCTGGGTATTTAATTTCAAATGCCTCGGGCAGTTTCGGGATTACAGCTTCGCTGATCAAAAACCGAAAATGCAAAAGTTTAAAAAACCTCGCTCCGGCGAGGTTTTTTTATGCGCTGATTATGCGTGCACCCGCCAATAAAAAGAGTCCGGCTTGATAGAGCCGGACTCTTTTTATTGATCAATTATATGAAGAATCACTCAGCGCTGAGTTTCGCCATCACTTCATCAGATACTTCGAAGTTGGCATAAACGTTCTGCACGTCATCGTCATCTTCCAATGTGTTGATGAGCTTGAGCACGGAACGCGCCTTTTCTTCATCCACATTGGTGCTGTTCTGCGGCTTCCAGACAGTCTTGATAGATTCGGCTTCACCAAGTGCTGTTTCCAGCGCCTTGGAGACCTCTCCAATGTCTTCGAATGCACAGATGATCACATGCTCTTCTTCACTTGACTGAACGTCGTCAGCGCCTGCCTCAATGGCAGCTTCCATGATCGCATCTGCGTCGCCTGCTTCTGGCTTGTAGACGATTTCGCCAACGCGGTCGAACATGAAAGAAACAGAACCTGTTTCACCCAAAGCACCACCCGATTTGGTGAAAGCTGCACGCACATTGGAAGCGGTGCGGTTGCGGTTGTCGGTCAGCGCTTCAACGATAACCGATACACCGCCCGGACCACGACCTTCGTAGCGTACTTCATCATAGTTCTCGCCATCATTGCCCGCAGCCTTTTTAATGGCGCGTTCAATATTGTCTTTCGGCATGGATTGCGCTTTCGCGTTCTGGATCGCCAGACGCAAGCGCGCATTCATGGTCGGATCAGGCAAACCCTGTTTTGCAGCAACGGTGATTTCTCTACCGAGCTTCGAAAAAACTTTTGAGCGCATAGCGTCCTGACGACCCTTGCGATGCATAATATTTTTAAACTGCGAATGACCAGCCATGACACCCCTGTATAGGTTCTTTAAATAACGTGCGGACAAAAGCGATGGCGGCTTTTGAAAATCAAGCTATTTGCAGCGCCTTTTATTGCGCCGTAACCGCAAGCCAGCCATCCTTATCCGGACGGGAATGCGGCCTTATACGGAAACTTGCGCTCTACGTCCAGTCCACCCCCTGAGCCACAAGCGTTGCGAAACTGTATATTGCTGATTTTGCGCGCAAAAAAAATACAAAAACATAGACACATCAGTCATTATTGATTATCTATAATTACATGAAAAGCGAAGCCAACGAAACTATTGCCGTCAAAATCAGCCGTATCCTTGCCGACCGTATTATCGATGGCACACTGGAACCGGGCACAAAACTGCGGCAAGACCACATTGCGGAAGAGTTTCAAACCAGCCATGTGCCGGTGCGTGAAGCTTTTCGCCGTCTGGAAGCGCAAGGGCTCGCGATTTCCGAGCCGCGCCGCGGTGTTCGCGTTGCCTCTTTTGATATCAACGAAGTGCGTGAAGTGGCAGAAATGCGTGCTGCATTGGAAGTTCTGGCCCTGCGCCATGCTGCGCCGCACATGACCCGTGCCATTTTGGAAGCCGCCGAACAAGCGACATCCGAAGGTGACAATTGCGCCAATATCCGCGAATGGGAAGCAGCAAACCGACGTTTTCATCGTCTGATTATTGAACCATGCGGCATGCCGCGCCTGCTCTCAGCGATTGATGATCTGCATTCTGCCAGCGCCCGCTTCTTGTTTTCCACATGGCGCAGCGAATGGGAAGTGCGCACTGACCATGACCATCGTGCCATTCTTGACGCCTTGCGCAAGGGCGACACTGACAGCGCCTGCCTTATCCTCGCCCGTCACGTGCAATGGATCGGCCACCGACCAGTCAGAACCGCCTCCGGAAAAATCCGCGACGGCTTCTCCATTATTGGTTAAATTCCAGCCACTTTTACCATAACAGTCTTTCATTTTTTAAAGCCACTTCAGCTGAGAGCCGCATCACGATCAAGCGGATTGATATGCTGCTTTGGGCTTTTCTCACCTGTTGACCAACACCGAAACAGCCATTTCAATGCATATGATTTTAAGAACTATCTATAAAAATTAAATTAAAGCTATATTTTTCACTAATCACCACATAGACATGATTAAAATTATAATCAATAATAACAACAATTTATAATCATATTTGTTGTTTTTCTCGCTTAATCATAGAGTGCAGACTTGCTTTCTTGTAAAAATTCATAACAGATATATAGATCAAAATTAGATTTTATCTATAATTTATCTATGGAGTGATTATGTCCCAAATCGAGATGCATGCGCATTCAGGTTTCAGCCCCTTAAACCTTGATAGCCGCTCGCTGCCTGTACGTGTTGCCGCCGTTCTGTTCGGTACATTTATCCTCGCACTCACCTCGCAGGTCGAAGTGCCGATGATTCCGGTTCCGATCACCTTGCAAACCTTGGTTGTACCATTGATTGGTGCGCTTTACGGCTGGCGATTAGGCGCCCTCACCGTACTCGCATGGCTCGGTGAAGCCATGGTGGGCATGCCGGTTCTGGCAGGCGGTTCGGGTGGCATCATGGCTTTTGCAGGCCCGACTGCCGGCTATCTGGTATCCCTCCCGATTATCGCTGCCCTCACCGGTTATCTTGCCGAACGCGGCTGGAATGGGAAGCACGTTGGCTTTGCCTTCGCTTCATTCCTTGCCGCCAATGCACTTTGCCTTGTCATGGGCACGCTCTGGCTCTCCTCACTTATCGGCATGGAAAAAGCCATTGCCTTTGGTGCAACACCATTTTTGGTCGGCGCTGTGATTAAATCGGCATTGGGTGCTGCCATTTTAAAAGCAGCAAGCCGTTAACCTGCTGAATTGATTTAAAATAAACCCTATCCGGTTCGTGAACCGGATAGGGTTACAGATTATACGGTTTCATGACTATTCATCTGCGCGGCCACCATTTGCTTTGCATGCTGACCTATATCGGCAAAGGCTATACGCCCTTTTTTGTCGAAAATTATGACCAGATTGCCGAACAACTCAGTCGCGGCACGGTCATCACACTGGTCAATGGCCCCGATGATATTTGCGCGCCACTTTTATGTGAGAGCAACTGCCATTGTCACAATCAAAGCGTCACCTTCCGCGATCAGGCAGCACTGGAAGATATCAGCGCACTGCTGGGCGTGCGCCTGCAACAAGGCAGCAAATTTATTCTCAACCGGCAATTATTGCAAAAGCTGCGTGATGCGTTTCGCGAGAACACAATCCGCAATGCTTGCAAAGGCTGCGAATGGTCAGATCTCTGCACCGACATCGCGCAAGAATCTGCTTACCAACATGTCAAAGTGCAATGCATCGACATAATTTAAACCCATAAAAAAACGGTTGGTTACAGCATCCCGCAACCAACCGTTTTAATACTTATCCATCCGCCCATCAAAGCCGGATAAATAACTTAACCCATACCGAGCGCATCCATATAAAGCTGGATCATCGCTTCTTCTTCCTGACGCTCATGCTCTTCTTTTTTGCGTAGGCGAATAATGGTGCGAACAGCTTTGCTATCAAAGCCCGAACCTTTCAGCTCGGCATAAACTTCTTTGATATCGTCCCCGATGGTTTTCTTTTCTTCTTCCAGACGTTCGATACGCTCGATGAAAGAACGCAGTTGACCGACGGCTACCGTTTGTGCGGTTTCAGTTGTGATGTCATCCACAGGAGATACTCCAATTTATTAAAACAGGTAACTGACTGCGACTCGCAGCATGAATATTTTGCTTTTCGATGCCTGACAGGGGCACAATGGTCAAGGGTATCCACGCAACTGGATGCCCATTATCAAAGCCATTGTGCCGAGTGCAATCACCGCGATTTTCCAAAAATCACTGCGGCGGCGCAATCCCGGCAAACCCAATGGCCTGAAAATATGCAAGATCATGACAATGATCAGCAAAGCAGGCAATATTTTGGACATCCGCGTCCCCTTAAAACATTTAATTCTTTACCCCTCGCCCACGGAAGACAGGGATAAGAAAACAATCCTTATCCGCAAAACGCTAAATTGATCTTAAGTTTTATGGACGCGCCTAGCGAGATGTGCCTAAGATCGCTAACTCAGACTGTTTTGGGAGGAACAGAATGGCATCGCAATACAGGGATATTTATTCCATCTGGCAGAAAAATCCGGAACAGTTTTGGCATGAGGCTGCACAAAATGTGCATTGGTTCAAACCTTACGACAAGGTGTTTGATGCCGATCAAGGCGTTTACGGGCGCTGGTTTATCGGTGGCGAAACCAACACTTGCTATAACGCTATCGACCGCCATGTCGAACAAGGCCGCGGCAATCAAACCGCCATTATCTATGACAGCCCTGTCACCAACCAAAAGCGTAAAATTACTTATACGCAACTATTGGAAGAGGTGGAAGCTCTCGCCGCGGTGATGCAGGATAACGGCATTGTCAAAGGTGACCGCGTGCTCATCTATCTGCCGATGATCCCAGAAGCCGCTGTTTCGATGATGGCTTGCGCGCGAATCGGTGCCATTCATTCGGTTGTTTTTGGTGGTTTTGCGGCGCACGAGCTGGCGACACGCATTGATGATGCTGCTCCCAAAATGATTATTGCCGCCTCTTGCGGTGTCGAGCCTGGCCGTGTTGTTGCCTATCAGGACATGCTCGATAAAGCGATTGAGATGAGCCGCCACAAGGTTCAGCATTGCATTATTTTGCAACGCCCTGAAAAGGCGCATATTCCGGTGGAAGGCCGCGATATCGATTATAAACAAGCCGTTGATGCTGCCCGTGGTCGTCATGTGCCATGCGTGCCGGTACTGGCAACGGACGGGCTTTATATCCTCTATACATCCGGCACCACCGGTGAGCCCAAAGGCGTGGTGCGCGATCACGGCGGCCATATGGTGGCACTTACATGGTCTGTCGGTGCGGTTTACAGCATCAAGCCGGGCGATGTTTTCTGGGTTGCTTCTGATGTCGGCTGGGTTGTCGGTCATTCTTATATTATCTACGCTCCGCTTTTCATTGGCGCGACTACTGTCATCTATGAGGGAAAACCGGTCGGTACCCCTGATGCAGGCGCATTCTGGCGAGTGATTTCCGAATATAATGTCCGCATCATGTTCACAGCTCCCACAGCCCTGCGCGCCATCAAAAAAGAAGATCCGGAAGGATTACTCACCCAAAAATATGATCTTTCCAAGCTGGAATGTATGTTTTTGGCTGGCGAACGCGCTGACCCCGACACGGTCAAATGGGCAGAAAACATTCTCAATGTGCCGGTGATTGACCACTGGTGGCAGACCGAAACCGGCTGGGCCATTGCCGCCAATCCTTTGGGGCTTGGTAAAATGCCGACCAAATACGGCTCTCCCACCGTGGGCATGCCGGGTTATGACATTCGCGTGGTGGATGATGAAGGCCATGAGGTCAAACGCGGGGAACTGGGCAATGTGCTGATCAAACTTCCGCTGCCTCCCGGTTGTCTGGTTACACTTTGGAATGCAGAAGAACGCTTCCGCAAATCCTATCTCGACGAGTTTGAAGGCTATTATAAAACCTCGGATGCCGGCTATATGGATGAAGATAACTATGTCTATATCATGAGCCGTACCGACGACATCATCAATGTAGCGGGCCATCGTCTTTCCACCGGCTCAATGGAAGAAATCATCTCAGGCCACCCCGATGTGGCAGAATGTGCAGTCCTCGGCATTGCCGACACATTAAAAGGTCAGGTACCTTGCGGTTTTTTAGTATTGAAAGCCAATGTCGACAGGCCGGAAAGTGTTATCGAGGCAGAATGCATCGAGCGTGTGCGCAGTGAAATCGGTCCCGTTGCTTCCTTCCGCTTGGCACTTGTCATCAAGCGTCTGCCGAAAACCCGGTCCGGTAAAATCCTGCGCTCCACCATCCAGAAAATTGCCGATGGTGAACCGTGGAAAATGCCCGGTACTATTGATGATCCGGCAATCCTTGACGAAATCGGCGAGGTTTTACGCGGACGTAAAATCGGCAATGCCTGCCAAGCCGCCTGATGACTTCAACAATAAAAAAGCCGTCTGCTTTGGTGCGGGCGGCTTTTTTTGACAAGCATCAATCCGGTCTTAATGATCGTGATTTTTTGCAGCAAATGCTTGTTTTTGCGCGTCGGTCGCTTCCACTTGATAGCGGCTCTTCCATTCCTCAAACGGCATGCCGTAAATAATTTCGCGCGCTTCGTCTTTGCTTAAACTGATATTTTTTTCTTCAGCCGCATCCTTATACCAGTTCGCCAAACAATTGCGGCAAAAACCGGCCAAATTCATCATGTCGATATTTTGTACATCGGTATTTTCACGCAAATGCTCAACCAACCGGCGAAACGCTGCCGCTTCCAATTCAACTTGTGTCTGTTCATTGATTTTCGACATACCTACCTCCTGTCAAACCGGATCGGTACGCGATCCGAAAAACTGAATTTCCTGCATCTCAGGCCGCTGATTGATCGCAGTCAACATCGGTGCCAGACGCGCCACCCATTGATCCGTGCCCGCACTATCGGCAATCAAATCCTGCCGCACCTCAATCAGAATATGCGGATAACCTTTTGATGTCGCATGTTTGAACATCGCATCATTGCGTAAAGCACCATCATAAGGCTCATTGTCACCGGTAATCAGCAAATGCTCGGCACGCAGCATTTCCAATAATGGGCGCAATGCCCTGTCATCTTTATCCCAGAGTAAACCGCAATGCCATGGTCGCGCTTTACCGCGCCAAACCGGCGTATAAGAATGAATGGAAACAATAAAAGGTGCGCGTCCGCTTTGCTCACGCACCTCATCCACCAAGCCTGAAACCTGATCATGATAGGGACGATAAAACGCGTTGAGCCGTTTTTCTCGCTCCTGCGCATCCATCGGGTAATTGCCCGGTATCACCGCTCCATCCGACAATTGCATGATCAATGTCGGATCATCCTCACCGCGGTTCGGATCAATCAACAGCCGCGAAAAACCGCCAAGCACAGCAGGTGCATCAAGCTTTGCCGCCAATTTTCGGGTCAAATCCGCGACACCGATATCATAAGCAATGTGGCGGTCAAATTGTGCAGCATCCAGCCCCAAACTGCCATAGCGCTCCGGCAAAGCACGGCTGGCATGATCTGCGGTCAGTACGATCCCTGATTTTTTATTACCGTCAATCAGTTCAAAAGATGCAAAAGACATAAAAATTCCGGCTTTCTTTTATCCAATTTTATTTTGATCATACAGATAGTTGAAAAATTGTCTTGTTATGACCGCATAGCTCGCATAAAAGTTAAATCTAATCGATTTATTCTGTGACATGGCTATAATATGAACGCAATGATCTGTTTGCTTGCCCCTATTAAGTCTTTGGTTGTGCACGTTGACATCCCATGCGAAACTGCCGAAAAGAGAGCATCAAAAGATGAATTTTCCAAGCGTAGCAACCAGTCAATTGCGCGCTGAAAGGTTTCGTTGAATGCGACTTTCACATTATTTAGCTTTATTTGCAGGCACCGGCCTCATGGCAACGGCGCTGATGGGCGTTGAAGCACGCGCTGATTTCCGCGTTTGCAATGCAACGCAAAATCTGGTCGGCGTTTCGATCGGCTATCGTGCAAAAAGCGGTTGGGTCACAGAAGGCTGGTGGCACGTTAATGCTTCCAGCTGCAAAACATTGATCGAAGGGCCTTTGTCATCAAGATATTACTATCTTTATGCAGAAGATGCAGAAGGTGGCGGTCGCTGGGATGGCAAAGTGAATATGTGCGTGGCTGAAAAAGAATTCCGTATCAACGGCGTGGAAGAATGTCTCTCACGCGGGTTCCAGCGCGCAGGCTTCCAAGAATATGACACAGGCGAACAATCGAGCTGGATGGTCCAGCTGACTGATGAGACACCGCCTGAAACTCCGACAGTAACAGGAACACCCAATCCATGAAGCGTAATCGTAAGGTCAAGATTCTCGCAACCCTTGGCCCGGTATCATCGGAAGAAGCAACCATCGCCCAGCTTTTTGAAGCCGGAGCCGACGTCTTTCGTATTAATATGAGCCATGCCAGTCATGACCTCATGCGCACATTGGTAAAACGCATCCGTAATGTTGAAAAACGAGTCGGTCGCCCAATTGGTATTCTGGCTGACTTGCAGGGGCCAAAGCTCCGCGTCGGCAAATTTCTTGAGGGTAGAGTCGAGCTTCAAGCCGGACAGACCTTCACCTTGGACAACAAGGAAGAGCCGGGGGATACGACCCGCGTATTCCTGCCACATCCTGAAATTCTGGAAGCCGTGCAGCCGGGTCATCGCCTGCTGATCGACGACGGCAAGCTGCATCTGGTTGCTGAAAAATGCGATGGCACCTCCATCCAGTGTAAAGTTATTTCCGGCACCAATATTTCTGACCGCAAAGGCGTGAGCCTGCCGGATACCACTTTGGGTGTCGGCGCTCTGACCGAAAAAGACCGCAGCGATCTTGATGCGGTTCTCAAAGAAGAAATTGACTGGGTTGCCCTCTCCTTCATCCAGCGTCCAGAAGATTTGGCGGAAGTGCGCAAAATCGCACGCGGCCGCGTCGGCCTGATGTCGAAGATCGAAAAGCCGCAGGCTGTAACCCGTCTCGATGAAATCATCGAAATGTCCGACGCTTTGATGGTCGCTCGCGGCGATCTCGGTGTGGAAATGCCACTTGAAAGCGTGCCGGGCATTCAAAAACAGATCACCCGTAAAGCACGCCGCGCCGGCAAACCGGTTGTCGTTGCCACACAGATGCTGGAATCAATGATTACCGCGCCCGTGCCTACACGTGCGGAAGTTTCCGACGTCGCAACTGCCGTGTTTGAAGGTGCTGATGCCATCATGCTGTCGGCAGAATCAGCATCGGGCGCTTATCCGGTTGAAGCTGTTGCCACCATGAACCGTATTGCCGAACAGGTTGAGCAAGATCCGACCTATCCGGTCATCATCGACGCCCAGCGCGCGCTGCCGGAACCAACCGGTGCGGATGCAATCTCGCTGGCTGCCCGTCAGATTGCCGAAACACTCAATCTCTCGGCCATCGTCACCTATACCGCATCCGGTACCACCGGTTTGCGTGCAGCCCGCGAACGCCCGAGAAACAGAATCATTTCCGTTTCGCCGGTTGTTGAAACCGCACGCCGCCTTTCGCTTGTCTGGGGTCTGCACTGCGTGGTCACGGAAGATGCCAAAGACCTTGACGATATGGTCAATCGCGCCTGCGACATCACCTATCGTGAAAACTTCGGTAAAGGCGGCGATCGCATCATCATCACGGCAGGTGTTCCTCTTGGCACACCAGGTTCCACCAATATGCTGCGTATTGCCTATATCGGCACTGACGGCAGCAGCGGCACATAATCAAAGCTACAGCGCATAAAAAAAGCGGCATCAAAAATGCCGCTTTTTTTGTTGGCTTTAATTGAGCCTCATGTGTGAATATCGCTCAATTCTTCGGTTAGCAGCTGCACTTGCTGTTGCGCTTCACGCATCATCGGATAAAGCGTCAAAATACGCTCATAAACCTTCAAAGCGCTCGCCTTCTGGCCTTTCTCCTGCAGAATACCTGCAAGTCCTGCCAAGGCACCAAAATGGCGTGGCTCAAGCTCTAAAACGCGGTTGATGTCATAGATGGCGCGGTTAAATTCATTATTGAGCACATGCAATGCGGCGCGACGATTCCAGCTTTCTGCGTTGTCAGGAGCCAGCGCTACCGCCTCATCCAGAAAATCAATCGCAACTGCATATTTCTTCTGTTGCATCGCCTCATAAGACCAGCCGAGCAGCAAATCGACAGTCGCACTGCCGGACTGCGCCCAAATACCGGAGATTTGCGCTGCAATACGTCTGGCCTTCACTTCATTGGACGTTTTCAAAAGCTCGGCAAATAGCTTGTCCAGCCGCTCCGCTGGTGTCAGCTTGACGGCCTCTGCAACGTCTTTAACCTCTGCCTTAGGTTCTTCTGAAACAGCTTTACCTTCACTGTGCTCCAATGGCTTTGGAAGCAGCTCCGGCATTGGTTGCAACGCATCCTGCGCGGCTGCGACAGATACAGCAAGCGACACAGTACCGGCACATACCAGTGCCAGTAAATTTTTAACAAAACAGGATTGCGCATGCGCATAGGAGCAAAAATTCAACATGAGGTAATTTTAGCCATAGAGCCCCTCTGCACAAGTCAAATTTTCAAGCCGCAAGTTTTATAAAAAATTTTATCATCAGGCATAAAAAATGAGAGCATTTTAATCCGTTGTCAGATTAAAATGCTCTCATTCTATTTCGATAAGGCTGCCATAGATTTCTAAAAAAGAAGTCTATATTTCAGCGATCATTCTAACTTGCGCTCTCCGCTGCCGGAGTGCTGAAACCCGTTTTGACACGGGGTGCAAAATTAGCCCTGACGTGCTTTAAAACGCGGAGCAGTCTTATTAATGATGTAAACGCGGCCTTTACGGCGGATAAGCTTGCAGTCGCGATGACGAGCTTTGAGCGCTTTGAGCGAATTCTTGATCTTCATGTCAATCACCGGTCGGGTTGGCCCGTCACCGGGCGTCATAAAAACAGGCGCCCGAGGCGCCAATTACTAAAACGGACAGACAAGCTATCCATTGGGTTGGCCGAAATACACAAATATCGGCCAAAATGTCAACTCCCAAGGGGCAAGAATCCTGAAATCCTTCATAAGAAACTGCCCCTTTTGCAATAAAGAGCTATAAAATCAGCCTTTCTTAGGGCTGACATAGGTCACATGGCCCATTTTTCGGCCTGCACGCGCCTCTGCTTTTCCATATAAATGCAGCATCGCATGAGGCTCGGTAAGAATCGCTTCCACCTGCAAAACATCATCACCAATCAGATTGACCATCCGGCAATCGGAGTGGCGAGTGCTGTCTCCAAGCGGCAATCCGGCAACGGCACGAATATGCTGCTCAAACTGTGAAACAGGGTTGGCAGCTTCAGTCCAATGGCCGGAATTATGCACACGCGGCGCAAATTCATTAGCCACCAATGTGCCGTCAGGCATCACGAAAAATTCCAAGCCCAGCACACCGACATAATCCAGCGCATGCAGCAGTTTTTCGGCAGCAATTTGAGCCTCATATGCTGTCTTAGCACTGATATTGGCCGGAACAGTGGAGGTATCCAAAATGCCGTTTTTGTGCACATTTTCAGCAATATCAAAAAGCGCCACTTCGCCATTACGGCCACGCGCGGCAATCACCGAAATCTCGCGCTCAAAGCTCATCAGTCCTTCGAGAATCGCCGGTGCATGGGCGATTTCGTTAAGTGCTGCATCGACTTTGTCGGCACTATTGCTGTTTTCAGGTGTCAAGCGCACCTGCCCCTTGCCGTCATAACCAAAACGACGGGTTTTTAAGATACCTTGACCGCCAAGAGCAGCCAAAGCTGAAACCAGCATCTCGGCATCATCGACCAAGCGCCAAGGAGCGGTGGCAATGCCGGATTCATTCAAGAACTGCTTTTCAGTAAAACGATCCTGCGAAATTTCCAAAGCGGCAGGTGGCGGATAAACGCCGATTTTTTCAGCCAGTTCCTGCACTGCCTCGATGGAGACATTTTCAAATTCATAGGTGATAACATCACAAGCCTCCACCAACTCAGCCAGCGCTGTCTTGTCATCATAGGCTGCAACAATCTGACGATTGGCGGTTTGAGCGGCCGGACAATCAGCCTGTGGCTCCAGAATGATAGTGCGGAAGCTTAAACGTGCGGCGGCAATCGCCAACATGCGGCCAAGCTGGCCACCGCCGATAATGCCGATTGTTGATCCTGCTTTCAACATTTTATGCCTCATCGCTTGGACGTGCAGCAACACTTGCGCTCTGGTTTTCACGCCATGCATCAAGACGGGTTGCCAATTCTTCATCATGCAGTGCAAGCACGGCTGCTGCCAGCAATGCGGCATTGACCGCACCAGCGCGACCGATCGCCATGGTGCCGACAGGAATACCGGCCGGCATCTGCACGATGGAAAGCAATGAATCCTGACCCGACAGCGCTTTGGACTGAACCGGTACACCAAACACCGGCAGCGGTGTGAGTGAAGCGGTCATACCCGGCAGATGCGCTGCACCACCGGCACCGGCAATAATCACTTTAAAACCTTCGGTTTTCGCGCCTTTGGCGAATTCCATCATCCGCTCTGGGGTGCGATGTGCCGAGATGATGCGCGCATCGAAACCAATGCCGAGTGCTGCCAGAGTTTCTGCGGCATGGCGCATTGTTTCCCAATCGGACTGACTTCCCATGATGACGGCAACATCGAAACGCGGAGCAGAGGTCATTGGTTTTCCCTATAAAATAAAAAAGTGCCCTTGCCGTTTGAAACGGTCAGAACACGGGTCTCAGGACAAGAGGTTTTTTAAGCGATAATGTCAGGAATGATCTGACTTTCCAGTTCATGCTGTTTATCTTTAATGGCAAGTTTTTTCTTTTTCATTCGCTGGATGCGCAACATGTCACTTCCGGTTGCTATCATAGCATTAATTGCGACATCAAAATCTTCATGGTCTTGTTTCAGCCGTGCCAGTGCCAGTCTGATTTCGGCTTGATTTTGATCGGACATACAGTGCCCCATTTTACAATGCGTTGATATGCAACAGCGTTTCGTTCAAAAATCGATTTTGGACGCTTAAAAGCTGTTTGATGGTTTGCGCCATGCCTTTAGCACAAATATTGCAGTTAGAAAATGCTACTACTATCAATTCGACAGACCGCCTCATTCATGTCACACTGTCATTGTCTTGTCATAAAAGCTGCTTGAAACGCAGCTCAAGACACTTGAAGGAAACAACCAAGGAGAATTGATGATGGCTATCGAGTCCCATCTTGCCACGCTGGAAAAGAAGCACGGTACTCTCGAACAGGAAATTTCCACTGCGATGGCATCACCGGCTATCGATAATCTTCTCTTAACCGACCTGAAACGAAAAAAACTACTGCTTAAAGAGCAGATTGAAAAAATTAAACAACAAGTCACACAACACTAAATATTGAATCAGACGCGGGACATTTAACAGACCAGGATCAGCAATGACTGATCCATATAAGCAAGTCTGATGTTCACGGCTAACAGGCTGGACGCTTTGTGATCGGTGGTAAAAGATCACCTTTCGCACAAAGCGTGCAGCCAGATTAGCACTTCTTCCTTTTTAAAATTTTTTTCTTTGCAACCTGTCAAAATTGACAGCTGGTATGCTGAAACTATCACTGTCATTTTCCTGTCAGATTTAACAGGGGTGCATACGGAACCGGTCGGTTTGTCTCCGGTTCGGTTGGGGCAGGTTGTGATCGTTACAATCAACAACCTGCCCTCAAAATCTCACTCTGCTTCTGCACGCGGATCAAGCTTAAAGGCTTCAGGTGTTGCACTGCGTTCCGGTGAAATGGTCGAGAACTGATCTTTTTCCTGACGTGGCACAGATTTGCGCACACGTGAGCGAAACAACACATAAACCGCAATAGAAATATGCGATACGGCAGTGATGGCAAAGAGTGCGGAGGGCCATAAATAATCCATCGCCGTTGCCGCAAGCAAGGGCCCCAGCATGGTACCAAAACCATAGAGCAACAATAAACCACTGGATATTTTGACAAAATTTTCCGATGTCGCATGATCATTGGCATGAGCCACCGCCACCGGATAAAGCGTATAAGCCAGTGCGCCATAACAAGCCGCAGAAATAATAATCATTGAACTGCTGTGCGGGCTCAACAAAAATGTCAGCAAACCTACCATTGCGGCAAGGGTTGCCGTTCCGGCCAACACATAGCGCCGGTCAATCAAATCTGAAATGCGCCCGACGGGGATCTGCATCAATGCGCCGGCGGCAATGGTTGCCGACACCATCAAGGCAATCTGTACATTGGTGATACCGGATTTTGCACCATAAACCGCGCCCAATGTGCCCCATGCCCCATTGGCGATGCCCACCAAAATACAACCGACAAAAGACGCCGGTGAATTGCGGAACAAGGCTTTGAGATCAAGCTGCACTTCAGTTAGCGGTTTAGGGCTGCTGGCAGTGGAAATCGCAATCGGAATGAGCGACAGACAAAAGAAAATACCGGCAAACATAAAGAGATGATCGGAGCGGATATCACCGGCAGAAACCAACATTTGTCCGGTCACGGTCGCCCCGTAGTTGACCATCATATAAAGACCAAAAATCTTACCTCTGCTTTCATTGCTGGCGCGTTCATTCAGCCAGCTTTCGATCACCATGAAAGCGCCTGCCATCGAAAAACCCGTAAATGTGCGCAAAGCTATCCATGTTGTAACATCAACATAAATGCCGGATAAAAGCGCGATGATCGCAGCCGACGCTGCAAAAGTACCAAAGGCGCGCACATGGCCGACACGGCGCACCAAACGTGGCGCGAATAAACAGCCAGCCACAAAACCGCCCGCCCATGTAGTTCCAAGCAGCCCCAGCGATGTCACCGAAAACCCTTCAGCACCACCACGAAGCGGCAACAAAAGCCCGTGCAATCCCGAACCCATCAGCAAAAAAGCTGTACCAAATAACAGAGCCAAAACCTGAACATAAATGCGCAAAAGAATATTCCTAATTTTCAGTCGTTATTTGATTTGAAGTTATGGCAAAATCACCATCAATTATGGTGATTTTGCCAGTCAAAAATATTTATTTACTGCGAGATGCGCATTTATTTTTATTCTGATTCACATTGATTGGATTAATAACGAAACAATGCTTCCGCTTGTTCGCGGCTGCTGCCCCGTAGGCCGTGTTCCTCCCGCAGGCGGTCAATTTCCTGATGAAGCTGCTCGATCAGTTGCTCAATATCCGAAACAGATAGCTCCGAGAGATCATCGCCGATACTGTATCTATGATGAAGCTCGATGGTTTCTTCCAGAAAGCCGGACATGGTATACTCCTCCAAGTCAATATCCGTCACCCAACAGGCTGTAGCTGTCTTTCACGACCCCTTAAAAGCCAGCACACAAATACTTATCATACCTCAATAAGCCGATTTAGCACCCCTAAAATTGCCCCGGTTATTTTAAAGCAATCAGGAGATCAAAATGCATCCGTCATACCCTTCGAAAATGCAGGCAATTGAAATTAAAGAAGCAGGTAGCCCTGATGTTTTGAGCCTGATAACCCGCGACATTTCTGAGCCGAAAGAGGGAGAAATTCTGGTACACGTGCATGCGGCCGGCGTTAATCGTCCTGACGTGTTACAACGTCTTGGCCAATACGCCCCGCCCGAAAGTGCCTCCGATATTCCCGGCCTTGAAATTGCCGGTAAAGTGGTGGCTTTGGGTGCGCAAACTAGCCGCTATCAGATCGGCGATAAAGTCTGCGCGCTTCTGGCTGGTGGCGGTTATGCTGAATATGCGGTGGTGCATGAAAGCAACGCTTTGCCGGTGCCGCAAGGTTTCAGCTATGAAGAAGCGGCCTGTATTCCCGAAACTTTTTTCACCGTCTGGCACAATGTCTTTGAACGCGGCAATTTAAAGGGTGGCGAAGTCTTTTTGGTGCATGGCGGCACCTCCGGTATCGGCACTACAGCTATTCAACTGGCAAAAGCTTTCGGCGCTTTCGTTATTGCCACGGCGGGATCAGATGACAAATGCGAAGCCTGCATGAGACTTGGCGCAGACATTGCCATCAATTACAAAACGCAAGATTTTGTCGAGGCCGTCAAAATCGCTACCAAGAGCAAAGGTGCGGATGTGATTCTCGATATGGTTGGCGGCGATTATGTCGACCGCAATTATCAGGCTGCCGCTATGGACGGCCACATTGTGCAAATCGCCTTTCTCAATGGTGCCAAATCCACCGCCAATTTTGCTCGGTTAATGACCAAACGCCTGACCCATACCGGCTCTACTTTGCGCGCGCGCTCGGTAGAATTTAAAGCAAACATTGCCGCGGCACTGGAAGCTGAAGTCTGGCCACTGCTTGAAAAACGGCTAGTCGCACCGGTTATGGATCAAAGTTTTACACTTGCAGATGCTCATCTTGCCCATAAGCGCATGGAAGACGGTAACCATATTGGCAAAATCGTTTTGAAAATTCTTTGATAAACACGGCAGTTTTTCGTCAAAATAAGCCCGCTTTCTTGGATTTAAATGAAAAACTGCCGTATCTCATCACCAAAGTTGAAGATAAACAATGTCACTTGATGCAAGGGTTTTCTTGCCGACTTGCAAATAAACATATATATAGGATTTGAATTTCCCGGAAATTGTGGTTTTTGCCCACGTCCCGCGCTACCGGAGCGGACGAACAAGAGGATTATATCTAATGGCCACCCAGCTTCTTATGCCGAAAGCAACGGCCGTCTGGCTTGTCGACAATACAGCGCTGTCTTTTGACCAGATAGCAAACTTCTGTCGTTTGCACCCGCTTGAAGTCAAAGCCATTGCAGATGGCGAGGCTTCGCAGGGCATCAAAGGTCTGGATCCAGTCATCACTGGCCAGCTATCGCGCGAAGAAATTGCACTCGGTGAAAAAGATATCAACCACCGTCTGAAATTGTCGGAACCTAAAGTACGTGTACCTGAGCCAAAGCGCAAAGGTGCCCGCTATACACCTTTGTCAAAGCGTCAGGATCGCCCGAACTCCATTCTTTGGCTGGTTCGCAATCATCCTGAACTAAAAGATGCGCAGATTTCCCGCCTTCTCGGCACCACGAAATCCACCATCGAACAGATTCGCAACCGCACCCACTGGAACTCAGCCAACCTGACACCAATGGATCCGGTTACACTCGGCCTCTGCTCCCAGATTGATCTGGATATTGAAGTTGATCGTGCAGCCCGCAACCGTCCGGCTGATGCAGCGATTGATCCGACATTGATGCCAGCAACTGCCACTGAAAATGCACAATATCATGGTGGAGCTGCTGAAGAAGAAGAGCTGGATGCTGAAAAAGTATTCGCTAAGCTTTCTTCGCTTAAAGGCTCTGCATCAGATGATGAAGAAGAAGAAATTTAATTGATTTTTTAAAAAGCCGGAACATTTTAAATGTTCCGGCTTTTTTTAATGCCTCACGTCACTTCATTTCAAAAAAAGATACAAAAAAACCCCGCTTGAAGCGGGGTTTTTTAATTCAGGCTTATCAGCCGGCATTTTCGAGAGCTTCGCTCCACTTACCTTCAGCAGCCAGGCCATTCATGCGGGCACGATGTGCAAAGGCTTTCTGACCAGCAGCAACATTTTCAGCCTGACCGCCCCAAGCTTTCAGAGCTGCAGCCTGCAATGCACGGCCATAAGAGAAGGTCAGGTTCCAAGGCATATCAAAGCCTGCATTCATCGCATTGAGGTTTGCGGTTGCTTCAACATCTGACTGACCGCCGGAGAGGAATGCAATACCCGGAACAGCAGATGGCACATTGGCCTTCAGGCAACGAACAGTCTTTTCTGCGATTTCAGCAACTGATGCCTTACGGGCATTTTTACCATCAATGACCATGTTTGGCTTGAGGATCATACCTTCGAGCTTCACACGTGCATCATAGAGTTCATTGAAAACAGATTTGAGAACTGCATCGGTCACTTCATAGTTGCGGTCGATGGAATGATCACCTGGAACGCCGTCCATCAGAATTTCAGGCTCTACGATTGGAACAATGCCAGCTTCCTGACAAAGCGCTGCATAGCGAGCCAAAGCTTGTGCGTTCTGCTTGATCGCGCCATAAGTTGGCAGCGCAGAAGAAATCGAGATAACAGCACGCCATTTGGCAAACCGTGCACCCAGTGCATAATATTCGGTCAAACGTTCGCGTAGACCATCCAGACCTTCGGTGATGGTTTCACCTTCAAAACCTGCCAATGGTTTGGCACCCATATCCACTTTAATACCAGGAATGCT
This sequence comes from Paenochrobactrum pullorum, assembly GCF_041929845.1. Taxonomy (NCBI): domain Bacteria; kingdom Pseudomonadati; phylum Pseudomonadota; class Alphaproteobacteria; order Hyphomicrobiales; family Brucellaceae; genus Paenochrobactrum; species Paenochrobactrum pullorum. Next base: position 74,424 of record NZ_JBHEEH010000006.1, read on the forward strand.
GCCTGCATTACGCATGATATCGACCAATGGTGTGCCGTCTTTAGCTTTCTGACGCAGGGTTTCGTCATAAAGGATAACGCCGGAGATATGGTTCTTCATCGCATCATCAGCGCGGAACAGCATTTCGCGGTAATCGCGACGTGCATCTTCCGTTGATGTTACATTGATGGAATCGAAGCGTTTCTTGATTGTGCCGGAGCTTTCGTCGGCCGCAAGAATGCCCTTACCACTTGCCACCATGGCAATTGCAATATCTTCAAGACGTTCGGTCATACCCAAAAACTCCTGTAAAAGTTAGCTTGGTTTGCCGATAGCAGAACTGGCAGATAAAACAAATGCCCGCCAACTATTTGAAACGATTGAAATAATTTCAATCGATTTAGTTTGAACAAGTTTTTTTAATAATCGTTAAACTGCAACAGATTTGATCCACAGGCTAATTCCATCCGGATTGTAAAGCGAGCATAAAATAAAAAAACCCCACCGAAAAATCCGGCGGGGCCTGTCTTCTAAACTTGTCTGAAAACTGACTATGCTTTCAGTGCATCCACACCCGGCAAAGGTTTGCCTTCCATCCATTCAAGAAAAGCACCGCCTGCAGTAGAGATATAAGTGAAATCATCGGCAACCTTGGCATGGTTCAAGGCTGCAACAGTATCACCGCCGCCACCAACGGATACCAACTTGCCCTGACGGGAGCGCTCTGCCACATGGCGGGCAATCGCAACAGTTGCAGCATCAAACGGATGCAATTCAAACGCACCGAGCGGACCATTCCAGATCAGGGTAGAGGCATCATCAATAACGGACGCAATACGCTCAACCGACTGCGCGCCCACATCCAGCATCATACCGTCTGAAGGGATCGCATCCACGCCATAGGTCTGATGCGGCGCATCGGCTGCAAAATGCCATGCGACGACTGCATCAACCGGTAGCACTATCGCGCATTTGCTTGTTTCAGCCTTTGCCATAATGGCGCGCGCTGTATCGGCCAGATCATGCTCGCACAAAGATTTGCCAACATCGTGGCCAAGAGCGGCAAGGAATGTGTTGGCCATACCACCACCGATCACCAGCGCATCTACCTTTTCAATTAGGTTGGAAAGCAAATCAAGCTTGGTGGAAACTTTTGCTCCGCCAACAATGGCCACAACCGGACGCACCGGTGCGCCGAGACCTTTTTCCAGTGCTTCCAATTCGCCCTGCATAGCGCGACCGGCAAAACTCGGCAGGATATGCGCCAAACCTTCGGTGGATGCATGGGCGCGGTGCGCTGCTGAAAAAGCATCATTGATATAGATATCGCCATTTGCGGCAAGCGCCTTGGCAAATTCCACATCGTTCTTTTCTTCGCCTTTGTGAAAACGGGTGTTTTCAAGCAGCAAAACATCACCGTCATTCATGACGTTAACAGCGTTGCTTGCCTTTTCACCAATGCAATCTTCCGCAAAAGCGACTTTCAAGCCCAGTGCTTTATGCAATGCGCTAACCACAACTTTCAGTGAAAATTCTGCAACTGCCTCACCTTTCGGACGACCGAAATGCGCCAGCAAAATGGTTTTGGCACCTTTTTTATGCAGTTCCTGAATGGTTGGCAAAATGCGCTCGATGCGGGTGGCATCGCTGACCTGACCGTCGGCAACAGGCACGTTGAGATCAACGCGTACCAGAACCCGTTTGGACTGAACATCAACATTGTCGAGAGTGCGGAAAGTCATCGGTTTTCTCTCTGTCTTTAAAACTAATGAAAAACGCCCCTTTCATTCAAAAGGGGCGTTGATTTTATCTTAGAGGAACTTAGCCATCGCAACAGCAGTGTCGCTCATGCGGTTTGAGAAGCCCCATTCGTTGTCGTACCAGGTCAGGATGCGCACCATGGTGCCATCGATCACTTTGGTCTGGTCCATGTGGAATACGGATGAATGCGGATCATGATTGAAGTCGGTTGATACCAACGGTTCATCAGTGTAGCCTAAAATGCCTTTCAGACGGCCATTGGCAGCTTCACGGATTGCATTGTTGATTTCTTCAACAGTGGTTGCACGCTTGGCAACGAAAGTCAGATCAACGACAGATACATTTGGCGTTGGTACACGGATTGCAACACCGTCCAGTTTGCCTTTCAGCTCCGGCAGAACCAGACCAACGGCTTTAGCTGCACCGGTTGAAGTCGGGATCATCGATAAAGCTGCCGCACGTGCACGGTAGAGGTCTTTGTGCATGGTGTCGAGGGTTGGCTGATCACCGGTATAGGAGTGAATGGTGGTCATGAAGCCGTGGTCAATACCAACAGTTGCATCCAGAACCTGTGCCACTGGCGACAAGCAGTTGGTGGTGCAGGAAGCGTTGGAAACAACCAGATGATCTTTGGTCAGCTTGTCATGGTTCACGCCATAAACAACAGTCAGATCGGCATTGTCGGCTGGTGCGGAAACGATAACGCGCTTGGCGCCGGCTTCCAGATGCGCTGCGGCTTTATCGCGTGTTGCGAAAATGCCGGTGCATTCCAGCGCGATATCAACGCCTTCTTCTTTCCAAGGCAGTTCGGCAGGGTTGCGAACCGCATGAACTTTGATCGGACCATAGCCCACATCAATTGTATCACCATCAACAGTGACTTTAGCCGGAAAACGGCCATGAACACTGTCATAGCGCAACAAATGCGCATTGGTTTCAACTGGGCCCAAATCATTGATCGCAACGACCTGAATGTCGGTGCGGCCTGATTCAACGATGGCACGAAGGACATTACGGCCAATACGACCAAAACCATTAATTGCGACGCGAACTGCCATTTTATCTCTCATCTTCCGGGTGGGTTGATTAAAAATCTGCGTGTCTTGCGGGGTTGTTTGAAAACCACCCCGCAATCAATCACTTCGCTGTTTTATGCAGCGGTTTTCAGCTTGGCTTCAGCGGCTTCCACAGCGGCTTCAGCAGTAATGCCAAAATGCTTGTAAAGGTCTTCAATCGGAGCAGAAGCACCAAAGCCCTTCATGCCGATAAAGACACCGTTTTCACCAATGAAGCGTTCCCAGCCAAGTGACAGAGCTGCTTCAATAGCAATCTTAACCGGTGCATTGCCCAGAACCGATGCCTTGTAGGAGTCGCTTTGCTGTTCAAACAGTTCGAAGCAAGGAACCGATACAACGCGTGCAGGGATGTTTTTCTCATCCAGCATCGCTTTGGCTTTCATTGCAATTTCAACTTCCGAACCGGTTGCAAACAGAGTGACCTGAGCATCCTGATCAGTGCCGGCCAATTCGTAAGCGCCATAACCGCTTAAGTTTTCATCGGTGTGGGTGGTGCGCACGGTCGGCAAGTTCTGACGGGTCAGAGCCAATGTCGAAGGTGTTTTCTGGGATTCAAGCGCCAACTGCCAGCATTCTGCGGCTTCCACAGCATCGGCCGGACGGAATACCAGATGGTTCGGAATAGCGCGCAGCACTGCCAGATGTTCAACCGGCTGGTGGGTTGGGCCATCTTCGCCAAGACCGATCGAGTCATGGGTCATGACATAGATAACGCGAATGCCCATCAGCGAGGACAAACGCATGGCCGGACGGCAATAATCCGAGAAACACATGAAGGTGCCGGAGTAAGGAATGAGGCCGCCATGCAGCGCCATACCGTTCATCGCAGCCGCCATACCATGTTCACGAATACCGTAATGGACAAAACGACCATCATAGTTTTCTGGTGTTACTGCATTGGTCTGGCTGGTTTTGGTATTGTTGGAACCAGTGAGGTCGGCAGAGCCGCCGATGGTTTCAGGCACGATACCGTTGATGACTTCCAGCGCCATTTCCGAAGATTTACGGGTGGCAACCTTTGGCTTGTCGACGGAGAGCTTCTTCTTGTAATCGATGATGGCCTGATCAAAACCAATCGGCAATTCACCGCGCTGACGGCGCTCGAATTCGGCGCGTTTATCGGCATCAAGAGCCGCGAAACGCTTTTCCCATTCCAAACGCTTTTTGGCAGCATTGAGACCTGCCAAACGCCAGGCATCCAAAACTTCTGCCGGAACGGTAAATGGTTCAGCAGTCCAGCCCAATGCTTTGCGGGTTGCAGCAATTTCTTCTGCGCCCAAAGGTGAGCCATGAACCTTGTTGGTACCGGCTTTGTTTGGTGAACCAAAACCAATCACGGTCTTACAAGCGATGAAGGTTGGCTTTGGCGATGTTTTAGCCTGTTCGATCGCTTTGGCAATCGCATCCTGATCATGACCGTCGACAGAAATTGTGTTCCAGCCTGATGCCTGAAAACGGGCAACCTGATCAGTTTTATCGGAGAGCGAAACAGCGCCGTCGATGGTGATGTTGTTGTCATCCCAGAAAACGATCAGTTTGCTGAGCTCAAGATGGCCCGCCAAAGCGATAGCTTCCTGGCTGATACCTTCCATCAGGCAGCCGTCCCCAACCAGCACATAGGTGTAGTGATCAACAATACTGTCACCAAATTGAGCGTTCAGAATACGCTCGGAAAGCGCCATACCAACACCATTGGCAATGCCCTGACCCAACGGGCCGGTCGTGGTTTCTATACCAGCGGCATAACCATATTCCGGATGACCGGCAGTGCGGGCACCAATCTGACGGAATTTCTTGATCTCGTCGATGCTGATATCTTCATAACCAGAGAGATACAAAACCGAATAAAGCAGCATTGAGCCGTGACCAGCGGAAAGCACGAAACGGTCACGATCCGGCCAATGCGGGTTCTGCGGGTCATGTGATAAAAAACGGGTGTAAAGGGTGGTGGCAATATCAGCGGCACCCATTGGCAAGCCTGGATGGCCGGAATTTGCTTTTTCCACTGCATCCATTGAGAGGAAGCGGATTGCGTTGGCCAACTGGTTTTGTTTGTCGGAATTGGTCATGGTCTCTGCTGTCTTTCCATGAAACGTTCAGCGCTTGTGGCGAAATTTGAAGGCATCGGACACATAGCACCTGCACCTTGGGAGTCAATAAAACGATACACTTTCAAACGATAAACCGGCATCACCTAATCGATTGAACGGTGGATGAGGGGCTAAAACTATGGTTTTTTGATAGTCTCTGCATCAATTTACCGCTGATTCCAGTGTATGAATGCCGCCTTATTGCCGTGATTTGTTGCTTATCAGCCCGCTGATTATTACAGTCAGACAAATAAATCGCAATTGCAGGCGCGATTCGAACCGATTTTTTTATCGTTTAGCCAGCTCATTGTTGATTTTGAACGATTGGACGGATGGATATTAAAAAATAATCAGCCGTTCCTCTTAATGTTTAACCGTATTGCCACCGGCATTCAGTGGTTAATATGTTTGCTCAATGTTCTTAAATATCTTTCTGATCGTTCGGAGCATATACTGGAAAGGTTGATAATGACGCGAGAAACCACCCTTACACAGGCTTTGGAGCGACTTGAAAAGGCGCTGAACGGGCTGGAGCAGGCTGTTGATCTCCGTCTTGATAAAGAAGGGGATTTTGCCGAAGCTGAGGAAGAGGTACAGCGTATGAATGCCGACCGCAGCAGGTTGGCACAGGAACTGGACAGCTCCGAAGCACGCGCCGAGCGTCTTGAAACCGCTAATCGTGAAGTATCCCGCCGGCTGGTCACAGCGATGGAAACCATTCGCGCTGTGTTGGATCGCTAAGGGAGAGCATTATGGCAACCGTTACTGTTACGATTGATGGCAAATTATACCGCATGGCCTGCGACGAAGGACAGGAACAACACCTGACCGGACTGGCTGAGCGTTTTGATCAATATGTCGGCCATTTGAAATCTTCATTTGGCGAAATTGGCGATGTGCGCCTCACCGTCATGGCCGGCATCATGGTGATGGACGAGTTGAACGAGATGCAAAAACGCGTCAAAGCGCTGGAAGAAGTATCTTCGCAAGCCAATCGCAATGATGCGACACTCACTCATGTTCTTAACGACATGGCGCAACGGATCGAGCAATTGGCCAGCCGGATTGCCCCGCGCCCCGGCTCATGAAGCCTAATCGAATGACTTAATCCCTACCCATTCAGATCATCAATAAAATTAAATATTTAAGTGTATCAGGCACTGGTAATTTAAAGCCAAAAAGATTATATTCTGTATTGGCGTACTGCGCTTCGCGACAGGGGTAACAGCATCCCCGGGGCCTTACTGATCTCTTAGGGAGCTGTCCCTGTGAAGGCTCGTGGGCTTTCGCATATGGCACCCACCTACTTTGTAGGCACCCGGGATCAAACACTTCCATCGGTCGTCGCGGTCGCCACTTATTTTTTCTGCCGTTCCATCTGTCAACGGATGTATAGTGTGCCAAGCTCTCTCACTGAAAAACAAGTTTTGCGCAATTTGAGCCTCGCCAAACGCGATGCACTCACGCCGGATTTCAGAGAAAAAGCAGCACAAAAAATTTCTGAAAATTATGCCGCTGATTTAAACATCAAAAGCGGGCAAGTGATTTCCGGCTTCTGGCCGATCCGTTCCGAGATCGATCCGCGCCCTCTTCTGAAAAATTTACGTCAGCAAGGCGCGCTCATTTGTCTGCCCGTCATTCTTGATAAAAGCAATATTTGCTTCCGGCTATGGCAAGAAGAACAAGCGCTTGTCCCTTGCGGCTTCGGCACGATGGCACCGGATGAAAATGCACCAACGATACGCCCCGATATGATGCTGATCCCGCTTGCCGGTTTCGACAAACGCGGCCACCGGATTGGCTATGGCGCTGGCTATTATGACCGCTATATCGCAAATCTTCATAAGAGCGATCATTTTCCGCAACTGATCGGTCTGGCTTTTGCCTGTCAGGAACTGGAATCCGTGCCCGATGAGCCACATGATGTGCCGCTTGAAAAAATCGTGACCGAGAATGGCTTGCGTTTTTTTCAAACCCGTTATTAAAGACATCTTATGAGATTGCTATTTTTGGGTGACATGGTGGGTCGGACAGGACGCACGGCAGTTTATCAAAAGCTGCCGGAACTGGTTTCCGACCTGAAATTGGATTTCGTTATCGTCAACGGCGAAAATGCTGCTGGCGGTTTCGGCATAACAGAAGAAATCTTCAATGATACGATCCGCGCCGGTGCGGATGTGGTAACTACAGGTAACCACGTCTGGGATCAACGCGAGGCATTAGAATTTTCACGCCGTGAACAACAATTCCTGCGCCCTGCCAATTTTCCTAAAGGCACGGCCGGTCACGGCTCCGGCGTTTATATGGCCAAGAACGGGGCGCGCGTGCTGGTCTCCAATATTATGGGGCGCGTCTTCATGCACCCTGATCTGGATGATCCGTTTTTAGCCGCAGAAAAAATTCTCGAAGCTTGCCCGCTTGGCGAACAAGCCGATGTGGTGTTTTTTGATTTCCACGCCGAAGCCACCAGCGAAAAACAATGTTTCGGCCATTTTGTTGATGGTCGCGCCAGCGCTGTTGTCGGCACCCATACCCATGTGCCAACTGCTGATTATCAAATCCTGCGTAACGGCACCGCCTATATGTCCGATGCGGGCATGTGCGGGGACTATGATTCATCCCTTGGTATGGACAAGGAAGAACCGCTCAATCGGTTTCTTTCCAAGGTACCAAAGGGACGTTTTGAAGTGGCTTCGGGCCCTGCCACCATTTGCGGCGTCGGCATTGAAATTTCCGACCGTACCGGTTTGGCCGAAAAAATCGAACCATTACGTATCGGTGCGCATTTACAGCAAACAATCCCGTCTTTTTGGGCTTAAAGCCGCTTGTAATTTTTAAATACCATCCTAATTTTTGTGTTTGGGGTTACTGTCTGGTGCGATATCATCCGCCAGACAGTTTTTCTGCATCTGAATTATTTTTCTTTCCGACGCAGTTGATGACGGGAGTCCGTTTTTTTCCGCAAAGATTGCTCCGGAAACCGGAGAAAGCACCTATATGGAATTTATTGCGGAACATTTATCCTTCTTGTCCAGTCCGGCAGGCTGGGCTGCACTGATTACATTGGTTGTCATGGAGGTCGTACTCGGTATCGACAATCTTATTTTTATTTCCATTCTCACCAATAAACTACCGCAAGAATTGCAATCCAAAGCGCGGCGCATCGGCATTTCAGCTGCGCTGATTTTACGCCTGCTCTTGCTGTTCACCATTTCCATTATTGTTCAAATGACCGAGCCAGTCTTTGAAATATTCGGTAACGGCTTTTCATGGCGCGACATTATTCTGGTGGCTGGTGGCTTGTTCCTTGTTTGGAAAGCAACCAAAGAAATTCACCACACGGTTGATCCCGACGGACAAAAAGACGCCGCAGTCTCAGGTGCTGTCACCATGACAATGGGTGCAGCAATCGTACAGATCCTGCTGCTTGATCTGGTGTTTTCGGTTGATTCCATCATCACCGCTGTCGGTATGACCGATGAAATTGCTATTATGGTAATTGCAGTTCTGGCCGCGGTCACCGTGATGATGCTGGCGGCAGACCCGCTATCAAAATTCATTGCCGCCAATCCGACAATCGTCATGCTGGCGCTGGGCTTCTTGCTGATGATCGGTATGACATTGATTGCCGATGGCTTCGGCTATCATGTGCCGAAAGGCTATATCTATGCCGCAATGGGCTTCTCCGCCTTGGTGGAAGCACTCAATATGCTGGCGCGCCGCAGACGCAAACAATCAGGCGAGCAGTAACACGCAATAAAAAGGCCGCTTATAAGAGCGGCTTTTTTAATATCATTATTTCAAAGCTTTAGGTTAGCCTTCAATCTCTTCGCGCAGCATTTCCAGTTCAAGCCATTCCTCTTCAAAAGCATCGCTTTCGCTGCGCTTTTTTTCCAGTTCGGCTGCAACCTTGGCAAAAAGATCAGGGTTTTTTGCATAAAGCTGCGGATCAGCCATTTTGGCTTCCAGCACCTCAATCTCTTTGGACAAAGCGTCAATCTTGCCGGGCAGCGTTTCGAGCGCAAATTTCTGCTTATAAGAAAGCTTGCGCTTTTCATCGCGCTTTGGTGCCTGAGCAGCTGCCCCATCACCACTCGCAGCCGCAGATGCAGCCTTTGCCACCTGACGTTTGGCAAGCGCCAGCTCTTTGCGCTGCGCCATCATATCGGCATAGCCACCGGCATATTCCAACCAGCGCCCGTCGCCTTCCGGCGCAATCACCGATGAAACGGTGCGATCAAGAAAATCACGATCGTGGCTGACCAGAATAACAGTGCCGTTGAAGGCTGAAACCAGTTCCTGCAACAGATCAAGCGTTTCCATGTCCAGATCGTTGGTCGGCTCATCAAGAATAAGCAAATTGGCAGGGCGCGACAAAACCCGTGCCAGCATCAAACGTGCGCGTTCGCCACCGGATAATTCACGGATAGGTGTGCGTGCCTGCTCCGGCTGGAACAAGAAGTCTTTCATATATGAAACCACATGGCGCTGCTCACCATTGACGATCAGGCTCTCGCCACGACCATCGGTAAGATAATGCGCCAATGTATCATCGAGATTGAGGCTTTCACGCTTTTGATCAAGCTCTGCCATTTCCAGATTAACGCCCAAGCGCAATGTGCCTGAATCGGGCGCCAATTGGCCGGTCAGCATCGAAAGCAATGTAGTTTTGCCGGCACCGTTTGGCCCCACCAGACCGATACGATCACCACGCTGCACGCGGGTGGAGAAATCTTTCACCAACACACGTTCGCCATAAGCTTTATTTAGGCCTTTGGCTTCAATCACCAATTTGCCGGATTCTTTGCTGTCACTTGCCGCCAACACAGCCGTTCCTTGCGCTTTGCGATGATTGCGGAACTCCGCGCGCATCGAATGCAATTCGCCAAGGCGACGCATATTGCGTTTACGCCGTGCCGTCACACCATAGCGCAGCCAATGTTCTTCACGCACAATCTGGCGGCCAAGCTTATGCAGGTCGCGCTCTTCTTCTTCCAAGACTTTATCGCGCCATTCTTCAAAATGGGCAAAGCCTTGTTCGATGCGGCGTGTGACACCACGATCAAGCCAAATGGTCGAGCGGCTGACATTTTCCAAGAAACGACGGTCATGGGAAATCAGCACAATCGCCGAACGGATCTGGCGCAGCTCATCTTCCAACCATTCAATCGTATTGAGGTCAAGATGGTTGGTCGGCTCATCCAAAAGCAATACATCAGGCTGCGGCGCAATCACCCGCGCCAAAGCTGCACGACGTGCTTCACCACCCGATAATTGCTGCGGCGTTTCTTCACCTGTCAGCCCCAGATGTTCCAGCAGATAGGTGACACGATGCGGATCATCGGTCGGCCCCAAGCCTGCTTCCACATAAGCGCGCACATTGGCAAAGCCATCCATATCGGGAGACTGCGCCAAATAACGCACAGTTGCGCCCGGATGTTTGTAAACTTCGCCACTGGTAGGCTCAACCATGCCGGCGGCGATTTTCAAAAGTGTAGATTTACCCGATCCATTGCGCCCGACCAGCGCAATGCGCTCACCTTCACTGACCGACAAGCCAGCATCTTCAAGCAGCGGTGTTCCGCCAAAAGTCAGTTTAATCTGGTCAAGGCGAAGAAGTGGTGGTGGTGCCATGGATAATGATTACTTCTCGTTCAGGTGTATTTTTTAAAATCAAAGGTCAATTGCACTGCTTGTCGTCGAGAAAGAGCTTTGTGTCAAATGACGTCTTGTCAGCACACAAAAAAACAGGCCGGAAAATCCGACCTGTTTCTCATATTTTCAAGCCAGGCTTGCAAATAAATGAACCTCAATGGTTCTATTATTATTGGCAAGGAGCTTCATAAACGCGGCCATATGGGTCGCGGTATTTACAATATTGCACACCATTGCGGGTTGTGGATGCACCAACCAATGTACCGGCAACTGCGCCAATAGCAGCACCTGTCAGCGCACCGCGGCCATTACCGCCAATTGCGCCGCCTGCCAACGCACCAAGAGCTGCACCACCAACGCCATAACCAGCCGTACGCTGTTCATTGGTTGTGCAAGCTGCTGTTGAGAATGCGAGCAATCCTGCGACTGCGATCATAGTAAGACGTGATTTCATGGAAGAAATCTCCCTTTGAATGTTGAAAACCACCGACCTTGCGTCCCCAATTCGGCGCTTGCAGGTAGTCCTGCTATCATTAGCTTACATTATATTAGGCGTTGTTCGTCAAGCCTTTTCATAACGGTCTTGCGATAAGTACCGCATGTCCTAAACGCAAAGAAACATGAAGAGTTCCATGAACAACATTAGAAACTGTCAAAGACGAACCTAAAGGCAAAGTAATTTTATCCAAAGGCCATTCTGCTTGTTCAATCGTCAGCCCTTCGAGCTGTGAAAAGCTTAAAATACTGAAAACGGAAGCCTCAGGCAGGTCATATTGATAATTGCCCGGCACCAGCGGATATGCTTCTTCAAAACCACTGGATAACAAAATCTGACGCCCTTCAAGCGCGTATCTTGTTGCCATAGTCAGATGCAAAAGCGTGTGATCGGTACGATCACCACCGAATGCACCACATAGAATCACCCGCGTTGCGCCCAATTGATAAGCTTTATTAAGCGCCAATTCGCCATCGGTCATATCTTTGGCAACCGGAAAGGTTTGCCGCGGCACTTCGGCAAAAACCTCCAGCAAATCCGGATCGGTTGAGTCAAAATCCCCAAGCCATAATTCTGGAACCACACCCAAACGAAGCGCATGGCGCATACCACCATCAGCGGCTAAAAACCGTGCGCCCTCAACTTGGCGGCGCAAACGATCCGTGACGGTCAGATCGCCGCCGAGAAGAATGACAAATGTGCTCATGAAATCGCTCATAACATGCGCATCACGCCCCGAAAAGCTCCTTTAGGGATGGCTTGCGATAAGTCGTCGAAATGCTTAAGATAAAGCTGCTCTAACGGGGTGCCTGCTGTTTTCATCAGGCTGAGAGGCCGCAATCAATCGGCCAACCCGCTGAACCTGATCCGGTTTGTACCGGCGGAGGGATTAGATGCTGTCAATGTCCGACGCATAATCCTTTTGAACCTGATACCTTAAGGAGACGCATAATGCGGCTGTTGTCTTTACTCGCCTCGTCTGCTGTCATCATGCTGAGCGTAGCGCATGCGGCACAGGCAAAAGATACCCTCACTGTCTATACCTATGACAGCTTCACCGCCAAATGGGGACCGGGGCCGATTGTCAAAGAAAACTTTGAAGCAATTTGCCATTGCGAAGTTAAATTTGTGGCAGCTGCTGATGGTGTGGCGTTACTCAACCGCCTGAAGCTGGAGGGTGCTAAAACCGGAGCCGACATCGTGCTCGGCCTCGACAATAACCTCATTGCCGATGCCCATAAATCCGGCCTCTTTGCCCCTAGCGGCATTGATCTCACCTCTATCAATGTGCCGGGCGGTTTTAAGGATGATGTTTTCGTCCCCTATGATTACAGCTATTTCGCCGTCGTTTATGACAGCGAAAAGATGGAAAATCCGCCCAAAAGCCTGAAAGAGCTGGTTGAAGGCGATGCATCACAAAAAATCGTGCTGCAAGATCCGCGCACCTCGACACCTGGCCTTGGTATGTTGTTATGGATGAAAGCTGTTTACGGCGATGAAGCAGCCGCCAAATGGGAGCAGTTGCAAAAACGCATTCTCACCGTCACACCGGGCTGGTCGGAAGCTTACGGCCTGTTCACCAAAGGTGAAGCACCAATGGTGCTTTCTTATACCACCTCGCCTGCCTATCATGTGATTACCGACAAAACCGACCGCTATCAGGCTCTTGGTTTTGAAGAAGGCCATTATCTGCAGGTTGAAGTGGCTGGCATGACCAGTAGGGGCGAGAAAAACCCGCTCGCCAAACAGTTTTTGGCTTTCATGCTCGAGCCGGGCTTTCAGGACGCCATTCCGGAAACCAATTGGATGTTTCCGGTCGCCAAAACCTCCAAGCCGCTTGATCCGGCCTTTGATGCTTTGGTGAAGCCTGTTAAAACTTTGCAGATTTCGTCTGAAGATGTCGCCGCCAACCGTAAGGAATGGATCAACGAATGGCTAAACGCTTCCAGCAAGTAAAACCGGAATAGAGTGCGTGCGTGCATATTCAGCATCAATCATAAAACCATTAGGCGGGAGTTTGGCTCTCGCCTTTTTGTGCTTGCTCGCAGGCGGCGCACTCTTTTCGCTTGGATGGCAAGCCTTTGGCGAAGGTTCGCTCTTCTCGGTTTTTGATGCCTATGTCTGGCGCATCACCCGCTTCACACTGTTGCAAGCACTGCTTTCCAGCCTGTTATCGGTGGCTGTCGCTATTCCCTTGGCGCGCGCATTACATGCATCAGAAAATTTTTATGGACGCGCATTAATTTTGCGGCTCTTTGCCCTGCCCTTGGTGCTGCCTTCACTGGTTGCCATTTTAGGCATTACCGCCATTTATGGACGCAATGGCTTCATTGCTTATCTGGCAGATTTAAGTGGCAGTTCTTTTGTGCCCAATATTTACGGCCTCACCGGCATTTTGCTGGCACATGTGTTTTTCAATATGCCGCTGGCGGTACGGCTTATTCTGGCCAATCTGGAAACCATTCCTGCCGATTATTGGAAACTATCGGCGCAATTGGGCATGGGTAACTTTTCAAGGTTCCGGCTGATCGAATGGCCAGTGATCCGGCGCAACCTTTCCGGTATTGCCGGTTTGATTTTCATGCTGTGCATTACGTCTTTCACCACCGTTTTGACCCTTGGCGGGGGCCCTCGTGCCACCACCTTGGAAGTGGCGATCTATCAGGCACTGCATTTCGATTTTGATCTGAACCGCGCTGTAGCGCTCACGCTGATGCAGCTTATTTTGACACTCACCGTGCTCGTCATTTTGCGCTTTTTTGGTCACCCAAGCGAGGAAGGCTTTTCGCTGAAAATAACCACTAAGCGCTATGACAATGTGAAAAAAACAGAGCGCTTCTTCAACTACACAGTCATTCTGACCGGATTTTTGTTTATTGCCAGCCCTGTGATCGGCATTGTGGCATCATCATTCATGGCGGATTTTTCACGCCTGTTAAGCGAAGCTGCGGTTTGGAATGCAATCTTCACCAGTCTCTGGCTTGGCGCTTCTTCCGCCTGCCTGTCGGTTTCTCTCTCTTTCGCCTTGGTGATTGCGCGTGAATATAGCGCCAGCCTATCACGCAATAGCAAACCGCCTGCCACCACACGCTTTTATCAAAGCGCACTGGAAACAGGTTCAAGTTTAATATTGGTCGTGCCACCAATTATTTTAGGTGCAGGCTGGTTTATTCTACTGCGTAATTTCGGCAATCCGTTTTCCTTTGCTGCTGCAATGGTCATCATTGTTAATGCAGCTATGGCTATGCCTTTTGCCGTACGCTTCATTCGCCCCGCATGGGACAATGCAGCCGCCAGTCATAACCGATTATGCGCGCAGCTTGATATTTCCGGCATCAGCCGTTTGCGCCTGATCGACTGGCCGGTGATGCGCCAGCCTGCCATCATTGCCTTTGCTTTTGCCTTTGCCTTATCTTTGGGTGATCTGGGCACAATTGCACTTTTTGGCAGTGATGCGCTCACCACTCTGCCCTATTTGCTGCTACAGCGGATGGGCAGTTATCGAACACTTGATGCGGCGGGACTTGCTCTTATCTTAGGTAGCTTATGTCTGTTGTTGATGATGATTGCCGACCGCGCCGCCAAAGCCCGCCCCTATCAGAAAGCCGATTAATGTCGATTATCATTGATGATGTGCACTTTAACTATGGTGAAATGCAGATGCGCTTTGACACAAAGCTGCCTGCAAACCGCATTACATCCATCATCGGCCCCAGCGGTTCGGGCAAATCAACTTTGCTCAACATCATTGCCGGCTTTGAAACACCACTGAGCGGCAAAGTGATCATTAATGGTCAGGATATGAGTGATCTGCTACCGTCCGAGCGTCCTGTTTCAATGGTGTTTCAGGATAATAATCTCTTTGCCCATCTGGATGTGACGCAAAATGTCGGCCTTGGCCGCTCCGGTAATTTGAAACTTGTCCAAGCCGATCATCAAGCAGTCCAAGACGCGATTGCCCGCGTTGGTTTGAGCGGCAAAGAACATCGCAAACCAGAAGCATTATCAGGCGGTGAACGTCAGCGTGTCGCCATTGCCCGTGCTTTGGTGCGGCAAAAACCGGTTTTATTGCTTGATGAAGCCTTTGCCTCTTTGGGGCCAGCACTGCGCCATCAAATGCTTGATCTGATTGATGAACTGCAACAAGAAAATGCCATGAACATTTTGATGGTCACCCATACGCCGGAAGATGCATTGCGTTTAAAAACATGGCTGGTCTTCGTTGAAGCGGGCCAAATCAGTGCGACGGGCGAAGCGGAGGACCTCCTTTCAAGCTTGGGTCCGCAAGCTTTGCAGCATTATATGGGCAACCAATTGACCTGACCGCGTTAAGTAGTGATCACATAATCGAATCTGACAAATTATTAACGATAGTTGAACCGCAGCTCCACTGGACACCGGCACTTTAAATAATTAAATTGGCAACAAATTATTCGCATCAAAGCTGCCGAACTCTATGAAGTCGACATAGAAAAAACATTATTCATGCAACTTAAGTCAGCCAGAAGCGTTTTCGTCACAAGCTAGCAGAAGCAAAAAAGACTATTCGTTTTTTTGGCTAAAGATAATAAGAACAGATCCGGAATCAAAGCGAGGATTAAGATAAAACCTCTCCGCCCTCTCCGCTCGACTTCATCCAATGATGCGAAATTGAGCCTCACACTAATTAGTCATGTTCCGGCTGCGATGCATAAGCGCGGTCTGCGACGGTATGTGTCCGTTTTAGGGTTGGCAGGTCTGTCTTTTTTGAGTGCCTGCCAGACTCTTGATTTCAGTGATTCTGATAGTCTGCGCCCGTCTGACAATCCGGTAACTGTTGCCAATGTGACCCGTAATGACCGTTTGGCACAACTTGGTGCACAGCAGCATCCGCGTATTCTGGCCACCTATGGTGGTGAATATAAAGATGCCAGGTTAGAGCGTATGGTCGCTAAAATCGTCGGTAAACTAACCACTGTTTCCGATAAGCCCGATCAGACCTACCGCATCACAATTCTTGATAGTCCGAATATCAATGCCTTCGCATTGCCGGGTGGATTTTTATACGTGACACGCGGTCTGTTGGCTCTTGCCAACGACTCCTCCGAAGTCGCAGCCGTCATTGCCCATGAAATGGGACATGTCACCGCCAATCATGGTATTTTGCGTCAGGAAAAAGAAGCCGAAACTGCGATTGCCAGCCGTGTCGCCACCGAAGTGTTGCATAATGAAGCAGCAGGACGTGAAGCACTCATTCGCGGCAAGCTGAAACTTGCGCAATTCTCGCGCAATCAGGAATTGCAGGCAGATTCGATCGGCATCCGCATGATCGGTGAAGCAGGCTATGATCCGTTTGCTTCTCCACGCTTCCTGCAATCCATGGAAGCCTATTCAAGCTTCCGCTCCATTTCCGGTGCGACCGATGCCAGCCTCGACTTTCTGGCCAGCCATCCGGCAACCCCGCAACGTATTGAGCTTGCAATGGGACATGCGCGGCGCGTTGGTGCACCAGGTGTCGGCACCACCGACCGCGATTCATTCCTCAACGGCATTGACGGCCTGCTTTATGGCGACACCCCAAGCGAAGGCTATGTGCGCGAACGGGTCTTTATCCACCCGAAACTCGGCCTGACCTTCACAGCACCAGCCGGTTTCAGCATCGACAATTCGGCTACCGCCGTCATGGCGAGTGGTCCGGGTGAAGTAGCGATCCGTTTTGATGGCGCCAATTTGCCATCCGGCATGTCGCTCACCGATTATATTTCTTCTGGATGGGTGACAGGATTGGATGAAAAAACCATCCGCCCGATCACCATCAATGGTTGGCCGGCCGCAACCGCGCGTGCCAGTGCGGATCGCTGGGAGTTTGATATTGTGGTGATTGGAGCAGGCGACAAGGTCTATCGTTTCCTGACCGCAGCGCCGCGTGGCAGCAATGCTTTAATGCCTGCCTCACAAAGCATCACCCAGTCCTTCAAAATGCTCACAGCCGCCCAGAAAGACGCATTGAAGCCACTGCGCATCCGTGTGGTCACAGTCAAAGCAGGAGAAACTGTCGCCAGTCTGTCCGAGCGCATGTATGGCACAGACAAAAAACTTGATCTCTTCCGCCTCATCAATGCGCTGCCAATCGGTGCAACTGTATCAGCAGGAGACCGCGTTAAACTCATTTCAGAGTAGTAGAGCCCAGATCAGAGTAAAAGCGATAAATCCAGACATAAAAAAACCCGGGATCAAAAACCCGGGCTTTTTTTCAAAATAACAGCTTAAAAAATTATGCTGCTTCAACTTCTTCGTCTTCAGCCTCGCCTTTGGCGCCACGTTTTGGACCTTTTGCCAGATTAACTTCAATCAGACGAACTGCTTCGGTTTCCGACAATTTGTTAACAGCTGCAATTTCACGAGCCATACGATCAAGCGCTGCTTCATAAAGCTGGCGTTCTGAATAAGACTGTTCCGGCTGGTTATCAGCGCGAAAAAGATCACGGACAACTTCGGAGATAAAAATCAGATCGCCGGAATTGATCTTTGCATCATATTCCTGCGCACGACGTGACCACATTGTACGTTTGATACGCGCACGCCCCTGAACAACTTTCAAAGCACGTTCGACATAATCAGTTTCCGAAAGCTTGCGCATACCGATAGTCAGAGCCTTGGCTACAGGAACCTTCAGGCGCATTTTATCTTTTTCGAAATCAATTACAAAAAGTTCTAACTTGTGGCCGGCAACTTCTTGTTCTTCAATGGCGACGATCTGACCGACACCATGAGAGGGATAAACAATCGATTCACCGGTCTTGAAACCCTGACGAGCTGGGGACTTCTTCTGCTGGGATGACATACGCTTCCATACTCCCTGTTGTGCCCGGCGCTTCCGCCGGTTAACACGCGATATTCTTTTTTAGCCCGTGCCTTAAAAAAGCACTTGCAGGCATAAAATTGTCAGTTTACTTTCTGAAAATCACTGCTAAGCATAATTCATCGACCGGCTTAATGATGAGCAGTTTGCAATCAACGTGATTAACCGCTCCGGGTCATTTTATCCGGTAAATGAATATATCCTATCAAAGATTAGCGCATAAACGTAGCGACTTAACGTCCAGAGACCGACATTTTGGCGGCACCATACCATAAAATAGATACAGAAGCAAGAATTTGACAAAATCGTGCTGGCCGAAGCAAGTTTCCTTCAGCCAGATCCATTTTATCAGATAATTTTATCGCTTAATCACCAGAGCCTGGTTCAGCTGAGAAATACTGCAACTTGTCAGAAACGCCGTCCATCTCTTTGGCCTCAGGCAGTTCATCTTTCTTCACAGTGATATTCGGCCATTTGACAGCATATTCAGCATTCAGTTCCAGCCACTTATCAAGGCCGGGCTCTGTATCGGGGCTGATTGCCTCCGCCGGACATTCAGGCTCGCAAACGCCGCAATCAATACACTCGTCAGGATTAATGACGAGCATATTTTCACCTTCATAAAAGCAATCAACAGGACAGACCTCTACACAATCCGTGTATTTACAACGGATACAATTGTCAGTGACAACGTAGGTCATAGTCAAACTCCAGTCAGAAAAGGCATTCGTTGAGCAGTCAGGTAACGATTTTGAAGCCGTATGACAAGCCTAGAAACGCCCAATAGTGACGGTTCACCGCAGGGCAAAACTAAAATGGCACACAGATTGCAGATTTTGCCGCAGTCTTGGTATTTTCAACTAAAAGTAATAAAATTCGCAAAAATATATTTGCACTGCAAAAATCAGAATTTTGTTAATCGGAAAAAACTTGACGCAATTTATCCGTTAAACGACGCTCACGCTTGGTCGGGCGACCTGATCCGGCATCCCGCAAGCCAGGTTTGATATTGGCCATTTCATCTTTGTCCGGCATCGCGGGCGAGTTATCCTGATAAAGCAGCTGTGCGTCCGATGCAGGCCCTCGCCGTTCACCCAACAATAAAACTTTATAAATCAGAATTTTACGCTCTAACGTAATGGTCAGATCATCACCGAGTTTCACGCCATATGACGCTTGATCAATCTTTTGTCCGTTGACTCTGACGTGACCACCGGCGGCAAGCTTTGCCGCCAGCGATCTTGATTTCACCACGCGCGCGAAAAACAGCCATTTATCGATCCGCTGCTTTTCTGATGCTGTACCCATGGTTACTTCTTCAGCTGTTCCTTCAGCGCTGCCAATTTTGCAAATGGCGAATCAGGATCAAGCTTCACAACACGTTCCTGACGTTCAAAACGCTGATTGCTTTCATGCTTATTGTGCTGGCCACCGCGCTTCGGACCACTCTTATGGGGCGCACCGGATTTGCGCTGATCGTCACGATGGTGTTTGCGGTTTTCACCTTCACCGGCATGATTTTGGGCTGCATTGTCGCCAGATGGCTTACGCTTAGGCCCGCGGAAATTGCGACGTTCGCTTTTTTCGCCTTCTGCACCTTCAGCATTAGTGCGCTGATTGTTCTGACGGCCACCACCGCTATGATTGCCGCGCTGATTGCCGCGATTATCATTCCGGTTGCGGTTTTCAAAGCGGCCCTGACGCCACAGGAGAACAGGCTTGGCCTCTTCTGCAACAGCCTCAACAACGGTTTCTGCGGCATCATCAGCCTCTGCAACCTCTGCAACATCTTGCTGTACCACTGGTGCCGGAACCGGTTCTGCATCAGGCACTTTAGGCTTGGCACTCTCGACAGCTTTGGCTGCAAAAGCATCAAGCTCGGCAAATTTCGCTGCAACGGCCACATCGGTGGTTGCTTCATGACGATAGCCAAGGCTTTTCAGAATTTCTTCCATGTCATCAGCGGTTGCGCCCAAAATGGACATCATTGCTGCGGTAACAAGGAACTTGCTGCCGTCATAAGCGCCTTCCGGACGCTCGCCAATGCCCGGACGCCATGCCAAAGCCGGACGGATCAGATCCGCCAAACGCTCCAGAATGTCGATGCGCACAGCACGACGACCAAGCACACGGTAACCGGCCAGTCGATAGAAAACCGGATCAAATTCCGGATCGACAACAGCCGATGTACGACCAGCAGCCATCACATTGACGACTTCGCCGTAACCGTTTTTATCGCGCCCGTCATTTTGCAGGCTCCACAACAATGTGATGAGACCTGCCGGTGCCGGCTTCAGCAAAGCTGGCATAAAGACGTGATAGGCACCAAAGCGCACACCAAGACGGCGAAGGGCGGCACGGGAATCCTGATCCAGGCCACGTACTTCTTCAATCACATCACGGCGTTGCAAAATGCCTAAATTTTCAACGAGCTGGAAAGCAAGACCACGGGTCATGCCGGTCAGGGCATCCGCCTCTGCCAGATCGGTCAATGGTTTCAGCACGGTTTCAATATGGTGGGCAACAAAGCGATCAATACGGGCGGCGACCTTATCGCGTGCCGGACCTGTCAGCTGCTCGTCAGCCAACAGCACCGCACGTGGCTTCATTACATTTTCACCGGCTACCAGTGTGGCAATAGCCGCACCGACATAACGCAGCACACCGTCTGACCCCAGTGCAAAATCACCGTTGGGCGCGGCAGCAAATCGCTCTGCCCGCTTTTCAAACTCGGCGGCAAGCGCCTTTTGTGCAGCCGCTCTCACTGCCTTCGCATCCGAACCTTCGGCTTGCGTATCGGCAGTGAAACGGAATCCTTCCAAATGTCCGACATTATGACCTTCAACAATCACATCACCGGACGGGCTGATTTCAGCTTCAAGCATGGCATTCTCTCTCAGGCGCCTCATAAGCACGCTTGTCCTGCGGTCTACAAAGCGTTTCGTCAACCTCTCATGGAGCGCGTCGGACAATCTGTCCTCAATTTCGCGCGTCTTTTCCTGCCAGTGTGTCGGATCTGCCAGCCATCCCGGCCGATGCGACACAAAAGTCCAGGTTCTTATCTGCGCTATTCTATGCGAAATAGTGTCGATTTCACCATCAACATTATCCGCACGGCGCAATTGTTCGCTCATATAATCTTCATCGACGCTCCCCCGGCGTACGAGATCCTGATAGATCGACGCAATAATTTCAGCATGCTGTGCCGGCGCGATCTTGCGATAGTCCGGCAAAGCACAACAATCCCATAACATTTCTATACGTTTTGGTGTCGTTGCCAACCGGCTAATTTCTTCATCACGCGACAGATGGTCCAATGCTTGCGCATCCACTGCCGGTAATGCACGGACAAGTCCTTCAATCGGTGCAGGTTTGTCCAAAGAATTACGCAAAGCTGTGATCGATGAAAAGTCGAACTTGGCTGTGCGCCATTGCATCAGCTTCACGGGATCGAAATTATGTGATTCGACCCGTTCCACCATTTCATTGTCGAACGGATCAACCTGTCCCGTCACGCCAAAAGTACCGTCACGCAAATGACGTCCGGCGCGACCGGCAATCTGTCCGATTTCCGACGGTGTCAGATCACGAAACTGATAACCGTCAAACTTTTTGTTCTGCGCGAATGCTACATGATCAACATCAAGATTAAGCCCCATACCGATAGCATCGGTTGCCACCAGAAAGTCGACATCGCCTGATTGATAAAGCTCGACCTGTGCATTGCGGGTTCGCGGGCTAAGCGCACCCATAACCACCGCAGCACCGCCGCGCTGGCGGCGGATCAGTTCGGCAATCGCATATACCTCGTCAGCTGCAAAAGCGACAATGGCCGAGCGACGCGGCAGGCGGGTGATTTTCTTGGAACCGGCATAAGCCAGATGCGACAAGCGCGGACGGGTGATGACATTGATACCGCGCAGCATTTTTTCCAAAATACCACGCATGGTCGCCGCACCCAGCAGCAGCGTTTCATCCCGCCCGCGCAAATGTAAAATACGGTCGGTGAAAATATGGCCACGGGTGAGATCACCTGCCAGCTGCACTTCATCAATAGCCACAAAGGCCACATTGGTGTAGCGCGGCAAGGCTTCCACCGTGCAAACAGAATAACGCGCTCCGGTAGGAATGATTTTTTCTTCACCGGTAATGAGCGCAACATTGGCCGCCCCTACCCGCTCGACCACCCGTGTGTAAACCTCACGCGCCAGCAAACGCAGCGGTAAACCAATCATACCGCTACTATGCGCCAGCATACGCTCGATCGCCAAATGCGTTTTACCGGTATTGGTCGGCCCCAGTACAGCCGTCACATTGCGGCCGCTCAGCACTAAAGGCATATCTTGGGTTGGTTGATGGTTCATAAGGTTAGCGGTTAAAGCCTCAGTATATCGTCTTGAATTTCGTTGTCAGCGATAGCACTGATTCCCGGTCACTGGAATACCGCTATAAATAATGACAAGCCGCACAATAGCGTGCGTTTTGCTGATTACAATGGCAATTTTAACGAATGGAACGACTCTCGAACGAATCGGCGACGAATCGTCGACCTCGCAACTTTCTCTTTTTGTTCACCTCTACATCTAGTCAAATCGGTTGAAGCCTCTACCAGCGCCAGAAATGCCGCGTAAACCACCCTTGATGGTGGATGAAAATCCAACTGATTCCATTGGCAGATATTAACCTTTGCATACGGATTATTTTTGTCTTTTCAGACACAGCAAATATGCATGCCTCATGTGCCAATTTTACAAGGCAATCTTTGAGCGTAAATGTTTGAATTTCAGCACTTTTGTTAAGCTTTGGTTCAAAGCCGGAACGAATCGGCGACGAATCGACACTTAATGCACGTTCTTATTTTGTACACGCTCTATCTGGTGGGTATGAACCGTAACAGCCCATAAATAACAAGGCAGAGCTCGCACAAGCTCTGTCTTTTATTGTTTTCAGCGCTGCTTTTATTAACTTTTACACTGCAATACAGTCACCGTTAAGTGCCGCTTAATCACGCTCGACACAAAGCGCTACACCCATACCGCCACCGATACACAAAGTGGCAAGGCCACGTTTTGCATCACGCTGCTGCATGGCATAAAGTAAAGTTGTCAGCACGCGCGCACCCGATGCGCCAATCGGATGGCCGATTGCTATCGCCCCGCCATTCACATTCACAATCGCCGGATCAAGCTTCAGATCACGTACCACAGCACAAGATTGAGCGGCAAAGGCTTCATTGGCCTCCACCAGATCAAGATCATCCACTGTCCAGCCTGCTTTTTGCAAGGCTTTCTGCGAAGCAGGAATAGGCCCTGTCCCCATAATCGACGGATCAACACCTGCGGTTGCCCAGGAAACGATTCGCGCCAGTGGCTTCACCTGACGCTTTTCTGCCTCACCTGCACGCATCAGCACTAAAGCCGCCGCACCATCATTAATGCCGGAAGCATTACCGGCTGTAACAGTGCCAACCTTATCGAAAGCAGGGCGAAGTTTTGCCATCGCATCCAGTGTTGCACCATGGCGGATATATTCATCTTCACTGACAATAATGTCGCCTTTGCGGGTTTTAACCACCACCGGTACGATTTCATCTTTAAAGCGGCCGGATTTTTGTGCGTCTTCGGCTTTGTTTTGAGAATCAACCGCAAACTGATCCTGTGTCTCACGGCTAAGCTGCCATTGGGTGGCAATATTTTCAGCGGTTGTGCCCATTGGATAACCATAGAAAGCGTCCGTCAGACCGTCTTTCATCATGGTGTCGATCATTTTGAAATCACCCATTTTGACCCCGCCGCGCAAATGTGCGCAATGCGGTGCCATCGACATGGATTCCTGACCACCAGCGACGATAATATCGGCATCACCGCTTAAAATCTGCTGCATACCAACTGCAACCGCACGAAGACCTGAACCACAAAGCTGATTGAGGCTGAAGGCTGTGGTTTCATTCGGGCAGCCTGCAAGCTTGGCCGCTTGACGTGCCGGATTTTGTCCCTCACCTGCGGTTAAAACCTGACCGAATACCACTTCATCGACTTCTTGCGGCGCAACACCTGCACGCTGCAAAGCCGCAGCAATCGCAGTAGCTCCCAGTTCATGCGCCGGCACATTGGCAAAAGCACCGTTGAAACTTCCAACCGGTGTGCGTGCCGCACCAACAATCACAATCACATCATTCATGGCAGGCATTTGATTTTAAGCTCCCAATTTGCAGGCTTTTCTCGCTGCAATTCCTCTCATTGCGCACACAGTAATCACAAAATATCTGATAAACAACAAAACAGACGCACCTTGGCAGCAATCCGGCAAATTAGGCTCAAAATAAGATGATCCTTCACGCTACAGATTAAGTGTTTTTCCCGTAGGCTTATGCTTATAACGTGCAATCCTCTGCCAAGGCCGCTAGATTGGTTGCAGAAAATCACAGGAGTTTTTCATGTCAAAACTGACCCTCGCCAAAGCTAACCAGATGATCAACGGTGCATTGGAACGCGCTAAAGAAGCCGGCATGCAGCCGCTTTCCGTTGTTGTATTGGATGCTGGCGGCTATGTAACCGCCTTCCAGCGTCAGGACGGCTCATCAAACCTGCGCTTTGCCATTGCTTCCGGCAAAGCTTATGGTGCATTGGCTGTCGGCAAAGGTTCACGCTGGCTCAACGATCAGGCGAAAGATCGCCCGCACTTCCTCGAAGGCCTTTCCAATGTATCCGGCGGCAAAATTGTTGCGGTTCCGGGCGGCGTTTTGATCAAAAATGCAGAGAATGAAATTCTCGGCGCAGTCGGCATTACCGGTGACACGTCTGACAATGACGAATTGGCAGCAATTGCCGGTATTGAAGCCGCAGGCTTCACCGCTGTTGCCAACTAAATAGCATTACTGACAATAAAAAGCCTCCGTGCGGGAAACCACACGGAGGCTTTTTTATGTGCATGTTTTAAATCTTCAAAACAAATAAAAACACCGTGCGAAATTCACACGGTGTTTTTAATTCACAAACAATAATCTATGCACAAAGCGCAGACTATTGAAGAAGCTTAAGCTTCCTTCGGTGTCAGAACCTGACGACCGCGATACATACCGCTTTTCAGATCGATATGATGCGGACGGCGCAATTCACCTGAGTTTTTGTCTTCAACATAGGTAGGCGCCTTCAGGGCATCAGCCGAACGACGCATACCGCGCTTCGACGGGGAAGTTTTTCGTTTAGGTACAGCCATGGATTCTGCTCCAATGATCGGTCAATAATAGTCCGGCCCGACTCCAAAGGAGCCTGTCACATCGGACAAGATTCCGGAAAGTGACGAGCCTATACACGTTCTGGCAGCGTTTGACCAGTCAAATTCGCATTTTTTTTGCATCATCACTGTTCTAACTCTTGCTTATCAGTGCTTCTACACAGCATTTGACAAAGGTCAATTAAACTTATCAGCGCAGGCTTACAAACTAAGCTTAATAAATATCAACGAACACAGGTGACATAAGGCCCGGCTTTTTTTGCCCGATTCTGTATGATATTGGCAGTTCTGACCATGCCGCGGCTTGGTTTTGCCGGATTGCGCACCGCTGGGTTTGGCAAAGTAACAGCCAAAAGCGAAGCTTGCTGTAAGGTCAATTTAGACGCCGAACGTTTGAAATAATGCTGCGATGCCGCTTCGATTCCGTAAATACCTGGCCCCCATTCAGCAATATTCAAGTAAATTTCCATAATGCGCTTTTTGGACAGCATCATATCCATTGCCATCGACAAGGGCAGTTCCAGCGCTTTTCTGAAATAAGAACGACCATTCCAAAGAAAGAGATTCTTTGCCGTTTGCATTGTGATCGTCGAAGCGCCACGCGCCGGTTGACCGCTGAAGGCATCTTTTACCACCAGCGACATCTGACGCCAGTCCACTCCGCTATGGCTGCAAAATTGGCCATCTTCAGACATCATCACAGCATTGACCAGATGGGGCGAAATATCATCAATATCGATCCATTGCCGCTCCATTGTTTGAAGCAACACCTGATCTTTAAGCATCAGCGTGGAAACCGGATGTACAAAAGGCAGTTTATATATGCCAAGCAACAGCAGCGGCAATATAAGCAGAAATAAACCAATCTTGAAAACAAGACGCAGGCCAGCTTTACCGGCAGGCTTAGCGATGTCATCACCGTCGTCTTTGTTTTGATGAATGTCTTTTTCCACTAAACTCAGCCTGTTCTTCTTGTCCGACAAGCCATAAACTATTTACTAAGCAGAATGAACCCATCTGCCGAAAAGTTAACAAATGATAAACAATGTTTATCGGGGCATGTTTATGATACTGATTTCATATAATCTTCAAGCTCCCATAGTTGACCCCTTGCGATAGTCTGGTAAACGCTCCTCCCATGGATAAGAACAGTCTCTCCCCCGATTTCACCGCCGCTCTTGCAGCCCGTGCCATACAGGTTGAAACCATTTTGCAATCGCTATTGGATGAGCGATTAAGAGCGGGCGAAATTGCCCGTCCGGAACGGCTGATGGCAGCCATGCGCTACGGCGTTTTGAATGGCGGCAAACGCCTGCGCCCGTTTCTGGTGATGGAAACCGCCGCCCTTTTTGGTGCCAATGAAGAAGCAGCATTGCGCGTTGCTGCTGCACTTGAAAGCATCCATTGCTATTCGCTCGTGCATGATGATCTGCCGGCAATGGACGATGATGATCTGCGCCGTGGTCAACCGACCCTTCATAAAGCTTTTGATGAAGCCGCAGCGATTTTGGCCGGTGACAGTCTGCTCACCTATGCTTTTGACATTATTGCCAGCAAAGAAACCGAACTGGATGCCGCCACTCGGCTGGAGCTGGTGTTAAGCCTTGCACGTGCTGCCGGCCCCGGCGGCATGGCAGGCGGCCAAGCCCTTGATTTAATGGCGGAAGAACAAAGTCCGGATGAGGCTGGGATTATCACCTTGCAGGCGATGAAAACCGGCGCGCTCATTCGTTTTGCCTGTGAAAGCGGTGCTATTATTGGTGGTGCAACCACACAGGAACGCGAGCGTTTGGCAGAATTTGGCTCAGCTATCGGTCTTGCCTTCCAGCTTGCTGATGACCTGCTGGATGTGACATCGGATGCAGCGCATCTTGGCAAAGCCGCTGGCAAAGATGCGGATGCCGGGAAAGCCACATTAGTGGCGCTTCATGGTATTGACTGGACACGCAAGCAATTGGCGGGTTTGGTAGCGCAAGCTGAAGAACTGCTGGAACCTTTTGGCGAGAAGGCCGGGATTTTAAAGCAAGCCGCCCATTTTATCGCGCATCGACAAAGCTAAACACTTAACAAATAAAAAGGCCGATGTTTATTTAAAACACCGGCTTTTTTATAAGTCAATTTAAGCTTCAAGCCTCAATTTCCATTGGTTCTTTAGCACCCAGACCAAACCGATTTTCGATATATTCAGCTACCATTTTCTGGAAATCTTCAGCAATGGCGGTCCCACGCAAAGTGGTTACTTTTTTACCATCGACAAAAACCGGCGCAGATGGCGTTTCACCGGTACCCGGCAGTGAAATGCCGATATCGGCATGTTTCGATTCGCCCGGTCCATTGACGATGCAACCCATCACTGCCACAGAAAGCGCCTCGACGCCTGGATATTTCTCACGCCAGATCGGCATGTTTTTACGAATATCGTCCTGAATGGTCTGCGCCAATTCCTGAAACACAGTCGAAGTGGTGCGGCCGCAACCAGGGCATGCTGCAACAATAGGAATGAACTGCCGGAAACCCATCGTTTGCAACAATTCCTGCGAGACCTGCACTTCACGGGTACGGTCGCCGCCCGGTTCCGGCGTCAGCGAAATGCGGATTGTGTCGCCGATTCCCTGCTGCAACAAGATCCCCATTGAAGCAGATGATGCGACCACGCCCTTGGTACCCATGCCCGCTTCGGTCAGTCCCAGATGCAGCGCATGATTGGAGCGACGTGCTAGTTCTGTATAAACCGCGATCAAATCCTGCACCTGACTGACTTTGGCAGACAGGATGATTTTATCGCGCGGCAGACCAATTTCTTCCGCCAGATCAGCAGAGATCAGCGCAGATTGCACAATCGCTTCACGCATCACTTGCTGAGCAGTGAGTGGCGCACCTTCCGCCTGATTGCGATCCATTAAAGTGGTCAACAATTCCTGATCAAGCGAACCCCAATTGACACCGATACGCACCGGCTTGTTGTAGCGAATTGCCATTTCGACAATATCGGCAAACTGCTTGTCTTTTTTATCTTTGAAGCCAACATTGCCCGGATTGATACGATATTTCGCCAAAGCCTCGGCACAGGCCGGATGATCAGCCAGCAATTTATGGCCGATATAATGGAAATCACCCACCAGCGGCACATCAAGACCCAGACGCTCAAGACGTTCGCGAATTTTAGGCACAGCCGCTGCCGACTCGTCACGATCAACGGTAATGCGCACCAGTTCAGAACCTGCATGATGAAGGGCTGCAACCTGCGCCACAGTGCCATCAATATCAGCCGTGTCCGTATTGGTCATCGACTGCACCACCACAGGCGCGCCGCCGCCCACCATCACACCGCCAACATCCACGCCAACTGACGTGCGACGGGCAAAAGGGTGCGAAAAATAGCTGATTTGTTCGGAGGCCATTTTATTCAATTCATCCAGGATTTTTTAAACTACTCGATGGCTGCGCGTTGATGATCACAAATATCAAGTGCCATAAATTTATGGCTTTATATAGTCCCTTACAAGTCGCATGTCGCCCCTTGTCGCGCCAATCATGCAAAATTTTATTGGCTTTTCTTACTGGCCATCATGATTATGGTCAGCAAAACGCGCCAACCTTGAAAAGGTCAACACCACAAGCAGTAAAACCGGCAAACAGGCGAAGACCAGCGCAAAGCCATGAAACTTTGCAATCCAGCCAATCAGCGATGGGGCCACTAATGTACCGGAGTAACCAAGGCTGGTGGCAATCGACAGGCTGACGCTTGGCACCACCCCCGGCACATTGCCGGCCATTGAAAAGATGATCGGCGCCATATTGGAAATGCCGATGCCGCAAACTGCAAAACCTGCAATAGCCAGCCAGGGTGTCGGCGCAAAAGCTGCCATCAATAATCCAGTGATTGCCACCAGCGTGCAGACCCGCAATGTTTTCA
Source organism: Paenochrobactrum pullorum (assembly GCF_041929845.1). NCBI lineage: Bacteria > Pseudomonadati > Pseudomonadota > Alphaproteobacteria > Hyphomicrobiales > Brucellaceae > Paenochrobactrum > Paenochrobactrum pullorum. Next base: position 103,474 of record NZ_JBHEEH010000006.1, read on the forward strand.
CTGCCCCAAAACGATCGCGCACACTATCACCGGCAAAGCGCATCAATGCCATTGTGAGGGAAAAGGCGGCAAAAGCAAAACTGGCCGTTTCTACCGAGGCACCATAATCTTGGCGCAGATAATAACTGCCCCAATCCATGATCGCCCCTTCCGGTATCATCGAAAACAATGCCAGCAGTCCAATCAGCCACGGCAATGGTTGTTTGGGCAAACTCAACTTCACACGTTCACTGGCCTCGCTAATTTTGTCTTCCAGAATATTGGGCCAAGCCAACACAATTAAAATACCGGCCACCACAGAAACAACTGCCCCATGAGCAATAGAGCCGATATTGGTCATAAGATAACCGGCTGTTCCAGCTCCAAGCAAACCGCCTAGGCTCCAAAAAGCATGACATGAAGACATGACCGCGCGGCGCAATGATTTTTCCATCGCCACCGCATTGGTATTCATCGCCACGTCCATTGTAGCGATAAATCCGCCAAAATAGAAAAGCACAATCACTGCCACAATTTCATGCTGCACCAGACTGATCAAAAACAACACGGGCACGACTGCAACTGCCGATATTTTAACGATACTGGCCGAGCCGAAACGCGCGCACAATGCACCGGATAATGGCATAAACAATACTGAGCCGATGCCGAAAATTAGGATCATCAGCCCCATTTGCGCACTATCAAAACCTAAACGCGCAGCAAATTCCGGAATTCTGGGTGCCCAGCTGCCAAAAATATAGCCATTCATTAAAAACAGAAGCGCTACAGCAAAACGTGCAGGCGGAAAAGATACTTTAAAGCGCTGTTGCAGCACCGCTATATTAAAAAAATTTGTCAAGGAAGCGTACGCCGCGTTGGTTTAAAGCATGAAAATACAGTTCGTCATCGCTCTTGTTTCAAAAACATGTAGATATGTCAAAATAATAGCTCATCACAAAATTGCGACAGATACCCAACGTGGCTAGTTCGACAGACAAGTTGGAACAAAAATGCCCCCGCTATTGGATGACAAACAGCGGGGGCATTTATTAAGATTGCGGTCAAATATTATTCGGCCAGAACCTGCTGTTCGTAGACATAATTGCCATCAGCATTTTTCTTCCATTCATACATGACGTAACCCGGCAATTCAGCATCACCTTTGGCATCAAAAGAAAGCGCACCAAGTGCTGTCGGGAAAGGTCCCTTTTCTTTCAGTGCTGCAGCTACCTGCTGCGGGTCATTGCTGCCTGCAGCAGCAGCTGCTGCTGCAATCGCCTGTGCCGCGGCATAAGAGTAGATGGTGTAAGCTTCAGGCTCGAAACCTGCCGCACGGAACTTCTCAACCAGTTCCTTATTGGCAGGATCCACACGCGGATCAGGACCAAAGGTATTGAGTGTGCCGATCACAGCGTCACCGGCGATTGATGCCAATTCATTATTCACGATCGCATCACCGGAAATGACCGGAACCTTCAGGTTGTTTTCGGCCAGCTGTCGGATAAGCAAACCACCTTCAGTGTGGACACCACCCCAATAGATAGCTTCAACACCAGCAGCTTTTGCTTTGGTGATCAGCGCCGAGAAGTCTTTTTCGCCAACATTGACGCCTTCATAAAGAACTTCTTTCACACCAAGTTCGTTAAACTTCTTCTTGGTGGCATCAGCCAGACCCTGACCATAAGGTGTTTTGTCGTGAACGACTGCGATTTTCTTATCTTTGAAATGTTTCGCAATATATTCACCGGCAACAATACCTTGCTGGTCATCACGGCCACAGGTACGGAACACGTTCCACAGGCCTTTTTCGGTATAAGCTGGGTTGGTCGCACCCGGGCTGATCATCAAAATACCGTTTTCGGCATAAACATCAGCTGCCGGAATGGCGACGCCTGAATTATAGGGGCCGATCACAAACTGAACACCGTCACCGGCAAATTTATTCGCAACCGAAATCCCCTGTTTAGGGTCGGAAACGTCATCGCCAATAACAATTTTGATTTGCTCGCCATTCATACCGCCATTGGCGTTGATTTCAGCAATCGCAGCCTCTGCGCCCTTCAAAATCTGCGCGCCATAGGTGGCGTTCGGACCCGTCATCGGTGCGCCGACACCCACCAAAACATCAGCCCAGGCACCGCCGCTTACTGCCAGCAATGCGGAAAGAGCAACACCAGTAAATAATGTTTTTTTCAACTTCTCACTCCCTTTATTTTCAATTCCCCGACGGAATAAACCCGTCATTTCCGTATAATGCTATTTTTAAATTATGCTTATATTAAACGGCCGGTTTAGCTGGATCAGTGACTATTTAGCCCTCCACGACAACATTGATGCCTTTTCATACAGCCAGCTATATTGGCTGACCATCTGATTAACTCTGGTATATCTGAACCCGATAGAACCAATTATGATCAATATAATCGTATCTACCAGATAATAATGCAATGAAAGCATAGTACCTTCGAATAAGGCGTGATGGATGAAGCGCACGGCCACTCCGAGCGGGATCAGATAACACAGCAATGTAGTATAAGGACGCCAAGTCTGCGCGCATGCGCGCCCTGTCATCCACGCAGCCCAACCGCCAAGCAGGCAGGTGATCAGGATAAACAGCCAGATTGATGGTTCTTCGTAAAGAATTCCCTGCATGATTTTGCTCCCTTAATGCCTTCCGCCTTCGAGATAGGCAGCCCGCACTTCCGGATTTGCCAGTAAATCTACGCCGGAACCGCTCATCGTGATGGAACCATTGACCATCACATAGCCACGATCGGCCAGTTTCAACGCACCAAACGCATTCTGCTCCACTAAAAATACAGTCAAACCGCGCGAGCGGTTGAGCTCTTTAATGGCTTCAAAGATCTGCTTAACGATCAATGGTGCCAAGCCCAATGAAGGTTCATCCAGCAACAGCAAACGCGGACGCGCCATCAATGCACGGGCGATAGCAAGCATTTGCTGTTCACCGCCTGAAAGCGTGCCGCCACGTTGATGCATACGCTCTTTCAAACGGGGAAAGAGATCAAACATCAATGCAACATCTTCTTCAAAGAAGCGCTGATTATCGAGGCTCGCCCCCATTTGCAGATTTTCATAAACCGTCATACGCGGGAAAATGCGTCTGCCTTCAGGTGACTGCGCAATACGAAGATGCGCAATCAGATGCGGCGGCGTATTGGTAATATCCTGTCCGTCAAAAATAACACGCCCTGTACGCGCACGCGGCATACCAAAAATCGTCATCATCAAGGTCGACTTACCGGCACCATTGGCACCAATGAGGGTGACAATTTCCCCGTCATTCACAACCATATCAATGCCCTTAAGCGCACAAATATTGCCGTAATAAGTTTCAACCTTATCGATCACCAGAAGCGGATTTTTATCCTGCATCATTCATCCCCTTCAGTCTGAGTTTTATGACTGGTAGGGACATTTCCTGCCTCAACCCGCTTTGAAAACTCCGTATCCTGTCCGGCAGTCAGCAACTTTGCCTGCCCCACCCAATCTTCACGCTCAATCCGGCCACCGAAGGCGAGAAAAGCATCAAATTCGGCAATATCGGCTTCATCCCAAGCTGCAATCTGATCAAAGTGGAAAATGCCGTGCTTGTTCAGTTTTTCTTCGTTCACCGCACCGACACCTTTAATCAGGGTCAAATTATCCGGTGCATCGCCGCGTGGTGCCTGAAGCGCGCCTTTAGGCATAAAGCTTGACGCAAGCTTTTCTTCAGCGGCATGATCACCCTGTTCAGCCAAAGCTTCCTTAGCCAAAGCGACAGTCACAAAATCAGCTGCATTACCGCTGGCAGGAGCATCTTCAATCAGCTCCGCCACTTCATCATCATCAACACCCAGATAGGCCGCAATCACTTTCGGATCATCACGGACAAATTCCGGTGTGCCGTCAGAGATTTTGGTGCCATATTCCAGCACGATGACATGGTCGGAGATTTCCATAACCACCGACATATCGTGCTCGATGAGCAAAATAGAGGTGCCGGTTTCATTTTTAATATCCAACAACAGCTTGTTGAGCTGCGCCGACTCACGCGGATTAAGACCAGCTGCCGGCTCATCCAGACAAAGCATTTCCGGTTCGGTGCACATGGCGCGGGCAATTTCCAAGCGCCGCTGATCACCATAAGGCAGATCCCCGGCCGGATCATCAGCACGCTCAATCAAATTGATTTTTTCAAGCCAACGGCTGGCTTTTTCAATCGATTCCTTGGCGGCACGCTTGTAAGCCGGCAATCCCAATAGGCCGAGAATTGTATAACCGGATGAAGTCATCAGCTTATTATGCTGTGCGACCAGCAAATTTTCCAAAACTGTCAGGCCGGTAAACAGGCGAATATTCTGGAATGTTCGTGCCACATGCGCTTTCTGCGTGATTTTAAAATCAGGCAACCGTTCCAGCAAAAACTGTTCGCCGGATTTTCGCGTCATCGTCAACATACCGCCGGTTGGTTTATAAAAACCGGTAATGCAGTTGAACACGGTGGTTTTACCGGCACCATTGGGGCCGATAATTGCAGTAATTTCACCACGCTTGACATTAAAAGACAGGTCATTGATTGCAACCAGTCCGCCAAAGCGCATGGATAAATGTTCTACCTTGAGAATATCATCTCCGGTCATATTGGCGGACATCATATGTGCTTTATCCATTAGCCATGCCCTTCCTTGGTAAAGGCACCTGACACCATTTTTTTACTATGCAGAAATGCACTTGGCTCTCGTTTTCCGACAAAACCACGCGGTTTCCAAACCATCATCACCACCATCGCCAGACCGAAAATCAGCATACGATAGAGTTCCGGCGTAAAGTTTGGCCCGAAAATAGCTTTGAGGAAGGTCATGTCACGCAGGATTTCCGTACCGCCAATCATTACGATGGCTGCCACAGCAATGCCCATGAGTGAGCCCATACCGCCCAGAACCACGATCGCCAGAATGACGGCAGATTCGAGGAAAACAAAGGATTCCGGACTAACAAAACCCTGACGTGCAGCAAAGAACGAGCCCGCAAAACCGCCAAACATAGCACCCGTTGCAAAAGCGGTAAGCTTTGTCGTGGTGGTATTGATCCCCAATGAACGGCAGGCAATCTCATCCTCGCGCAATGCTTCCCACGCACGGCCAACCGGCATCCGACGCATTCTGATGGTAACCCATGCCGTCAGCAGAGCCAAAAACAGGATCACATAATAAAGGAAGATTTTATAATGTGCCGCCGAGAAAGACAGGCCGAAAGTTGCCGCAAAACCATTGGGTGTTGCATTAAACGGAATGCCGAAGAAAGTAGCCTTGGCGATACCCGAGACGCCGAATGTTCCCTTAGTGACATCCGTCCAGTTGATCAAGACAAGGCGGATAATTTCACCAAATGCCAGTGTCACGATCGCAAGATAGTCACCCCGCAGACGCAGCACCGGAAAGCCTAAGATAACGCCCCAAAGTGCTGCAAAAATACCGGCCATGGGCAGCAAAATCCAGAAGGACAAACCCCAATAGCTTGAAATCAATGCATAAGAGTAAGCGCCAACGGCATAGAAAGCGACATAACCGAGATCGAGCAAGCCTGCCAGCCCGACAACAATATTAAGCCCCCATGCCAACATTACATAGATCAGAATCTGGACGCCAAAATTATCGACCCATTTCAATGATCCCTGCATACCAAAAACATTGACGATAAACACGGGATAGATAAGCAGAATTGCAATGCCGATCTGGGCAATATGTTTACCGAAAAAAGACTGGCTTTCTGCCTTAACAGGCTTTGCTGCTTTTGCCATTTTGCGCTTATCCAGCCACGGCTCAAGAAATGCCTTGAACAGAAAGCGCCCGACTGCCGCAATCGCCACAATTATGAAAAGCTGCGGCCAGCGTGTGGTCAGTATTAATTGGTTGTTAATGTTTTGATCGGTCTTGAAACCGACAATCAGTACAAAGAGTCCCAAAGCCAGCAGACCGGCTATGATCCCTTCGCGAATTGCTTTACCGAATACGGAGTCAGCCTGTGAAGACGATTTGAGCGCCATGATTACACCTTTTCGACTTCTGGACGACCGAGAATACCGGACGGCATAAAGATCAGTACGATGGCAAGAATGGAGAATGCCGCGACGTCTTTATAATCAATCGAGAAATATGCCGACCAAAGCGCTTCAATCAGGCCGATGAGCAAACCTCCCACAACCGCGCCAGGGAGCGAACCGATACCGCCAAGAACCGCCGCGGTGAATGCCTTGACCCCTGGTGTAAAACCATCAGCAAAAGAAATAACACCGTAGAATGTCAGGTAGAGCGTACCGGCAACTGCCGCCAGCATTGCACCCATCACAAAGGTCAGCGAAATCACACGGTCAACATTGATGCCGAGCAGTGCCGCCATTTTACGATCCTGCTCACAGGCACGTTGCGCGCGGCCAAGCGATGTACGGTTAACCACATACCAGAAAGCTGCCAGCAGAATTGCCGTTACAACAACGACCACGATCTGTTTCAGCGAAATCGTCACATTACTACCAAACAGGGAATATGAATCATTGATGAGGTTCGGGATCGGTTTGTTGCGCGGCCCCTGTGTGACCTGCACAAAGTTGGACAAAGCAATCGACATACCGATTGCGGTAATCAACGGTGCCAAACGGAAAGATCCGCGCAATGGCCGGTAAGCCACACGCTCAATTGCCCAGCTCCAAAGACCTGTCAGCAACATCGCCACGATCATCATGATCAGCAATGCCAAAGCCACAGGTAAAGCACCGATAAATGTCGTGATAATTAAAAAAACAATCAGCGCCATAAATGCGCCAAGCATAAAGACATCACCATGAGCAAAGTTAATCATGCCGATGATGCCATAAACCATCGTATAGCCGATGGCGATCAGGCCGTAGATCGAACCGAGCGCTAGCCCATTGATCACTTGCTGAAGGAAATATTCCATCGAAGAGCCACCCATTATTTTATGCGGGACGTTATAATTATGCCCTAAACGGCTTGGTTGTTATCCCTAAAAACCAAAACTAAACGCTGTATTACGGAATGCAAGCGATTTTCATATCAGACATTCGGCTAATAGAGATGTAACGAACCAGTAAAAATCAATTAAAATACTGATAATAAAGATTTTTTGAGTTAAAATTTACACGTAATAATTGTAATTATCTCCCTATGCAACGCATTTCAAAACGACCATTTTCTCCCAAGAAATAACCTATTTGAGTCGGCGGTTTATAATTTGTGAAAAAATTTCTTATCTGCAACGGAACCAACATCAAATTCGTTCGTTCTTACCACACAGCATTAGAAAAACTTTGAAGTTTAATGCGGTGCGTAAATTATGGTTTTAAGGAGTTAGACATGGCATCATCAACGGATAAAACCGCAGCAGAACTACGCGATGCACTGGAAGCGCAAGTTGCAGAAATGCGCAAAGAAATCGCTGCTTTGAGTAAATCCCTGTCGAAGAAAGGCTCAAGTCTTGCCAGCACTGCTGAAGACACAGCATCAGAGTTCTATGATGTTGTGCGTGAGCGTGGCGCACAGGCAGCCGATAAAGTGTCTGAGCAAGCTCGTATCGTAAAAGAAACCGCGCGGGAAAATCCGATTGCAACGCTCGCCGTTGTTGCTGGTATCAGTCTGCTTGTTGGCCTCATCGCCCGCAAATAGAGATGTAGCATTGTTCTTTTAGGCAACATTGAGAGCCATCTATTGCCAAAAACAGCCGATGAACATTTGCCATGACTTAAATGTTCATCGGTCAAAAGCGAGGGTGAGCCTCTTCCCCCCCCCTCTAGAGAGCTCACCCTCCTTTTTATTTTGTATTTGCTCAATTTTATCTCACATATCATGGCTTGGGTATTTAGCCGGCCCTTACAATTTCGGCAAATTGAAAATCGCTTTTGCTTGATTGGCTCGTTATCTCGGGAGTAATATATGAACCGCAATACGCTTTACTTGCTACTTGGCGCGCTGATCGTCGTGATTATTGGTTTTAGTGTTTATGCATATAAACAAGAAACCAAGCCATCCGGCGTCGAACTCAAAATTAATGAAAATGGTGTTTCGGTCGAGCAAAACTGACCGGTTATGCAATTTAACTGCATATATATTTCTATTGTAGACAATAAAAAACGGGCTTTCGCCCGTTTTTTATATTCCAGCCATGAAACAAGTTTATGCGGGCAGAACTGAGCCCTGCAAAGTCATCAACTGGTGCAAGAATGCTTCCAGCTTGGTACGATGTTCATGATTGTCACTATTTTCTAAAGAGTCACGCGCTTCATCGATACGACGCTGCAAATCGGAACGATCCAATTCGTCAATATGGGTTGCCGATTCTGCCAGGATAGAACAGCCATTTGGCGAAATATCAGCAAAACCACCATAAACAACGTAAGAATCAGTTTTGCCATCTGCAGTTTTAACACTGACGATGCCCGGCATGATTGTTGTCATCAGGGGCGAATGTCCGGCAAGCGCGGTCAAATAGCCTTCGCTGCCCGGAATGACGACTTCCGTTACTTGCGTCGAAAGCAGAAGTCGCTCAGGCGACACCAGTTCGAATTGGAAAGCTACAGACATGGGTTCTCACTCAGATTGCTAAACAGACTGTAAATCCCAGCAGGAGAATACCTGCCGGGACTTCAACTTATTAGGCTGCTTCTGCTGCCATACGCTCTGCTTTTTCGATCGCTTCTTCAATAGAGCCGACCATGTAGAAAGCAGGTTCTGGAAGGTGATCGTAATCACCTGCGCAAAGACCTTTAAAGCCCTTGATGGTGTCAGCCAGATCAACCAGCTTACCTGGAGAACCGGTGAAGATTTCAGCCACGAAGAATGGCTGGCTGAGGAAGCGTTCGATCTTACGAGCGCGCGCAACGGTCAGCTTATCGTCTTCTGACAATTCATCCATACCAAGAATGGCGATGATGTCCTGAAGTGACTTATAGCGCTGCAGGATGGACTGTACCTGACGGGCAACATCATAATGCTCTTCACCAACAATCATTGGGTCAAGCATACGCGATGTTGAGTCAAGCGGGTCAACAGCCGGATAAATACCCTTTTCAGCGATCGAACGGTTAAGAACGGTCGTCGCATCCAAGTGCGCAAAGGATGTCGCAGGCGCAGGGTCGGTCAAGTCATCCGCAGGAACGTAAATTGCCTGAACAGATGTAATCGAGCCCTTTGTTGTTGTCGTAATACGTTCCTGCATCTGACCCATGTCAGTTGCAAGTGTTGGCTGATAACCAACAGCAGAAGGAATACGACCCAACAGCGCCGACACTTCGGAACCAGCCTGTGTGAAGCGGAAGATGTTGTCCACGAAGAACAGAACGTCCTGACCTTCATCACGGAAGTTTTCCGCAATTGTCAAACCGGAGAGAGCAACACGTGCACGGGCACCCGGTGGTTCGTTCATTTGACCGTAAACGAGTGCAGCTTTAGAACCTTCACCCCCGCCAAGTTTATTAACCCCGGATTCGATCATTTCGTGGTAAAGGTCGTTACCTTCACGGGTACGCTCACCAACACCTGCGAATACAGAGTAACCGCCGTGCGCTTTCGCCACGTTATTGATCAGTTCCATGATGAGAACGGTTTTACCAACGCCCGCACCGCCGAAGAGGCCGATCTTACCGCCCTTGGCATATGGGGCCAACAGGTCAACAACCTTAATACCGGTGACGAGAATCTCAGATTCTGTCGACTGTTCGATATAAGCAGGTGCTTCCTGGTGAATTGCACGACGTGCAGCAGTCTTGATCGGACCAGCTTCGTCCACAGGCTCACCGATCACATTCATGATACGGCCGAGTGTTTCTTCACCAACTGGAACCATGATAGGTGCGCCAGTATCGGTTACTTCCTGTCCACGCACGAGACCTTCGGTCGAGTCCATAGCAATGGTACGAACAGTATTTTCACCCAAGTGCTGTGCAACTTCAAGCACAAGACGGGCACCGAGATTGTCTGTTTCCAGCGCGTTGAGGATCAGCGGCAGCTGACCATCTTCAAACTGAACGTCAACAACCGCACCAATCACCTGCTTGATACGTCCGACAGCACCTTTAGCCGCTGCTTTCGTTGCGGTAGACTTGGCAGAAGCCTTAGCCGGAGCCTTGGCCGCCTTATCTTCCGGCGCCGCCTTTGCTGCGGCGGTAGTTTTCGGGGTCGCTGCTTTAGCCATCGATCCTTACCTTCCGATTAGAGCGCTTCCGCGCCCGAAATGATTTCGATCAGTTCCTTAGTGATCTGGGCCTGACGCTGACGGTTATATGTGATCGACAATTTGTTGATCATATCACCGGCATTACGCGTCGCGTTATCCATTGCACTCATCTTCGCGCCCATTTCGCCCGCCACATTTTCCAGCAATGCACGGAAAATCTGGACCGAAATATTACGCGGGATCAGCGTGCTGAGGATAGCCGCAGGATCAGGTTCATATTCATAGATCGCGCCATCGGAACCGGCTGCTTCGCTGCTCTGCGGCGCGGAGGCCGGAATGAGTTGCAATGCAGTTGGCACCTGAGAGATGACCGACTTGAATTCAGAATAGAACAGTGTGCAAACGTCAAATGCACCTTCTTCAAACAGCTTGATGACCTTGTGGCCAATCTCATCCGCATGGATGAATGCAAGCTGTTTGACTTCGCGCAGATTGACATGGTCAAGGATAAGATCAGCAAATTCACGACGCAGAATATCCGCGCCTTTTTTACCGACTGTCAAAATCTTGACCGTTTTGCCCTGGCTAAGGAGCTTTCTTGCATGATCACGCGCAAGACGCGCAATCTGTGAGTTAAAGCCACCGCAAAGGCCTCGTTCTGCCGTAGCGACGACGAGCAAATGCACGTCGTCCTTTCCGGTACCGGTCATCAGCTGCGGAGCATCATCACCGCTTACATTGGCTGCGATGTTTGCCAGAACGGCACTCATACGCTGCGAGTAAGGGCGGGCTGCTTCCGCTGCTTCTTGGGCACGGCGCAGTTTAGCCGCAGCGACCATTTGCATCGCTTTGGTAATTTTCTGCGTCGCCTTGACCGAGGCGATACGGTTTCTCAGATCCTTTAGTGAAGGCATCCGTTCATCCCGTCACAAAGTTCAGGCAAAGGACTTGGCGTAAGCGTCAACCGCTGCCTTGAGCCTTGCCTTGATGTCATCGGTAAGAGCTTTCTCATCACGGATCGCTTCAAGCACATCTTTGTGCTCGGTGCGCAGTGAGGACAGAAGACCCTGTTCGAATTTGCCAACCTGATTAACAGCGATTGCATCGAGATAACCGTTAACACCGGCATAAATCACTGCAACTTGTTCTTCTGTTTTCAGCGGCGAGAACTGCGGCTGCTTCAGAAGTTCGGTCAGGCGTGCACCACGGTTCAGAAGACGCTGTGTTGCAGCATCAAGATCGGAACCGAACTGGGCGAATGCTGCCATTTCACGATACTGGGCAAGCTCACCTTTAATGGAACCGGCAACCTGCTTCATCGCTTTGATCTGAGCCGCAGAACCAACACGGGAAACGGAGAGACCAACGTTAACAGCAGGACGAATCCCCTGATAGAACAGATCGGTTTCCAAGAAAATCTGACCGTCAGTAATCGAAATCACGTTGGTCGGAATAAATGCAGAAACGTCATTACCCTGCGTTTCAATAATTGGCAGAGCAGTCAAGGAACCGCCACCGAGTTCGTCATTGAGCTTTGCAGCACGTTCGAGCAAACGGGAGTGAAGGTAGAAAACGTCACCTGGATATGCTTCACGGCCCGGAGGACGACGCAGCAACAAGGACATCTGACGATAAGCAACAGCCTGCTTGGACAGATCGTCATAACCGATCAGTGCGTGCATGCCATTATCACGGAAATATTCACCGATCGCGCAACCTGCAAATGGTGCAAGGAACTGCATCGGAGCAGCATCAGAAGCCGTTGCAGCGATCACAACTGAATATTCCAGTGCGCCACGCTCTTCGAGAACTTTAACAAACTGCGCAACAGTTGAACGCTTCTGGCCAACAGCTACATAAATGCAGAACAGTTTATCTTTTTCCGGACCATTATCATGGATCGCCTTCTGGTTGAGAAAGCTGTCGAGAATGATCGCGGTTTTACCTGTCTGACGGTCACCAATGACCAGCTCGCGCTGACCACGACCAACAGGGATCAAAGCGTCAATGGCTTTCAAACCGGTTGACATTGGCTCATGCACCGATTTGCGCGGGATGATGCCGGGAGCTTTAACGTCTACACGACGGCGCTCGGTCGCAACAATCGGACCTTTACCATCAATTGGGTTACCAAGAGCGTCAACAACACGACCAAGAAGACCCGGACCAACCGGTACGTCAACGATCGCGCCCGTACGCTTAACAGTATCGCCTTCCTTGATGTCACGGTCGGAGCCGAAGATAACAACACCGACATTGTCGCTTTCAAGGTTGAGCGCCATGCCGCGAATGCCACCAGGGAATTCGACCATTTCACCGGCCTGAACATTGTCCAGACCGTAGACGCGTGCAATACCGTCACCGACGGACAGAACTTGACCGACTTCGGAGACCTCAGCCTCCTTGCCAAAGTTCTTGATTTGCTCTTTCAGGATTGCGGAAATTTCCGCGGCGCGGATGTCCATCAGCCGACCTCTTTCAGTGCAAGCTTGAGAGAAGAAAGTTTAGTGCGAAGAGAAGTGTCAATCTGGCGCGAACCCATCTTGACGATAAGCCCGCCGAGGATCGACGGATCGACAGTGACATTGATTGCCACGTCCTTGCCGGCAACACTCTTCAGCGTTGCCTTCAATTCATTTTTCTGTGCGGTGGTCAGCTCGTAAGCAGACACAACATCAGCAGAAACTTCACCGCGATGCTCGGCAGCAATATTGCGGAATGCTGCAATAATGCCCGGCATCACGAATAAACGACGGTTACGTGCCACAACACGCAACAAATTTCCGACCAGCCCCTTGATGCCTGCCTTATCGGCGACATTGGAAATAGCGCGCAGCTGATCTTCAGAGGTAAATACCGGACTGTTAATCAAACGGCGCAGATCTTCACTTCCTTCCAGAAGTGCTTCAAAGCGACCAAGATCTTTTTCCACAGCGGCAACGGAATTGGTGTCGAGTGCCAAATCGAATAACGATCCTGCATAACGCTGAGCGACACCTGAAATGAGCGAAGACGTTTCTGTCACGAAATACCAGCTCTCTACGTTGCAATCATAATTTCGGCTTTTTGTTTTGCCAAATTACGATCTGATTGAATGTTTCCGGAGAAACCCTTGACTACATAAGTAGCCGCACTGAATTTTGAATGCCGTCTAGCATAGACCAGCGGGACTCGCAACACGCGAATCCCCCACTTTTATATAACCTTGGCAGCAATTTTGGTATATTTTGCAGCGCATATGGCTCAAACACCCATTATTGCACCAAACCGAAGGCAAAAAGCAGCGGTCCGGCAGCCAAGAAAAACTCAAGAATCGCAAAACTCCAATTATAGATTGAACCGGTTTTATCCGACATAATTGAAATAAAACGACCGAACAATGTAAAGCCCCAAGCAGCGCCGATTACAAGCCATAAAAACGGCTGTGCAAAGATTAAACATCCAAGCCCAAGCCCCAAATAAAACCCGGCCATCGTCGACCGGATCGTTGCCAATCCTTCTTTACGGCCACCCGCCAAATCCAGACGCAGCAATTTCAGCGTGAATGCAGGTGCAAAAAACATCACCAGCCCGAATAATGAGGTTATGACGGCACTTAGCCATGCCAGCCATTCCCCGTTACTTGACGGCAGATAGAATTCCATTTTGATATCCCTGTGCGACTTTTCTCAATAAGCATAAAGTAGCATCAAAAAGATGCTAAAAGTTTGCCCGATAGTTTACAAAAAACTCTGCGGGTCAATATCCACCTGCACCCGTAAATTTCCTTTAATCTTTGGCGCTCTTTCCAGCAATACCCTCATAAATGCCTGAATGTCTGCGCGTTTGCTGCCGTGAATCAACAAACGATAACGATAACGCCCGCGTACAAAGGCTAAGGGCGCTTCTGCCGGCCCCATCACGGACAATTCAGAAGATGGCGGTGCCGCACGCCTTAAAGCGCGCGCGTGATTCTCTGCCTCAACGCGGTTTTCACCCGATACAATCAATGCAGCCAGACGGCCGAATGGCGGCAAGCCATTGCGCTCGCGCTCATCAATCTCGCGCTCGTAAAAAGCTTGCGTATCACCGCTGATGATCGCTTGCATCACGGGGTGTTCCGGCTGATAAGTCTGTAAAAGTCCTAGGCTTTTCTTGCCCGTTCGCCCCGCACGTCCCGTCACCTGATTGAGCAATTGGAAGGTGCGCTCAGCCGCACGCGGATCGCCATTGGCAAGCCCCAAATCCGCATCCACTACGCCCACAAGCGTCATATTGGGGAAGTTATGACCTTTAGCCACCAATTGTGTACCGATAACAATATCGGCCTCACCTTTGGAAATCGCTTCCAGCTCCAAACGCAAACGTTTCACGCCACCTGCCATATCAGACGAAAGCACTATGATTCGCGCCTTCGGAAACAGCGCCTCCGCCTCTTCGGCAATACGTTCCACACCAGGGCCACAGGCAACCAGATGATCAAGCGTGCCGCATTCAGGGCAAGCTTCCGGCACTGGTTCATGATAGCCGCATTGGTGGCACATCAATTGACCGCGGAAGCGATGCTCGACCAGCCAGCTCGAGCAGCTCGGACATTGAAAGCGGTGACCGCAGACGCGACATAATGTCAGAGGCGCATAACCACGACGATTGAGGAAAAGCAGCGCCTGTTCGCCGCGCTCGATGGTTTTACCCATCACTTCGGTCAAAGCAGGCGACAAAAAGCGTCCCGGTGGCGGCGGTGAGCGCCGCATATCGATGGTTTTGAGTGTCGGCAGAGCCGCATCGGCATAGCGGCTATAGAGTTTGATTCGGGCGTAACGCCCCTGATCGGCGTTAACCTGACTTTCAATCGACGGCGTCGCAGAAGCCAGCACCACCGGAAAGCCGCCAATATGCCCGCGCACCACAGCCATATCGCGCGCATTATAGAAAACACGATCTTCTTGTTTGTAAGCCGGATCATGTTCTTCATCGACAACGATAAGGCCTAAATCCTGAAACGGCAAAAACAACGCAGAACGCGCACCAGCGACAATCTTCACCGTGCCTTCCGCCACTTGGCGCCAAACACGTTCACGACTGCGTGGTGCAAGGTCTGAGTGCCACTCGGCAGGCTTTGAGCCGAATCGGTCATGGAAGCGATCCAAGAACTGCTGTGTCAGCGCAATTTCCGGCAACAGGATCAGCACTTGACGTCCCTGCTCCAGCGCACGCGCCACCGCTTCAAAGTAAACTTCCGTTTTACCCGAACCCGTCACACCATCAATGAGCGACACCGAAAAGCGCTTGGCGTCCACCGCTTCCACCAAGCGGTCGGCCGCATCGCGTTGATCTTCGGAGAGCGATGCGCGGGCAAAATTAGTATCGGGTGGCGCAACAACCGGAGGAGATGGAATAAAGACATCCTCAAACAGCCCTTGTGCCTTCAAGCCGTCAATCACCGTTGCGGAAACACCGGCCACATGCGCAAGGCCGGTCCGTGTCCATGCCAAGCCATTGCTGGCATGTTCCAATACCCTTGAGCGTGCCGAGGTCAAACGCTCCGGTTCACCGCCAATATATCGTAAACCTGCAATCGGTGGCTCCGGATCAAAAGCTGTCGGCACCCGCAAAATCATCCGCGCTACCATTCCCGGTGGGGACAGCGTATAATCGGCTGCCCATAGCATGAATTTGATGATGTCGGGATGAATGAGCGGGCAATCAAAAACTTCCGATATGCTTTTCAGTTTTTTCGGATCAACTTTGTCCACCTCACCGTCAACGACAATGCCCGGCACCAATCTTGGCCCCAGCGGCACGCGCACGACAGAGCCCGGCTGCACCGACATTCCATCGGGAACCAAATAAGAATAAGGCCGTTCAGACGGCAAAGGCACCAATACAGGCACAATGCGTTGAGAAAAAAACGAATCTTGCATCATGAGCGTGACCTTGGCGCGGCTTTGCGTTAAAGAAAAGCCACCTTTGCGCAATATGCTTATAAAAGCACCCATCCGGATGAAGGAAACCCGTTATGAAATTCTTCGTAGATACCGCAGACGTCAATGATATCCGTGAACTGAATGATTTAGGTCTGGTGGACGGTGTTACAACCAACCCGTCGCTGATTCTTAAATCAGGCCGCGATATTCTTGAAGTCACCAAAGAAATTTGCAGCATTGTTGATGGTCCGGTTTCCGCTGAAGTTGCAGCAACCGACTATGCAACCATCATGAAAGAAGCGGCTGTTATTGCCAAGATCGCAGACAATATCTGCATCAAACTGCCGCTTACCCTTGATGGTTTGAAAGCTTGTAAGGCGCTGACATCTGATGGTCACCAGACCAACGTCACCCTTTGCTTCTCCGCCAATCAGGCGCTTCTGGCTGCAAAAGCCGGTGCAACTTATGTTTCTCCGTTCATCGGCCGTATTGATGATATCGGCCTCAACGGCATGGAACTGATTGCTGAAATCCGTTCGATCTTCGACAATTATGATTTCAAAACCCAGATTTTGGCGGCATCTGTTCGCACCGTAAACCACGTTAAAGAAGCAGCTCTCATCGGCGCTGACGTCGTCACTGCACCACCGGCAACCCTGAAAGCACTGGTCAAGCATCCGCTGACCGACAAAGGCTTGGAAGCATTCCTGGCTGACTGGGCAAAAACCGGCCAATCGATTGCGTAAGCCAATTGCTTAAGTCGATTGCTTAACTTCTAAGCGATGAAAATAAAAAAACCGGCGCAGGCAAACTGTGCCGGTATTTTTATAGGTTACGCAACGCGGTCGATGAAAGCCTGGAACGGGGCCCGTGTAAAAACACCCATGCGGGTGCCGGACGTTTGGCAAGGCTTGCTGCGTCGCGCTCATTCAACCGGTAAGGCGCATAAGTTTGTGCCATCCGGGATGTCAGCGGTGTGAGGCTGGCATTGGGGCGATCAATCACGGCAATCGGAAATTGGTCAGCAATCTGGCGCCAGCGATCCCAGCGGTGAAACTGCGCCAGATTATCTGCCCCCATGATCCAGACAAAGTTCACATCCGGATTGGCCGCTTTAATGATGGCCAAAGTGTCGGCGGTGAAGCGCACTTTATATGCAGCTTCCAATGCAGTGATTTTAATGCGCGGATCACGCGCCAATTGGCGGCTGGCATTCAATCGATCTTTTAACGGTACCAAATCACGCGCATCTTTAAGCGGGCTGCCGGGTGTCACCATCCACCAGAGCTGGTCGAGTTTCAAGCGGCGCAGTGCCGTTTCCGCCACTAGTAAATGTCCGGCATGGGGCGGATTGAACGAGCCGCCGAATAATCCCACGCTCATACCCTTTTCCACATGCGGCATGCGCAAGTCACACATGCTCACATCAGGATAAAGCTCTTTCAGCGTGGAAAAACGGGAGACGCTCACCATCAGGAACTTAGCCCTTAAGCCCGCGTCTGACCGGTGCCGTGGACGCGATATTTAAACGAGGTGAGCTGCTCGACACCAACCGGCCCGCGCGCATGCATCTTGCCGGTGGCGATGCCGATTTCGCCGCCCATGCCGAACTCACCGCCATCGGCAAATTGTGTCGAGGCATTATGCACAAGAATGGCCGAATCAATTTCATTGAAGAAACGCTCAACCGCTTGCTCGTCCTGAGCAATAATCGCTTCAGTATGATGGGAGGAATATTGCCCGATATGACGGATGGCATCGCCCACACCATCAACGAGTTTAACTGAAAGGATCGCATCCAGATATTCAGTTGACCAATCGGCGTCATTTGCAGATTTGGCACTTGCAAAACGGGCGACCACATCGGCATCACCGCGAATTTCACAACCCTTGGCGCTCAAGGCTTCCAAGATCGGCACCAGATGGGTATCTGCCACTTTACGATCTACCAGCAGCGTTTCAGCTGCACCACAAATACCAGTGCGGCGCATTTTGGCGTTCACCACGACATTGACCGCCATATCAAGCTCGGCAGACGCATCAATATAGACATGGCAGATGCCTTCAAGATGCGCAAAAACCGGCACGCGCGCTTCATTTTGCACGCGCTCGACCAAGCTTTTACCACCACGCGGCACGATCACATCAATATTGCCGTTCAAGCCTTTCAGCATTTCGCCAACGGCCGCACGATCTGTGGTCGGCACAATTTGAATGGCATCTCCCGGCAAACCGGCGCTTTCCAAGCCGCTCACAAGGGCTGCATGAATACCGCGCGATGAATGGGCTGAATCCGAACCACCGCGCAACACGACAGCATTACCGGCTTTGAGGCACAAAGCCCCTGCATCGGCGGTGACATTCGGGCGGCTTTCATAAATCACACCGATCACACCAAGCGGTGTGCGTACGCGCTCGATATTCAAACCGTTCGGGCGATCCCAAGCGGCAATCACATCACCGACCGGATCTTTCAAATCAGCGATAGCACGAATGGCATCGGCAATGCCGTTCAAGCGGCCTTCATCAAGTTTCAGACGATCAATAAAAGAAGCGGCAGTACCGGCGCTTTCTGCATTGGCGACATCAATTTTGTTGGCAGCTAAAATATCGGCACTTTGTGCAATGATCGCATCGGCCATGGCCAAAAGAGCTTTGTTTTTCTGCTCTGCCGGAGCGATTGCCAACGGAGCGGCTGCAGCGCGCGCGCGCTTTCCAATCTCTGCCATCACTTGTGCAACTGTCATATCAGCCCCGACTTTATCAAGCATACCCATAGCCCTTTTTTTTGTCTGCCTTTTCTCAACTCAGGCAGATTTGCTCCCACGCATGACCAGATCATTACGATGCACCATCGCTGCACGGCCATCATAGCCCAACAACGCGCTGATCTCATCACTTTTATGCCCTGCCACCAAAAGCGCATCATGCACATCATAGGCAATCAGACCGCGGGCAATTTCAATGCCGCCATCATTCATCACCGCAACCGTATCACCGCGCTGGAACTGACCTTCCACACGGGTGACACCAGCGGGCAACAAGGACTTACCCTTTTTAAGTGCTGTCGCAGCGCCAGCATCCACATAAAGGCGGCCTGCCGGTTCCAGATTGCCGGAAATCCACGTTTTCCAGGCATTGACCGGCTGCAAAGATGGCTTGAACAGGCTTGCACGTTCACCGCGATCAATTGCCGCCAGCGGATTAAGCCGTGCGCCGGAGGTAATAATCATCGCCGTACCGGCAGCATTGGCAATCTTGCCGGCATCGAGCTTCGTCTTCATGCCGCCACGTGATAATTCAGAAGCAGCAGCCCCTGCCATTGCTTCAATTTCAGGTGTAATATTTTCAATGAGCGGCAAAAATTCCGCATTCGGGTCTTTATGGGGAGGCGCCGAATAAAGACCATCAATATCGGAAAGCAGGATCAGAAGATCCGCACCAATCATGGTTGCAACGCGTGCCGCCAAGCGATCATTGTCGCCATAGCGGATTTCACTGGTGGCAACCGTATCATTTTCGTTGATGATCGGAATTGCCTTCAGCTTCAGCAGGGTCTCGATAGTGGCGCGCGCATTCAAATAGCGGCGGCGTTCTTCCGTATCAGAAAGAGTGAGAAGAACCTGACCCGCCTGAATATCATGCGCACCCAGCACATCGGCATAGGCCTTGGCGAGAGCGATCTGACCGGCAGCCGCAGCCGCCTGACTTTCTTCCAGTTTCAGCGCCTTTTTGGGCAGTTTCAAAATGGTGCGCCCCAGTGCAATCGCACCGGAAGAGACCACCAGAACTTCAACCCCTTGGGCAGATAAAGCGGCGATATCCTGCCCCAGACTATCCAGCCAATCCCGCTTCAAACCGGTTGTACGATCAACCAATAAAGCAGAGCCGATTTTTACAACAATCCGCTTATATTGATTGAGAGCCGCCAAACCCTTCTCGCCATTCCCGCCCATGTCAATCTCTTATTTTTTTTGGCTCTTATATGTTTTTTGGTTTTATAGATCGTCGTCTTCGACAGTGCCTTTTTCAGCCTTGCGGCTGGTTTCGACAATGCTGATTAATTGACGCAAGACACCTTCAATACCATCACGGCTGACAGCAGAAATCTGCATCGGCACCTTGCCACACACCTTTTGCAGCTCAGCGGCCTTTTGTTTGCGTGTTTCGGGATCAAGCGTATCGATCTGCGAAAGCGCTACAATTTCCAGCTTCTCATCCAAACCACCGCCATAAGCCTCCAGCTCGTTGCGGATGGTGGTGTAGGCTTTTGCGACATCTTCTTCTTGTGCTGAAACCAGATGCAGCAAAACACGAGTACGCTCAACATGACCTAAAAAGCGATCGCCAAGGCCAATGCCTTCGCTGGCACCTTCAATTAAACCCGGAATATCAGCAATTACAAATTCACGCGCATCTACGCGGGCGACGCCCAAGTTCGGATGCAATGTAGTGAACGGGTAATCAGCAATTTTAGGCTTGGCTGCGGTTACGCTTGCCAAAAATGTCGATTTACCGGCATTTGGCAGACCAACAAGACCGGCATCCGCAATCAGTTTCAAACGCAACCAAATGGTGCGCTCCAAGCCATCCTGACCAGGATTAGCGCGGCGTGGTGCCTGATTGGTCGAGGTTTTGAAATGCAAATTACCAAAACCACCATTACCGCCTTTTGCAAGGCGATAACGCTGACCAATTTCAGTCAGATCGCAAATGAGAGTTTCGTTATCTTCTTCGAAAATCTGGGTGCCGACCGGCACTTTAAGAATGACATCATCACCCTTACCGCCGGTCATGTTACGCCCCATACCATGCATACCGGTTTTAGCGCGGAAATGCTGCATATAACGATAATCGATCAGCGTGTTGAGGCCATCAACGACTTCGGCCCAGACATCACCGCCGCGACCGCCATCACCGCCGTCCGGACCGCCGAATTCCAGAAATTTCTCACGGCGAAAGGATACCGAGCCAGCGCCGCCGCTACCGGAACGAATGTAAATTTTAGCCTGATCAAGAAATTTCATCTGGTATACCTCTTCTGTCGGCTCTGGCAATTACAGCAAAACCGCGTCTGTGCAAATATGCAGCATGCATTCCATGCTGCAAACTGCCATTTAATTGTCTTTTGAGCGCCATTCCGCACTGCTGAAGTCAATAAAAATCAATTCCTGATCCTGAAACTGACCTTCTATGCAAAATGACTTCTTTTCCAGCCCGTATTTTTCAAAGCCCAAATCATAATAAATCCGTCGTGCATAGTCGTTGCTGGCCACCACTTTGGCATCCAGCACCACCACATGCTTTTCAGCATATCGGATGACATGCTCCACCAGCAATCGACCAAGGCCTAAACCACGTGCCTGCGGCATAACATAAACACCCCACAATGTGCCACGGTGCTTTTCCGACCAACGCTCATGCACGAATACACCAGCGGCTCCAAGCAAAGTGTCGCCATCAAAGGCACCAAAAACAGCATTGCCACCTTCATGGCGAATACGATGCGCGAAAACATCGTCACCATAAGTGCTTTCTTGATCAAAACTGGAACCAAAAGTTAAAGCAGAATTTTTCAAAGCATAAAGACGCATCGCCTTATAGGCATGCACATCATTGGGGGTTAAAACACGCACTATGATCCGGTCGCGCCGTGCCTGCAATGCGGCTGCATCTGTTGTTTTCTTATCGTCTGACATGTTTCCGACTGTCCTAATATCAATAAATTTATTAGCTTGGGTGGTGTGAAAGCCAAAGCCGTCACACCACTTAAACTTATCTTTTATGCCTGATGCCGCATCTCGATCCAGCGATCGCGATGCAGGCTGTAACGCTCCACATCAACAGTGCCGCTGTATAAAGAATCGTCGGTGCCATACATCAAAAACGAAAAGCCGGATTTACGGATAACATTGCGTGAACCTTCATTGATGGTACGGCAAGTAATATAAAGCTCGTCAATATTAGTGGCACGAAAAGCCAGATCAATCAGCGCTTGCGCTGCTTCTGTCGCATAACCATGTCCCCAATATGGTTCACCAAGCCAATAGCCGATCTCCAGCCCTTCTCCATGTTTGGAAGGATGGATGCCGCAGCTCCCCATAAATATACCGGTTTCCATTTGGGTAATCGCATAGATACAATTGCCCATTTCGCCAGATCGCACGCGTTTTATAAAGTCTTGCGCCGCCGCCACATCATATGGATGCGGCATACGGGTAAGCATTTCAGCAATACGCGGATTATTGGCGAGATGGGCAATGGCATCCACATCTTCATCATGCGGAGTTCTCAACAGCAGCCGTTCAGTAATCAGCGTCGGACATTCCAGGCCAGGGAAGTCCGTCATTTCATTATCGGCATAATCCAGACATGCAGCAGATAAACATTCTTCTTCTAAAGGGGGTTCAGCGACCATTTTTTCAAGCTCCAAAAACAAAAAAGGGAAGATGGTGTCCCATCTTCCCTTTTCGATCTATTGGCAGCTTGCCTTTACACCGGGTCCGATGGGACGCCGGTGCTTATATTTGAGCGTACCGGCTTACTCAGCAGCTTCCGCAATCGGGTCAACCGATACGAAAACACGACCGTTGGCTTTCGCGCGGAAAGACACGGAACCGTTTACCAGTGCAAAGAGGGTATGATCTTTGCCCATACCGACGTTTACACCTGGGTGCCATTTAGTGCCACGTTGACGTGCAATGATGTTGCCTGGAACAACCTGCTCGCCACCGAATTTTTTCAGGCCAAGGCGTTTGGATTCTGAATCGCGACCGTTACGCGACGAACCGCCAGCTTTTTTGTGTGCCATGGGAGTTCTCCTTTAATCCGTTACTTATTCAGCTGCTTCTGCTTTAGCTGCTGCCTTTTTAGGCGCTGCTTTAGCTTTAGCTGGCTTTGCACCACCGGTGAGGATTTCAGAAATACGAATTGTAGTCTGTTCCTGACGATGACCGCGTGTACGCTTCGAGTTCTGACGACGACGCTTCTTAAACGCAATAACCTTGCGTGCGCGACCCTGTTCAACAACTTCTGCAGTGACAGTTGCACCTTCAACAGTTGGTGCACCAATGGTGGAGCCAACCATCAAGATTTCTGTGAATTCTACTGTGTCACCGGCTTCGCCAGCAACTTTTTCGATCTTGATCAGATCATTGGCAGCAACGCGATACTGCTTACCACCAGTTTTAATGACTGCGAACATTTTTTTGCCTTTCGGTGTTCGGACCAACTCTCATGTGTTTCCACATGGGTTGTCTTTTTGTCAGTCGTGACATTTAAAGATTAATCTGGGTGCGATCAGAATCGTAAAAGCCTGATTTCCCCCAAACAAAACAATAGGCGCAATAGGAGTTGCGCCCAAGTTAGCTGCATATAGGTTGTATTTTGCACGAGAGTCAAGAAAATTCCCGTTTTCAATGCAAAATAGGTCTTGTCTAATGTGTCGTTCCCCGCTATTTAGCGAGCCACACGAAGTTGAAAGCATTCAAGGCTGAACAAACGTGTATTTCAAGCACCAAAGAGGCTTGAATTGCGGAGAGATGGCTGAGTGGTTGAAAGCACCGCACTCGAAATGCGGCATGGGGGCAACTCCATCGGGGGTTCAAATCCCTCTCTCTCCGCCAGTTATATTCCGTATTTTCCAATCTCTATTCTTTTAGAAATTTCAGGTTTGCATTATTTGCCCATCCAAGAGATAGCACCAACACCAGAATAACGATCATATTGAAGAAAAAGCGATCATAAGGCATCGGAAAATAGACAAACTTGCCCAAAATTCCGATCACCATCGCAAAAGCGACACCGTTCAATCGAGGGATAGTTGTTTTAACACCGGCTTTTGCCATTGCAGCCCATGCAACCAGCGACACCAAAAGAATTGACGGCCAACTTTCCAGATAAAGTGCAAGCAAAATACCGCGAATATAGGCCTTGATGAGAAGCACAACGGAAAAATCGGGTTTAAAACCGGTGAGTGATGGTTGAATTTCAATGCAAGTAAAATAGAGATGCGCCCACCAGCCGATATGGCCTGCGGACTTCGAAATATAAAGACCAGCAATCACAGAAACCACAAAGGCAATCAGGAGTGGCAGTTTACGCCAGCCGAATAAAACAGCTGCAATCAGCAGTGCGAAAGTCATTATAATATTATCCGGCCTGATCATAAAGGCCGCTACAAGTAAACTGGCCGCGAGCCAATCCCGCTTACGCAAAAATGCGGCAATCGCCGCAAAGGAAAGTGCTGCCAGAACAATATCGGGAAACACGGCCGCGGTCATCGGCCCATACCCTGCGATCAACAGTGCCGGCGCGATCAACAACCCAGCTTGCAGTGCATTATAATAGGTAAGAAGCGCGATAATAATCACACCCGACAAAAGTGCCGCCGCAAGACTGATCAAATGCCCGCCCTTTACCAAACCGGTATAGGGTTCGATGAACCGCAAAAGTTGTACATAACCGGTTTTGACATGATACATCGGTAATTGTGATGCAAAATTCTCAGGGCTTTCCCACTGCGCACGTCGATAATGATCGCCATATTTAAGCGCATACAGCTCATATTCCGACGTCACATCAATAACCTGACGCCATGTTTCTGTGTGTAATGCAACAGGATCAGAGTACCGATCATTGAGCGCGGCTGCAATATAGGGGATCATATCCCAATTATTATCCGGCTTGGTCAGCGAATAAATCACGGTAGTCGCCATCGCAGCCAAGATTGCCAAGAAACCCGCAATTTTTGATAGCTTATGTATGCGTTCAGCCGACCACACAGCTACCAGCGGTGACAGAATTCTATCAATCGGCCTTTTCTTTATAATCATTAACAGGTAGCCCTAAACTGTTCTTATTTAAGCTTCTCCAACAATTATAGAATTTTTACCAGTAGAATTAAGCCTTAATGAATATCAAATATCCCATCAAGCTCTTATGTCTGATTTTTTTAATCAGTCGCCACAGACAACAGAGCGCTATAAAGCTCACCTTTGGTCTGGATATATCTCCAGGAAGCCTGTAAAGGATTTGACACTTCATGTTGGGGACATTGATGTGTTAGAATGCCAATCTTTGAAAAAAGGCATTCCTTTGGCGGTTGATCTGGATGGCACTTTGATTGCTTCCGATCTTCTCTGGGAAAGTCTGTTTGTACTTTTCGGCAAAAATATACTTTATATTTTTATCGTACCTTTTTGGCTCCTGAAAGGGAAAGCCTACTTAAAAACCGCCATTGCAGCACGTGTCACCATCGACGCAACCCATCTGCCTTATCGTCAGGATTTTTTGAATTTTTTGAAAAATTGTCATGCCGACGGGCAAAAAATTATACTGGCCACGGCTTCGGCACAAAAATTTGCCGATGCTGTTGCTGAACATTTGGGTATTTTTGATAAAGTTTTTGCAACCGATATAAACCGCAACCTGTCTTCACATCGCAAAGCCTCGCTTTTACGCGAACTCTATGGTGACAAAGGCTTTGATTATGCAGGAAATAGCCGTGATGATCTGGCTGTTTTTGCTGTTGCCAATCAAGCAATTATTGTTGCACCAGACAGATCTGCCGCAAAATATCAAAAAAAACATATGACACAACTATTTGCAGCGCCGGCACCGACCCCAATCATTTTCCTGAAAATGATCCGGGTGCATCAATGGCTGAAAAACATTTTGGTTTTTGTCCCTGTCATTCTTGCCCATGAATTTCTCAATGGTGCCATTTTCATGGCAAGCATTGCTGCATTTTTTGCTTATTCCACCGCTGCGTCCGCGATTTATATTGTCAATGATCTGATTGATCTGCCATCAGACCGCCAGCATTTGAAAAAGCGTAACCGCCCTCTGGCAAGCGGCATGGTTTCAATACCTTTCGGCCTGGCAACGTCTGTAAGTCTCCTACTTGTTTCAGCGCTTATCTGTCTGACATTGCCGTTGGAATTTAGTTTAGTTCTCGGCATTTATATTGTAACGACTTTCGCCTATTCCTTATTTATCAAACGTAAAATGCTGGTCGATGTTTTATGCCTCGCCGGACTTTACAGCCTGCGCCTTCTGGGCGGCATGGCCGCAGCCGGAATTGAACAGTCGTTTTGGCTGATGGCTTTTTCCATGTTTTTCTTCCTGTCGCTGGCCTTGGTGAAGCGTTATGTCGAGCTTGCAAATTCAACCTTAATGATCAAAAATAAACTTGCCGGACGTGGCTATTGTCCGGAAGACCGCGATATTGTCGGACAAAGCGGTGTGGCTTCTGCCTTCACTGCCGCCTTGGTGTTAGCACTTTATATCAATAATGATCAGATTTTGACCCGCTATGACTATCCATGGATGTTGTGGCCATTAGGGCCTATCGTGCTTTATCTCAATTTGCGTATTTGGATTTTGGCACATCGCGGAGAGATGGATGAAGATCCGGTTGTCTTTCTGGCAACAGATTGGCGCAGTCAGCTGGTAATATCTATCGGGATGCTCTGCTTCATCATTGCGGGGATACATTGATGCGCCCGACATTGGATAGTTTTGGACGTATTGATCGCAAAAAGCGCGATTCTTTACCCTTTGAGGCATTAAATCTGCCCATTGAAGACAAGCCAAAATTATTGGCATTCGGCAATGGCCGTTCTTATGGCGATAGCTGTCATAATGATGATGGCTTGCTGATTGCCATGTGCAATCATGCCAAGCTTATCAGCTTTGATACCGATAGCGGGGTTTTTGAGGCTGAAAGCGGCATAACGCTGGAAGAGATTATCGCCACTGCAGCGCCCTCCGGTTATTTCTTGGCCGTTACACCAGGAACAAAATTTGTCACCCTCGGTGGTGCCATCGCCAATGATGTACATGGCAAAAATCATCACTTGCGTGGCACATTCGGCTGTCATGTAGAAAGCTTCCGACTGTTGCGCTCCGATGGTCAGACTTATGTTTGTTCTAGCAGTGAAAATGACGCTCTCTTTCGTGCAACCATTGGCGGCATGGGGCTCACTGGTATCATCGTTTCTGCCCGTATCCGGCTGATGAAAATCGGCTCGCTTGATGTTATTGAAAAGATTCAGCCGTTTAAAAATCTGGATCATTATTTTGATATTGCAGAAGCCAATGATGCCGAAAATGAATATGCTGTGGCGTGGCTTGACCAACTGGCAAGCGGCGACAAAGCCGGACGCGGAGTTTTGATAACCGGCAATCATGCTGACAATGGAAACTTCAAAGTAAAGCCGCGCGGATTTTTACCATCCGTGCCATTTGAAATGCCGTTTTCCATGCTCAACCGCTTCAGCCTGAAAGCGTTTAACTATGCTTATTTCAAAGCCAAAAGCAGTAAGACCACCCCGCATCTGACTGATATGGACAGTTTTTTCTATCCGCTCGACGGCGTAAAATACTGGAACCGTCTTTATGGACACGCCGGTTTGTTTCAGCATCAAAGTGTGATCCCGTTTGAAACAGCGCGTTCAGCGATTGCCGCTTTATTGCAAGCTGCCGGTGAAGCAGGTCAGGCGTCCTTTCTGACCGTACTGAAGCGTTTCGGATCTATTGCCTCACCCGGCATTTTATCATTCCCGCGGGCGGGCTTTACATTGACACTGGACTTCCCCAATAAGGGGCTGAAAACACTGCAATTATTGGATCGTCTGGACGCAATCACGATGGATTTCGGCGGTCGTGTTAATCCATATAAAGACCATCACATGAGTGCCGCATGCTTTAAACAAGGCTTTGAGCAATGGCAAACACTGGAAACTTTGCGGGATCCGGCTTTCTGCTCTGATTTTTGGTCCCGTACGGCTTTAGCCGTACAAAGTTAAACAATGGCGGCTTTAGCCGTACAAAGTGAATAAGCACGGCTGGGGCAGAATAAGTAATTCGGGGGTAGCATGAAATATATACCGTTCATTCTTTTTACGGTCATGACCAATGCGGCAGCGCAATTACTGCTCAAATACGGCATGATTTCACTTGGTTCCATCAATTTTTCAGCTGAAACACTCATTCAACGGGTTTTTCAGATCGTCTTTAATCCATGGGTTTTTGCAGGTCTTGTTACCTTTGTCATTTCAATGGCATCGCATCTTTATGTGCTCTCAAAGGTCGATTTATCCTTTGCCTATCCGTTTTTGAGCCTCGCTTATGTCATGGTGGCCTTGCTTGCTTGGTGGCTGTTTAACGAAGAGCTGGGCACACTGAAAATTGCCGGCATTATTTTCATCTGCATCGGCACCATTCTGATTGCACAAAGCGGCAGTGGTAACAGCGCTCACACAGCCGCGACATTGCAAAATTCTAAAAATATGACGAGCGGAGTTTAAAATGAGACATATAATTTTTGGTGGCGACGGCTTCGTCGGACGTTATCTTGCACCGCTTTTACTCGCAGACGGATATGAAGTTATCGTCGCTGATATCGTGAAAAGCGATCTGCCGCATTATAATCAGGCTCAGTTCATTCATACAGATGTGACCGAGCCAGAGGCTATTGCGCGGCTGAATATCCGACCTGACGACATGATTTATAATCTGTCGGCAAAAATGCTCTCGCCCTTGCAGATACGCGCCAAACGTCATGATTTTTTCTTTCCGGTCAATTATTTCGGCACGGAAAATATCATTAAAGCTATGGCCGAAGCGGGTGCTACCCGTCTGGTTCATTTCACCACCGACATGGTCTATGGCCACACCTATTCCTGGCCGCAAACGGAAGAACATCCTGTCGCGCCGCTAGGTGAATATGGTTGGTCAAAACTCAAGACCGAAGAACTGGCGGCCGATTGGCGCACGAAGGGCATGAATATTACGCTTTTCCGCCCACGCCTCATTATCGGACCAGGACGTCTCGGCATTTTGGAAAAACTCTTCAAACTGATTGATTATAATTTACCGGTTCCGATGATTGGTTCGGGTAAGAACCCATATCAATTTATTTCCGTTTTTGATTGCGCCAGTGCGGCATATGCAGCTTACAAAGCGGGCGTTCCCAATGAGGTTTATAATTTGGGCTCGCTTAATCCGCCGCCTGTACGCAAATTGCTGGGCGATCTCGTCAAACATGCGGGCTCAAAATCCATTTTGCTGCCGACACCGGCATGGGCGGTAAAACGCACACTGGATTTCCTCGACTGGCTCAACAAACCACTGATGGATCCGGAGCAATATCTGATTGCAGATGAAATGTGCGTGCTTGATGTTTCTAAAGGTGAGCGTGAGCTTGGCTGGGTGCCGCAATATCGCGATGAAGATATGCTGATCGTAGCCTATAGCGAATACCGCAATAAATTGTCCGGCAAACAGCCCCATGATCATGCACCATTAAAGGCCGCATAAGGATTTTTACCATGACGAATGATATCGCCGGATCGGCCAAACAAAATTATACACCAAAGCCGGATTTACTAAGTGTCGAGCAAGCCAAAGATATGGGCATTGCGCAGATGACAGAACTGTTCACGGCGCATCTCAATCCGGGGCAGCTCCATTTTATGAAGCTTTTGGGCTTCCATAAAATTAAAATCGAACGTGCTGAAGGCATGTATTATTACGATCAAAACGGTCGTAAAATTCTCGACTTTTTCGGCGGTTTCGGGTCTCTCGCTTTTGGTCATAACCACCCGCGCATTTTGCAAGCCCGCCGCCAGTTTCAGGAAGAGCAACGCCATGAAATCGCCATCGCTTTCATGTCGCAATATGCCACCGCTTTAGCCTATGACATTGCCGCTTGTTCGCCGGGCGATCTCGATATGGTTTTCTTAGGCTCTTCCGGTTCGGAAGCCATGGAAGCAGCGATTAAGGTCGCAGAGCGTGCCGCAGGCCCCAACCGGCCTAAAATTGTCTATGCGGAAAACTCATTCCACGGCAAAACCAAAGGTGTTCTTTCCATCACCGATGGTGCGCTTTATCGCGGTGAATTTGAGCTTGTCGACAATACGGTCAAAATTCCTTTCGGCGATATTGAAGCGGTTGAAAACCTCTTTAAATCCGATCCCAAAGTCGGTGTCATTGTTTTGGAAACCGTTCAAGGCGGCGGTGGCATCATTCAGGCTGAGCCTGAATATTGGCAGAAATTGCGTGCACTCTGTGATCAATATGGCGTGATCTGGGTTGCCGATGAAGTGCAGTGCGGTCTGGGACGTACCGGCAAGTTCTATGCGTTTGAACATTATGGTGTGATACCGGATGTAACCGCCTTGGCGAAATCATTGGGCGGCGGAAAAACTGCAATGGCTGCCATGATTGCACGCCGCGATATTTATATGAAAGCTTATGGCACACCAAAAACCGCAATGATCCATGCCATGGCAACATTCGGCGGTATTGGTGAAGCTTGCGTCACTTCCATTGAAGCGCTCAACATTCTCTATGATGAGCATCTGATTGATAATGCGGCGGAAAGCGGTGACTATCTGCTGGAGAAGTTGCAAGAACTGCAACAGCGTTACCCTGCCCTTCTCAAAGATGTGCGCGGCAAAGGCATGATGGTCGGGCTTGAGTTCCATGACTTTTCCCAAACCATGCCGATGGTGTTGCGCCCACTGCTTTCCATGCTGGATGACAAGCTTAAAGGCTCACTGCCGGGCTTTATTGGCGCGCATCTTTTGCGTGATCACGGCGTTCTGGTGGCTTTCACCGAATATAACCGTAATGTCATCCGCTTGGAGCCGCCACTGATCTGCAAGCGCCAGCATGTTGACGAATTTATTGCCGCGCTGGATGAAGTCTTGGGACGTGGCATCGTGAAAATCGTTAAAGATTTCATCACTGCACAGATCAAATAAATAATAACAAAAACATAAAAGCCGGTTTTAGCCGGCTTTTTTTAATCCTGCTGCAAGCAAAATAATGTCAAATATTCTTGCGGGCGAATTGGTCGAATTTTGCCATGAATATCCCCATGAATTTGGCGGTATCCTCTACAAAACCAGTCTTTTCATCCAACAGCTTATCAACCTGCGCCAGATAGGCTTCCGGCTGCTGCAAGGTTGGCATATCCAAGAAAACCAGCGATTGGCGCAGATGATGATTGGCACCAAAACCTGAAATATTACCGGGCGAGCTGCTGACTACGGCCGCAGGCTTGCCACCCCAGACGCTTTTTCCATAAGGACGCGAGCCAACATCCAGCGCATTTTTCAAGGCTGCCGGTACCGAGCGGTTATATTCAGGTGTTACCAAAATAACGGCATCGGCTTTGGCGATTTCAGAACGGAAGCGTGTCCATGTTGCAGGCGGCGTATCTGTCTCCAGATCAGGATTATAAAACGGCAGATCTCCGATTTCCACAATCGTTAAAGCCATATCATCAGGGGCTACAAGTTTAAGTCCGTTGGCAACCCGGCGACTGAAAGATTCTTTTCTCAAGCTTCCAACCAAGACAGCGACATTCAATTTCGACATCAATGCACTCCTTATACCCTTAAATGGTTCAGACTGTTGATCTTTCGATAGAATTATTCTGCATATGTAATGCACCATGCCATCACTTGTGCAGGGCGCAAAATTATTTTTCCAAAATCGCGTTAATATCCTGATATCCACGTGCCTTGGCATGCTGCAATGCGCTCACACCATCTTTATCAGTAATGGATGTGTCAGCTCCGGCATCAACCAGCAATTTGACAATTGCGGTATGTTTTACCCCGCCATTGCCCAAAATCACAGCCTCCAGCAAAGCTGTCCAGCCCAGATTATTGACATGATCAACATCAACGCCTGCTTCAATCAAAGTTTTAACCGTCTCGACATGGCCGCGTTCTGCCGCCGGAATTAAAGCCGTACCACCATAGCGGTTGGTACTTTTCAAATCAGCACCATGAGCAAGGGTCATTTTCAAAATGTCCAAATGGCCTCGCGCACCGGCATAAAGATAGGGACTGTCGTGAATACTGTCTTTGGCATTCACATCGGCACCGGCTTCAATCAAAAGCTTTGCAGCCTCGACATTGTTGGCAATCGTTGCGACCAGCAATGCAGTTTGGCCTTGTTCATTACGAACATCAGGCTTCACACTCGCTTCAAGCAATGTGCTGATTGCCACCACATCATTATCGGCTGCGGCTTTTAAAATTTTTGTATCATTAGATTGTGACATAGCTCCTCCAATTGTCAAAACAACAAAAGATAAAGCGATAAAAACCGTCTTAAAACCGGATTTCCATTCAAACATAAACCAAAAACCTCATCCGCAAACCACAATTTTAGAAAATAATATATTCAATCTATCAAAGCTTAATTGTGACGGACACGCAAACAAACAGACGCAGACCTGATAATGAGACTTCTCGCCCGACACCAAAACATGATAGGGCATGGCGCATGAGCGCTTTATCTATGCCAACCCCGATCTATCATCCGCCATTGGAGCCTTATCTCACGATCTTGCATCAGGAGCGGGATTTTTTGGTGCTGGATAAACCAAGCGGTCTTTTATCGGTACCCGGCCGTCATCCGGCCTTGTCGGATAGTCTGGCAACGCGGGTGCAAAAACGGTTTCCCGAAGCGCTGATGATCCACCGTTTGGATAAAGACACATCCGGCATTGTGCTGATGTCTCTAAATCGTAAAGCCCATGCACTAATTGCCAACCAATTTGCCGAGCGTTCGACGAAAAAATCCTATGTGGCCGAAGTTTGGGGCAATGTGAAGGAAGAGAGCGGCCTTGTTGATCTGCCGCTCTGCATCGACCCCGATAACAAACCTTGTCATCATGTCGACGCGGTTAATGGCAAACCGGCGCAATCGCACTGGCAGGTACTCGCGCGCGGCGCAGATACAACAAGGCTGCAATTGTCGCCGCTTACAGGCCGCACCCATCAATTGCGTGTACATATGAAAGCCATCGGCCATGTGATTTTGGGCGATGAATTTTATGCAACCGACGAAGCACTGGCCCGCGCCAATCGCCTGATGCTCCATGCAGAAGAAATTACCTTTCAGCATCCTGATGGCGGTCTGGCAACATTTAGCGCTCCCTGCCCTTTTTAAAGATGTGCTCCATGTCAAAAAACACAGAAAATGATGATCTGATTGTGGATTTTGTCGGCGGCGCTGTCGGCCACCGCTTTCGCGTCAATGAAGGCCGCGGGCAGGCCTTGGCAAAAGCGGCAGGGCTCACCGGCAATATCACGCCCTTTATTGTCGATGCGACAGCAGGGCTTGGACGTGACGCGTTTTTGCTTGCCGCACTGGGCGCGCATGTCACCTTGATTGAACGCTCGGAAAAGATGCACCACCTGCTCGCAGAAGGAATGCAGCGCGCCGCCAATGAAGGTGGACGACTGGCTGAAACGATCGCCCGCATGACGCTCATTCATGGCGATTCCAACGAAATCTTGCCTGATCTCAAACCACAAGTGGTGCTGGTTGACCCGATGCACCCACCGCGCGGCAATACGGCTTTGGTCAAAAAAGAAATGCGCCAAATCCGCGAAATCGTCGGTACTGATCCGGATGCTGAAAAACTAATGCAGGTGGCGCTGGAACACGCACAAAACCGCGTTGTGCTGAAATGGCCGCTTCGTGCTGCACCGATGCAAAATATCCGTAAATTTTCGCACCAAATTTTAGGCAAAAGCACCAGATATGATGTTTTTGTCAAAGCCAAACTGCTGCCACCAGAAGAGCAGGAGACCGAATAGAACCATGACCATACGCCCGATTGTCCGCTTTCCCGACCCTCGCTTGCAACAAAAAGCTGAAATTGTCACCCAATTTGACGAGGCTTTAAAAACGCTTTGCCATGACCTGTTGGAAACTATGCGTGCGGCACCGGGCATCGGCATCACCGCGCCGCATATTGGCGTTTTAAGCCGTGTTGTCGTTCTCGAAATTTCCCCAGAGACCGAATATAAATTTTATATCAACCCTGAAATCATCGAAGCTTCTGAAACCATGATCCGTCATCAGGAAGGCAGTGTTTCCATGACGGGGATGGTGGATGATGTGGAACGTCACGCCACAATTCGCCTGCGCTATCAGAACTTAGAGGGCCAAGAACAGTTTGAAGAAGCTGAAGGGCTGCTTGCGGTTTGCCATCAGCATGAAGTGGATCAGCTCAACGGCATTTTTTGGTTGCAGCGCCTCTCCCGCCTCAAGCGTGATCGCCTAATCAAACGCTATTCAAAGCTGAACAGATAATAGCTAAAGGGGTTTTTATACAACCTGCCCCGCGCACCAGCCCGATGACCAAGCCCATTGGAAATTATAGCCGCCGAGCCAGCCGGTGACATCAACTACTTCGCCGATGAAATAAAGCCCGCTCACTGTTTTGCTTTCCATCGTCTTGGAATCCAGATCACGGGTATCCACACCGCCAAGGGTAACTTCCGCCGTGCGGTAGCCTTCCGACCCTGCCGGTTTAATGCGCCAATCATTAATCGCTGCTTCAATACGGCGGAATTCTTTGTCCGGCATATCCGCAAGCTTGGCAAATTTTACTTGCGCTTCGGCAATCGTCTGCGCCAGTTTTTTCGGCAAATACTGTGCAAGCGCTGTTTGCAATTCCTGACGGCCATTTTGCGCCCGCTGCTTTTTTAACACAGCCAACACGTCCAAATGTGGCAGCATCGAAATGGCGATCTCGTCCCCTTCGCGCCAATAAGATGAAATCTGCAAAACCGAAGGCCCGCTAATACCACGATGGGTAAAAAGCATCGCCTCTTCAAAGCTGGTTTTGCCACAGGTGATTTTCGCATCCAGCGCCACACCGGCGAGTGGTTTCAAGCGCTCCAGCAAATTTGGCTCGAATGTCAAAGGCACAAGGCCGGGACGCGTTTCCACCAATCGCAAACCAAACTGGCGCGCCACATCATAGCCAAAGCCGGTTGCGCCCATTTTGGGGATGGATTTACCACCCGTTGCCACCACAACCGAACCGCAATTGATCTGCACATCGTCAAACTTCACCAAAAAACCGGCATCAGTTTTTTCGATGACATCGACACTCGTCGATAGCGCCAATTGCACAGAAAAGCGTTTCATTTCATCCAGCAGCATATCAATGATTTGTTGGGCTGAACCGTCACAGAAAAGCTGCCCCAGTGTTTTCTCATGATAAGCAATCGCGTGACGATCCATCATGGCGATGAAATGGTTTTGCGTATAACGGCTGAGGGCCGATTTACAAAAATGCGGGTTTTGCGAAATGAAATTCTTCGGGCTTGCATGCAAATTGGTGAAGTTGCAACGCCCGCCGCCGGAGATACGAATCTTCTCGCCAGCACGTTTGGCGTGATCAATCACCAGCACCGAGCGCCCGCGTTTGCCCGCTTCAATAGCGCACATCATGCCAGCCGCACCAGCTCCGATAATCACAACATCAAACCACTTCACGTCACATCCACTCCGACTTATTCAAAGATAAGGCGCTACAGCATGTCTGCCGGACAAGAAAGCACTATTTGCTTTGCAAACCCATTCTGCGGTTAAGCCAACGTGGTTTGGGCAAGGTTTTATGCCGCTCAAATTCTGGCTCGAAGCACTCAAAAACCGCTTGGCTCATGGACATTGCTTTCGGTGTACCTGAAGCTTGGCTCACATGCATCAGCCACTGCTCGGACAAAGCCAGTACCTCATTGTCTTTGTTTTTCATTTCCAGCAGAAAACGCACCCGCTTTTTATCAAGGCCGATCAATTGCACGCTGACATTGATCTTGTCGCCCTGATAGCATTCTTTAAAATAGCCGATCCGGTTTTCAAGCGTGTAGAATGTAGCCTTTTCAGCCTTTAAATAGGCCGCACCCAAATGATGATGCTCAAGATAGGCATTGCCGGCATGTGAGAACACAAGCCCATATGCATGATCCGCCATATGGCCATTATAATCCACCCAGTCAGGCAGAACCGTCACTTCCATTGTAAATAACAATTACGCCCGCGGATATCCGCTCCCTATTTCTTCGTCTTTTCTCAATCTCAGTCTTGATGCACTTTTAAGGTAGATTTTACAAACTACATATATTTTAAAATAAACGATTGCATTTTTTTGCAATTATTATTATTTAATGATTAATTAGTTTAAAGGAGCTGCCCTTATGGCGGATATTTTCATATTCCTTGAACCGCCAGTTTTACCGCCTTCACATCGGTTCGGTGCAATTTATTGTGGCTGTTGTGACAAGCAAAAACGACATGGCTCAATGCATAAGCGAGCCGGAAGATAACTTTGTGCGTTATTTAAAAATTCCGCGCAATAAACGACCGAAAGTAGCATGGGGCAAATAATGCAGTACGACCTTTCCAAACAGGCCGCTTTCATGAAAGAAAATGTGAAAGAAGCCTCCAACTTTCTCAAAAAGCTCTCCAATCCAGACCGCTTATTAGTGACTTGTGCACTCGTCGATGGTGAACGCTCGGTACGCGAACTGGAAGACATGCTAAACATTCGCCAGCCCGGCCTGTCGCAACAATTGGCGGAATTACGCCAAGCCTGTCTTATCGAAGGGCGCAAAGAAGGCAAACAAGTATTCTACCGGCTCGCTGATCCACGCATTGAAACATTCATTCAAACGATGCATGGTCTGTTTTGTAAGGCCGGAGAACAAAAATCATGACCGGCTTTACCCCGCTTCAATCACTTGGTGGCGGTGCGCTGATTGGATTAGCCGCCTGTATGCTGATGTATCTACATGGCCGCATTGCCGGTATCAGCGGTATTTTATCAGGCGTTTTGCCACCTTTCAGCCCTGATTGGGGTTGGCGTGCTGCTTTTCTTATTGGTGCAATCGCCGCACCAACATTATTGTTTTATTGCTTCGACTTCACACCCGCCTTTACAAATAACGTTCCGGTATTTGGGCTGATTATCAGTGGTCTGCTTGTTGGTTTCGGCATCACAATCGGTTCCGGTTGCACATCCGGCCATGGCATTTGTGGCATCTCGCGGCTGTCCATCCGCTCCATTGCAGCAACTCTCACTTTCATGCTGACCACAACCATCACTGTCTTTACCATTCGCCATGTTTTCGGAGGCTTTTAAATGTCGCGCATTCTATCAGCTCTATTCATTGGTCTGATTTTCGGTAGCGGCATTGCCGTTTCAGGCATGATCAATCCTGCCAAAGTGCTTAATTTCTTTGATTTTTTTGGCACATGGGATCCCTCGCTGGCATTTGTAATGGGAGGCGCTTTGATCATCACAGCGATTGGTTATTTCTTTATTTTGAAACGTCCGGCACCTTTGCTGGATAAAAGCTTTCACCTGCCATTAAAGCAGCAGATTGATCGACCTTTGATTGCAGGTTCTGCCATTTTCGGCATTGGTTGGGGCATTGGCGGTTTTTGTCCAGGCGGCTCTATTCCAGCGTTGGGTCTGATGCAAACTGACGTTTATATTCTGGTCGCCTCGATGATCACAGGCATTCTGATTGCACGCTTTATGCGTGGCAAAATGCAATGTTAAAAGCCAGAAGCGTGTTTTAAAACACGCTTCTGTTTATCTTAACGATTTAGACCACGCAACATGCCATAGAGCTTTTGTGCCAACACCGGATATGCATGTTGATCTCGCCATTTTTGCGCACGCTGTTGCTGCTCAATTTTTTCCGACACACTCAGCCTGATAAAATCTTCAATTCCAGCCGCAATATCCTCCGGTGAGATACCCCGCAATGTGAAAACCGCAGGCGCGACATCTTTAAAGATAGCCAATGGTGTGACTGCAACAGGTGTCCCGCATGTGATACCGTAGCGAACCGCTCCGCTCGAAGATTCAGCAGTTTTTTGATAAGGAAAAACGACAAGATCGGTTTGGGAAAGTTGTTTAATACTGCTTTCATCATCCAGAAAATCAGTATTGATGCTTATATAATTTTGTAATTGAAGCGTCTCAATTTTCTTTCGGGCCTGCGCTATGATTTTAGCTGACTGCGGTACTGGATACTCAGCGTTCAGCATTTTCAAACACACATTCATGCCCTTGTCTCTTAAAATACGGACGACATCAATCAACTCTAACAAGCCTTTATGAGGTAAAAAGAAACCATAAGAGCCTAGTACAAAACTGTTCTCGTTTTTTTGCTCTTGTTTTTCTATCTTTGACTCCAGAATTCCATGAGGAAACAAAACAGAATTCTCAAAAATACCAATTTTTTTCAAGCGATTAAGATCATCACAATTGTGAACTAAAATACGTGCACATTGTTTCAACTCTTCAACCAATTGATCAAGCTTTTTGGTTGGATCCGTATCAGGATTCTGCGTCGCATGCATGACAACAACCACAACGATACCGGCATCATGGAGCTGGCTCAAAAATTCTTTAAAATAAATAAAATTAAAGAAACCATAATTGAACTGTATCACAATAACATTGATACGCTGCCGGATGATCTCTTCATACATCATCTTAAAATCATCGATATTATTATCGTTCCAACATCGAAAAACATTCGGTTCATCATTTTTTAATGAGGAATGAGCATGAGATGCAAATATACGGATTGGCTGTACCAGAGATTTGATCAAATGCTCTGAATAAGTAGCG
This sequence comes from Paenochrobactrum pullorum, assembly GCF_041929845.1. Classification (NCBI taxonomy): domain Bacteria; kingdom Pseudomonadati; phylum Pseudomonadota; class Alphaproteobacteria; order Hyphomicrobiales; family Brucellaceae; genus Paenochrobactrum; species Paenochrobactrum pullorum. The sequence continues at coordinate 142,024 of NZ_JBHEEH010000006.1, forward strand.
ATCCCACAGCGTGTATTCCATGACGAAATCCAGCCAAGCCGCATCTCTTTTTCTGGAAGAGCTTGTGAGAATTGCCGTGCGGCTTCTACATTACGTTGTGCCACATCTTCCCAACGATGCTTTGATAAAAGCTGTTCACGTGCGCAGGCACATCGTTGAGTGATTTCGCTCAGAGGCGCTTCAAAAACCTCACGCATTTTTAGTGCCAGATCTTCAACATCCGGCTCAGCCCAAACTGAATTAAACAATTCAAAATGCGTATCGGTCGGCGAAAATTGATAATCAACCAACCAGGTGTTTTGCGCAGTGCAAAAATCAAGCTGACCACTCCACCTCGTCGTAATCACAGCTAATCCTGAAAGCATTGCCTCGGCCAATGGCAGTCCAAAACCTTCCGCACGACTCGGCGCAACCAGAGCATGACAATCCTGATAAAGTTTTTTCAGCTGACTGTCGCTCAAATCCTCCTCAATAATAACAACATCGGGATAATTGGGATATTTCGAACGTATTTGTTCAAGCCAAACATGTATCTGATTGTGAGGGTTGGCAAATGTTTTGATGATCAGCGTAACGTCATCTGATCGCGTAAACTGCCTTCCATAAGCCTCCAGCATCACATCAACACCTTTGCGCGGAAAGCATGATGAAACGTGCAAAAAGCGAAACCTCTTGCCTTGCACCTGATAATGATCATCAGCCACCACACGCTCCCAATGATCGACACCAACCCCTGCAACTTTAATAGGAACAGACACACCATTGTCGATCAGGACTTTTCGCACATGCTCAGACATGACCGTGATGCCCTGCAAGCTGACATTTAGTTTTTCTGTCCAGCGATAAGGAAAACTGCTCTCCTCCCAACCATAAGAATGCAGCAGATTAATGCGGCCTTTCATATCCTCGACACGCGGCGGATAAAGATTGCGGCTGGTTATATCCGCCGACAATTCATCCAGATTTTCTGCCTGTTTTTGCATATGTGCCAAATCTGGATTTGCTTGCAAAAATGCTTGATCAGCAGCGAAATCCCCTGCCCCTTCGGTTGAGTGCAAAGCAACTTGATGACCTAATTTTGCTAATGCACGGGCTAATTCACGGTTGAGCAGCGCAAGACTATAGGAACTGTCAAAAGGCCCCTCCAATCGCCAGCGAATTGTCTCTTCCAGCACAGCGCCACGATTAAAATACTGTGCCTGTTTTTCGTTTAGTTCAATCGCCTGCGCTATATTGATCAGCTCTTGCTGGCGATCCTGTTTGATCTGCGGCAGATAATCACTCAATCTGTGAATAAGCTTCTGATAGGTTTCATTATTCGCACAATATTGATCGCTCCAAGCAAGAAAATGACGCTGTCGGGCTGCCTGAGACTCATAGAGCGCTTCCCATGCCTTTATCAAACGCTTTGCCGTCTCATCCCATGAGAATAATTGAGCGCGTTTTGCTGCATTTTCCTTCAGACATGTGCGAAAAACATCATCCGTCAAAGCTTGTAGAAGTTTGTTCGAGATCGCCTGCTCATCGAAAGGGTCAAACAACGCATCTTCCCAACCAACCACTTCCGGTAGACTGGACGTGTTAGAACCAATGACAGCGGCTCCGCAGTGCATTGCTTCCAGTGCAGGTAAGCCAAACCCTTCCTGCCAGCTTGGAAAAACAAACAATTCGCATAAATTATAAAGTGCGATTAAATCTTCATCATTTACGTAGCCGGCAAAACATAACTCACCCGCCTCAAGGCCAGCCGATTTGGCCAGTCCTTGCAACAATACACGTTCATGCGCACTCATCTTGCCAGCCAAGAGCAACATATATTTTTGTCTCAAAGCTTCAGGCAGTGCAGCATAAGCCTTAATCAAACGCGGAAGATTTTTGCGCGGATCAGTTCCGCCTGCATATAAAATAAAGGGCCTAGTGAGCTGCAAGCGTTGTAGCAGCGCATCGATCTTTCTTTGCGATAAAGTCAGTTTTTTAAAACATGGATCAACGGCAGAAGATATATTGATAATTTTATCAGCTGGAATTTTTAATAAATCCTCTGCTTCAATTTTGGAAAAATCCGAGATTGCCAGCAATAAATCAGCTCGTTTTAAATTCTCGATTTTTTTTGAATAATAATGATTATAAGCCGCATTATTTTTTAAATATTCTTCCGGATTACTAAGCGGTATAAGATCATAGACCATTACACTCACTGGAATATCTTGATCAAAGACATGAATGGTTGACACTGCATCATCCATATAGCCTTCAAACAAACTGGTTATATGAATAATATCCGGCCGAAGATCTTTCAGAAAACGTTCACGCAACAATTCGGCTATGTCGTGGCGGGCTTTATTTTCTGCCAAGCCTGCTGATACAGGAACTGGCGCTTGCCAAATGACAATATTCTCAGCTGGCAACAAATGTTCAAACGCATCACGAATAGCCGCAACTGAGTCAATCAACATGCCATTCAACACAAGAATAATCTCATGGCTCTTATTCTGACGTATAACAGCCTTCACCAATGATTGCGTATAGCGACCAATACCGCGAAATCGGCTTTCTGTCTGCAATCCCTGCATATCAAAAACAATACGCATCAGAGCTCTCCTTTATGTCCAGAGCTCCGCACGAGATCATGATAGATAGACTTTGCGCGATAATTCAATGCACCCAATGCCAATTCATGCTTTTCAACAGGCATATCCTCAGCTCGAAAAGTCGATTGCGAGCTCATTGGTCGCCCTATGATCAGCCGATACAGATAGTCTTTAACTTTTGGAAATCGCACAAAAAATGTTCGAAAAATACGCATAATTTGGGGTCGCTGCATAATAAAAAAACTGCATTTTTGTAAAGCAAAACGCCCATTATGCTTCCATTCCTGCCAACTCAGCTTATCAATGCTTAACCGTATCCATCGAATTGGAGAGGTCACGCGCCACGATGTGCTGCGATAAAGTGCTGTAATCTGATCATCTTTTGCTGAAATCAATGTTTCATAGTGTTGTTTCGCTGATTCAAAATCGTCTTGTTGCTTAGCACTCTTTGTTGTTTCTAACTGCAACGTCTGTATCAAATCATTCAGCTTTGCATTCACCGCATTTAAATTCTTTTTTAAAGTTTTCTGTTCAGTCAGCAGCTTATTATTCTTTTTTATGTAGGCCGCTTCACTCGCCAACATAAAATTATCAAATACGTTTGGTGGATAATCAAAAAACCTCTCTAAATCACTATGCTCATGCGCCAGATAAAAACGGTTGAGTCCATCCTGATAAACTAAATTATACTGATTAGAGAGCAGAACATGTTCCCAATCACGATGGGAAGCAATTTGCGATAGTGGCAAAGTCGCCTCCACAACCACAATCCAAGGGCGATATTTCTGCCAGTCATGCGAAGCAATAATCGCTTTTTCCAAACCTTCAACATCAACCTTTAAAAAATGAACCTCTTGATGATCTGGAACATATTCAATCCAAATAGCCGGTAATGTGAGCACATCAACCTTTTGTGGTTTGATGTTAAAACCCTGTGCTTCATATTTTGTAACGAAATCAGGATCGAGTGTTGAAAGACCACTGCCTGCAACGAAAAACATCGTGGCGGTTCCTTCATAATCACTTACAGCAATTTTCAGGTTGCGATCCCGTTTTCGTTGTAGTTTTAGCTCGCGATAGTAGTAAGGATTAGGTTCAATATTGATGCCATGCCATCCTGCATCATAAAAACAGCGCGTTACGCTATCCTTAGTGGGTGACCACGCACCGATATCGATGTAAAAACCTTTTTTGATATTTTTAAATGCGCGCCACAACATAATATCTTCAAAATTTTGCGCGTATGAGATCAGCATATACAATCACCCGGAAAAAAAGGCGTAAAATAATTTATAGTTAAAAGTAGCATATGAATTTATGAATTATATGAAGCTTGAAATAACTTCATCAAAGCAACCAATTTACAAGATTACGGATTTAACGAGAGAACAGCAAGCGCTTGGTTATTTACTGGAATTCAAATAGTATTGTTAAATGCAAAAACGGCTCAAGCATAATTGCTTGAGCCGTTTTGATTTGGTTGCGGGGGCACGCAACTACCGATACCGACATTCATTAGAGGTAACCATATAGCAGCGCATCAGTAAGATATATCACTAAGTCGTTTCAACTAACTCATGCAGATCACTACACCAGAGCTCATTTATATGATTGATCATCTTATCTCTTGAGTACCAAAGCTACCAGTTCCGTCTGCCGGCCGGTCTCCGTTTTCTGGAATATATTGCGCATGTGAAAAGCAACAGTAGAACGCGAGACGCCGAGGTCAGTCGCGATCTGCGTCAATTTACTACCTTGAGCGAGCGCTTGCGTGATCCGTAGTTCTGCGGGTGTAAGGCCATAGACTTCCGAAAATTTTGTAAAATTAGGAGCAGCTGACCGTAATGGGCGCGCCGAACGGATGCGTCTGATCTGTCGCAGACGCGCTTCGATGGTCGCCAGTAAGAGATCATAATCGATTGGCTTCACGAGGTAATCATCTGCACCAAGACGCTTGCCATCAACGATATGCCTTGGATCGGCAAGGGCGGAGAGGAAGACAAAAGGAATTTCGGCATAGTCAGGCCCTCGTTCTTGCAGCGCATCAAGCACGCCATAACCATCAAGTTCGGGCATGGAGATGTCGCAAAGAACCAGATCGGGGCAGACACGTGCCAGCTCGCCAAGCGCTTGCCTACCATTACTGGCTTCGACGACATCATACCCCGCCTCGACCAGTTCGTCTACGATGTCACGCCGCAATTGCACTTCGTCCTCAATGCAAAGGATCACAAAAGGCTCCGCGATCATACCCTCACCTTTCGAAAGATCATGGGCGCACCAGCACCGGATGCAGAACGTGGCAGCGACATCGCCATTCGAACAACGCCTGTCTCCGAATCCTGTAAACACACGTCGCCGCCCTGCAAGCGCGCAAGCGCTTTCGCCATGTAAAGACCAACGCCAATACCGGGGCAGCCTTCAGTATTGCTGCCACGATAATAGCGATCAAACAGCACGTCCCGCTCGAACATTCCGCCCAATGAGCCGGTATTCGTTACGATGCAGGTAATAAGCGACTGATCGACGGTAAAACTGATACCGATCAACGTCTCCTTCGGAGAATATTTCACCGCATTGGACAAAAGGTTTGTCAAAATGTGCTCCGCATGAACCGGATCGCAATAGGCAATCGGCGACCCATCAACCGGCGGCATGACCGTGATCCTGCGTCCACCCATGTCCTCAGCCTGCCGTGCGCAGATGTCCGCAACAAGAAGGCCGAGATCGCAGGCCTGGCTGCGGACCTCAATCTGGCCGGCATCAAGCCGCGCCGCGTCGAGGGTGCTCTCTACCAGCCTGACCAGGCGTGCGATGGCACTACGGGCTTGGCTACCCCGCTCAGTGATCTCTGCCGGCGTTAATTGTTCGCGCCGGCGGATCAACCGCTGAAGCGCAGAATCGACGAGCGCAAGTGGAGTGCGGAACTGGTGCGAGATCATCGTGCCGAAGTTGCGGTATAGGTCAGCGGTGGCACGTTCCCTGACCAGCGCCGCCTCAAGCTCCTGCGTACGCGCTTGCACCAATTGCTCAAGATAGTCGCGATGATCCGCGATTTTACGCTGGACTGCTCGTCGTTCTGTGACGTCCGAGATCAGAAGGATCGTGCCTATGATGCGGCCACCATCGCGCAGCGAAAAACAGCGCAGATCGACATAGAGCGGCTCAGACTGATCATCTGGAAAAAACGGCTGATCGAGCAATGCGACAGCCTGGCCCTGCAGAGCCTCGCCGATGGCCATCTCGACCCGGTCTACCGCGAAAAAGCCTGATAATTCTCCCAGCGCACCACCTGTTGCCCGATCAGCACCAACACGGAACAGCCGTTCGGCAGCCTCGTTCCAGACCGTGCAGCGTCGATCCATATCGACAGCGATAATACCTTCATCGCTGGATCCGATCAGCAGTTCGGAAAACGCCTTTTCCTTGTTGAGCAAGCGAGTCCGTTGCCTTGCATCACGGATCGCCAGCAGAAAATGAACGCAAAGCATCGAGCCTGCCAATGATATGCCGATCATGGAGATAATGATTTGCCACAGCTGCTTGCGCGTGACATCAAGCGTCGCGCCAAGATCGTCCCATTCGGCCACCATTGCCTTGTTGGCAGCTTCAGTGAGCGTCGCATTGTAAGGATCCAGCAGAGCTCTGATGCGCGGCATTGTCGCCGAGCTGGGGCTTTTCAGCAACGAGCCAAGCTCGTCGAGGTTTTCCCGCAACTCATCCAAAGGAGCCAACGCACCAAGCGCTTCCATCCGCCGACGTTGCGGGCCATCATCAAGTAAGGCTAGCCGGCTGAGGAATATGTTCAGGCGCAACTCTGTTTGCGCGTGATCAGCCTCTCCGGCAGCGTTGTCCGCGATGGCCTCGCTCAGCTGCAGGCTTGAAATATGCGCCTGCGAGATCACCCAAAGCATATTCTGGGTGGCCTCAATGCGCATGTTGCGCTCGATATCAGACAGGCGCATCAAAGAGAATGCGAGCAGAACGACAAAGATAGCGATGGCCGAGACAGGCAGCGCGACGCCCAGCAATGCACGTGCTCGCCTGCTCATCGAATATCCAGCGATTTTAATTGCCAAACCCAACGATAATCAAAGCGGATATCCTGCAGCTCGGCATGCTGGTCACGTGGGTAGACAATCCATAGCGGCCCCTTCTCGCTCGGCAGCAGCGGTTTTCCGTCCATCTCATAGGCAACAAGAATGTCGAACTGGTCAAATTCCTCGACTGCGAATTCAATCGCGTAATCATTCAGGGCTCTCGCAGTCACGACTGTGCCGTGAGAGCCGACATGCGCCAAAATATCTCTCATTAAAACGCCGTCAAAGCGGTGCACACCATCTGTGACAGCGGTGGTTGTTTCGAGCCGCGCTTGAGGAAGTGTCCGCAGCTCCACGATGTCGAAATGTGCGACCCCTTCCGCATTGCCTTTCGAAATAGCGCCGCTCACCTCAAGTATGGAGGAAGGCAATATTGACTGATCCTGACCACTGACTTCAGAAGAAAAGTAAAACAACACGGCTGTCAAAATAGAAAAGAAAAATACTTGCAAAACTACGCGCTTCCCTCCAGGCTGCCCCTAATTTTTTGTGCTCACTTATTTTATATATTTATCCACTTTGGCACATTTTGACTAATTATACTCAGTTTTTCCGACATGTCCCTATCCAAATGGATGGGGCATGCCTGCTTTGCTTCTGCTAAAGTTTCCTGAACGGATGTAAAAGGCAAGGTTATATAGAAGGCGAGATAAGGCATGTGGGATTTTAGAGTCGGTGGCGCGCTAGCAATGATGGCGCGGACCATGCCGTTCATCGTGCTGCGGATAGCAGTCTACTTCGGTATTGCGGTTGGCTATGTTTTGCTGACGGGGACCGGCGCCGGTATCGGCTATGGCGTGGGCGGCTTCGGCGATGAAGGGTTTCAGGCAAACACAACGCTATGGGGCGGCGTTATAGGCTTTGGCCTGTTTGGCGCCATCATGTACTGGGCGCGCGAATATATACTTTATATCGTCAAGGCGGGCCATATCGCGGTATTGGTGGAACTAATCGACGGCAAGCCAATGCCGGATGGCAAGTCACAGATCAGCCATGCGACAACCGTGGTGAAGGAACGCTTTGCTCAGGCCAGTGTCCTGTTTGCTATCGATCAGCTGGTGAAGGGTGTGATCGGAGCAATCACCGGGCTGGTGCGCGGCATCCTGACCATCCTGCCCATACCGGGAGCGCAGCAGCTTTCGGGTATCCTGCACGCCTTCCTGCGGGTTGCTGTTGGTTTCATCGACGAAATCATTCTCGCCTATGCAATCCGCACAGGCGCGACAAACCCTTGGGGATCGGCCAGAGAAGCGCTCGTGCTTTACGGCCAGAACTACCGTGTCATGCTCAAGAACGCTGCCTGGCTAGCAATCATTGTCTACCTTCTGAGCTTTCTGGTGTTTCTGGTGATGCTCGCGCCAGCAGCTCTAGTAGTCTACGTGATGCCTGGCGCGTGGGCAGCCGGTGGCTTCGTGTTCGCGCTTTTGTTTGCCTGGAGCGTTAAGGCGGCATTGCTGGAGCCGTTTGCCATCGCCTGCCTGATGCAGGTGTTTTTCAAAACCATCGAAGGTCAGCAACCCGACCCCCAATGGGACGCAAGGCTGGAGCAGATGTCGGGCAAATTCCGCAAGCTGAAGGCGCGCGCCATGGGAGCGTCAGGTTCTTCCGGTCCGCGTAGCGACAGTGATGTGCAGCCTGCATGAAACAATTTACGGAACGAAACACCATGATGAAAGCTTTGAAAACGGCACTGATCGCGGCTACCGCTATCATCCCCCCTCTGTCGGTCGCCGTAGCGGCAGAAGATGTGGTCATCGTTTATGACGCCTCCGGCTCGATGTGGGGCCAGATCAACGGCACCAGCAAGATAGAAATCGCACGCGACGTGATGGTCGATCTCGTGACCGGCTGGTCCGACGACATCAATCTAGGTCTGGTCGCCTATGGACATCGTTCAGAAGGCGACTGCCGCGACATCGAAACATTGATCAAACCGGGCGCGCTCGACAAGGCAAACTTCATCAGCACGGTGAACGGCATCCGCCCGAAAGGAAAGACGCCGATTTCCGCAGCCGTCCAGCACGCCGCAGAACTCTTATCTTATCGTGACAACCCCGCCACGGTCGTGCTCATTTCTGATGGTCTGGAAACCTGTCAGGCCGATCCTTGCGCGGTCGCCGAGCAGCTGGCACGGCAGGGCGTGAAGTTCACGACCCATGTCGTTGGTTTCGATCTTGAGGACAAGGCTCATGCCAGCCTCGCCTGCATTGCCGAAAACACCGGTGGCGTCTTCGTTCCGGCCCAAAATGCTGCTGAGCTGAAAGAAGCGCTGGCGCATGTGCAGTCGGTCATGGATTTGCAGCCAATGGTGGAGCAACAGCCCAACTCAACGCACGAACCCATGCAGGAAGCGGAAATTGATATCCAAGCTCCAGGACAGGTGACCACCGGCTCAAGCTTCAAGGTGACATGGTCAGACTCGATCCATCCGGAAGACTATGTCACTATCGTTCCTGCCGGAGCTGAAGAAGGCAGATATACCAATTATCAGCGCGTGCGCTATGTCACCGAAAACAGTTTGATCGCGCCCGCCGAGCCCGGCTTTTACGAGGTGCGTTATGTGCTGCGAGAAGGTGGGCGCACAATGGCTTCCGCTCCTGTGGAAGTCATTGAGGCCGAAATGGCTATCACTGCCCCCGAAGAGGTGATCACCGGCGCAAGCTTCAAGGTGACGTGGTCAGCTTCCATCCATCCGGAAGATTATGTCACCATCGTCCCTGCCGGAGCTGAAGAAGGAAAATACACCAATTATCAGCGCGTGCGCAATGTCACTGAAAACAGATTGATCGCGCCCGCCGATCCCGGCTTTTACGAGGTGCGTTATGTGTTGCGAGAAGGTGGGCGCACATTGGCTTCCGCTCCTGTGGAAGTCATTGAGGCCGAAATGGGCATCAGCGCGTCCAGCGAGGTGGCCACCGGTGCAAGCTTCAAGGTGACGTGGTCAGCTTCGATCCATCTGGAAGACTATGTCACCATCGTCCCTGCCGGAGCTGAAGAAGGAAAATACACCAACTATCAGCGCGTGCGCGATGTCACCGAAAACAAATTGACGGCACCTGCCGAGCCCGGTTTTTACGAGGTGCGTTATGTATTGCGAGAAGGTGGACGCACAATGGCTTCCACCCCCGTGGAAGTGGTGGCCGCCGAAGTGACAGTCAGCGGTCCGGAAGTCGCCCGTGCGGGAAGCAAAATTAAAGTCACCTGGTCGACTTCAGTCCACCCGGAAGACTATCTCACCATTGTCCCTGCCGGAACCGCTGAAGGCAAATATGCCGACTATATCCGGGTTCGGGACGCAAGTGCAGCCGATATGAAAACTCCGGCCGAAACCGGACTTTACGAAATCCGCTATGTGCTGCGCGAAGGCGCTCGCACCCTTGCCAGCCACCGGTTGGAAGTGGTGGCGGAAAACGCCCCGCTGGATGACGGAGCTGGGCTCAAGGTACCGGCGCAGGCGGGTATAGGCGAAACGATCACCGTGTCGTGGAGCTCGGAAGGCGGAAGCGCAGATCAGCGCATCGCTATTGCCCGCACCGATCAGGCCGATTTCAGCTGGATTGCGGCGCACAAGGTCGGAGACGAAAAGTCGTTGGAACTGCAAATGCCGGCACAGGCCGGAACCTATGAAATCCGGTTTCTTAATGTCGGCGACCGCAAGGTTCTGGGTCGCGCGATCGTAGAGGTGAAATGACCATGACACACACATTTAAGGCCGCACTGCTTGTCATGACACTCGGTCTGGCCGCATCTCACGCCCATGCCGAAATCGATGGCCACGGACCGGATGCCTGGCGCGTCACCAATGTGACTGTCGGGGACGTGCTCAATGCGCGCATGGGACCGGGCACCAATTATCCGGTGATCGAGGCTTTCAGCGACTATGAGCGCGGGCTACAGCAGATCACCTGCGTGCCATTTTACACCGCGGCACACTATACGAAGATGACGCAAGCGCAGATCAAGGCGCTGCCGCCACGTTGGTGCCTGATGCGCAACAAAGAAATGAGCAAGGCTGGTTGGGTAGCACAACGCTACATCACGCCCGATAATGAGCCGCTACTTGTCTCTCCGGCGCGAAAGTCTGTCGAGCACCCGACCGAGCCATACTTACCCGAACCAGACATCGATCCTGTTGCTCAGGCGCAGGATCTGGTTCGTGAGATTTATGAACGCCAGTTCCAGTCCGAAAACGGCAATTTACCGAGCGCGTTCGATCCGAAGGTGTCCAAAAACTACTTTACCGACGAGATTGTGACCTGGCTGGCCTCAGGCAAAGTTGGTGCACATCCTCTATACGGCGCTCAGGACTTCGATGTCGTCTTAGAAGATCCGACGCCTGATCCTCACCAGCCGATGCTGCGTGGTATGATCACCATCAACGTCGATTTCACCAATTTCGGCAAGAAGCAGCGCGCGGTTTTCTACCTGCGCGCCGACACCACCAAAGCCGGCGCTCCGTTGCGGATTTTCCGCGTCGAGCACGATGGCTGGTCATATCCATAAGCACTGGAGAGCGAAATGTTCACGCAAAACCCCAAAACGAAGAAGCGCCGTACGCGCATCGCTCTCCTGATCGCTTCGTGCGGCAGCCTTATGCTTACAGGGTGCAGTGCAGAGGCGGAAGCACCGCCAGTAGAGAGCGTTACTGGGGCTGGATCAGGTATTCTGGAAACTACAGCTGGTCGCTACGAGTTGACGCCGACAACATGCGCCTTTTATGAGCAGGATGGAGCCTACGATATTGAGCTCCGGGGTCCCGGAACGACGCCAGACGGCGAGAAGCTCTTCTTCGAACTGTCGTCAACGGCGAATGCACTGACCATTGGCCTCGGCGTCGATCGTCCCTACGCCAGCCCTGAGCGACAGCTCAAGGCCGGACGCATCTATTCACAAGAGCTTGACATCGTCGTCGCCGGCGAAATGCTGTCGATCAACGATCTGGTTCTGGTCAACGAGGATGGCGCACCCGTCGTGAATGGCGCCACCCTCAGCATCAATTGCAGCGCACAGTAAGAATGGACTTGATGTGGTGGACGGCCTCCTGATCCGCTTTTGTGCGATAGTGTGGTTGTTTTTAAAAGCCACCAAGGA
>NZ_JBHEEH010000007.1:0-144555 GCF_041929845.1 Paenochrobactrum pullorum
TTATTCTCCAGACGTATTGTTGGATGGGCGACGAGTGACAGGCTCAAAAAAGATCTGGCGTTGACGGCTTTAAGCAGAGCAATTGCTCTTCGCAGACCACCTCCTGGCTTGATCCACCATTCGGATCGCGGCAGTCAATATTGCTCATATGACTATCAAACGTTATTGGGTAAGTACCACATCCTCATATCAATGAGCGGTAAAGGTAATTGTTATGACAATGTCATGGCAAGCGAATAGGCCGCCAAAGTTGCTGCAAGCAGAACAGTTCCTGTCCAGTCAAAATTGCGTAGTGATGCTGATTGCTTGGGCGCATCAACTGAGGCAGGCAGATAAGCATGCACCAGAAAATATGCCAGCACGCATAGCGGGATATTGATCCAGAACATCGCCTGCCAACCAATACTGGCCAGCAAAAATGCACCCAAAGAAGGCCCAAGCGCAATGCCGAATGAAACCATGGTTGATAAAACGCCCATCGCAAAACCAGTGCGGTTTTTCGGGAAAACCTCCCCGACAAAAGCGAAAGACAAAGCTATCAAAATGGCTCCGCCAACGCCTTGAAGTGCACGGCCGACAATCAGCATTGGCAAATTTACAGAGAGAGCACAAATGGCAGAAGCCATCATAAAAATACCAAGCCCCCAAAGGTAAAGGCGCTTTTTGCCAAGCTGATCACCAAAACGACCAACACCGACGATTAAGGCCGTCACGACCAGCAGATAACTGACCACCACCCATTGAATGGCACCGAAAGTTGTATCAAATTCACTGACCAACTGCGGCAATGCAACATTGATAATATTCGTGCCTAATTGCGACAAGAGAATTGCCAGAGAAAGCCCCGTCAGTACCATGCCTGAACGTATCGGCTGAATTGGTGACTCGCTTGGTGGCTCGCTTGGCAAAATTCCTGTTTGAGAAATTTGTGTCATTATATTTTTTCCGTTTCAAAAGCCTTGGGAGAAGGCTCTTCTGGGAAAAAACATAAACCTGCAATTGAATTGTTTACAGTGCAATGATGGAATTATATAATTGCACCAAATGCAATCTGGATTATAATTCACATGTCCGACAAACGCCTTTCGCAAATCGATATGAATCTGCTCATCACGCTCGATGCCCTGCTGTCTGAAGGCAGCGTCGCAGGTGCGGCACAACGCATGAATCTCAGCGCACCGGCAATGAGTCGCCAGCTGACACGTATCCGCGAATTATTTGACGATCCCATTCTTGTGCGAGCCGGCCGTGGCCTTGTGCCAACACCAAGGGCAGAAGAATTGCGTGAGCGTTTGCGCCAATTTGTGCTTAGCGCGGAAATGTTGGTGCGTGGTGAGCGCGACATTGACCCGCAGCAATTGGAGCGCACTTTTACAGTGCGTTCCAATGATGGTTTTGTCGGTGCTTATGGTGCCGCCATTGCCCAAGCCGTTTTTAAGGAAGCCGCCAAAGTCCGGCTTTATTTTGCCCCGCAGGGCAATGAAGATGTTGAAGCCTTGCGTGAAGGCAAGGTTGATCTTGATATTGGCGTTATTGGCGCAATGGGCCCTGAAGTGCGGTTGCAGGCTTTATTTCATGACCGGTTTATAGGTGTTGTGCGTCACGATCACCCAATAGCCAAGGCGGGCGCATCTTTAGAAAATTTTGTCGCTTATCCGCATGTATCCGTCTCGCGGCGCGGACGTTTTGATGGCCCAATCGACAAAGCACTGGCGACACATGGCATGAGCCGCACTGTCAGTCTGGCGGTTGCCAGCTTTTCCGAGAGTTTGGAGATTGTTCGCCGCAGTGATTATATCGCGGCGATGCCTGATCACCTCACTTATAATGCTAGACGCGATTTGTTTTCATTTCCTCTGCCGGTGGATGCGGATGCCCTTGCGATATCGCAAGCCTGGCATCCGCGCATTGACGCAGATCCGGCACATCGCTGGCTCAGAGCCCTCATCCGACGAATTTGCACGGTGCCGGTTTGAGAGAGTATCATTATACTTTAAACGGCAATCGCCCATTCGCGCGTGGCAATATCGGCCTTTTCAAAATCGTCACAAATGAGTATCAGGCGATTATAATGGTCTGAATATTGCGTTAAAATCTCAACGCTTTGTTGACGCAGCGCTCTGGCAATCGCACCTAACTGACCAGGCGTACCTTGTTTTAGCTTTCGGATTAACGGGCGTTTTATTGCAACAGCACGAATATTGGCAGCCTTTGCTGCTGCCCAGGCACCCTCACCGTCTTTAAACAGAAAATGAGCCGTTATTTTATCACCACTCTTAAAAACACCCCCACCCTCAAACGGAATAGCAGCACGTCCCATCGCTTCGCCAAGCCTTGCCAAACCATCGGGATCGTTGGTTAAATCAAACTCGATATCAAACACTTTATACAACCTTTTCATGAACTCTACGGCTGTCGGACGGCGCTTCATCCCGTTCATTCATGCCGTAATCACGCAAAACACATGCAACGCGTAGGCGGTAATGATTGAAAACATGATCACGCCCCGCTGCCTGCACCTGACGATGCAGCGAAAGGTTACGCCAGTTCTTAACCGCCTCTTCATCGCGCCAAAAAGACAAAGATAAAACCTTATCGGGTATAGTCAGACTCCGGAAACGCTCAATTGAAATAAAGCCCTCGATATCATTCAAAAGCGGGCGCAATTGTGCAGCCAAGTCCAGATATTCATTTTGTTTATCTTGCGACATCTCCACCTCAAAAATAACGGCAATCATGGATTTTCCTTTCTCGTTGTAAGTCAGTTTAGCCAATTGACCAATAAAGATGGTTCGATTAACGTCGAATTATGACCGAAGGCCCCAACATTGCCCGTATTGCTGCCCTTGTGGCTGATCCTGCCCGCAGTTCCATGCTGCTGGGGCTAATGGATGGGCGTGCGTTAACTGCGACAGAACTTGCGCACATTGCCGGCGTTACAAAGCAAACAGCAAGTAGCCATCTTGCCAAGTTGGTTGAAGGAGGCGTGGTCACTGTCGAAGCGCAAGGTCGCCATCGCTATTTCAGATTAATGGGTGAACATGTCGCTACTCTGCTTGAAGCTTTAATGGTTTTTACGCATGAAAATACTGCGCTAAAACCTGCTCGAACCATACGAACCGGCCCCAGTGATTTAAGTCTACGTAAGGCACGTATTTGTTATGATCACTTGGCTGGTGAAATGGGTGTCACACTCTATGATCATATGATTGCACAAAATTGGCTCAATGAAGATTTGACTATATCTCCAAAGGGCTGGGAAAAGCTTGCCCTCATAGGCATCCATGAAAGCGCCCTGCCTCCGAGTAACAGGTCGCTATGCCGTGCTTGTCTGGACTGGAGCCAGCGGCGCCATCATCTGGCCGGCCGGATCGGAAAAACAATATTGGAGCGTTTGATTGCCCAGACATGGGCAAGGCGTTTGCCTCAATCCCGCATCGTCAGCTTCTCGCCTGAAGGCGAAAGACGGTTTTTAGCTTGGTTACAATAAAACCTGCAAATACTGTTCACCAGATAATGCTCATCCTTGCAGATTATGCAAACTAACCGACGGACAAATATCTTTGGCTATTTCGCATAAATGACGGTGATGGGTCAGATATATTACCTGCCCCGCCTCAGCCATTTGGGAAAAAATTCGTAAAGTCTCTTCGGCGCGGAAATCATCAAAGCTTTCCATAATATCATCCGCAATAAATGGCAGCGCCGGACGCTCACGCACAAATTCATAGTAACCGGCCACTCGTAATGCCAGATAAAGCTGGAAGCGCGTACCTTTTGATAATTCCTGTGCTTCGCGTGAACTGCCATCGGCAGCGCGCGCGATCAAAATTTCACCCTCTTTACCCGGTTGAGTTGCAAGTCCTGAATAATCGCCACGGCTGATCGTACTGAAAGCTTCAGATGCACGCTCCATCATCGAAGAGCGATGCTTGTCACGATAAGCTTTCAAACCTTCTTCAGCAGCGGCTATACCAATACGCAATTGCAGATAATTGCGCGCCCCCTCTTCAATTTCCAATAAAATGGTGCGACGCCGCTCTTCAATGGCAGCAATCTTGTTATCGCCGCCAACAGCTGCAATTTTATCTTCTGCTTGATTTTTAGCGAGATAAAGTTCCTGACAACGCCCATCAATGTCTTCACTTTTTGCTCTTAATTCCGTCAATTCTGCTTCAACGATATCACGCACCAACAACTCAAGTTGTTGTTCAGCAGCTTGTGCATTTTCACAACCAAGCATCGAAATCAGCTCGGATTCAGCATCCTCAATATAGGATTTAAGCTCCGCACGCTCTTGCACTTGTGCAAGCTTTTCCAATAATGCTTCCAGCGTCTCGACATGAAAGACTTTTGTTTTTTCAACCTTGGTCGCCAATAGAATAGCTTGGGAGGACGAAATTTCCCTCTCTCGCTGCGCCGCTTCTTCTAATGCTTCCAACAATTTTCGCCGACGTTCATCGGCATTCACGGCCGTTTTATTGGCTTCTTGCAATTGGTGCGCGAGATCGAGCGGTTCAAAATTTTCATCGTCAAATCCAGCCTGAAGGCTCAAATTTTGTACCTGCAAGCGGAATTGTTTTTGATCTTCTTCCATCTTGTCGATGCGGTCAGCAAGCGAAGATTGCTTTTCCAGCACGGCTTCCAGATCACGCATCAGCGGCAGTATTTCACGCACAAATGCCAGTTCAACCGGGTCACCATTCTGCTCCAACCAACAGGATGCACATGTCTCAAGCCATTGTTTTTGCCACGCCTGATCATCTTGCTGCGCTAGATTTAATGCCTGCACGCGGCGGTGTAACTCTTCTTCCGATTTGCTGCGCGCAAGTTGCAGTTTTTGCCACTCACTTTCGCGTTCAATCAGAACGGAGGCGCGCGCAATCAAATTTTGCAATGACAGATTTTCAGCGCTATCGAAGGAAAGTCCAGCCTGTGCCAGGACGTTTTTCATCCGCTCAACAGCTTCGATTTCTTCGTCATTCACAGCCTTTAGCTTGCGCTCCGCAGTCAATAGCTGCGTGTGGGTTTCCAAAGCCTGTTCTCTCTTTGCCAACCAATCATCAAGATTATCAATCGTTAAATATCCAACAAGCTGTGGCGACATTTTTTCAAGCAGAACATCCATCCATTGCTGAAGCGAGCCAAACTCTTTTCCCGCTGTTTGAAGTGTACTTTCTGCGCGTTTTAATTCGTCATCGGTAAGTTTATGATCATGGGTTAATTGCTGTAGCCTCGTCAAATCGCTGATCTGCGAAATCCGGCTTGATTGAACCTGATCATCTTGGCGTAAAACATGCTCAAACTTGTCCGCAGAGACCTGATCCAATTGCCGGCGATGGTTTGCCCATGCCTCTTCTCTTTCGCGCCGGATTGCAAGTGCCACATGATCATCGACCAAGCCCTGTGCGAGCCTCAGCGCATCTTTTTCACTTTGCAACTGCGCCAAACGACTATTCAAGCGGGCAACATCCTGTTTACATTGCTTGATATGATCTTTTTGCGCCGATATTTCTGCTTTATGGCGCTGCACAACTGCCCTATCAGGCACAATCATAACCGCTAAGTGCTCGGCTCCCTCGTCATAAGGACGAAGCCGATCAAGACGCGATAGAAGCGCCGCTTGTAATTCGGCTAAATTTTCTTTTAAATTTTGCTGACGCACATGATGATCGGACAATCGTGATCGCGCCACCAAATCTTGCAATTCATGCAGCACCGAGCTATCAAATTCAAATGTCTGATCGTCATCCAAACCGTCTTTATGTTGTATCTTTAAAAGCTTTGCCTGCTGCTCGGCATTCACCAGTTCTGACTGTGCAGCTTTCAATGCAATATCAAGGCCGGAGCGCGCCTCAAGCAGAGTGCTGAATTGACCTGCGACACGAGCAGAAAGCACCAGATTTTGCGGGTTTTTCTCATTTTCACGATCTAAGCGTCGTAAAATTCCCTGCAATATGCCTTGCAATTCCCGCGCTTCCAAGCGTCGTTCAGGCAGATCTTTGACCGCGGTTAAAAAGCGCGCCCGTAAATCTTCCAGTGCCTCAAGGCGTCCTGTCAATTGCAGCGCATTCTCATCCACTTCGATTGCTTCGATCTGACTGCGCAAACGCTCCATTTCACCAGTTAAAGATTGCATCTGCACACGCAACTCAATCTCTTGCCGGTGCAATTGCTGCACATCTGCCGTCCAGTCTTGTGGTGGTTGCGGCAAATCTAGCAACGGTGCCAAACGTTCACGCAAACGTTTTAAGCTCGCCAATCGCGGCAAAGCATTAAGCTGTTTTTCGAGCGCTGCAATACGCAATCGGATCGTATTGCGCTCAGCATTCACCTCTTGATATTGATTGGTTGCCTGATCACGGTTTTTGATCAGTTGCGCAAAATCAGCAGCAAAAACATCAAATTGCTCACGCTCGGCTTTTAAATCAGCCAACTGTGCTTTCAATGCCTGCAATTGGCTGTTGCGACCACGAAATTTATAAAACAAATCCGCTTCACTGCGCAGTTCCGTCAGTCTATTGCTTAATTGTGCCAAGCCTGCACTGGCAGAGAAAAGCAACTCGCCCAGATCACCTTTACTGGCCAGAATATTCTCGCCGCCTTGCTCCAGCGTTTCATCATTCAATGAAAACATTGTACGGTAACTGTCGCGTTCAATTGCGCCAATATCAGCGCGTATCGCACTTTCCGGCAATGGCCGGCCTTGCGCGTCCAGCAAACTATTATTCGGCCGCTTGATACGGACAAACTCTTTTGTCTCACCATTAACCTCAAGCAACCCGCCAAGTTGCATCGTGTTATAGGGATGAATAAAATTATAAGAACTTTGCGCGCCTATACCGAAAATCAGATCCAGCAGACCGGAAAAAAGCGTTGATTTTCCTGCTTCATTCGGCCCGTAAATGATGTGAAAGTCCGGTTTTTTGTCTGTTTTTGTACCAAATTCAATCTGTTTATCAGTAAATTTGCCATAACGGGTGAGGTCAAAACGTTGTAATCGCATTTTTTAAGCCTCACTCTCATCAGATTGAAGCCGTGCGATAACATTTTCCGCACCCACTTTAACCAGACCATCAATGATGGCTTGAAACTCCCCCTCGTCCTGCCCGAATATGTCTCGACATTCCGGTGGCAATTGCGCTTTCAGTTCATCCGCCATTTTTTGTGCATTGAGCTGAAAAGAAGGCGTTGTTAAAATATCCTGCTTCACGAGTTGATAAAGATCATACAACGGGTCGCTATTATCCTTTGTATGATCTTTTAACGGCTGGCAGGCAACTTCCAGTTTTTCAACCCATGTCCTTCCAATAGAAGCCGCTTTCGCTTCCAATTCCGCCAACAGCAAATCCGCATCACGGCGTATGCGCCATGCTAAAGCCGTGTGGCCGGTCAAATACACACGAAACACGCCATGTTCAGCCTGTACTTGTGCCGTTTTTTTATGTAGCTCATCACCGATAAATTGAACCAGTTGTGGCCATTCAGACAAGTCACTAACATTGACATCTAACCGCTCAAACTGTGCAATACTGGTAACATGCTCAACAATTTCAACAGAGCGATCATTGTTGACGGTTACGAGGCTTACCGATTTTGCACCAGCCTCATTAATGTCACGTCCCTGCGGCATGCCGGGCATCACGATTGCACAAACACCTTCAACAAGACTGCGCTTATGAATATGCCCTAAAGCCCAATATTGAAAACCGCTTTCCTGCAAATCCTTGATACTGCATGGCGCATAAAGATCATGGCCTTCGCTTCCGGCCAAACTTGTATGTAAAAGCCCGATATTAAATGCGCCAATCTGCGGCTGCTTATATTTAGGAAGCAAACTATCCGGCGCATGAGCCTGCGCAAAACTCAAGCCATGAATGCAAATCGGAAAAGACGTTCCATCATGGTCAATTTCCACCATTTCCGCACGTCCGCCAAAGAGTTTTACACTCTCAGGCAGCACCAATTCTTTGGTGATACGCGACAAAGCATCATGATTGCCACGAATAATGAAAGTGCTGATTTGAGCATCATTCAGCCGTCTTAATTGTTCATGCAAAAAACGCGCGGTTTTCATCGATGTCTGATCTCCGTCATAAAGATCACCGGCAATCAGCAATGCATCTACTTGTTGTTCAAGACATAGATCAATTATGCGTACAAAAGCCTGCCGCGTTGCATTACCGATCAGTTCTGCCAATTCGCTATTGCGCAATGCAAGCGAGCGCAGCGGCGAATCCAAATGAATGTCGGCAGCATGTACAAAACGAAAAGTCACAACAATTCCAACACGTTCAAATTAATCAACGCCAGTGCAAAGATTGCGCCAGCGTCCCATTTTTTCTTATTCCTTTGGAGCAGAAAAAACACCATTTAGCAATGACGGCTTGTCGTTTGTCCAATCAGGCCAGCGGCTTTATTCCAAACCGCCAGCCTGACGGCTGAAATCACTTCAGACCTTTTCCTGCCCGTCACGATTAATATTGGAAGATTGATCTGTATCAGCCCATCAACCTGCTTTTTCGCTCGTTTCAACCGGAATAACCTTGCGGTGCTTTCCGTCAGGGCCTTGTGCCTTCAAACTGGCATGGCTTGGCGGATCACTTGGAATATGAGCCGGACGGCGCGCCTCAAACTCTTTACGGAGCACCGGCACCACTTCCGTTCCCAAAAGTTCGATTTGCTCCAGCACCATTTCTTCCGGCAAACCAGCATGGTCCACAAGAAAAAGCTGACGCTGATAATGACCGGCATAATCGGCAAAGCTCAATGTCCGCTCAATCACCTGCTCCGGTGAGCCGACGGTCAGCGGGGTCATTTGCGTGAACTCTTCCAGCGAAGGGCCATGGCCATAGACCGGAGCCTTATCAAAGTAAGGACGGAATTTCGCAACCGCGTCCTGACTGTTTTTCTGCATAAACACATGACCACCCAGACCAACAATCGCCTGATCGGCACTGCCGTGGCCGTAATGTTCAAAACGCGAGCGATAAAGATTGATCATCTGCTCGGTATGTTCTTTGTTCCAGAAGATATTATTGGCGAAAAATCCATCGCCATAGAATGCAGCCTGTTCGGCAATTTCGGTGCTGCGGATAGAACCATGCCAGACAAATGGCGGCGTATCATCAAGCGGTGCCGGTGCCAGTGTAAAACCACGCAATGGCGTACGGAACTGACCTTCCCAATCCACAATCCTTTCCCGCCATAAACGGCGCAGCAAATGATAATTTTCAATGGCCATCGGAATACCCTGACGGATATCTTTGCCGAACCACGGATAAACCGGCCCCGTATTGCCGCGTCCCATCATCAGATCTACACGGCCATCGGCCAGATGCTGGAGTACTGAAAAATCTTCGGCAATTTTCACCGGATCATTGGTGGTAATCAACGTTGTTGCGGTGGTCAGCTGAATCTTGCTGGTTTTAGCCGCAATCCAACCCAGCATCGTTGTCGGCGATGAAGGCACAAATGGCGGATTATGATGTTCGCCGGTAGCGAACACATCCAAACCAACCTCTTCTGCCTTCAAAGCATATTTCATCATGGCCTTAAGACGCTGATGCTCGGTTGGTGTATGATTGTTGGTTGGATCAGTTGTCAGATCACCGACAGTAAAAATTCCAAACTGCATAATAACACCCGTATAATGATAGCTGCGTCAACGCAGTCAAATATAAAGTGAGCGCCATAACGCTCTTGTCAGGTTCTATATAATGCAGTTGTCGGGGAATTAACCCATCAACGTTAGAGACAGATTGTCAACAAATCGGCATCGATGCAAAGCTTTTACAATAAACATCGCCAATTAAGCACCGCATCAACTATTCAAAGTCTCAGGGGCAGCCTGAAAGATCATTTCAGCTGCCTCTGAATATCCGGCAATTATCTTTAATTTACTTGGAAACCAGCTTGATTTGCGTAGCAGTTACCTTTTCGACCGCAATTTGCGAATAAACAAGCGGAACATGTTTTGCCTGATGCCAGTTTTGTAACAGATCACCATAATGATCCGACATCGGCACACCAGATTGCCCCGGATTGTTCACAAATAAGCTATTATCCCATTCACCGACATCAATAACCATCCGAACCGAAGGACCGGATGTAACCGAAAAATCGCTCAAACGATAATTTGCCAAATTCAGCGTTGAACTAGAACCGCCTACAGGCACAGTTGCCATCGACCAATCTTTATCAGTCAATGATTGCAACGGATGACGCAGGCTTAAATTGTGGATTTTACCCCAGTTCCATTCATTGAGATCATTGCCCAGCAATTGGCGGCATTCTATCATCGCATCCGCCAGACTTTGCGCCAATTGTGTTGTGAGCTCATGTGTTACTTCGGCATTTTCCAGCCAAGCCACGACATTTTGCGAGTCAAACGGCATCAGCATGGCCATAATTTGTTCAGTCGCACCTGACTTTTGTGCAACCAGCTTGCCCAAATGCTTGCTGAACCAAACTTCAAAAAGTGCGGCTGCGCCCGAAGAAGCAGCCAAATTACCATCAAAATCATGCAAGATTTGCCATGCTTCATTGGCATTTTCTTCATTGAAAAATACTTGCAGACGTTTAATTGCACGCGCAGCTATCGGTGAAAAAGTCGACACCTGCAAATTGACGCAATCAGCCAATGAGATTGGTTTAGTGCGTGATAATTCACGATATAATGTATCCTGACGGCTGCTATCTGCCCATTCATAACCGATAGCCGGATTGTTGGCCGTCCATTCTGGCGGAATATTCAAAGCATTGGCTGTGGCGACGAAACCGCAGGACGGATTAACCGCAACAGGGCCAGCATCAGGCGCCAGATAACCATTCCACTCATATTGACCATTGCCAAGAACCGGCAGAAGGCCATCCCAATTGTCACGAATTGGTGTTGCTCCTGATGGTTTCCAGACAATTGTATTCGCCGTATCAGCATAAATATGATTGACCGACGGACAGCCCCATCCTTCAAGCGCCTTAAAATAGTCCGGATAATTTTTGGCCTTCATCACCGAAAGGCTTGCCATATAAGGCGCCATACCGGCATCCATCCATACGGTTCGAAGGGCGAAGGCACGATTATTATCTTTATCCTGATAAAGAACTGGGCCATGACGGGTAAACTTAAATTCCACCTCCTGATCCGGATAACCCTTCACCGGAATAGTTTCTTTAATGGTGGTCATTTCTTCCCAACCATCAGCATATGCATATTGATCGGGCGCGTTTTCATGCGTGTCATAGACATAAATATCTTCTTGATCAGCACCGAAGATCGTCAGACCAAAGGCTGCGGTTCCGTTATGTCCCATGGAAATTCCAGGCACCATCGGTTCCCCTGCACCAATGACATCCAAGCCCGGCATAGTCAGATGAACCACATAACGGATCGACGGCAATACATGGGTGCGATGCGGATCAAGCGATAAAATCGGACGGCCAGTGCTGGTTTTATCCGCAGAAATTGCCCAATTGTTGGAGCCTTCTTCAAAAGGTGCACGATCAATTTCACCTGCAGGCGTCACAGCCGTCCAAAACCGTGCTTCATCAAGTGTTGCCTCAAGGCGCTCTTTGGAAAAATTAACCGGACTGACGGCCAGACGGAAATCACGTAATACCCTGTCTGTCACAACAGCCGGATCCAAGCCTTCAACCGGTTGCGGCACATTGCCAAGCACCAGTTGTTTGC
The DNA here is from genome assembly GCF_041929845.1 of Paenochrobactrum pullorum. Taxonomy (NCBI): domain Bacteria; kingdom Pseudomonadati; phylum Pseudomonadota; class Alphaproteobacteria; order Hyphomicrobiales; family Brucellaceae; genus Paenochrobactrum; species Paenochrobactrum pullorum. The sequence goes on from NZ_JBHEEH010000007.1 coordinate 11,693, forward strand.
GCAATAAATCAAGCTTCGCGCCAAGCTCTTTGCCGGCTGCGGCCATAATTTTTGCGCGCAATAATTCTGATGTCGCATTCATCACCAGCGAGTGACTGCGCACCCGCACGACATCTTCTGCTGCCCAATGATCGGGCTTGGTACCAAGCAGCTCAAATTCAGGCGGCAGCGCAATTTCACCGCTCAGACAGCCGTCAACATAAGCATTTATCCCTTTGGCAAAAGCTGTGCAGATTTCCTGTGAATCCTCACCGTAAGCCTGCCATTCAGGTTTCATATCTTCGCGATACAAAAACAAACGTGCGGCTTTATCCTGCTCCAGATAGCCGGGGCCAAAATCGCGCGCCAACAAACCAAGTCCGCGTTTTCGCGCCAGATCAACTTGCCATAAACGATCGCGTGCGGCATTCCATCCTTGTGCAAAAAACAAATCATGCAGATTTTCTGCTCTGATATGTGCAACACCCCAATGATCAATATTGATCGTGACGTCTTTTTCTAAACCCGTCACACGGGTTGCAGCTAAATTGATTGCCCCGGACATAGATATTCTCCAATTATTTCCAAGCAAGTCATTGTTCGGAAATAGTAAAAAAACGGTTCGGATTTTCATAATCCGAACCGTTGTTATCAGACTTTATTCGAGGTTTAAAAACAAGCCCGCATGGAGACGCGCGCGTTCAACCAGACTATCTTCGAAAATATGCTCGCCCAATGTGTGTAACCCGGCACCACGCACACCGATGGAATCCAGTGTCGGCACGCCCAAAGCACCGGTGAAATTACCATCTGAGCCGCCGCCAAAGCTTTGATGGCTCATGGTGAACCCGATTTCTTTGGCAATTTCATTGGCAAAATGGAATAGCTTCATGTCCTGCGGTTGATCCGGTTCCCAAACCGGTCTTGTCACACCACGCGTAACAATCAATTCCACATCGTTTCGGGTGCCCGCCAAAGCCATGATACGGGCAACACCGTCATCGAGACTTTGCTGGGTTTTGGACATGCTCAATGCTTCAGCCTTGCAATTGGAAGAAACGCAGTTGACCCATTGTCCGGCCTGAATAACCCCGACCGAAAATGTGCAGTCGTCATTGGTCAGGTCTTCAATCTCCACGATCTTTTCAGCCATCAAACGTATGGCAGAACGGCCATCTTTCAAATAAGCACCGGCATGGTTCGGGCGACCGATCGTCTCCAAATTATAGCGTGCAATGGCATAACGACCAACAACTGCGCCGCCATCTTCACGCGCTGGCTCCGGCACCAATACATATTTATTTTTCAATGCCTCCTGTTCAATGAGATCACGCGTTGAAGGTGTTCCGACCTCTTCATCGGGTGTCAGCAAAAACGTCACCGGCAATTTGGTTGTTAATCCGCTTCTTGCAATCTGACGCATAGCTTCAAGTGCTACAAAATTACCGCCCTTCATATCCTGAATACCGGGACCGTAAATTTTGCCGCCTTCACGGCGATATGGGTTGATATCAATCACACCCAACGGGTGAACCGTATCCAGATGACCGGAAACCATAATGCCGGGCTTACCTTGATCGGAATGCGGAAATTTAGCCCGCAAAGAGCCGCCATACCCCATCCTTCCGGGAATAAATTCAATAGCCGCACCAGCAGCGGCAAAATCATAAGCTGCCGCTTCAACCATGCGATTAACCGCACTTGCATCGAAAGTCGGGCTTTCTGTTTCAATCCAAACCCGCAATCGGGCAATCATATCATCGAGATCAAATGTTAACTTACCGGCACTCATGCTGCTAATTCCTTGATGACTGGCAAACGTGTTTCGACAATGCGTGCATAGATGGAAGAGCCGATCGGCAAGGTTGCCGGATCGAGCATAAAGGCGGGATTATGCAAGGCTGCTTGTCCGGCATGCATCACATTGATGTAAGCGCCCGGCACTTGTGCCAGCATATCGGCAAAGTCTTCACTGCCCATAAATGCCGGACAATCATCGCTGACATTTTCCTCACCCAACACATCGCGTGCTGCCGCCAGATAAGCATCCGACAATTCATGATCGTTACGCAAAACATCAAAAACATTGCGAAGATCAACATCCACTTTAATACCGTAGCTAATTGCAACACCTGCGCAAAGTTCACGCATACGCTGCTCGGCAAGCGCGCAAACCTGCTTGTCAAAATAGCGGATTGTGCCGGTAATGGTGGCAACTTCCGGCACAATATTATAGGCACTGCCGGTATGAAACTGGGTGCAGGAAAGCACGCAAGCGTCCGTTGCCGAAATGTTGCGTGAAACAATGGTCTGCAATTGACCAATCAGATCAGCACCAATCACCAATACGTCACGCGCATTATGGGGCTGTGCTGCATGGCTGCCCTTGCCGGTCAGTTTAATGTCAAAAAAGCTGGCGCCAGCCATAGCCGCACCTTTACGAAGGGCGGCTTTGCCGAGTTGCCCCATTGGCTGATTATGCATACCGTAAATTTCATCGCATGGAAAACGTTGAAACAACCCTTCATCAATCATACGACGCGCTCCGCCCAATCCCTCTTCGGCAGGTTGGAAAATAAAGACAACAGTACCTTCAAAATTGCGTGTTGCCGCCAAATATTGCGCAGCACCCAACAGCATTGTCGTGTGGCCATCATGGCCGCAAGCATGCATGCGCCCCGGATTTTGCGATGTATAAGAAACACCCGAAATTTCATCAATCGGCAATGCATCCATATCAGCACGCAAACCAATACGGCGATTGCTATGGTGACGGCCTTTCAAAATACCGACAACGCCTGTCGCGGCAATATCGGTATGAACTTCATCAAAACCCCATTCTTCCAACAGTTTTTTGACCACGCCTGCGGCATGTTGCTCTTCAAAACCGATTTGCGGATGGCGATGCAAATCCTCAAAAACCGCACGCATTTGGTCGGCTTTTTCTTCGATAAAAGGTATAATGCCCATAATTGCATTCCTGTCTGACAAAGGATGATAATTTCGATAAAGGCGCAGGCTCCCCCTACGTCTTTACATCAGGCTGCAGGTCGTCCTGCTGCAAAATCCCAGAAACGTCCGGGCGCTGCCTCAATGAGGGAGCGTGTATATTCATGAGATGGACGACCAAGCACATCGGCGGCTTTGCCCTGCTCAACCACTTGACCACGCTGCATCACCAGCACTTCATCACAAATTTGTGCGGCGACCCGCAAATCATGGGTAATGAAAATAATGGCAATGTCCGTTTCTTTTTGCAGCTCCGCCAGCAAATCCAAGACTTGCGCCTGCACTGAAACATCCAGCGCCGAAACTGCTTCATCCGCCACCAGAATATCCGGCCTCAAGGCTACCGCCCGGGCAATGGCAATACGTTGGCGCTGACCACCGGAAAACTGATGCGGATAGCGCTTCAATGAATCTTCCGGCAGTGACACAATTTTCAACAGGCGCTTGGCTTCGCGGACTGCTTCATCATAAGGAACCCCGTAATTGAGCGGCCCTTCCGTCAAGCTTTGCTCGATTGTCCAGCGCGGATTGAGCGAACGGAACGGATCTTGAAACACCACTTGAAGCTTTTGGCGAAACGGTTTCATTTCGCGCCGGCCAAGATGTGCAATATTACGGCCATCAATGATAATTTCGCCTTCTGTCGGCTCAATCAACCGCATGATAGAACGGGCAACTGTTGTTTTGCCGGAACCGGATTCACCAACAATACCAAGTGTTTTTCCCGGTTGCAGATCAAAGCTGACATCACGAGAAGCTCGCGTTCCCGCTTTCATGCGAAACAGACCGCCAACCTTATAGGTCATGCCGAGATCACGTACCTTAATAACAGCTTCGCTTGTCACCTCTTCACGTGCTTCCCGCGGATTGAGGCTTGGCACCGAGGCAAGCAGATCTTTGGTATATTGTTGCTGCGGATTTGTTAAAACATCACGGATTGTCCCGTATTCAACAATTTCACCGCTTCGCATCACACAAACCCGATCAGCAATTTCGGCGACCACTCCCATATCATGGGTAATAAACAACACCGCCGTTCCGTGCTTTTCCTGCAATTCGGCAATCAGTGCCAGAATTTGCTTTTGTGTTGTTACATCCAATGCGGTTGTCGGTTCATCGGCAATCAGCACAGCAGGCTCCAGAATGAGCGCCATCGCGATCATGATACGTTGACGCTGACCACCGGAAAGCTGATGTGGATAACTTTGATAAATACGCTCCACATCCGGCAGATGAACCTGCTCCATAATATTGATCACCTTCGCTCGCTTTTCGGCGGCCGAAAGATTGGTATGAACATCCAGCACTTCAGTGATCTGCTCACCTACCCTGATAACCGGATTAAGCGCTGTCATCGGCTCCTGAAAGATCATAGAAACACGGGTCGCGCGCATTTTCTTCATCTCGGCAACCGATAACTTCAAAAGATCGGTTCCATCCAGCTTGATCGAGCCACTTTTTACCAAAAGCGCGCCTTTCGGCAAAAGCCCCATCACGGTCAAGGATGTCACCGATTTGCCGGAACCGGATTCACCCACCAAACAAAGGGTTTCACCTTTACGGATATTAAAGCTCACACTGCCCAAAACAGGCGTGCCACTTGGAAGACCGATCATCAGATCTTCCACTTCCAGCACAACAGGCTCGCCGGAGAAATCACGATTTCTTAATTCCATGTCAGCCCTCCCGTTTTTTCAAACGCGGATCAAGCATATCGCGCGCGGTATCGCCCAACAGATTGATCGACAAAACACATAAAGTGAGCAGCAAACCCGGCCACAAAACAATAGATGGTTTGATGCGGAAAAACTGACGCCCTTCAGCCATAATATTGCCCCAGGTCGGAATTTCCGTGCTGATACCAGCGCCCAAAAAGGACAAAATCGCTTCAGTCAAAATCGCCGAGGCCACAATATAAGTGCCCTGTACAATCAGCGGTGCCATAGTGTTTGGCAACAAATGACGAAACAAGATTTTCGGTGTACTAGAGCCAAGAGCAAGGGCGGCTTCCACATATGGCTCTTCGCGCGCTGTCAAAATGACCGCGCGCACCAAACGCACCACGCGCGGCACTTCCGGTATGGTAATAGCGACAATCACCGAACCGATTGAAGGGCCATTAAGCGCCACCAATGCGATAGCAATCAAAATGGACGGCATTGCCATCAAAGCATCCATCATGCGCATGATGATTGCATCTGCGGGGCGGAAAAACCCTGCAATCAGGCCGATAAAGGCACCTGCAATAATTGAAGCAACAGCTGCCAGAACACCAATCAAGAGCGATATGCGCCCGCCTAAAATCATACGGGAGAAAAGATCACGACCGTAATTATCCGTGCCGAGAATATACTCATCCGATGGCGGCTTAAGCCGCATCAAAGGGTTCATCGCCAGCGGGTCATGCGGTGCGATCCACGGCGAAATCAATGTTACAAAGATAATTGCAGCTAATAAGAAAGCGGCAATCAGCGGCCCGATACCAACGCGTGCGACGCGTGGCAACGAGAAAAAGCGCAGCATCCAATGCATGCCGGCTGATGTCTGTTCTGTACGCATCAATAACGGATCCTCGGGTCAAACAATGTGTATGAAAGGTCAATCAGCAGATTGACAAAAACATAAAGCGCGCTGGTTAAAAGGATCATCGCCTGAATAACCGGATAATCGCGTGCCAAAACGGCATCTACAGTCAAACGCCCAATACCCGGAATATTGAAGATGCTCTCCGTTACCACTACACCGGAAATCAACAGTGCAAAGCCGGTACCAACGATTGTGACGACTGGAACGGCTGCATTTTTCAAAGCATGCACAAAAAGAAGCCTGCGATCGCTTACACCTTTTGCCCGTGCGGTGCGGATATAATCCTCCCCCAGCACATCAAGCATGGCGGCACGGGTCATACGTGCAATCAACGCAATGTAGATGGATGCAAGTGTCAGAGCCGGCAAAATAGCACGCTCCAGAAAACCACCCAGCCCCGACGAAATCGGCCTGAACCCTTGCACCGGCAACCAGCCAAGATTGACCGAGAAAATCAATAGCAAGACATAACCGACCAAGAAAACGGGTACAGAAAAACCAAGGACTGAAAAGCTCATCACCAGATAATCAACCCATGTGCGGTGACGCCATGCAGCAATCACGCCCATAGGTATTGCAACTAGAATAGCAATGATGATGGTGAGGATGGCGATTGATATTGTTGGGCCAATACGCGATGAAACCATATCCAATACGGGAATACCAGAAATCAACGATGTACCCAAATCACCCTGGAAAATCTTGCCCATCCATGTGAAATATTGCGTCAAAATCGGCTCATTCAGCCCCATCGCTTCACGAATACGATCAAGCTGTTCGGTCGTTGCGGCATCGCCTGCCAAAATAGCAGCCGGGTCACCTGGAGTGAGACGCAGGAGAAGGAATACAAAAATCGATACCAGCAACAATACCGGTATGAGAGAGAGAATTCTTTTTAACAGATAAACAGCCATATGCGGATCCCGCTTGAGGCGAAGCCGGTTTAATCCGGCTTCGCATGGAACTGGAAATTATCGTTTTAAGAAAAACGAAACGCTAAGGCAGCTTATTCTTCCGCTTTCTTTAAATTCCAGAAAACCGGAACCGGTGCGCCAATCATGTCGACCACATTGGAGCGACGTGCCTGTGGCGGGTTATATTCACCGAGCGGAATATAGAGAACATTCGCAAATGTGTGATCTTGAATTTTCTCGATAATTGCTTTCTGTTCTTCCGGTGTTTTTGCTGCAATATACTCTTTTTTCAGCGCTTCGATCTTGTCATCCTGCGGCCAGCCAAACCAGCCCTGATCACCACGGCCATTGAGCATCACCGAATTCAAAGGTGTAGCAATTTCCGGAATCTGCCAATTGGTGAAGAACATGTTCCAACCACCCTTTGACGGCTCATCTTTGGAAGCGCGACGCCCGACCAAAGTCTGCCAATCCATCGGTTGCATATCCACTTTGAAACCAGCAGCGCGCAATTGCTGCGCAGCTACGACCGGCTGCGGGCTCAAACTGCTCACATCAGTCGGCTGCATCAAAACAACAGGCGTTCCATCATAACCGGCTTTTTCAAGAAGCTTTTTGGCTTCTTCAACATTACCGGCACCAACAAGACTTTCAGAACCTATATCGGTTGCATTTGGTGTGCCGCATCCAAAAATTGCCCCGCATGTGTGGTAGTAATTAGGATCCGCCATCAAAGCAGCCAGAACAGGCTCTTGTGACATCGCCAATAAGGCTGCACGGCGAATATCGGGATTATCAAAAGGTGCATGTTTGAAATTCAAACGCCCCATTGTCTGATATCCAAGCGGATCACGCTGCTCGAGCACGACGCTGTCATCACCATCAAAGAGCGGCACCAGATCAACCGGCACCTGTTCGATATAATCGATCTCCCCGCTCATCAGTGCATTGGCCGCTGTTTGGGCGTCCGTCATTGTCACCCAACGTACCTTGTCGACATTGACAACTTTACCGCCTGCCATCCAGCTTGCCGGTTCTTCGCGCGGAACATAATCCTCAAACTTGGCATATGTGACACCGACGCCCGGCTGAAACTCTTCCGCCACAAATTTAAAAGGACCGGAACCGATATGTTCGGTAATGGCCGTATCGGCAGAGGTCGCAGCAATACGTGCAGGCATAATGAATGGCGGCAGTGCCGACTGCTTGGCCAATGTATCAAGGAAAGGTGCAAATGGTTCTTTCAGTGTCCAGACAATGGTTTTGTCATCACCAGCCTTCAAATTATCGGTGATATCCATCACCAGCTGACCACCGGAATCGCGCTTTGCCCAACGCTCCAAGGATGCAACCACATCTGCGGATGTCACCGGCGCACCATCATGGAACTTCAAACCGTCACGAAGGGTGAAAGTATAGACTTTCCCATCGTCTGAGACTTCCCAATCAGCCATCTGCGGCTGAGGTTTGAAGTTTTCATCGACAGCAACCAATACGTCATAAATCATATAGGCATGGTCGCGGGTAATATGCGCGGTCGTGATAACCGGATCAAGCATGCGCAAATCAGAATGCATAACAGCGGTCAGTGTTGTTTCCGACCATGCATGGCTCGCACTCAACGCAATAAAGGATGCGGCAAGACCATATTTAAACTTACGGAGAATAGGCCTAGATTGTGTTGGTTTAAAAAACTGCATCTATATGGTTCCCCTAAAGATTGTTATTATGACGTGAATTCTGCTCCCAGCGGCTCAAGGCGAAGGCCTGAACGTAGTTTTCTCCATGATAATTGTGCAGGACTGAGCGGCATGGCGCCCGGAGCTGTGCAAACCAGTAGTTTTTCTGCAATCGGCGCGAAATCTGCACGAAAATGCACCGAACTTTTATTGACCAAAATGGCCTGTTGTTCCGGCTCGATCCCGACCATGCGATAAAGTTCACGATCGGCCATCTGTGCCAGATTTGTGGTGACGACAATTCGGGTACCGCCCAGCCGCAAGCAGGCAGACAACCCCATATCCAGCCATGCCCCGCCGTAATAAGGGCCAGTTGCATGAGCTTTACCGTCTGATAATTTTTCGACAACAAAACGCGCTATGAAAGGCTCGTCACCTTCAATGCCCGATTTACCGCCGAGTGAAATTTCAATCTCTTCTCCTTCACCTGCTTCATGCGCAGCCTTTGCAGCAGCTGCATCATGAATACAGCCAATGGCTGCTCGTTCCGCTCCGCATTGAACAAGTGCCCGCAACATGCCGGTTGTATCAGAACTGCCGCCCGCGCCCGGATTATCTTGCGTATCAGCAATCACAATAGGACGGCTGGCATTTTGAGCCAGTTCCATGGCTTTTTTAACGCCTTCCACCGGCTTATAGGCTGTACCTGCAAAAGCAGACTCGGCATCGACCAGTGCCTTGGCGATAATGTCTGCTTGTTGTTTGACGACTTGCTCATTCCAGCCATAAGCAAAAACGGAAGAACCGCATTCCGCAAAATCGGCTGCCGGAAAGCCCATAAAAAGCGAGGCCGTTTCCACGTCGGCAGGCAAATTGTCCGTCATGTTATAAAGATTTTTAGCAGGCTGTTCATCCGTACACTGCCATGCAATGGGTATCAGATAGTCGCCTTGCCGCATTGTTTTATGCCAGTTATTTTTGCCCTTCAGCATCAGTGCATCAAGCGCTTTTGCCGAACGATAACCTGTCTCGGCCATATCAATATGCGGATAGGTACGAAACCCCACCATCACATCCGCATGTTCAAACATTTTTTTGGTAATATTGCCATGAAGATCAAGCGCAACTGCAAGCGGTTCATGCGGGCGCACCGCGCGTACACGCGCCAATAATTCGCCCTCACCATCATCAATATGCTCGGCAACCATTGCACCATGCAAATCAATGAAAATACCATCGAGATCGCCACAATCACGTAAGCCTTCGATAATTTCGGTCACGATCGTTTCATAGGCATCTTTTGTAACAGGCGCTGACGGAATAGCGCCCGCCCATAAAATCGGCACTACGTCCCAACTTGCCTCTTTGGCATATTTTAAAGCGCCAGCAATGCCGAGATTAATATCGACTGCATTTTTTAATATATCTTTCCCACGTGACAGCGGAATATATCCACCGCCCTGCTCAAACGCCGCCATATTTGCAGGATTAGCTGCAAATGTATTGGTTTCATGTAAGAAGCCGGCAACAGCAACGCGTTTGGACACGTATATTCCTCCGTTTTTTATAAGTGTCCCCTCAGACACATGGTGTATCTCTTAGCGATACACTTGTATTGTTTTTAATCCTAAGTGATAATTTTGATACTTGTCAATCAATGAATCTGCATTAATGGTTTTGCACATGAACAGATTTAGAGACCTACGCGGTATATCGACATTCAGCCCCGAAGATGCGGATGCTTTCAAAGATGACCCATTGTTTTTGCGCTCGGTTGCAAGAACAGTGGCCGTTATGATGGCGTTTCAAAATGCCCGCCATCCTTTGTCACTGTCTCAGGTGGCTGCTGAGGCAGGCATTGACCGCAGTGCAGCGCAACGCATTATTCACTCATTGATGAAACTCGACATGCTAAGCCGCGACCCTGAAGATCGCGGTTATCTGCCCGGCATGCGCGTGTTGGACATGACCCATGACCTCTTGCGCCTCAATCCCATGTTGCAACGGGCCAATCCGGTTCTATTGCAGCTTAGACGACGGGTCAGGGAGCGTGTGGATCTCTCACTTTTTGATGATGTACGGGTGATTTATGCCTTGCGTATGCCATCCAAACACGAAACATTCAATGCGACCATCGTCGGCAATACAGTGCCGACCTATTGCACCGCGGGCGGCATCGCCGTGCTTGCCCGCTTGCCCGATGAAAAGATTGCAGACATTGTCGGCCGCTCTGACTTAACACCTTTTACCCAACATACTTTGCGTGATCTCGACGGTGTCATGCAGTATGTGAACGCAACACGAAAACGCGGTCATTCCATTTTATTGCGACAACTTTTAAACCACGAAATTGCTATGGGTGCAGCAATTACCGATGCCAAAGGAATACCCGTTGGCGCCATCCATGTGGCTGGTAATTTGCAGGAATGGACAGAAGAGGAATTCAGCAATAATTTCGGGCTGCTGCTGCAAACAGCGGCCAAAACCATTTCCGAACACGCCTGAATGTCATGATTATTAACATTCAGGCCGTCTATAACTTAAAAAACGGCCTGAATGATTTTTTCCATTTAGTTTTTATCAGCCGTTGCTTGTTGCAGGAACTGTAATACTGCCTGCCATGAACCTTCATTGGCTTGTGCATTATGCTTGGCATCTCCGCCCATTGTCGTCAGATTGCCGTTGACCGGATGCGCGTGGACGATCTGTGTCGCAGGCACATAAGGAAACAGGATCGAATGGCCTGCTTCCGGCAGATTATACCATTCCACTGGAAAAGCATGTTGAGCGGCCAGCAAGCTCGATTGCACCAGCAGAGAATAATAATCTGACGGCCATGCGCCATCATCACCACCGGAAATCAGCATGACCGGGCCTGCAATTTTCTCAACCGGAATACGTGCAATACGCATTGCCTCCGGATCAGCCAATGCGGTGCGCATGGCAAGGCTGTTGCGGCGCGGCTGCTCGCCGTCATCATAAGGCTTCCAGCTGGCAAAACGGTTATTATCCCAGATATGGGTCAGCGGTTTGCCCTGATAAAGCCAGCATGGACCATCGCGCCCCAAAGCAGGATCAGCTGCGGCCTGTCCGCCATGCACAAAAGCACTTGGAACATAGCCAATAACGGCCGACACTTTTTCAGGAAAGGTTGCGCCCAGCAGCAAGACAAGTTCGCCGCCGCGTGACTGGCCGCTGATCGCAACAAAATCATCCTTCGGTTTGACGGCTTCACGCAGCCAATCAAGACCTTCTTCAAAATATTCCAACGGGGTGTTGGAAATATATTTCGGCAAGCCTTCCGCACCAAAATAACCAAGTGCCAAAGCATGATAACCACGAGACGCATAAAGAGCTGCGCGTGGTTCATTAATGCCGCCGCCCGAGCCATTCATGATCATGACAGCAGGAGCTGGTTTGTCACCGGCCGCACGGTAAAGCGTGCCGACAAGGCCATTGACCCGTACCTCTTCGCGCGTGACACCGTCCGCCATTAATGTTTGAATGAGACGCGCATCAGCGCTTTCACCACCATCATATGCGCTGATTTTGGTTTCGAGCGGCTGCGAAAGATCTTTATTGAACTGCGGCAGCATGCCTTCGCGGCCATGATGCTGCGACCAGATCAGCCCCATCGCCGACACGCCCTGATAATCACCCGTAAGCGGTGCATCACGGGTGAGATCAACAGTGCCTTGCGCATCCGCTTCAAAAACGGCTTCGCTTGTCCAGTCAAAGCCTGCACGATTGGTCAGGCTCTGAATCGTGATTTTGGCCAGAGGCGTTGCGCCGGATATAATAATCCGGCGCTCCACATCAATCAGCGCAACCTCTGGTTCAACTGATATTTTCAACATTATGCTTTTCCTTAGTCAGCTTTGATTTTGCTGACCTGCATGGCAACGGTGCGGTCACTGTTCCAAGGCACAACATTGAGATCATCGCGCGCTGCCCAGATGTTTTTGTAGTGGAACAGCGGAATGATGCCGACATCTTTGGCCACGATTTTAACGGCGTCGCGAATGATTTCCTCACGTTTGGCATTGTCAAACTCTGAAGTGACATCAGCCAGTGCTTTGTCAAATTCAGCGCTGCTATAGTTACCCCAATTGGAAGCGCCTAAGCCTTTTTCTTTATCAGGTGTTGCCAGAATGGAGGTCATCGCATAGGTACCTTCACCGGTACCATTGCCCCAACCAATCATGGTCATGGCATATTCGCCTTTATTGGCGCTGCCCGAGTAAACTGAAAAGGGTACAACTTCGACCTTTGTTTCAACGCCGACGCGTGTCCAGAACTGCGCCAAAGCCTGCGCGGTTTCAGGACCTTGCGGATAACGGTCGCTTGGCACGTGAATGGTCAGTTTGAAACCATCCGGATAGCCGGCTTCTGCCAATAATTCTTTGGCTTTTGCGGCATCGAACGGGATGTCTTTGGTGTCCGGATCATAGCCGAATGTACCTTCAGGCATCCACTGATTAGCCGCCGTTGCACCATTTTGCATGATGCGGCTGATGAGGCCATCACGATTGATTGCCACATTCAGTGCTTCACGCACTTTCTGGTTCAAAAGCGGATTTTCCTTCAAAGGATTTCCGGCTTTGTCGGTGATATATTTTGAAGGCTCCGGATTAAAGCTTGGCTGCATGATCAGCGCGCGCAAGCCCGGATAAGCATAAACCTTAACGCCGTCTGATTTTTCCAGCTTGGCAATATCGGCAACTGATACTTTATCAATCACGTCCACATCTTTAGCAAGCAATGCAGCAGTACGTGCAGGGCCATTATTGATGAAGCGATAAGTGACATTTTCCCATTCAGGCTTGTCGCCCCAATAGGCATCATTGCGTTTCATCAACACGCGGTCACCCGGTGTGTAGCCTGCATAATTGTATGGCCCATTGGTCACCATCGCCTTGCCGCTGTTGTAATCTTCGGTGGTTGATTTTTCACCGACATGCTTACTGACGATATAAAGGCTGGAGAGTGTCACCGGTAGCAAAGGATCAGGCACAGTGGTCTTGATGATAAGGTGATGATCATCGACAATTTCCACTTTATCAACGGTGCGGATAAAACCTTTAACGGTTGCAACACTGCCCGGAACATCACGGGCGCGTTCATAGGAAAAAGCCACATCTTCCGCAACAATCGGCTGACCATCCGACCAAACGGCATTTTCATGCAATGTAAATTCCCATGTCAGCGGGTCGACATTGCGCCACGATTTAGCAACGCCTGGCTGCATATTGACCACGTCTTTACCGGTCAACGGATGCCAGAAATGCTGGGCAACAGAGTGATCACCCGCATGGTTGTTCAATTGCGGGTCAATTGAAGAAAGCGGATCGGCAAAACCGATGCGCAAATCTTCTGCCATTGCACTGGCAGAAAATAAAAAGGTCGTCATTGCAAGGGCACTGAACAAATTTTTCATGCGTTTAACTCCAGTTGAGCCATAGGACTAGGGGATTGGGGGGTATCATTGAGATGACAGGCGCTGACGTGCTTTTCGCCCACTGTTTGCAGTGCAGGACGCTCAACACGGCAACGGTCAAAAGCCATCGGACAGCGCGGATGGAAATGGCAGCCTTTCGGCGGGTTGATCGGGCTTGGAATTTCGCCCTTGATCGCCGAATAGGATTTGCTGCGCTGCGCCAGATCAGGCACTTCGGAAAGCAACATTTTGGTATAAGGATGGTTGGGACGGGCAAAGAATTCCTTCGCTGGTGCATCTTCCACCACCCGGCCCAGATACATTATCAATACACGGTCGCAAACATGGCGCACTGCACGCAAATCATGGCTGATAAATAGATAGGTCAAATCCAGTTCTTTGCGCAAATCCATAAACAGATTGAGGATTTGTGCCTGAATGGAAACGTCCAGTGCAGCAATGGATTCATCACAAACCAAAAAACGCGGATTGAGCGACAATGCGCGCGCAATACTGATACGCTGACGCTGCCCGCCGGAAAACTGATGCGGAAAGCGCGTGCGAATAGCTGGATCAAGCCCGACACGCTGCAATTGCCGGCTGACATAATCATCAAATTCCGCGCGGCTGGTCAGACCATGCACCAGTGGTGCTTCGCCGATTGCTTTATCAATACGCTTGCGCGGATTGAGGCTTGCCTGCGGATCCTGAAAGATCATCTGCACATCAAGATGCGTTTTATTCTCGCGTGATGGTTCTTTGCCATAGACTTTGACCTCGCCGCTGCTCGGCCTCATCAAACCCGCAGCAATACGGCCAAGAGTGGATTTTCCAGAACCGGACTCACCCACCAGTCCAACAAATTCACCGGCGCGAATGGTTACATTCACCCCGTCCAACGCATGCACAACAGGACGCGGACGTGTGAGCCCCATCCGATCAGTCAAAGCAGAACCACCACCGCCAAAGCGTTTTTCAATATTCTGCATTTGCAGAACGATTGGTTGCTCGCTGCTGGAGATTTCAGGCGTTTTTGCATTCATGTTTTCACTCATGGCCGCAACTCCTGCATGCTGTTATTCATCGCAGGCACGCCACCAACCGGATGGAAGCAACGATAACGATGATGATCCGAGCCGGTAAATTCCGGCTGCACTTGGCAAGCCTCTGTCGCGTAGCCGCAACGTGCCGCAAATGCGCAACCCTTTGGCGGCTGGAACATATTCGGTGCCAAGCCCGGAATTTGCTGCAATCGTGTGCCCGGCTCCGCATTGCCCGGCAGACTACCGATCAGCCCGTGGGTATAAGGATGGCGCGGATCATCCAGCACATCGCCAACATTGCCGGTTTCAACAATGCGCCCAGCATACATGACAGATAATGTATCCGCTATGCCTGCAACGACAGACAAATCATGGGTAATCCAGATCAGCGCCATATTGGTGGCTTTAACGAGCCCTTGCACTTCAGCCAAAATTTGCGACTGGATCGACACATCAAGAGCCGTTGTCGGCTCATCGGCAATAATCAAATCCGGCTTGTTGAGCATCGCAATAGCAAGTGCCACACGCTGGCGCATACCGCCCGACAATTGATGCGGATAGGCATCCAGACGGCTTTCAGGGCTTGGAACCCCTGTAGCACCCAACACATCACGCGCACGAATACGGGCATCGGCATAAGAGATTTTCTCATGCGCCTGTAAGGCTTCGATCATTTGCTCCGAGATACGCAACACCGGATTGAGCGTCATCATCGGATCCTGAAACACCATCGCAATGCGGTTTCCCTGCAAATGCCGAAGTTGTTTTTTGGAATATTTGGTAATGTCTTCGCCTTTAAAGCGCACTTCACCCGAAACAATACGTCCCGGACGATCAACCAATCCCAGCACGGAAAAACCAGTGACAGACTTACCTGAACCCGATTCACCCACCAGCCCCATAGTTTGACCTGCGCGCAAGGTGAAAGAAACATCTTCCACTGCATGAAGAACACCGGTTTGTGTGTAAAATCGCGTGCACAGATTGCGTACATCCAGCAAGAGATCACTCATGATAAAGCCCTCGGATTAAACACATCACGCAGGCGGTCGGCCACGAGATTGATCGCCACAATAGAGATCAGCAATGCCAAACCTGGGAAAAAACTGATCCAGTAATCACCCGACAGCATATATTGAAAACCATTGGAAACGAGAAGACCAAGTGACGGCTCCGTCACCGGCACACCAAGCCCCAAAAAGCTTAGTGTTGCTTCCAAGGTAATGGCGCGCGCAATCTGCAATGTGCCAATAACCAGCAAGGGCGGCATGCAGTTTGGCAAAATATGACCAAGCAAAATTCTGATCGGCGAAAGACCGAGACCACGGGCAGATTCCACATAATCGCGCTGGCTTTCGACCATCGCCTGACCACGGGCGGTACGGGCATAATAAGCCCATTCAAGCAATACCAATGTGATCACCACATTGCCGACACCACGCCCAAAAAAGGCCAGCATCAACAGTGCCACCAAAATGGACGGAAGCGACATGACCAGATCAACAAGACGCATCAAAAGCGCATCGGTTTTGCCACCGGCATAGGCTGCAATCAGCCCGAGCACGATACCAATGACGCCGGCGATGGTAGCAGATCCGATGCCAACCACCAGACTGGTACGTAAGCCATATAGGATGGCGGAAAACAGATCGCGCCCCTGCCCGTCCGTGCCGAGCAGATAGGTGTAACCTTCATTCATGTTGGTTTCACCCGGCGCAAGACGCGCATCCATGACGTCGATTGCCATCATGTCATATGGGTCTTGCGGCGCGATAAAGGGCGCAAAAATAGCAGCCAGTGCAATCAGCACACAAAGCACAAGACCAAAGACTGCCAGCGGCGAGCGCAAGAACATCCGGATATTTTCCGCAACCGGAGAGCGTGGGGGTTTTGCGAGAGCCAAGGTCATGCCGCAGCCTCCGTTCTAACGCGAGGATCAAGCACACGGTAAAGAATATCGACTACAAGGTTGATCGTCACAAACAGCGTCACCACCACCATCAGATAGGCAACAACCACAGGGCGGTCGAGCGCATTGATACTGTCGAGAATGAGTTTACCGGCACCAGGCCACGAGAAAATATTTTCAGTTACCACTGCAAAAGCAACGGTCGAACCAAATTCAATGCCAAGCACAGTAACGAGAGGGATCATCACATTGCGCAAAATATGACGGCGCACGATACGAAAAGGCGACAGACCTTTGGCACGGGCAAACCGCACATAATCAAGCGATTTCACCTCGCGCACACCGGCATTGGTCAGGCGGATCACCAGCGACACTTTAAACATCGCCAGATTGATGGCAGGCAACAACATATGACGCAGACCATCAAGGGTCAGAAATGACCACTCAACACCGAAAAAGCGCACTGTTGTACCGCGTCCGCTGGCAGGCAACAGCCCAAGCGAAACACTGAATGTCATAATCAGCAGCAAGCCAACCCAAAACGTTGGCAAAGAAAAGCCTAAAATACTTCCCGTAGTGATTAATTTGGCAAATGGATTTTCAGGTTTCATTCCTGCGAAAAGACCAAGCGGAATACCGATGAACACCGCAAAAATCATGGCCAATACGGCCAGTTCCAAGGTGGCAGGCATGCGTTGCAAGATGAGGATCACGGCAGGCGTATTATAGACAAAACTATTGCCCAGATCGCCCTGCAACGCGCTTTTCAAAAACAGCCAATATTGCTGCCAGACCGGCAGGTCGAGGCCGAGACGTTCAATGAGCTCTGCACGATCAACTTGGGTTGCATCCGGTGCCAACAGAATATCTGCCGGATTACCGACCATATGCAGCCCAAGAAAAACAACTACCGACATAATCAGCAGCACAACAGCGGCCTGAGCTAATCGTTTGATGAGCCAGACAGTAAAATTCATGCCAGCTCCTCAAGATCAGTTTGATTATAATTATCTGCTTCCGTCCATTCGTCGCCGAAAACCTCCGGTTCGTCATAGCTGCGCGCATTGGCAAAATGCTGCTCAATATCCTCATGATAAAGCGTTGCAACAATGCCTTGTGACAAACGCTGCGCCCCTTCACTGATCGACGGAATATCGCCCGACACGCCGCCATGAGACATCATCGCCGGATAGCAGAAGCAATGAATGCGCGAGAGACCTTCGGCTTCAACACCCGATTTCGGCAAAAATTCGAATGCAGGCCCCAAATCAGGCGCTTCGATTAGCGAGCGGTCTTCATTGCCGCTGAGCGGCGCCAAGCGCTCTTCCCAAGTGCGGGCTTTGCTGGCAATTTCCGACAAAAACGCTTTTTGACGCCAATCAATCTGGAAACCGGTTGAAGCAATGACAAAATCAAACTGGCGACGGCCTTTCGGCGTGGTAATTTCAATCTTGTCACCTTCGACGGTAATTTTATCAAGCGATGCGCCTAGCTGGAAAAATGCGTTTTTATGACGGCTGACACGCAAAACACTGGCGCGCGGAGGCGGTACTTGTTCGGCACCGACATAGCTGTAAATGGCTAATTTTGCGCGGCCATCCAGATTCTGCATACCATAGACAGAGCCCGGATTACCCATACCCTTGCCGCGGTTGATGCGCGGAATATCCTTGCGGCGAATAAGCAGATCAACGCGTGCAGCGCCCGCCTCCAGCGCTGTTCCTGCACTATCCATTGCAGAGGCACCAGCACCGATCACGGCAATGTTTTTGCCTCTCAAAGTGCTATAATCATATTCATCCGAAGAATGAGCCCAAAAATGACGTGGCAGATTGCGGATAATGTCCGGCACATAAGGCCCGCCCAAACCATCACGCCCTGTGGCAAGCACCACATGACGCGCGAATATGGTGCGGCTGCCTTCCGGTGTTTCCATTTCCAAAACTGTGTAATCGACCTGCGGTTTGATGAGTGTAATGCGGTGACCATTACGCACCTCCACATCAAGTACATCACGAAACCAGCGCAGATAGTCCATCCATTGCAGACGCGGAATTTTATCCAGTTCTTCCCATTTGGTCTCGCCAAACTGCGCAGTAAACCAAGCACGGAAAGTAAGGGACGGAATGCCAAGAGCAGGGCCAGTCAGGCTTTTAGGCGAGCGCAAAGTTTCCATGCGGGCTGTTGTTGCCCAAGGACCTTCAAAACCTTTTGGCCGCGCGTCAAAAATAACAGCGCGGATGCCTAAATGTTTGAGCGATGCCGCCGCAGACAAACCCGCCATGCCGCCGCCAATCACCGCCACATCCAGCAATGTCTGACCTTCAACTTGTTTGACCGGCACCCACTCTTTGGCAGGGATCGTCAGATATTCGAGATCGCGGGCAACCAGTTGATCTAATTCTTCAAGGGATGATGGAAAATTTTTCATAATCAGTCCTCCAGCAATGCAAGCTGGGTAATCAGCGATTGATGTTCTTCAGGCGAATAATTTTTGAAACCGGGAACAAGTTTATGTGCGGCTTGTTCGAGGGCAGAAATCAGCTCCAAAGCCGTTTCACCCAGTTGCACGCCATTATGGCTGATGACGCCAAAGCAATAAGGAATATCAAGCTCCAACGGCAGCAATGTAATCCCGTCCATCGGTGTCCCCGCAGAGGTCACTGGCTCAACAATACCAACTGTGCCGCAAGGCCCGCCCGCACCGGCACGGATCAGTGCCAATGCATTCATGGTCGAGTTGGTACGAATACGACCACCCGTTTCAATTTTATGGCTTTTCAATGTCTGACGGATGCGAGCCGGAAGCCCCCGCACATTCGACATTTCCACCAATGTGCGGCTTTTAATAACCGAAAGTGGCAAGCCGCCGGTTTCTTTGGCCAACGGATCATCCGAACGCACAGCCAAAACGCAAGGCGCGCAGCCAAACCAATGGGTGGTCTGGTCACGATGTTGTAATGGCAATGATGTCGCGCCGATATCGGCATCATGGGACAGCACAAAGCTGCGTACCCGTTCCGGTGTATCGGTTTGAATAGTGATGCGTTTACCACCTTCAACACCAATGGTCTGGTTCAACGACGCCCAAGCATGGGGCACCAAACCAAAAGCCAAAGCTGAAATGCAGGAAATACGCACCGGACGGGTTCTTAAATTCGCCACCTCCTGCGCCCGTTCCCAAACTTCGGCAACACCTGCCAATGCGCGTTCCACATCATCGCGCAACAACATGCCTTGTTGCGTCAGTACCAGACGCTGGCCAACACGGACAAAAAGCTTTTGTCCCAGCTCGCGCTCCAGATCCTGAATGATGCGGCTGACGGAAGGCTGTGAAAGTTGCAATCTTTTGGCTGCAGCCGTTACGCTGCCCAAAGTTGCCACTTCCAGATAGGCCTCCAAAGCCTTTAAATTACGCATAAATTCTCCCTGTCTGCCGGTTTAGGGGCAGCGAATGCTCGAATAAAAACAGCGTTTAAATGTTTATTTGACCGGATCGCCCAACACATGCATCAGGCGGTTTGCCCAACCAAACATGGCTGTCGAGAGCACCAGATCAACGGCTTCTTCTTTGTTCAGGCCAGCATCCTGCAAACGCTGTGCGTCAGCACCATCTGTTTTGGGCGGGAATTGCGAAAGTTTCAGCGCAAAATCAAAAATCGCTTGGTTTTTCGGATCAAGCTTCGCTTTTTCACCTTCCAGGAAAAGCTTATCAGTCACGCTTTCATCACGGCTGAGCTGTGCATGACGTTGCGCATGAACGGCGGCACAATAAATGCACTGGTTGACGACAGAGGCACCAAGTGCGCCTAATTCACGTTCCGCGCGGCCCAAACCACCTTTGCCATACATCACCGTGTTAAAAAGCGGCGAGCGAACATTGAGGCTTTCCGGATCATGCGCAAGAACCAGCACATAATCTGAAACTTTGGTGTTGGAAGGCGTTACTTTCAATGCATCAAGCTGTTCGGGCGAAGCTTCTGCCAGCACAACCGGCTTCACACGCGGACGCCATTCCGGCACGGTCTTGGTAAATTTATGAATAACTTCGCTCATTATGCCTGCTCCCCTTCGATCAATGATGCAAGACCTGCAGCCACACGGATCTGATAGGCAAGGAAAGCATTCAATTCACATAAGCGCACAATATCCGCATCCGCTATGCCGGCTTGTTGCAGCACGGAAATATCTTCGGCAGCAATAGCTTTGGTGTTATTGGCCACCTTATCCATGAAGGCCACGACCTTCTGCTCAACCAGCTCAGACGGCACATAATCAACCGCTGCAAGAGCGGCATGAGGTGAGCCAGCAGCAGCTTTGGCGTAAATATTGGCCAGATAAGGATTATTGTTTGCGGTGGCGATACGGGCTGCAAGCGCTGCGCGCAAAGCGTGCGACCATGCACCGCCATCGGCCGGTGTCAGCACAGCTAGCTGCGCCTGACGTGTCATTTCAAACACATCTTTACGCGCAGTCAGCGCCTCAAAAGGCGGTGTTTCAGCATCACCCGCAAGCCATAAGCTCACGATATCCAAAGCAGATTTGTTCATTTTATTCCCCTGACAGTGTTTTCGTATCCGTTTGCAAACCAATTACCAGCACTGCGTCCCGCTGCATGGTATTAGTTGTTTTATGGATAAAGCAACACTGTTTATTCATTTTTCAAATAACCTGTCATCGTCATAACCGACTGTCAACTATTTTTAAAATTGACAGTTGATTTCATATATTCCTCAGACCTCAAACTGGCGGGGGAACGCTGGTGCGTACATTCATCCAAAAACGCACGGCAGCACAAATTGAACTTAACCGACAATCAGCAAAAAAGAGGGGTATGCACGCCTAAATATTGGGTGTGAAGCAAATCTTTTTCTCATAAAAACGTAATTTTAAGCAAAAAAATTCTCATATAGCATTTACTCATATCGGAATCAGCTATGAATAAAGCAGGGGGACAAGCGTTTAATGCGCCCGAAAACTAATCTTTTCCCATCATATAATAACAATTTCAAAGGCCGATCAAATATTCTGTCCTGCTATAATTTTGTCATGATAAGCTGCAAATTCCTGTTTAAAAGTTGCGCTCAAAGCGGAGGCGGTCTTATCTTCCGGCTCCAACACAAGAAAACCAGCTTCAATAAACTCGCTGAACGGACGCAGCACCACGCCGCGATCCTTAAACTCGCTTGCGGATGTCGGATCAATAATAGTGATACCTGCATCGGACGCCACAAGATTAAGTGCCGTATGAGAAAGCCGCGTTTCAATTGAAGCAGAACGCGGAATACTGGCAAGCGCCACCTCCACACGCATGGCAAATATAGTTCCTGGCTCCAGCGTTATCATACGTTCATAGGCCAGATCGGCAGGTTCGATAATCGCTTTTTCAGCCAGTCTGTGATGGGCCGGCATTGCCACAACAGCCGGATAGGAATAGTTGTCAATCGAAAAACCGGGGCGCTCAAGCGGACTGTCGGCATAGCCGATATCGGCCTGACCTGATGCCACTGCTTCAATCACCATCGACGACGGGATGGCATTAAGAGACGCTTGCACATTAGGTTTGTCACGTAAAAAACCCGCCAGAAAACGTGGCAAAATCCCGTTACCAAGCGCTGGCATGGCTGCTATACGCAAGCGACCTGCCGAATGCCGGCTGATTTCTTCTGCCACATGCGCAATACGTGACAAGCCGATAAAAGCACGTTCCACTTCTTTCATCAGTGTCACAGCTTCTTGTGTCGGTGTAATCTGATTGCCGCGGCGCTCAAATAATTTGAGCGCAGTCGCGCGTTCGAAATCTTTGATCAAACGGCTGACAGCAGGCTGCGTGATCGACATCAACTCAGCTGCAACTGTCATCTGTCCGGTTTTCATAACTGCTCTGAATGCTTCAACCTGACGTAAATTCACAGCCTGCCCCATAATATCTTGTTATTCTTGAGCATATATTTCGAATTTGACGCTATACTCTCTTCTATGCATTTTCTATAAAAAAGATAAAGCGAAGGGTATTTATCCAATTTGCTACCCAATTCGCTGATTGGGAGCCGTCGAAAAGGCATCTTAAGGGTGAACGGAATAGAAAATTATGTCCAGCTTATGGGCTTTGGTGAGAATGGCTGGGGTTTTGACATGCTCAAAGCTACAGGCGTCACTATAGCTGTTGCTTTAAGCGGGTTTTTTATCGGCAGTATTTTGGGATGTCTGGGTGCCGCGGCCAAATTTTCCGGTTTTCGCGCACTGCGTTATAGTGGCGAATTTTATACAACCGTTTTACGCGGCATTCCCGATCTTCTGGTGATTTATCTTTTCTATTTTGGCTCCAGTGCACTAATCACCAGTATCGGTTCTTTATTTGCCGTCGAAGGTTTTATCAGCGCGCCGATTTTTCTCATTGGTGCACTTGCAATCGGCATTGTTTCCGGAGCTTATCAAACAGAAGTTTTCCGCGGTGCCATTCTGGCGCTCAATAAGGGAGAAATCGAAGCCGCCAAAGCCTATGGTATGTCGTCTTTCTTGTGCTTCCGCCGCATTATTTTGCCGCAAGCCGCTCGTTTTGCCATTCCAGGTATCGGCAATGTCTGGCAGCTTGTTTTGAAAGAATCCGCACTCATATCAGTCATCGGCCTTGTCGAACTGATGCGCCAGGCGCAAATCGGCTCCGGTTCAACGCGTCAACCATTCAGCTTCTTTCTCACCGCTGCGGCTCTTTATCTGCTGATTACATTTGTCTCCGGCCTTATCTTTCGCTCTGCTGAAAAACGCGCCATGCGCGGCATAAGGAGAGCAGCATGACACTGCTTGACATCCCTTTTCTGTGGAACTCGTTCAAAACCCTTTTAACCGGTTTGCCTCTGACCTTGCAGCTCACGGTCTTGTCGGTAACGGCAGGTGCTGTTTTTGCCTTTTTGCTGGCAGTCATGCGTATCAGCGGCCAATGGTGGCTTGATCTGCCGGCACGCGCTTATATTTTTGTCTTTCGCGGCACACCTCTTTTGGTGCAAATTTATATCATTTATTATGGCATGAGCCAGTTTCCAGCATTGCGCCAAAGCTTTCTCTGGCCATATTTACGGGAAGCTTACTGGTGTGCCGTTCTAGCATTGGCGCTCAATACCGCCGCCTATAGTGCTGAAATTATCCGCGGCGGTCTGCTTTCCGTACCTGCCGGACAAATTGAAGCCGGACGCGCTTATGGCATGTCGCATTGGCAAGTTTTCCGCCGTATTATCTGGCCGCAAAGCTTGCGCCAGATGCTGCCCGGATATTCCAATGAAGTGATCCTGATGATTAAATCCACCGCTCTTGCCTCGACTATCACCATGATGGAAGTGACAGGGCTTGCCGCCAAACTTATCTCTGCAAGTTATCGTCCGGTGGAAATCTTCATTTGTGCAGGTATTATCTATCTGACATTGAATTTCGTGGTCGCACGTATTTTTGCCGTCGTGGAATATATGACCTCTCCGGAACGTCGCACCCCTCGTTCACGTCCCTCCACCTTGCAAAACAACGGTGAACAACATGCTCAATAACACGTCTGTACCCGCCGTTGAGTTGAATGCCATTCGCAAAAACTATGGTGATCAGGAAGTTCTGCACGGGATTTCACTCAAAGCCTATGAAGGCGATGTCATCTCGATTTTAGGTTCATCGGGTTCAGGAAAATCGACCCTGTTACGTTGCATCAATATGCTGGAAATCCCGTCTGCCGGCAGTGTCTCCATCAATGGTGAAGCCTATAAGTTGCATCATGAAATAGGCAAACCATCCCGCTTGAGCGATGCCAACCAATTGCGTCGTTTGCGTGCAGAAGCAGCAATGGTGTTTCAGTCCTTCAATCTCTGGTCACATTTAACCATTTTAGAAAATCTGATCGAAGCACCCGTTCACGTTCAAAAACGCAACCGTAAAGAGTGTATTGCCGAGGCTGAAAGCCTGCTTGAAAGGGTTGGCATTGCTGATAAGCGCAATCATTATCCGGCACATTTGTCGGGCGGTCAGCAACAACGTGCCGCCATTGCCCGCGCACTGGCTATGCGTCCGCATATTATGTTGTTTGACGAGCCCACGTCAGCGCTTGATCCTGAACTGGTTGGTGAAGTTTTGAAAGTCATGCGTGATCTGGCAGCCGAAGGGCGCACCATGTTGGTTGTAACCCATGAAATGAGCTTTGCACGCGAGGTTTCCAACCGCGTTGTATTCCTTCATCAAGGCGTCATTGAAGAAGAAGGCTCCTCGCAGGAAGTCTTCAGCAATCCGCACTCTGAGCGTCTGCGCCAGTTTATCTCCCGCAGCGAATTATAAAATACGCATATCGTCTTCTTAACGTGCATATCATCATTAAGGGTCAATTTAGGGGTAAAAAATGAATATGAAATCACTGGTCACAGCTTTTGCAGTATCCATGATTGCGCTGGGCGGTGCCAATGCTCAGGAAAAAACCGTGCGTATTGCTACTGAGGGCGCATATGCGCCGTGGAGCTTTTCCGGGCCAAACGGCACATTGATGGGTTTTGAAATGGATCTTATCAAAGATCTTTGCGCCCGCATGGACGTCAAATGTGAAGTCACCGCACAGAACTGGGATGGTCTTATTCCATCGCTGACCGCCGGAAAATATGATGCCATCATGGCTGCAATGAGCATTACGCCAAAGCGTGAAGAAGTTATTGCTTTCTCGGCACCTTATGCAGCGGCCATCAATAGTTTTGCAGCGCTTTCCGATAGCGACCTGGCCAAATTGCCGGGCACCGGAGAATCCATTTCCATCGATAGTGAACCGGAAAAAGCCAAAGCCCTGATTGAAGAAATCGGCTCCAAGCTCAATGGCAAACCAGTCGGTGTTCAGGGTTCAACAACCGCCTCATCTTTCATGGAAACCTACCTGAAAGATAAAGCGGATGTGCGCGAATATAAAACAACCGAAGAGCATAATTTTGATCTGATGAGCGGTCGTATTGATGCCGTGCTGGCCAATGCCACTGTTTTGGCCGCAGCACTTGAAAAAGACGACATGAAAGGTGCCGAGCTTTCCGGCCCGCTTTTCTCAGGCAAAATCTTCGGCATGATCGGTATTGGTCTGCGTAAAGATGATAGCGAACTTAAAGGTCAGTTTGATGAGGCCATCAAAGCAGCAATTGCTGACGGCACCATTAAAAACCTCTCCGAAAAATGGTTCAAAGTGGACGTCAGCCCACGCGAATAATTCAATAAAATAACCGGTACAGCAATAGCTGCACCGGTGCTCTGCCCTATGTCTTTAAAGCACGATTGCAGCATTGAACAATAAAGATCAGGCAGGCACGACGGGAAAATAAACATGGCATCAATTTCAGAACAAGAGGCCGTTGTCATTGGCGGCGGACTTGTCGGGGCATCTATTGCCTGGGGTTTGACACGTGCAAGTGTGCAAACTGTCGTGCTTGATGGCGAAGATCTGGCACTTCGTGCCTCCCGTGCCAATTTTGCACTTATCTGGGTGCAGGGCAAAGGTGTCGGCAAGCCTGATTATGCCCGCTGGTCACAACAAGCGGCCCAAAATTGGCCGCAACTTGCTTCCGATCTTTTGGCCACTACCGGCATTGATGTCAGTTTGAGCCAGAAAGGCGGTTTTTCTTTTGCTTTGTCCGATGCCGAACTTCAGCAATGGCACGATGAAGCCGCAAGAGTGGCGCGTGAAGTAGGCGAAGGTGCTCCTGATTATCAGGTTCTTGATCATGCGGCAACCCGCGCCATGTTACCGGCAATCGGGCCCGATGTTGTCGGTTCTGTTTATTCAACTGCCGATGGTCACGTCAATTCACTGCGCCTCTTGCGTGCACTTCATACTGCATTGCTCAAATCAGGTGTTGATTATCGTTCGCATCACGATGTTACGCAAATTACCCCCGACAAAAACGGGTTTATCCTCACCGGTATATGGGGGCAAATGCGAACGCGCAAACTCATATTAGCTGCTGGTGTCAACAATACCATGCTTGCACCGATGGTCGGCCTGCATGTGCCGCTTGTTCGCAGCAAAGGCCAAATTCTGGTTACAGAAAAATGTGCACCTTTTTTTGATTATACTGCAGCAACCATCCGGCAAGCTGATGAAGGCGGAGTGATGATCGGCGACAGTGAAGAAACCCACTCAGCCGCCCTCATGACCAATCAGGACATTTCTGCCGTTTTAGCCAATCGGGCAATCCGCATTTTTCCGCACTTGGCTGATGTCAATATTGTCAGAAGCTGGGCGGGCTTTCGGGTGAAATCCAAGGATGGCATGCCGATTTATCAACAATCAGAAACCTGCCCCGGTGCATTTGTCGTCACCTGCCATTCCGGCGTCACGCTAGCTTCCAATCATACATTGATCGTCGCGCCCCAAATTGCTGCCGGACGTCTGGATGATAATCTCAAACCATTTTCTGCACGGAGGTTTCATGTTTCAGTCACTGATTAAATCTGATGAAACCGTTTCCATTCAATTTGACGGCCAAATATTAAAAGTCACAAAGGGCATTAGTGTCGCAGCCGCATTGTTAAGCCAAGGCGTCAACCGCTTTCGTACCAGTGTTGTGGGCGGTGAACCGCGCGCTCCCTATTGCATGATGGGCGTTTGCTTTGAATGTCTGGTCACTATTGACGATGTGCAAAACCGTCAAAGCTGCATGACAGAAGTTTACGACGGCATGGTTGTCAAAAGCCAGCAAGGTGCACGTCGCATCGGGAGCGACACCCCATTATGAGCATCATCTCTTTAGATTCAGCAACTGATTTTCTGCCACTTTATGATCTGGTCATCATTGGCGCCGGCCCTGCGGGCATGAGTGCCGCGATTGAAGCCGGACACAGCGGTGCGCGCATTTTGGTGCTCGATGAAAATAATGCCGTCGGCGGCCAGATTTACCGCTCCATCACCAAAATCTCTGAAAAGACTCATCATTTCTTAGGCAAAGATTACTGGTCCGGACGCGAAATCGCCCATGAGTTTGCCAAAAGCTCGGTTCATTATGCAGCCGGTGCCACAGTATGGAGTTTGGAGCCTTACGGCAACGATGACGTTCGCTCAACAGCCATGATCGGTGTCTCATTTAAAGCTCAGGCACAGATGATCAATGCCAAGAAAGTTATTCTGGCAACCGGTGCGATTGAAAGGCCTATGCCAATTACAGGCTGGACATTACCCGGTGTCATGACAATTGGCGCAGGACAGATCGCTTTAAAATCCGCAGGCATTGCCCCGAAAGGGCGAGTGGTTCTGGCCGGTTCAGGGCCTTTGCTTTATCTTTTCGCCGCACAATTGCTTGATGCAGGCGTCAAGATTACTGCCATTCTGGATACCACACCGCGCAGTAATCTTAAAACTGCCCTGCCCTATATCGGCGGATTTTTAGCCTCGCCTTATTTCGCCAAAGGGCTGTCGCTGCTTTTGAAAGTGCGCCGCAATATCCGCGTGGTCAACCATGTTGCAGCTTTACGCATTGAAGGCAAAGACAAAGCCGAACGCATCCGTTTTACCCACCATAAAACGCAAGAAACACTTGATATCGACTATGTGCTTTTGCACCACGGCGTTATCCCTAATATCAATCTGACCAGTGCTGCCGGTTGTGATTTGGAATGGAACGAAGATCAGCGCAGTTTTCAGCCAATGCTTGATGCCTTTCAACGCACCACAAAACCTGGTCTATTAATGGCCGGAGATGGTGCAGGTATTGGCGGCGCGCAAGCTTCAAGTGTGGCAGGTCGTCTTGCTGCCATCACAATACTGGAAGACCTCGAACTTATCTCTCCGGAACAGGCAAAAGCCAAGAGATCGCTTTTACAAAAACAGCGCCAGAAATATCTGCGCGGACGCAAATTCCTTGATCTTTTTTATAAACCCGCCCAAGCTTTCCGCGTACCGGCCGACAATGACACGATTGTCTGTCGTTGCGAAGAAGTGAGCGCCGGAAAACTGCGTGATTTAATCGCGTTTGATATTGCAGGCCCAAACCAGCTCAAAACATTCGTGCGTTGCGGTATGGGGCCTTGTCAGGGACGTTTATGCGGCCAGACCGTCAGCGAAATGATCGCTGATGCACGCGATATCAGCCCTGCCGAGGTTGGCACTTATCGGCTGCGCGCCCCTATCAAACCAGTAAGTCTAAGAGAAATTGCAGCATTGCCCCAGCGCAGTGCTGCGGTGGTTGCCGTCACAGGCCACGAGCCCGACGAACAACACCATCCCACCCCCTTACCACAGTAATTTGAAAGGACTATTTCAATGGCAACACGTCATTTACAAACACCAATCATGCATCGCGTTGTCGAGCATAACGGAATTGTTTATCTTGGTGGCACCACTTGCGATGATGAAAGCCTCGATATGGCTGGTCAGACCCGCGAAACGCTGGCAAAGATCGACAAATATCTGGCCGAAGCCGGTACCGACAAAACCAAACTTTTGTCTGCAACTATTTTCGTAACCGACCTTAATCTGAAACCTGAAATGGATAAGGTCTGGAAAGAATGGGTTGCACCGGAAAACCTACCAACCCGCGCCACAGTCGGCGTTGCTGATCTGGGCGATACCTGCCTGATCGAAATCGTTGTCACAGCGTATAAATAAGTTTTAAAAAAAATATGTGACGCCCGTGAGATCATAGGCGTCACATATTTTTCGGTTATCGCACTTCAAATTTTCACGGCCATATCAATCAAGCTGATAAGGCGGAGTCATCGATAATTTAACCATTAAAACGCATTTTATGATTTGTGTTTGACGTCTCTCAAATGACGTAAAAAAGCTTCAATAGCTGTCGTGACATCGTCTGAATTGTCGATTTTCACAACATCATCCGCAGCATTATCAAAAACAACTTCGCGCGACAGGCGCGCCGCTATTTCCTGCTCCGTTTCACGACCACGGCTGGCTAAACGATTAGCCAACACATCAGGCCGCGCCGTTATCATCACAATCGAACGACGTGGATAAGCTGCACGAATATTATCAAGAACACGGCGTGAAACATTGGCAATCACAATGGCTCCCTCACCAATTTCCTGTTCCAGCGAGCGCGGCAAAGCATAATGCAAACCATGCGCCTGCCAATGCAACGCAAAAGCACCTTTTTCAAGTGCCTTTGCAAAGGCTGTTTCATCCATGCTGTCGTGATCTTCGGTCCCGGCCATTTGTGGACGCGTAATAATACGACGAACAAAATGAAAGCGATCATCATCTTTCAGCTCTTCACGGGCAGCATCCATAATGGTATCTTTGCCGGCACCGCTTGGACCTATAACCGCAATGAAACAACCTTTGGGATTCTCATTCTGCATTATTAATACAGGCCTCTTCTGCAACACAGCGCGGGAAATTTAGTTCTGCCAATTCGTGCGTGAATAGGTTTAATAGGTGGCAGTTTGAAAGTCGACCGGTGCAAGGATGATAAAAGCTTATTTCATTCATCATGGTTTAAATGCTGTATCAAAGCTTTTGCGTTAACGCGTTTGCATGCCTTACTAAAACCGTCTCAATAGCTAGGTCGCGGAAATCATCGGGCGCTTTATATTACTGCTGCTGATTATAATCAGACCTAATTAGCCTACAAATGTAATCAGCTCATGACACCAGCATGACAAATTCATGCAAAGCACTCACTTAATATTACATTAATAACTGTTAATGACAAAAAAGTGATTTCAAACTTCGTCTTACCGTCATATTGTTTTGTTTTCATAAAACACATTGAATTATGAAATAAGAAGCAAAACAATAATGAAAAAAACTATGGTTCTCGTTGGCAATGCTCCGCTTGTCACGGGTCTATCCGATATGATCGACAGAACGAATTACGTAGTGCGCTTCAATGACGCTGCACATCCTGTCAATCTAGGGGGGACAAAAACTGACCTCTTGATGGTTGCAGCCACCAGCAAACCCATGCAAAAGCGTTTGCAGGAACCTCATTTCATTCAATCGCCGATTTTCAAAGCGGCAAAAGAAATACTGTTACCTTATCATCCAAGCATTATTGAAAAATATCATCCGCAGCCAAATATCCTATCACGCCTGAAAGGCAGACGTGAGGATTGGACACATCAAACTATTGATATTATTGGCCTTTATAAAGACATCCGTATCATGTCTCCACAATTTTACATGCAAGCTTGTGCGGAGCTCGGTATTGCTGAAAAAGATATGAAGAAACTTTTTCCTAGCACCGGATTTTTAGGCATATGGTATATGCTGCAAACTCATGATGCGAACGAATGGGACATCCGTATTTGCGGCTTCACATGGGAAGGCTGGAAGCGCCATGCATGGGATGCCGAGCGCCATTGGATTGAACAGAAAATGCAACAAGGGCGTCTTAGTTTTCTCCGCTGAAGCACCGCTCAAGATTTTGCAATCGAATATGGCAATGTCGCTCTACTATTATGATCGACATGAATTTTTTGCATCAAAGGCGGCACAGCCCGTTGCGGGCATTGCGTACGTTCACAAATGCGGCATGAAACGCCGATCGGTGTAAAGCTCGCACGCGCCGATAAATCCAGATCATCCGAATAAATAAATGTATGCGCGTAAGAAATCTCGCAACCAAAAGCCAAAGCATAACGCTGCTGCGGGCGGCTGAAACCGCCTGTACCCTTCGAAATTTGTGTCGCCAAGCAAAGATAACGCGCACCATCCGGCGTTTCCGCTAATTGGCGAATAATACGGTCATGGGTTTCAAAAGCTTCATGCACATTCCACAACGGACAGGCCGAACCAAAACGGGCAAATTGCAAACGCGCCGCGCTGTGGCGCTTGGTAATATTACCGGCGCGGTCCACACGGGCAAAAAACACCGGCACACCTTTTAAACCCGGCCGCTGCAAAGTGCTCAACCGATGGCAAATTTGCTCGAGACTGGCGCCAAAGCGCACTGACAATAATTCCAGATCATGGCGCAACTCTGCTGCCATACTATGAAAAAAACTATAGGGCAGCAAAAGCGCACCAGCGAAATAGTTCTGTAAGCCAATTTTGCAAATTTCAAAAGCTTCATGCGTGCGAAAATTTGCATTTTTTGCAATATTGTCGATCAGCTCGCTGGCATGAACCTGCGCAATCTGAAGCCCAAGCTGAAAGTCACGGGTTGAAGGGGCGGCATAAGGGTTCATACACAAAGTGGAAGTCAGCGGATCAAACTGGCGCAGCACCTCCCCGCTATCCTTGTCACTCACCACATGAATTTGATGTTTTTGTTCTAAGAATTGGCAAAGCTGCGTATACCGGCGATCACTATTTTCAAGCTGCAATTCTTGCGATAATTTTTCAGCCTCAATATCGAGTGCATGAATATAATTATCGACGAAATGAAAAAAGTCGCGCACTTCTTCAAAAGGCGTGGTTTCAGCCAATGAAGCACTGCGTCCCAAACTGTCGCTCAAAGATGCCAACTGCTCACTATTGCGACGAAATCCCTGATGCGCACGGATCAACGCATGGGCCATATTGGGCGCACTTTGGCTGACGAGTTTTAATTCCTGTGCCGTCATATTGAGATTGTCAAAAATCGGATCATTCAGCGCTTCAGACAAAGCCGAAAGCAAACGATCACCTTCGCCAGAAGACAATTCAGAAATATTGATTTCGAATTTTTCAGCCAATGCTACCAAGACTGACGCCGAAACAGGACGCTGATTATTCTCAATCTGATTGAGATAGCTGGTTGAAATGCCAATACGCTCGGCAAACTTACTCTGCGTGGATTTATGCGCATCGCGCAATTCACGAATTTTACGCCCGATATAGAGTTTACCAATAGCCATTTGCAATTTCGCAATTTTGAGTTTGCATTTTTATAATTTACACATTGCCACATGTTTACCGGTTCTGTGAAGTCCTTTCTTGGGCTAATACATTCAAAGAAGTGCAATATTTTGCAATTGGGAGATGAAATGCGATCGATTTTAGAGCAACTCGAAACACGCCGTGCGCAAGCAAGGCTTGGCGGCGGGCAGAAGCGAATTGATGCCCAACATTCAAAAGGTAAGCTGACCGCCCGTGAGCGTATCGAAGTGCTGCTGGATGAAGGATCGTTTGAAGAATACGACATGTATGTCACCCACCGCGCGGTGGATTTCGGCATGGCCTCCCAGAAAATTGCAGGCGACGGCGTTGTTACCGGCTGGGGCACCATCAATGGTCGTCAGGTTTATGTCTTCAGTCAGGATTTTACCGTCCTGGGCGGCTCTTTGTCTGAAACCCACGCGCAGAAAATTTGCAAAATTATGGATATGGCGTTGCAAAATGGCGCACCGGTCATTGGATTAAACGATTCCGGCGGCGCTCGTATTCAAGAAGGCGTTGCTTCACTGGCAGGCTATGCCGAAGTGTTCAAGCGCAATGTTGATGCTTCCGGCGTTGTACCGCAAATATCCGTCATCATGGGGCCATGTGCCGGTGGTGCAGTTTATTCCCCTGCCATGACCGACTTTATCTTCATGGTGCGTGACAGTTCTTATATGTTTGTCACCGGCCCTGATGTGGTAAAGACCGTTACCAACGAAATTGTTACCGCTGAAGAGCTGGGCGGCGCACGCACCCACACCAGCAAATCCTCCGTTGCCGACGGCGCTTATGAAAACGACATCGAAGCACTAGAACAAGTGCGCATATTGTTTGACTATCTGCCACTCAATAATCTTGAAAGCACACCAAAGCGCCCGAGCTTTGATGATCCGGCACGTCTTGAACAACGCTTGGATACCCTCATTCCTGATGCTTCCAACAAGCCATATGATATGTGCGAGTTGATTTACTCAATCGCGGATGAAGGAGCGTTCTTCCAAATTCAGGAAGCTTTCGCCAAAAACATTCTCACCGGTTTTGTGCGCATTGATGGTCAAACCGTCGGCGTAGTTGCCAACCAACCGATGGTACTGGCAGGCTGCCTTGATATTGATGCCTCGCGCAAAGCGGCACGTTTTGTGCGCTTCTGCGATGCGTTCAATATTCCAATCCTCACCCTTGTGGACGTGCCGGGCTTCTTGCCGGGCACCGCACAGGAATATGGCGGCGTGATCAAGCATGGCGCAAAATTGCTTTTTGCTTATTCACAAGCAACCGTCCCAATGGTCACGCTTATCACCCGCAAAGCCTATGGCGGTGCTTATGACGTGATGGCTTCCAAACATATCGGTGCCGACATCAATTACGCATGGCCAACGGCAGAAATTGCTGTGATGGGTGCAAAAGGCGCCACCGAAATTCTCTATCGCTCGGAACTGAATGATCCGGAAAAAATCAGTGAACGGACAGCGGAATATGAAACCCGTTTCGCCAATCCGTTTGTGGCAGCAGAACGCGGCTTTATTGATGAGGTGATTATGCCTCACTCATCGCGCCGCCGTATCGCCCGTGCCTTTGCTTCACTGCGTAATAAACGCACTGAGCAGCGCTGGCGCAAGCACGATACTATTCCGCTGTGATTTTTTCCCTCGGGCTTAAACCGTTCAACCGAAGCTGGATTTAATATGTTTAAAAAAATTCTTATTGCTAACCGAGGTGAAATTGCCTGCCGCGTGATCAAAACCGCGAAGAAAATGGGCATTGCCACAGTTGCTGTTTATTCTGATGCCGACCGTAACGCGCTTCATGTCAGCATGGCTGATGAAGCTGTCCATATCGGCCCTGCACCATCCAACCAGTCTTATATTGTCATCGACAAAATTCTCGATGCCATCCGTCAAACCGGCGCTGATGCGGTGCATCCGGGCTATGGCTTTTTGTCGGAAAATCCGGCTTTTGCCGCAGCTTTAGATAAGCTCGGCGTTGCTTTCATCGGCCCGCCAGAAGGCGCAATTTTAGCGATGGGTGATAAAATCACCTCGAAAAAACTGGCCGCTGAAGCTGGCGTTTCCACAGTTCCGGGGCATATGGGTTTGATTGAAAGCGCTGATGAAGCGGTGAAAATTGCCTCCAATATCGGCTATCCGGTGATGATCAAGGCCTCCGCCGGTGGTGGCGGCAAGGGCATGCGTATTGCCGAAAATGAAACGGAAGCACGTGAAGGCTTTCAGGCTGCCAAGAATGAGGCCAAAAACTCATTCGGTGACGACCGTATTTTCATTGAAAAATTTGTCACCCAGCCGCGCCATATCGAAATTCAGGTACTTGGCGACAAACACGGCAATATTATTTATTTGGGCGAACGTGAATGCTCCATTCAACGCCGCAACCAAAAAGTGGTGGAAGAAGCCCCGTCTCCTTTCTTGGATGAAGCAACACGCCGCGCCATGGGCGAACAGGCTGTAGCACTTGCCGCGGCCGTAGGTTATACTTCAGCCGGTACGGTTGAATTTATCGTTGATGGTTCACGTAATTTCTATTTCCTCGAAATGAACACCCGCTTGCAGGTGGAACATCCGGTCACGGAACTCATCACCGGCATTGACCTTGTCGAGCAAATGATCCGTGTTGCCGCCGGTGAAAAACTGGCAATTGCACAAAGCGAAGTCAAACTGAACGGCTGGGCGATTGAAAGCCGCCTTTACGCCGAAGATCCATATCGCAATTTCTTGCCGTCCATTGGCCGCCTCACACGTTATCGCCCGCCAGCGGAAGGTGAAAACACTGACGGCACCATTGTGCGCAATGATACCGGCGTTTATGAAGGTGGCGAAATTTCCATGTATTACGACCCGATGGTCGCAAAACTTTGTACATGGGCACCGGATCGTATCACCGCAATTGATGCGATGAGCGCTGCTTTAGACGAGTTTGAATTGGAAGGCATTGGCCACAATCTGCCGTTCCTGTCAGCCGTTATGCAGCATCCGCGCTTCCGTGACGGCAATATCACCACGGCTTTCATCGCCGAAGAATTTCCGGAAGGGTTCCAAGGTGTTAATGCGGATGTGAAAACCGCACAAAAACTGGCAGCTGTTGCCGCATTCATCAATAAAATCATGCAGGAACGCGCTGCCCAAATCAGCGGTCGTTTAAGCGACCACATCGCACCATTGGCCAAAGAATGGGTTGTCAGCTTAGGCCATCAATGCCTTGCTCTGACCATGGAAGATTATGAAGCCGGTTTGCGTGTTCTGATCGGTGCCAATACTGTGTTGCATGTGGCAAGCGAATGGAAACCAGGCGATCAGCTTGACATATTCAATGTAGACGGCGAAACAATGGGCGTTAAAGTTGACATTAACGGCAATGCTTTGCGTCTGCGCTATCGCGGCATTGATGTTAAATGTTTTGTCCGTCGTCCGCGAGTGGCGGAGCTTGCCGAGCTGATGCCGGTCAAGCAAGCGCCGGATACATCCAAGATGCTATTGTGCCCGATGCCGGGTGTGATAACCTCCATTGCAGTCGCGGAGGGCGATCACGTAGAGGCAGGACAAGCATTGGCAATTGTTGAAGCAATGAAAATGGAAAATACCTTGCGCGCAGAAAAAAGCGGCGTGGTGAAGCGCATACTGGCATCTGCCGGCCAAAGTCTTGCTGTCGATGAGCTTATTCTGGAGTTCATTTAATGGCGGCGAAAGTAACAATGGCCGATTGGCAGAAACTGGCAGAAAAGGAGGTCAAACGATCTCCCGACACACTGACATGGCAGACACCGGAAGGCATTCCGGTGAAACCGCTTTATACCGCTGATGACCTGGAGCGTGTGCAACATCTGGATACACTGCCCGGTTTTGCGCCTTTTGTACGCGGCCCCCGCGCCACCATGTATGCCGGTCGTCCATGGACAATCCGCCAATATGCCGGTTTTTCCACCGCTGAAGCCTCCAATGCTTTTTACAAACGCAATCTTGCTGCCGGACAAAAAGGCTTGTCCGTTGCTTTCGATCTGGCAACCCATCGCGGCTATGACAGCGACCATCCCCGCGTTGTCGGCGATGTCGGTAAAGCAGGTGTGGCGATTGACAGTGTCGAGGATATGAAAATTCTCTTTGACGGTATTCCGCTCAAAGATATGTCTGTTTCCATGACCATGAATGGCGCGGTTATTCCGATTTTGGCCAATTTCATTGTCGCTGGCGAAGAACAAGGCTGCTCGCGCGCCGAGCTTTCCGGCACGATTCAGAATGATATTCTGAAAGAGTTTATGGTGCGCAACACCTATATCTATCCGCCGGAACCATCCATGCGGATTATTGCCGATATTATCGAATACACAGCCAAAGAAATGCCGCGCTTCAATTCGATCTCCATTTCCGGCTATCATATGCAGGAAGCGGGTTCGACACTGGTGCAGGAACTCGCTTTCACATTGGCCGACGGGCGCGAATATGTGCGCGCAGCCTTGAGAAAAGGCCTGAATGTCGATGATTTCGCGGGGCGCTTGTCGTTCTTCTTCGCCATCGGCATGAATTTCTTTATGGAAGCAGCCAAGCTTCGCGCCGCGCGCTTGCTGTGGACACGCATCATGGAAGAATTCGAGCCGAAAAAAGCCTCATCTATGATGCTGCGCACCCACTGCCAGACCTCCGGCGTGTCGTTGCAGGAACAAGACCCTTATAATAACGTTATCCGCACTGCTTATGAGGCGATGTCGGCAGCACTTGGCGGCACACAGTCGCTGCACACCAACGCGCTTGATGAAGCGATTGCCCTGCCAACGGAGTTTTCGGCTCGTATTGCGCGTAATACGCAGTTGATTTTGCAGCATGAAACCGGCGTCACCAATGTGGTGGATCCGCTGGCCGGTTCTTATTATGTCGAAAGCCTCACCCATGATCTGGCTGAAAAAGCTTGGGCGCTGATTGAAGAAGTGGAAGAGCTTGGCGGCATGACCAAAGCGGTTGCCACCGGCATGCCGAAACGCCTGATCGAAGAAGCGGCAACGCGGCGTCAAGCTGCTGTTGACCGCGGCGATGAAGTGATCGTCGGCGTCAATAAATACCGCCTCGAAAACGAAGACCAACTCGATATTCTCGAAATCGACAATACGGCAGTGCGTCTGGCGCAGATCGAGCGCATTGAAAAAATGAAACGCAATCGCGATGCCGCCAAGGTGGCAGCAGCCCTTACGGCATTAACGGAAGTTGCCCGCACCAAACAGGGTAATATTCTGGAAGCCGCGGTGGAAGCCGCGCGTGCGCGTGCCACAGTCGGCGAAATTTCCGATGCATTGCGTGTTGTTTATGGTGACCATGCCGCCATTCCGGAAGTTGTCAGCGATGTTTATGGGGATGCCTATGACGGCGATCCGGAATATCAAACACTTATCGAGCGCCTTGGCGAATTTTCCATAGTTTTAAGCCAAAAGCCTAAAATTATGGTCGCGAAACTTGGTCAGGATGGCCATGACCGTGGCGCCAAAATCATTGCTTCTGCCTTTGGCGATATGGGTTTTGATGTGCTTGCTGGCCCACTCTTCCAAACACCGGAAGAAGCGGCAGATATGGCCGTGCAG
This sequence comes from Paenochrobactrum pullorum, assembly GCF_041929845.1. NCBI lineage: Bacteria > Pseudomonadati > Pseudomonadota > Alphaproteobacteria > Hyphomicrobiales > Brucellaceae > Paenochrobactrum > Paenochrobactrum pullorum. The sequence continues at coordinate 49,641 of NZ_JBHEEH010000007.1, forward strand.
CAGAAGGTGCATGTGGTTGGCATGTCGTCACTGGCAGCCGGTCACAAAACACTGGCGCCGCAACTCATTAAAGCGTTGAAAGAACGCGGTGCTGGTCAGGTGATTGTCGTGGTTGGCGGTGTTATTCCACGCCAAGACTATGATTACCTTTATGAAAATGGTGTTTCAGCCGTTTTTGGCCCCGGCACCAATGTGATGGAAGCAGCACGTACGGTGCTTGATCTTCTGGAAGGCAAACGTCCTAATACGCTGTAAGATCAAAAAGGCTCCCAGATAAATACGGGAGCCTTTTTCTATACGCACTAAATATCTGCAACAAGCGTGAAAATTGCCGGTATTGCCAATGATGCGCCGGACAAAAACAACAAAACAAATGCCAATCGTCGCAAGGCAACAGCCGAAAGCGGTGGGGGAAAACGACGCGCCAAAAATGTAAATAAGATCACGACCGGTATGGCCAAAAGGCTCCACCAAAAATCAATTGATGGCATTTCTCCTGCCGCCATTACAGTGCCAAGTCGCACCAGCGCATTCAGTCCAAAAACTGCCACCAGCGTTTCGCGGATAACCGCAAGTCTTAAAGGCTGTCGATATAGATGATAAACTAATGGTGGTCCTGCGGTTGAAAATAAACCGCCCATTAATCCGGCTAATGAACCAAAGAAAATAAACGATCCCGCTGCAGACGGCTTTTCCAAAGGCGTTGGTTTCATAAGCAGCTGGATACTCGAAATAATAATAAAAATGCCAAGCACCAATTTCAGCCAAACAACCGAACTATCAAGTAAAAGCCCAAGCAGCCAGTAACCGATCAACAAAAACAAAAGGCTTGGGATTATAATCAGCGTAAATTCACGCTTGGCGATATTGCGCCAACCTTTTGCCAAAACTTGTGCAGCATTCACGACCGTTAAAAAACTCACCAATATCGCCGCTTCATTTATCGGCATTATGGCAGCCAATGCTATGCCGCCCATCATGATCAACCCCAACGCAAAGCCAGTGAGCGTCTGCATATAGGCCGCAAGACCTGCCAGCAGCAAAAGCGCTGCCATATTAGCCGGTTCCATAATGATATTGCTTTCAGATTATTATATATAAAGGTGAGTGAATTAAGCGACGCAAATAGCATCTCTCAAGCAGCACCAATATGCAATAAAAAGCAATCATTTAGCAAATAAACAATGGCTTCTTGGCGCATCTGACCTTAAAATAAACTTCAGCAAGGAAATCATTTCAAATAGTTGAAATCAATCGGTCAGCCCAATATCCACCGGCTTTTGCCAAAGCTTCCGCGGTATCGACATCACTCAAAGCGGCTTCGCCAATTTCGACATCAATCACTTCAACGGCACTTTTTTCAATCAGAGTTCGCGCACCACGATCCCCTTGCAATTGTGCAAGTTCTGCAAAAAGGCTGGAAGGAATAACCACCGGATTACCAGCCTCCCCATTACAAGTTGCGCGAACGACCGCACGATGACGGCTTTTGTCGAATGCCGCCAGTATTTCCCTTATATGCGTAGCTTTGATCTGCGGCATATCACCAAGCTGGATCATTAATCCCGTTGCAGAAGGCGGCAGATGATCAAGTGCTGCTTTGATTGAAGTTGATAGCCCTTGACTGTAATCGGAATTTATAATGGTTTTGATGGTTAGATGATGCAGCGCCATATCAATTTCTTCAGCCATATGGCCAAGCACAACAATGACCGGTCGCCCGCCACCGGCAATTGCCGCTTCTGCCGAGCGCCTGATAAGCGGCACACCATCAAAATGTGCCAGCAATTTATTGCGCATACCCATCCGGCTGGAGCGTCCGGCAGCCAAAACAGCAATTGCCACATCACCTTTAAAATCTGCTTTCAGCATTTCCCGCGGTGAAGGCCGGCTTGGAATTTCAGACAAAATACCGCCCACCCCCATTCTGGAGACCATTTGATGATCAACTTTTAAATCAGCCATCAAACGATCCAAAATCCAATCAAAACCATTTTCTTTCGGACTTCTGGAACATCCGGGAGCCCCCAGTACAGGTTTGCCATCCAGACTTGCCAATATCAGCAAATTACCAGGATCAACCGGCATACCGATGCGTTCGATCTTGCCTCCGGCAAGGCGAATAGCCTGCGGTACGATATCATCTGGATCACATACCGCGGAAGCCCCGAAAATAACGGCCATATCGGCATTTTTCAATGTGCCTTTGATCGCCTCTGCAACGAACGGCACTTGATGCTCAACGCGCATCTCGCTTACCAAATCGCTGCCATTAAGCTCCAGGCGCCTGGCGGTAACTTTGGCTGTTTTGTCAAGAATACTGATTTTGAGATTTGGCAATGTGGTTTGGATCAAGCCGACTTTTTTAGGAGAAAATGGTTTAACCGCAAATGCTCGCTGTCTGATGGCCAGACTTTGCACTTTTTGCATATGTAACTGATCGACTGCAAAGGGAATGATTTTAACCGTTGCAACCAGCATGTCGACAGTTGTGCGGGTAAAAGGCGCTAATGTTGCCAAGGTTATCGAGCTGTCAACGCGATTAATGGCATGAACCAGTTCTTCCGAAACGCAAAAAAGACCGGCTTTTTCCGCATAGAAATTAACCCGTCCCGTGGTTGCAAGTCCTGCACGGATATTTTCAAAAGACAAGCAATCTGCAATGCGTCGTGCCGCATCATCTTCACCAATATCAAGGGCTTCCAATTTGGCAGCCAGCACATCTGCATGCCCTGCCAATCTGATATGTTCAATATCGCTGCGCGTTAAAATCGAGCCTTTTTTGATCACCTTTTCATCGGCAATGATCGTATGAGCGAGAATAGCTCCCAATGCATCCTTTAATGACAAGCGACCAAACTGCATGGATTTATTCCGTTGAACGGTTGCGATAGGCGGCAATCACCTGCGCCAAAACTGCAATGGCAATTTCAGCAGGACCTTGCGCCTTGATATCAAGCCCGATCGGCGCATGGATCAATCCACAATCATTTTCCGAAAAGCCGGCCTGATAAAGTCGCTCAAGCCGTTTTACATGGGTTTTTCGGCTACCCAGAGCCCCAATATAAAATGCTTTCGCCTGTAATGCAGCGATCAATGCAGGGTCATCTATTTTCGGATCATGCGTCAAGGCAGCCACAGCCGTATGTTTATCTAATGCGTGTTTGCCGAAATAATCTTGCGGCCACTCCACATGCAAATCCGCATCGCCAAAACGTTGCTCTGTCGCAAAGGCCGATCTTGGATCAATGATAGTGACATCGAAATTGGTCAATTTGGCTGCGACCAGCAGGTTCTGGCTGATATGCACCGCACCGACCAAAACAAGTCGCGGATGTGGCGCATAAATATTGAGAAAATAATCCTGCCCCTCAAGGCTAAGTATACCGGACTTGCCAATGTTCACATTTTCCATCAAAGGCAGCAATGAAACATCACCATCAAAAATATGCTGCTGAGCGCCATTTTGAATATTGGTCAGCAAATAACTTGCACGCCGGTTTTCCAATGCTTGAGAAATATCAGTAAAGACAGCCGTTAACGGTGTCACCAGAATTTTAATACGTCCGCCACATGAAAGGCCGACACGCCATGCGGTTTCATCGGCAATGCCAAATTCCAGCACACGAGATTTTCCATCTGTGATGACATCCAGTGCTTGACCGATGACTTCTGTCTCCACGCAACCACCAGAAACAGAACCATAGAAATTAGCGTGATTATCAATCAACAAGTGACTACCGACGGGACACGGCGCCGAGCCCCATGTTTCAATGACAGTGGCAATGGCGGCAGGTCGGTTTTCCTTTAACCATTTCACAGCCATCAGAAGGGGCTGAAACAACACATCCTGTTGCGTCAGTTTTAAGTTCATTTAGCCCCTCCTCCCTTTTTATCGACACATTTTCAGGCACGCCCGAAAAGTGCGCCTAGCTTGTTTTTAAACACGGCCCATAAAACACTCAGCATATTCAGCTCTTTTGCCGGTGCAGGTTTGCGTGGTGCAGCCGGCTTTGGTGACGGTGCAGCAACGCCCTCAGCGGCATCAAAACTTTCTGCTACCGGTTCTGCTCCGGCAGACAATTCACCTTCCAAATTATTGGCAAATTCTTTGCAGATTTGACCGGCAACCGCCTCAACAATGCCACCACGTGCAACCTGCGCCAAGGAGCCAGAGAGTGAATAATTTACATCCACCGAAACAACGGTGGTGTTTTCTCCCTCTTCAGTCAGCGCATAAGTCACCTCGCCTTTAGCGCGCGAAGAATGATTTTTATCAATCCCCACCCCAGTGATAACGCCAGTGAACCTTGCCTCATCCGGTACCACCTTGGCCTCGCCACCAAAATCTGCCTTCACAGGGCCAAGTTTCACCGTAATGCGCCCTTTGGCAACACCATCCACCGGTGGCTCGGTTAGTTGTGCTCCCGGAATACAGGCCACTACCGCTGCCAAATCCTGAAACTTCTCCCACACAACTTTGCGGTTATGGTTGACTTTAAAAACCTGTTTAATCTCAGCCATGATACTCCCCTTTTTAGTTTTCTGCCCCGCACCAATCATAAATGCAAAGCGCCATCACCTTGATAGATGTGATGTAATCCTCAATCGATACATATTCGTCATTAGCATGCATAACCGCCGTTGAACCCGGTCCGAAGATTACTGTTGGTGTATCTGCATAAAGGTTGAGGAAACGTGTATCGGCAGCACCCTGACGCCCACTGATAACCGGCTGTTTTCCGGTCAGTTCAGTATAGTTTTTGCTCACCAGATCAACAATCGGATGATCGACCGGAATTTCGGATGCCTGCGCATCATAGCCGACAAAACGCACCACCGGCGGATGGTCTTTCATCCAAGGATCTTGTGCGGCCATTTCGTTGATTTTATCAACAAGACTTTGCTTGACCCCTTCATGATCTTCACCCGGAACCGTTCCGATACTACCTTTTAGCAATGCGGTGTCTGGAAAAGCGCTTGGATAGTTACCGGCCTGAAAGCTGCCAATAATGCATGGCAGAGAATCCAGCGCATTCGGGTAAAGCGGATGGCGCACGGTTGCCACGCGGTAATCTTCCAGCTCTTTAACGGCCTGCACAACTTTATTGCCCAGATCAATGCCGGAAATGCCTTCATAGCGCTTTTGAATTCCCGCCGGTTTGCCCTGCACAGCAATTTCAAACCAGATGCGACCGATGCAAGCCGGCTGCACTGCCAGATCACTGGTTTCTCCCGAAATACCGGCATCCGCTTTATAGCCGCGCATTACCGTATCAAGCGTACCGTGGCCGGAAACCTCTTCATCAATCACCACGTTGATATAGACATCGCCTTTCAGTTTTACGCCCGCTTGTTTCAGATATTCGACAGCCAGAATATGGCTTGCCACACCGCTTTTCATGTCAGCGGCACCACGACCATAAATAAGTCCATTGTCGATTTTTGCCGACCAAGGATTATCTGACCAGCCTTCACCATTGCCGACCGGAATAACATCCGTATGGCCATTGAGAAGCAATGAACGGCCTCCGCCGGTGCCTTTGAATGTCGCCACAATATTCGGACGGCCCTCGTAACCCATCGCGACAGGGCGATAACCGGGATGTTTTTTCAATTCCTCCCAATCGGTTTCCCACATATCGACCTCAAGGCCGATCTTGTTCATATAATCGGCGACATAAGCCTGAATAGCAGCCTCATCACCGGTAACAGAGGGGATCGCGATCATTTCTTGCAAGAATTTGACCGAGGCATCCTGATTATTTTCAATGGTTTCCAGAATTTTCTGACGGGTCGCAGAACTCATTTTATTCTCCGGTTGTTGAAGGCTTCACGCCCTTAAAAGACAAGATTTCCGATTTTATTTGATGATCATCAGTCCATCAGGCTTGGCAGCCAGAGCGCTATGTCAGGGATAAAGATAAGCAAAGCCATCAGGCTGATATTAATGAGAATGAACGGTACTGCCGCCATATAAATCTCGCCCATTGTGGTGCCTTCGGGCGCCACACCTTTCATAACGAAAAGCGATAATCCTGCTGGCGGAGTAATGGTGGCAAGTTCCAGATTGACCATCATCACCACAGCAAACCAAATCGGTTCCCAGCCCATGGCATGGATGATTGGCAGAAAAATCGGCATGGTGACCAGAACAATCGATGTCTGTTCAATAAACATACCGATCACCATAACAATCAGCATCATGATCAGCATCAGCACCAGCGGTGCGACCGGTAAAGTTGTTGCCCATTCGGTGATGGCCGTAGTTGCGCCGGAAAAACTCAATAACTGACTGAAGGCTGCCGAACCGGTCAAAATGATCAGGATCATCACTGTCAGCTGCAAAGCTGACGAAAGAGCGTTGCGGACGGTCTGCCAATTCAGTTTTCCATACATGAAAGACAGAATGAACGTCAGGAATGTTCCGATTGCAGCCGATTCAGTCGGTGTAGCGATACCGGTGAAGATAAAAACGATCGTCAGCACCACAATCGAAACCGGCGGAACGAGATAGAACAGCGTGTTTTTCATTTTTACACGAAAAGGCACGATTTCTATTTCATAAGTCGGCGCATCTTGCGGACGTAAAGTAGCGCGCAAGACGATATAAAGGATATAAGCAATCGCCAGCAAAATGCCCGGCACAATGATGGCAACCAGCGTTTTGGCAATCGAAAATCCGCCAACACTCGCCAAAACAATCGCCAAAGTGCTTGGTGGAATGAGAATAGCTAAAGCACCACTGCCAAGCACCGGACCGATTGCTAGAGTACGCGCATAACCGCGGCGTTCCATTTCCGGTGTCAAGGTTGAGCCAAGCATTGCAACTGAACCCATCGCCACGCCAGTCAGTGTCGCCAGCACAGTTCCCGCACCAATAGTCAGCACTGCCAAACGACCGGCAATAAAGCCTAGCCACTGATCAAGCACCTCGATCATACGCGGTGCAATGCCTGAATGAAACATCACCGAGCCCATCAAAATGAACATCGGTACCGGCACCAGCATGAAGGTCGAGATTGAACTATCAATACTCAAAACTAACTGACTGAAGCCGGTTGTTCCGCCCCACATGAAAAACACGCCCAGCATATTGACGGTCATGAAGGCAAAAGCCACCGGCACACCCAGCATCATCAAGCCGGTGAGCCCCGCGAAAAAATATAACAGAAAAGTCCACCACTCCATTTTAGTGCTCCGCAGGTTTGGATGGTTGAATATTATCGGCGCGGATAAAACGGAGTGTGCGCAGGATAAATTCTACGCCCAGCAGGAAACATCCAACCGGAATGACCGCCAGATTGATGGCGCGCGGGATTTCAAGCTCAGCTGCCACCATAATACCGCGCTGAATGGAGCGGATAATGGCGTGATAGCCGTAATAAGCCATGATCAGACAGACGATGGCGCTAATGACCGAAGAAATGACCAGCATGGCACGACGCACCGGCGGCGAGACAATCGTCATCAGAATATCGACCGTAACATGACCGTCTTTGCGCAACACCCATGCAGCGCCTAAGAAGGTGATATAGACCATCATGATGCCACTGATCTGGTCGATGCCGTGGATGCCGTAATTAAAGAAGACACGCATCGCCACTTTGATAACCGTTGCCAGCATCATAGCAATCAATGTGAGACATGCGAGAAAGGCAAACAAATTCAAAATGAAGTCGTAGAATTTCTCAATTGTTTTCATAACAAACCTGCATTCGTTCGAATGGAGCTTTGCTCTTGGAAGGTCACTTCCAAGAGCAAAAACCTCAGACATCATTGTTCGAAGAGCTCTTTGACTTCAGAGATTTGTTTCTCGCTTAGAATAGAAGCGTAATAAGCCCAGAGCGAATCAACAGCGACCTTGTTCCAGCGCTCGGCTTCTTCGGGTGAAAGCTTCACCACTTCCATGCCGGCTTTTTGCATCAGGTCCGTTTGTTCCTCGAGATTTTGTTGAAACCAGCCTTGTGTCCATTCTTGTGTTTCGGACATTGCCTGATCGAGAATGGCTTGAATTTCAGGCGACAATGCCTCGTATTTATCGAGGTTCATCACAATGTTTGCACCACTGCGATACATCGGCTGGTCGATCATATATTTGGTGACGCTCTGCCAGCCATAACGGGTAAAACCATCGGCAACCGGCCAGCTGAAACCATCAACCGTACCGCGATCCATCGCCAGATAAATTTCACTTGGTGGCAAAGTGACAGATTCTGCGCCCGCATCTTTCAAGAAATGTCGGGTCAGCGGTGCTGAACGCAGCTTTTTCGACTTGATGTCGTCAATGGATTTTACCGGAAAATTGGTACTGATATAATGAACACCTACACCTAGATCTCCACTGGCGTGGCCGATATAACGTGCACCTTTGTTGGCATAAAGATCAACCAAATAGTTATGTAGTTTACTGCCCGGGCCATTATCCGGCACTTTATAAGGTGAAAGTTCGGTGATGTCTCCGCCCGGCACCACACCTGCCCAATAGTTTGGTGCACCATACCAGACATCAAAAACACCATTTACCAGCGCTTCCGGCTGATCAAAAGGCGGCAGAACATCGTCTGCACCCATATATTGCACCCGCACTTTGCCTTCACCAATGCGGTTTACATTATCCATGAAATTTTTGCCGATATCGGCAGTTGGTGAAAAGCCGTGCGCCCATGCGCCGACCATTCTTAATGTTACAGTTGCTGCTTGCGCCTCTGTCATCCACGCCGTGCCACTCCACAGAAGCGCACCTGCCAAAGCTATCGATGTAACAGGGGTAATAAATTGCCTCATGACCGAAATCATGTCATTTCCTCCCTTGATTTCTCCCCGACCGCACTTCGCCAAAAATGCGGCTTACACTCAAATCCTCCTTTGAGCGCAAATGTATCGTAATGCGTTTACATCCAACTTGTCTACAAAGTTTTTTGTATTGCATACAATCTTTGCGTAGCTTACAAATAAATATGACGATATAAGCGGGTTTCCTGTTTCACAGGTTCCATCACTTTGGGAGGAGTGACATGCGCCCTTCGGGTTTTAGCTATCATCGCGCTGATGACCTTCAGCACGCCTATCAATTATTGGCCGAGTTTGGTGAAGATGGCCGCCCCTTATCAGGTGGGCAAAGTCTGGTACCAATGATGAATTTGCGTTTAGCAAGGCCAAATCATCTGGTTGATATCAACCGGCTACCGCTTAACCAGTTTGAATTACTGCCAAATTTTTTACGCATCGGTGCACTGGTGCGCCATCATGAATATGCAACCAATCCGCATATTGAAGCCTACTTTCCAGCATTTCAGGAAGCCGTTCACTGGATCGCTCATCCCACGATCCGCTTACATGGCTCGCTTGGCGGTAGTATTTCCCATGCTGATCCGACCGCAGAATTACCTGCCATGTGCGTTCTTTATGATGCGGAAATTATTTTAGGCTCGCTGCAAGGCGAACGCCGCGTTAAAGCACAAGATTTCTTTCATGGTGCCTATGTCACTGCCGTGGAACCGGGTGAAATGGTTATTGCAGTGGAGTTTCCATTGCCAAAAGAGCAACCATCCGGTGCTTTTAGCGAACTTGGCGAGCGCTTAGGCGATTTTGCCATTGCTTCTATCGGTGTCGCACTTACCCATAAGGCCGGCACTATCGCAACTGCGGCAATTGTCTGTGGCGGTGCCGAAATGGTTGCAACGCGAGGCCCTGCGATTGAAGCGCAATTAGTCGGAAAACGCTTGGATCAAGTCAATTTTGACACACTGGCTGCCGAGTTTTCCGGCCAGTTTAATCCGGCTGGCGATTTTACCGCTACTACTGCCTATCGCAAAAACCTGATCGGTGAATTGACAAAGCGCACATTGCAGCGCGCTTGCAACAAAGCATTGGAAGCAGCATGAGCGAACAATCAAAAATGAATGTAACTTTGACGGTTAACGGTAATACCCGCACGGTTTCAGTCGAACCCAGACATTTGCTGGCAGATGTTTTGCGCCATGAATTCAATCTTTCCGGTGTCCATATCGGATGTGCGCATGGCGCATGTGGTTGCTGCACGGTGCATCTCGATGGGATCCCACGTCTTTCCTGCCTGACATTCGCGGTGCAATGCGACGGACGCGACATCAAAACCGTTGAAAGTTTGGGCGGCATTGATGCCACCCATATTTTGCAACAGGCATTCAAAAGCGAGCATGGCCTGCAATGCGGCTATTGCACTCCTGGTTTTCTGATGACACTCGCGCCTTATGTCAGCCAACAAATTGAACTGGGTGAAATGCCGGAAGAAGCTGATATTCGTGAAGCTATGAGCGGCAATATCTGTCGCTGCACCGGTTATCACGGTATTGTGGCCGCGGTTAAAAAAGCGATTTCATCTCAATTGACGGAAAGGGCTTGAATATGAGACCTGAAAGCCCCCGCCATATCGGCGCACGCATTCAACGTTTTGAAGATACAAGGCTTTTGTCGGGCACGGCACGTTATATTGACGATATCAAAATGCCGGATATGCTGCATTTGCGTTTTGCACGTGCGCAATCCGCCCATGCCAAAATTGTGGAAATCGATCAATTTGCGCTGGAAGACATCGGTTTTAAAACCTGGGTTTTTACCGGTGAAGACACCCGCCATTTGTCGATGAAAGCCCATCAGGATTATCCTGAAATGCAATATTCAGAGCAGCCTTTGCTGGCTCTTGATAAAGTACGCTATGTCGGTGAACCGGTGGCAGCTGTACTGGCTGAGGACCCTTATCATGCAGAGGATGCGGCAGAGCAACTTTTCATCGATTATGAACCGCTGGCCGTTGTCGCTTCCATGAAGGATGCGCTTGACCCGAATATTCCGCCAATTTTTGATAATTGGACAAAAAACACCTTTGTCGAACGGCAAATGAAAGGTGGCGATCTGGAGGCGGCAAAAGCTGCTGCCCATTATACCATCAAGCGTCGTTATATCAATAAAAGACAAGCCGGCGTACCAATGGAAGGCCGCGGTGTTGTCGCTTATATGGATCCGGCAACGCGGTTTTTAACCGTCTGGTCGTCCACTCAAATGCCACATCTGGTGCGCACTTATATTTCAGAAGAATTGGGCTTGCCGGAATCGCGCATCCGCGTTGTTGCGCCCGATGTCGGTGGTGGGTTTGGTGTCAAAGGGCAAGTCTTCCCCGATGAGGTACTGATCGCTTGGATTGCAATGCAGGTTGGCCGTCCGGTCAAATGGATCGAAGATCGCCGCGAACATCTGATTTCCAGTATTCATGCCCGCGATCATGATCATACATTGGAAGCTTATGTCTCTGAAGATGGTCGCTTATTAGGTTTGAAGGCTGATATCAGTGTCGATGTCGGTGCCTATTCGACATTTCCGTTTACCGCTGCCGGTGATCCGGGAATGGCTGCAAAAGTCATGCCGGGGCCTTATGATTTTCAAGCTTATGAGGCCACATTCCGTGCGCTCGCCAGCAATAAATGTCCGCTCGGCACCTATCGCGGTGTGGCGCGCCCGTCTGCCGTGTTCTCACAAGAGCGCTTGATGGATGATATTGCCAAAGAAATTGGCATGGATCCGTTTGAATTTCGCCTGAAAAATATCATCCGCGAATTTCCATATAAAAACGTGCTCGGCTTTACCTATGATCCGGGGTCTTATGAGCAATCCATCCTGCAAATCAGGGAATTGTTGAAAGACGATATTGCAGCGGCTGAAGCATCAAAAAGCTCCAAAACCACCCGTATTGGCGTCGGTATTGCCACATTTTTAGAGCAAACCGCGCATGGAACACCCGATTTTGCCCGTCGTCGTACACCCATTGAAACCGGTTATATTGCAGCGCATGTACAAATGGCACCGGATGGCACAGTGACCATCAATTTAGGGCTGCAAAGTCATGGCCAAGGGTTGGAAACCACCATGGCGCAGGTCGCAGCCGACGCCTTGGGCGTGCGGCCGGAAGATGTTTTTGTCAAACATGGAGACACAATGGGTTCACCCTACTCGGTCGGCACATGGGGCAGTCGCGGCGGGCCTTTGGGCGGCGGTGCCGTCCATATGGCCTCCTTACAAATTGCCAATAAACTTAAGGCCATTGCGGCTCATTTTCTGCAAGCAAGCAGTGATGACATTGAGCTACGGGATAATTTGGCCTTTTTACGCAGTGATCCGGGGCGCAATGTGGCGCTCAAAACCATCGCGCGTGCAGCAATACGCAATGTCGACCAATTGCCGGAAGGTATCTTGCCAGGCTTGGATGCCGAATATGCACTTGATGGGCCAACGGACGGAACCTATGCCAATGCCACCCATGCGGCCGTGGTTGAAATTGACGTACCAACCGGAAAAATGAAACTGAAGCGCTTTGTTGTGGTGGAAGATTGCGGCACCATTCTCAACCCATTGGTGGTGGACGGACAGGTGCGTGGCGGCGTGGTGCAAGGCATCGGTTCAGCAATGTTCGAGCATTTTGTCTATGACGAAGAAGGGCAGCCCTTAACCACCAGCTTTGCTGACTATCTGATGCCGATTGCACCGGAAATTCCAAATATCGAAGTGCATCACATTGAAACGCCAACGCCGTTAACACCGCTGGGTGCCAAAGGTTTGGGTGAAGGCGGAGCTATTGGCCCCCCTGCTGCAATTGCCAATGCAGTGGCCAATGCGCTTAATGTTTATGTGCCATTTACACCTCTCAATGCCAGCGACATCTGGGAATTAACAGCAAATATGCGTTAAATTAAACGAAAAACCCCGACATTTCTGTCGGGGTTTTTTATGATTACAACTCCAGAAAAACTTATTCGTAAGTAATCAGCAGGTCTTTTGCATCCACCTGCTCACCAGCGCGTACCAGCACTTCAGCCAATTTGCCATCACGTTCGGCATGAATCGCGGTTTCCATTTTCATCGCTTCCAATGACAATAACACATCGCCTGCTTTAACCGCTTGACCGCTTGAGACAGCCACGGTCGAAATCACACCCGGCATCGGTGCGCCGATATGTTTGTCATTTGCCATGTCCGCTTTACGCTTCACACCACCCGCTGCACCCTTGGCACGGTTTGGCACTTTAACACGGCGCGGTTGACCATTAAGTTCAAAGAACACAGTGACCATGCCCTTTTCATCTGTTTCACTCATTGCCTGATTGACGACGACAAGGGTTTTGCCCTTTTCCAGATCAACAAACACTTCCTGCTCGGATGCCAGACCATAGAAATAAACCGGTGTCGGTAAAACGCTGGTTGGGCCATAATTTTCCTGTGCTGCCGCATAATCGGCAAACACTTTCGGATACATCAGCGATGAAGCAAATTCCTGATCGGAAATTGTGCGCCCAACTACCGTTTCAACACTTGCCCGCTCGGCTTCCAGATCGGCTGGCGCCAATAATGAACCCGGGCGCACTGTGAATGGCTTTTCGCCCTTCAGAATTTTCTTCTGAAGCGCTTCAGGCCAACCAGCAGGCGGTTGCCCCAAATCACCGCGCATCATCGACACAACGGAATCAGGGAAAGAAATATCCTTGTCCGGATTTTCAACATCCTTAACCGTCAAATCTTGACTTACCATCATCAAAGCCATATCGCCCACCACTTTGGAGGATGGTGTGACTTTAACAATATCACCAAACATCTGGTTCACATCTGCATAAGTTTGCGCCACTTCATGCCAGCGGCTTTCAAGCCCTAATGAGCGCGCCTGTTCTTTCAAATTGGTGAACTGACCGCCCGGCATCTCATGCAGGTAAACTTCCGATGCGGGACCTTTCAGATCACTTTCAAAGGCTGAATATTGATTGCGTACCCCTTCCCAATAAAAAGAGATTTTGCGGATGGCGTCGGCATCAAGACCAGTATCGCGTTCATCGCCATGCAATGCTTCGACAATGGAACCCAAACACGGCTGCGATGTATTGCCGGAAAGGGCATCCATCGCCGCATCCACCGCATCAACACCAGCATCCACTGCCGCCAAAACGGTGGCAGCAGAAATGCCGGATGTATCGTGGGTGTGGAAATGTAACGGCAGATCGGTCGCTTCACGCAGCGCTTTAAACAATTGTTTGGCAGCTGCCGGCTTCAACAGGCCAGCCATATCCTTGATTGCAATAATATTGGCACCGGCTTTTTCCACCTCACGCGCCAGATCAACATAATATTTCAGATCATATTGCGGGCGGGCACTGTTTAAAATATCGCCGGTATAGCAGATGGCGGCTTCGCAAAGTTTGCCTTCTTCCCGAATTGCATCCATCGAAACGCGCATATTTTCAACCCAGTTGAGGCTGTCGAAAACGCGGAAAAGGTCAACGCCGCCGCGCGCTGCTTCGCGCACGAAATATTTGACCACATTATCCGGATAGCTCTTATAACCAACGCCATTGGCACCGCGCAGCAACATTTGCAGCAGAATATTAGGTGCATTTTCACGCACCATTGCCAGACGCTCCCACGGATCTTCGGTCAAGAAACGCATCGACACATCAAAAGTCGCGCCGCCCCAGCATTCAAGCGAGAAAAGATTAGGCAGTGCCCGTGCGTAAGTGTCGGCAATGCGTGCAATATCATAGGTACGAAGACGCGTTGCCAACAACGACTGATGACCATCACGCATGGTGGTATCGGTTACCAGCACCCGTTTTTGCTCACGCATCCATTGGGCAAATTTTTCTGCGCCCAACTGATCCAGCAATTGTTTGGTGCCGTCGACAATCTTTTTGTCCGGCGTATAAGGAATTTTTGGTGCGGCTGTTGCGGCAGGCTGGGCGCGGCCACGCGTTTCCGGATGACCGTTCACCGTCACATCAGCAATATAAGTCAACAATTTAGTCGCACGATCCTGACGCTTCATATGGGTGAAAAGCTCAGGTGTCGTATCAATGAAACGGGTTGTATAATCATTCGCCAGAAAGCTGGGATGATTGATAATCGCTTCCACAAACGTCAGATTGGTGGCAACTCCGCGAATACGAAATTCACGCAACGCTCTATCCATCCGACGTATCGCTTCAATCGGTGTGGAGCCGGAAGCTGTCACCTTCACCAAAAGCGGGTCATAATAACGGGTAATATATGCACCTGAATAAGCGGTACCGCCATCCAGACGAATGCCGAAACCGGAAGCTGAACGATAGGCTTGAATACGCCCATAATCCGGAATGAAATTCTGCTCTGGATCTTCGGTGGTAATACGGCATTGCAGCGCATGACCGTGCAAATGAATGTCTTTTTGCGCAGGCACACCTGACTCCGGCGTGCCAATCGCAAAGCCTTCAAGAATATGAATTTGCGCTTTGACAATATCAATACCGGTGACTTCTTCCGTCACCGTATGTTCGACCTGAATGCGCGGATTGACCTCAATGAAATAAAACTCATTGCTGTCGACATCCATCAAAAATTCGACAGTACCAGCGCCGATATAATCAGTCGCTTTGGCAATTTTCAGCGCATAAGACGCCACTTCCTGACGTTTTTCATCGCTCAAATAAGGTGCTGGTGCACGTTCGACCACTTTTTGGTTGCGGCGCTGAATGGAACAATCGCGCTCAAAAAGATGCACCGCATTGCCATGGGTATCACCCAAAATCTGCACTTCCACATGGCGCGCCCGTTCCAGCAGTTTTTCCAAGTAAACTTCATCTTTACCGAAAGCCGCCTTGGCTTCGCGCTTGGCTTCCACCACTTCGCGTTCCAGATCTTTTTCAGAACGGATAGCGCGCATACCACGGCCACCGCCACCCCACGAGGCTTTCAGCATCACCGGATAGCCGATTTGGGCTGCCAGCTTTTTCACTTCCTCGATATCATCAGGAAGCGGATCGGTAGCAGGCACCACCGGCACACCCACTTCCAAAGCCAAATTACGCGCGGAAACCTTATTCCCCAGACGGCGCATGGTCTCAGCCTTAGGGCCGATAAAAATAATGCCGTTTTTATCACAGGCATCGACAAATTCAGGGCTCTCGGAAAGCAGGCCATAGCCGGGATGAATGGCATCAGCGCCGGATAATTTGGCGACACGAATGATTTCATCAATGGAAAGATAGCTTTCAATCGGCCCCAGATCACGCTCCAAATGGGGTCCGCGACCGACCTGATAACTCTCATCCGCTTTAAAGCGATGAAGGGAAAGTTTATCTTCTTCAGCCCATATGGCTACCGTTTTAAGCCCCAGTTCGTTGGCCGCGCGAAATACGCGGATAGCAATCTCGGAACGATTAGCGACAAGAATCTTCCTGATGGACAAGATAAAATCTCCCGTATTATATCTGGTGGAATTTACTGCAAGCGTAACTCTCAATTCTCATTTTGATACTTTGTCTGAACTAATTAAGACGGAATATCAATAAGATAGTTGCTTGGATATGTTAGACGAAAAAATGCAAAACGAAATTTTCGTTCGTTTCGGTTGAATTTTTTATTCCAATGACATTGTGTTATGACATTCATCTGGAAGATTATTCAATTTTTTCAATGGGTAAGTAATGCTGACCTGTTTTTGTATTATATCTGAGTAAAGTACGCTTCGTTCCATTCAGAGAACGACTGTATAAATTTTGTTATAAATTTTTATCATTCAACTCCGGACGGCAAAGCTGCCGTCCGGAATTTTATGCCGGTCAGCTTGCCAGCAAACGTTGATAAAGTGCTTCGTCAGTCGCCCCTTCTGTGCCAATCAACAGCACACGGGAATCATTGTTAAGACCAAGTTTTGCCATTAGTGCCGAATCATCAGTTGCCGTTAAAAGTCCGGCCAAACCGGAGGCACCTGATTCACCAATTTTAAGGGATGGATCACTGCCAAACGGATGTGCCAATTGTTTCAAGGCTGTCACTGCTATGTCTTCATTGACAGTCAGATAATAATCAGCTGCTTTTTCAAGCACTTCCCATGCGGACAGTGATGGTTCATAGCATTCAAGCATCGCCATGATGGTTTCTTCACCCGGTTCCATTGCCAATGAATGACCAGCCTCGGCACTGCGCTGCAGACAATTTGCGCGTTGTGGTTCCACGACAATGAGTTTTGGTCGCTTATTCCCCATCTTATCGAGGTAAAAGCCAGCAACGACCGCAGCCAAACCACCTACACCAGCCTGAATGAAAATATGGGTGTAATCTTCATCTGATTGATCCCAGATTTCGTTAAGCATCAGCGTATAGCCTTGCATCACCAACCCTGGAATTTCAGTATAACCGGCACGCGAAAAGTCGGAAATAACCGTCCAACCGTTTTCTTCCGCCATTTTAAAAGATTGGGCAACGGAATCGTCGTAATTACCTTTGGTGCGGATAATTTCTGCACCAAAACGGGCAATAGCGTCTTCACGACCTTGGGTGACATTTTCATGCAGGAAAATGACGCAGCGACAGCCGTATTTTTCTGCGCCCGATGCAACCGAGCGGCCGTGGTTGCCGTCTGTAGCACAGCATATCGTCAATTGGCTCGCAACCGCTTTACACTCATCACTGGTGAGTTCTGATGGCGCAATTTTACGGCCCAGTTTTTCTTCAACATAAGCATGAACTACACGCGCTACCGCATAAGCACCGCCAAGTGCCTTAAAACTTGAAAGACCGTAACGGCCGCCCTCATCTTTAAATGAAATAGTGTTCAGGCCAAGTTTTTGTGCCAGATTTTTCAACTCAACCAATGGTGTTGGCTGATAATCCGGAAATGCACTTAAAAATGATTTGACCTCTTCAACGCCGGCAATACCAGCGATCAGCGATTGCGCATGATCAAGTTTTTGACCCTTTTGTGCCGATTTATTCTCTACCAGACGAACGTCCGTCATCGCGCTCACTCCCATGCGAATAGATCTATACCGGAAATATTCCGGCCGGTTGAAAGTCGGGAAATATTTTTCGTCAGAACAAAGCAGCACTAATTAAAAAGCCACTCTTGCCCCGAAATAAAGTCAATTCTGCTTTTTTATAAAAGCATCATGACGGTCAAATGACAGCATCAGTCTGTGTGGCTTAGGACACTGCTTTCGAGTGCTACCACAACATCTGCCGCGCCACCTGCAATCAGCTCCACATGCTCGCGCATCAGTCTGTCAGCCAATTCGCCATCACCATTTTCAATGGCTTGCAGCAAACGGCTGTGATCATCACAGCTTTCCTGCATGCGCCGCGGATGAGTTACATAACGACGATAAGGATTAAGGCGTTTGCCCAGTTTAAAAGCTTCTTGATAGAGAAACTGGTTTTGTGAACAACGCCAAATGACATCATGAAATGCATTATTCGCCAAAATAAAGCCGGTCTGGTCATCCTCACCAGCCTTTTCACGGCAAATATCATTTTCCATGCGCAGAACTTCAATATCTGTTCTGGTCATACGGCGGGCACATAAACGAGCTGCCAATCCTTCCATTTCCGCAAGCACCTGAAACATTTCGACAACGCTGCGCGTTGTCAGTTCCATCACGGTTGCACCCTGATTACGTTTGATTTCCACCAACCCGCTGGAAGCCAGATGACGCAGTGCTTCACGCACGGGCGTGCGTGAAACTTCGAACCTTTTGGCCAACGCCTGCTCATCAAGCCTTGTGCCCGGCAAAAGACGACCGCTTAAAATATCATCTTCCAATATCTGGACTAAATTGGCTGGTGAAGAGGTTTGATCCAAAGTTACATTCATTCTTTTGCCATCTGCGCTTTATCGGTTTTCGTATCAGGAAATCAGAACCGGCGTTCATGTTCCAACGAAAATATTGTTATTGTTTAACTGTGATGACGATGCTGACGCATTCTTCATCTTGCTCGTTAATCGTATAATGAGGATCAAACGGTTCGAACAGAACGGCCTGACCTTTTGTTAAAGTAAAGCGCTCTTTACCTGTATCAAAGGTTAAAGCACCCGACGCAATATAAAAGACTTGCGACACGTCGTCATGGTGATGCAGCTCTCCTCCACCGCCTTTCGGCGCTTTAGAAACCTGTATGCAGAAATTGGAGCCCGCAAAAGGCACAATATCCAATACGTTCAAACCGCCAAAATGGTTGGGCGGCGTAATGCCGTGTTTATCGCCATCTTTCCAGATTTTCATTCATTCCTCCAGTTTATCAGTCATGTCACAATCGGCAAGGTTCAAACTGTGCTGCTTTTTCAAAGAAAGCGCAGCACAGCTCAGACTTTAGATTAAGAAATATATTCCATATAAGGGCTAATGACGCTGCGTACCGGCACCTGAATGATTGCTGGCTTGCCGCTGGCAACGGCTTGTTTCACTGCTTCGCCGATCTCGTCGGCTGTTTTGGCGTGATAGCCTTGACCACCCAAAGCTTCAGCCAGTTTTGCCCAATCACGTCTCGGCAACGCCATTTCATAGGTTTCACCATATGACATCTCCTGCGGCAAAGCGATGGCTGCCCAGGATTCATCATCCAGAACCACAATGATGAAAGCACGGCCATAGCGCTCCGCCGTATCAAGCTCTGTCACATGGAAACCGACACCGCCATCGCCGACAAAAACAATAGACGGCGCTTGCGGGTCGGCAAAGCTGGCACCAGCGCCATAAGGAACTTCCGCTCCCAATGTACCCGATTGACCCGCTCGCAAATAACGCCCCGGCGCTTTGATTTTTAATCGTGCATCCGCCCAGAAATCTACATTGCCATGTGAGGTGGTATAAATCGTATTATCCGGTGCGGCTTTAGTCACCGCATCAATCGCATTGATTGGATGCAATCCTTGCGCATTATCTTCACCCGCTTGCGCTTTAAACTCGTCATTCCATTTGGCAATCAGCGCATCGCGCCAGCCTGCATCAAAGGCACCAGTCGCTGCTTCTGCCAAAGCATAAATAAAATGATAGGCGGAAGCATTAATGGCCACATCCGCACGGCGGTTGCGGTGTAAAATGGTCTGGTCGCCTGCGACCTGAATAATTTTCGTATCTTTACCAACGCCTGAGCCAAATTCGAGGTCGAATTCAAAATGATGGCCAACAAGAATAACACAATCGGAGGCAGCCAGTGCCTGACGCATAGCGCTGTTGCAAGGCGTATAGGCAGGGCCGGCCCACAGATCATGATTTTCATCCACCGAACCACGCGCCAAACGCATGGTGAAGAACGGCAGTTGATGTTTTTCAATTGCCTCTTGCAAACGCTCGCTCGGATTGAAAAACACATCATCGCCAAGGATCAATACCGGACGTTTTGCGGCACTGAATATTTTTTCAAAAGCCGCAATATCACCGGCGCAATTGCCCGGGCGCCCCGGTTTAACTGGTGTCTGTGTTGCAATGGTTGCCGGATCCGCATCAATCAATTGATGCAAAATGTCGGTCGGCACTTCTAAAAACACCGGCCCCGGGCGACCTGCCCAAATATGGCGCCAAGCCATGTCCAGATATTCGGGCAAGCGTTTAGCTTCTGTGCAGCGTGCTGCCCATTTTGTCACCGCCTGCATGGCAGGCAGCACATTAAAGGTCATGCCTGCACCTTTATCGGCGCTGGTCGTTGCTGATTGTGCACCGATAATTAAAAGCGGTGTACCTGCCAGATTGGAAACAATTGCAGGTGTTATAGTATTGGTCACACCAGGCCCAAGCGTTACCATTGCAACACCAACTTCACCCTTCACACGGGTATTAGCCTCGGCCATATAGCAAGCAGCTGCTTCATGGCGCGCATGTACCAATTGAACGCCGGTTTTGGCGCAAGCCCGATAAACCGGATTGATCGGTCCCCCGGATACGGAGAAAATATTCTTAACACCGGCTGCGTGTAACCATTTGACAATAGCCCCACCGCCATCAAGCTGTATTTGCTTATCAAGCATCATTCTCTCTCCCTTAATATGCGCGTGATTTTCCGCCATCGAGTGCAATGGCCGTGCCGGTGATAAAGCCGCCGCGTTTTGAAGACAGGAAGGCGACCATCGCGCCAAAATCTTCCGGATCGCCAAATTTGCCGACGGGCACTTCACCGAGCCATAGTTTTTCGGCGTCACCACGGCTGAGCTGATCGCGCTCCATGCTGGACGTCACCAGATACTCCATCCGGTCGGTTGCAAAAGGCCCCGGACAAAGGCAGTTGACCGTAATACCTTCATGAGCAAATTCGATCGACAAAGATTTGGCCATGCCAACCACCGCCAGTCGGATCGAATCCGACAAAACCATATTCGGCTGAACTATTTTCACACCCACTGTGGTGACAAAAATGATGCGCCCAAACTGGCTCTTCTGCATATGAGGCAGAATTTCATGGCAAAGATCGACCATCGGGAGCAGGCTTTCATTGAGCGCCTCTTCCCAGCCTTCACGGCTTACTCCTAAAAAAGGTGCCGATTCAGGCCCGCCTGTATTCGCGACAAAAATATCAATGCCGCCAAGTGCGGCGACTGCGGCCTGAACGCCGGTTTGTAAAGTCGAACGTTTGGATAAATCAATTTCCACCGCGACAGCCTTTGCCGCACCTGCTGCTTTCAGTTCTTCAACAAAACCTTGCATACCAGCCAGATTGCGCCCTGCAACAGCCAATGACGCCCCCTCACGCGCCAAAGCAATAGCAGCAGCGCGGCCAAGACCACGTGATGCTGCTGTTATCAGAGCGCGCTTGCCCTGAAGTCCCAGTTCCATTCTCCACCTCCCAGAGTTGTCTAACATGACACATACACATGTGCAGATTAAATGTCGACAATATTTTATAATTTGTATACATATTGGTTTATCGTGTATCAATCATACACATAAAACAAACTGGAGGAGTTTGAATTGCGCGATATTCCGTTATTAATAGGTGGCAAAGAAATTCATGAAGGTTCCGATGGCATCGGGGAGAGCCGCGATCCTTCGACCGGAAAACTTATCGGCCGTTTTGTTCGTGCCGGTGAAAATGAAGTGAATGCAGCTGTGGAAGCTGCCCGCAATGCTTTTGATCAAGGGCCCTGGGCACGTATGCGCCCGTTTGAACGCGGCCGTATTTTGCATAAAATCGGCGAGCTGATTCTCGAGCGCCGTGACGCAATTGCAAAATTGGAAAGCCAGGACAGCGGCAAACCTTTACGCGACGCTTATTGGGAAGTTGATTGTGCCGCACGTTTCTTTGAATATTATGCAGGCGTTGCCGATAAACAGCACGGCTCTTCCATTCCCTTAGGCCCTGACTGGTCTGATTGGACGGTGAAAGATGCTATCGGCGTTTCATTGCATATTATTCCTTGGAACTATCCGTTCCAGCTGATTGCCCGTGGTGTTGCACCCGCGCTCACCGCTGGTTGCTCGGTCATTATCA
Organism: Paenochrobactrum pullorum; assembly: GCF_041929845.1. Classification (NCBI taxonomy): domain Bacteria; kingdom Pseudomonadati; phylum Pseudomonadota; class Alphaproteobacteria; order Hyphomicrobiales; family Brucellaceae; genus Paenochrobactrum; species Paenochrobactrum pullorum. Next base: position 71,892 of record NZ_JBHEEH010000007.1, read on the forward strand.
AACCTGCAACCGAGACACCTTTATCGGCCTATGAATTTGTCAAAATCTGTCAGGAGGCCGGTCTGCCGGATGGTCAGGTTAACCTTATCAATGGCCGTGGTTCGCTGATTGGTGACGCGCTGGCAAGCCACAAAGGTATTGATCAGATCACTTTCACGGGTTCGGTGCCAACGGGCGAACGTGTGTTGAAAGCTGCCGCTTCGCACGCCATTCCATGCAATATGGAATTGGGCGGTAAATCTCCGCAGATTGTGTTCGGTGATGCCGATCTTGAAAAAACCATTCCCTTAATTGCAGGCGGCTTCCTCACCCATGCAGGACAAGTTTGCAATGCCGGTACTCGATTGTTGGTAGAACGCTCAGCCCATGACCGTGTGGTCGAAAAACTACACGCACATATCTGCGCCATGAATATCGGCAGTGCGGTTGATGATCCGGATATGGGGCCGGTGATTAACCAATCACATCGCGATTCCATTCAAAGCTATTATGATGTGGCAGCCAAGGACGGCGAGATTTTGTGGGGTGCTGATCTGCCCAAAGCGCCAGAACTCAGCGATGGTGCATTTGTGCGTCCTGCTTTAGTTGTAGGTGCAAGCAACATGACGCGCATTGCGCGCGAAGAAATCTTTGGCCCTATTTTGACGGTCATACCGTTTGATACGGAAGAAGACGCCATCCGCATCGCTAATGATTCCGATTTTGGCTTGGTGGCAGGTGTACACACCACTAATATCAACCGTGCTTTGGGAGTTGGACAGCATCTGCGCGCAGGTCAGGTCTGGGTCAATTCCTTTGGCGTCGGTCTTGATGTGGAATTTCCTTTTGGCGGTTATAAACTTTCAGGCTTTGGTCGTGAAAAAGGCTTGGAAGCACTAGGCGCATATCAGCAGATCAAAAATATCTGCATTCATCATCCGCTTGGCTAAACCATAATATTTGCAAGATAAAAAAAGCTCCGGTCATATTGGCCGGAGCTTTTTCATTTTATCCTTTCCATTCGGCAGTCGGCATAAAAGCTTTGACCCCGCCTTTATCAAGATGCAAAACCACATTGCACATGTTTTTGATCAGCTTATGATTATGGCTGGCAATTACGATAATACCGGCTTTTTCTGCCATCGCATTCATACGCTTTTTGGCTTTTTCCTGAAAAGACGCGTCCCCCGCGCCGATCCATTCGTCCATCAATAAAATTTCCGGATCCATTGCGGTGGCGGCAGCAAAAGCAAGGCGCGCAGACATACCCTGACTGTAAGATTTAAGCGGCATGTCGATAAAATCACCAAGCTCGGAAAACTCGATGATTTCGTCAATTTTCTCAGCGATCTGCTGATTATTCCAGCCATTGATCAGGCAGCGCAATTCAATATTACGACGTCCGGACGCACCGGCACGAAAGCCTAAACGGATATTGAATAAAGCATCCACCCGTCCATTAATATCAACTTCGCCTTCGCTCGGTTCATAAATTCCGTAAAGCAGCTTCAAAAGGGTGGTTTTACCCGCACCATTTGAGCCAACCAGCCCCAAACGGTCTCCGGCCTTCAAACTGAAAGTGACATTTTTGAGCGCCTGCACATAGTTTTTACCGTTTTGATTAACGATAGTTCCGCCTGTTGCCGCCTGCGTTTGCTGCGATTTAGGTGCCAGTGACAACCGCTTTTGCATCCGGTAATTCAGCCCGAGATTTTTTACGTCAATTGATATCATCAGAGCATAAACACAATTTCTTTGCGATATCTGCCGATGAGATAAAGCGCAATCAGCCAAAAGATAATGCCGACAGATACACAAAAACCGAAGGCAAAAGACGGAAAATCACTATTGAGAACAGGGCCACGAACAATTTCGAGGAACCAAGTAAACGGATTATAAGAATATACCAGATCACGGATGCCGTCGCCGCCGGTATAAGTCCAGAAAATTGGTGTCAGAAACAAACCCAGTCGCATGAGATTAGCGACCACAAATTGCAAATCAGGGAACCAACAACCGGCAAAAGCAACAACCGTAATAACGGCTGGTGTCACCAATATGATGATAAAAATTCCTAATAATGACCAGAGCATGCGGACATCGACACCGATATCGGAAAAAAACAGCAATGCCAGACAACCAGCGCCTGCATAAAGTGCTCTGATCAGCATTTGCATGGTCATACGGAGAATATAAATCGAAATCGGCAGCGGCGTACCTGTAATAAAACTTTCTTCCCTCTGAAAAAGGGTGATTGCTCTACTGATAACATCAGAACAATATAGCCAAACAAAAAGGCCAATAGCCACATAAGCGGTGTGATGTTCGATATTGCCACCTCTACCAAAAATAACGATAAAGGTTCCTGCCAGCAAAAGATAATTCAGAAGCATCCATAAAGGGCCTAAGGTTGTCCGGCGATAATAATCGCCGATATCTTCTTTGGCCAATGCAACCCAGACATTGCGCATAGATAGTCCGCGCTTAATGTCAGCGAGCGCTTGCATAAATATATTGATCATAAGAAGCGCTTGTCACCCGTTCTTCATGCGTCCTGCATTATTTATTTTCATCCGGCTTCTCATATGAAAACCACTCAAAACCAGTATTGTCATTCTTAATCAAGCCGCAAGTATTTATTTATAACCACTTGTTACTAAAAACGAGTTGCAATTTTCTGTAACCGCCCAGTGGTAAATTCCACAAACTCGGCACCAATCTCGGAAATACTCGGTCTTTCAGGATAAATAAACGCAAAATGATGTGGAATATCTGGTATGAAACGACGCACCTCGATATCGAGGTCAAGGCATTCTTGCACCAGCAGCGAATTTACAATTGAAACGCCGATACCTTGTGCGGAAAAGCCGCAGGCAGAACTCACCGAATGTGCCTCCAGGCGCACATGTGGTTTGACGCCATGCGCCGAAAAAGCCAATTCCAGATCATGACGTGGTGCACGTCGCCAGCCTAGCAATACCAACGGTTCATCGCGCAGATCTTCCGGCCGGATCAGTTTGAGTTTAGCCAGTTTGTGATTTTTGGCCATCACACAAACCGAATGCCCCAAAATAGTTTCCGAACGCACAAATCCTTGTTCGATGGCGGGAAGGCGCATAAAACCTATATCTGCGGTTTTTTCCTCCATGAACCGATGGATGACATCATAAGTACCATGTAATATCTCAAAACGTATTTCAGGGTGGATTTTTAGAAAATCTGCAATAATTTCCGGTAAAATACGCCTGCAAATACCCGGCGGCACAGCAACCCGCAACAAGGCATTGGAATATCGGCCGGAACGGATTTTTTGCGCAGCCTCGTTTAAAATATGAATACGCTCCATAACGTCGGAGACGTAACTTTCAAGCAAGTGATTGATCCGCGAAGGCACAAGGCGCGCCCCTTCCCGCACGAAAAGATCAATTTCCAAATCTTCTTCCAATTGAGTGATGCGACGGCTGATTGCCGACTGTGAAATTCCCAATAATTCGGATGCAGCCTGCGTCGAACCAGTAGTCATCACAGCGCGATAGGCTTCAAGATCTTTAAATTTCATAACCGACCCGCTTGCTCACAACATTTATATCTATGCGTTATATGCATATATATTCGCGTTTATTTCATAATATTGCAAGTGATTTGTCCTTGTGTCAAATTATTCTAATTCCAAACTGGAGGTGGATGGGTGGATCTTTTATTAGTTCAATATGATCGGGCGGATGCGCTATGACTGCGTTTATTATCCGCCGCCTTTTTCAGGCACTGATCGTTTTATTTATTACATCTGTGATTGTCTTTGCCGGTGTTTACGCCATTGGCGACCCGCTGGAAATTTTGCTTCCCGCCGATGCCACTATGGCAGAACGGGCACAAGTCACACAGTCTTTAGGCTTAGACAAACCATTGATCGTTCAATACGGCCATTTCTTGTGGAATGCCCTGCATGGCGATCTTGGTACATCTTTTGTTTATAACCAACCTTCTGTCAGCGTTATTTTACAGCGCTTGCCCGCCACATTAGAGTTGGCCTTTTGTGCACTGATTATGGCGCTTGTTTTTGGCATTCCTCTTGGCCTTCTCTCAGGTCTAAAAAGTGGCAGTGCCACTGATGAAACCATCATGACTGGTTCGATTCTTGGTTTCAGCCTACCCAATTTCTGGCAAGGCATGATGCTGATCATGATTTTCTCAGTTTATCTTGGTTGGTTGCCATCCACCGGACGCGGCCAGATCGGTACTATTTTTGGCATTGAAACAAGCCTTGCAACATGGAACGGCATTCAGCATCTGATCTTGCCGGCCATCAATTTGTCACTGGCCAAAATCTCATTGGTGATCCGCCTCACCCGTACCGGTGTGCAGGAAACCATGCCGCTTGATTTTGTTAAATTTGCGCGTGCACGTGGCCTGTCACCTTTCCGCATCATCAGCGTGCATGTGTTGAAAAACATTCTCATCCCGATCATCACCGTAATCGGTATCGAGTTTGGCTCACTCATTGCTTTTGCTGTTGTCACCGAAACCATTTTCGCGTGGCCGGGTGTCGGCAAGCTGATTATCGACAGTATAAATGCGCTCGATCGCCCTGTGGTTGTAGCCTATATTCTGGTCGTCGTTTCCATGTTCATCATCATTAATCTGGTCGTCGACATTTTATATTCGCTCCTCGATCCACGTATCAGGAGTAAACGCTAATGCTGCGTCTTATTCATTCCGCTTTCGGTGATGGTATTATCACCACTGCAATCACCGGTATTTTCGGCAGCATTAAAGCCACACTGGCACTCATAATTTGCATTTTGCTGGTTTTTTGCGCGATTTTTGCGCCGTTTCTCGCACCGCAAAATCCTTATGATCTGATGCAGATCGATATTTTCGACGCCAAACTGCCGCCAATGTCGGTCGGTTATAATGGTATGACCTATTGGCTCGGCACTGATGCTCAAGGGCGCGACATGCTTTCGGCCATGCTTTATGGTCTGCGTACCAGCTTGAGCGTTGGCCTGACAGCGGGTTTGCTTTCACTCTTTATCGGTTCGGCGCTTGGTCTCCTGGCGGCCTATAGCGGCGGTCGTCTGGATGCATTTATCATGCGTCTTGTTGATCTGATGCTTGGTTTTCCAACTATTTTGGTGGCTTTGCTCATTTTGGCCGTGCTTGGTCAAGGCACTTGGAAAGTCATCATGGCACTTGTCTTTGTGCAATGGGCTTATTTTGCCCGTGCAGCCCGTGCGGCGGCATTAGTCGAAGTCAATAAAGACTATGTCGAAGCTGCGCGCTGTTTAGGGCTTGGAAGAAGCCGCATTTTGTTTGCGCATTTATTGCCGAACTGTATGCCGCCTTTAATCGTCATCGGCACCATCCAGATCGCCAGCGCCATTGCCGCAGAAGCGACACTCAGCTTTTTAGGGATTGGTCTGCCAATCACCGAACCTTCCCTCGGCCTGCTCATTTCCAACGGTTATCAGGTACTTCTCGCCGGTCTTTACTGGATCAGCGTTTTCCCCGGCCTGTTGCTGCTCACACTGGTTTTTTCCATCAATATCGTAGGCGACCGCCTGCGTGAGGTTCTCAATCCGAGGTTGGCACAATGACGGACACGCAAAATTTGAATCGCGAAATAGTCCTTGATGTCCGTGATCTGCAAACCCATTTTTTCACACCAGCGGGTGTGGTCAAATCTGTTGACGGGGTCAGTCTGACGGTTCGGCGTGGTGAAATTCTGGGGCTGGTAGGTGAATCCGGTTCCGGCAAATCCATCACGGGTTTTTCCATCATCGGTTTGGTCGATAAGCCAGGGCGCAATGTCGGTGGTTCCATTCTCTTCAAGGATGAAGAACTGCTCAATGCTTCTCCTAAGCAGTTGCAGCATTTGCGCGGCAATCGCATTGCGATGATTTTCCAAGACCCGATGATGACCCTTAATCCGGTGTTGTCGGTCAAAACCCATATGATTGAAACCGTGCTTGCGCATGATAATGTCAGTCGCCAAGAAGCATTGCGACGCTCCATTGAAGCACTCAGCATGGTGGGTATTTCACAACCGGAACTGCGCATTGAAAGTTATCCGCATGAGTTTTCTGGTGGTATGCGCCAACGCGTAGCGATTGCAATCGCGCTATTGCACAAACCTGACCTCATCATCGCCGATGAACCAACAACCGCTTTGGATGTCACCATCCAGAGCCAGATCTTGTCGGAAGTGCAAACGCTTTGCCGCGAGCTCGGCATGGGGCTGATTTGGATCAGCCATGATCTGGGTGTTGTTGCAGGTCTCGCTGACCGTGTGGCGGTTATGTATGCCGGACGCATTGTCGAACAAGGTTTGGTTGACGACGTGCTGGATCGACCAAAACATCCTTATACCGCAGGGCTTATCGGATCGGCACCAGCGGCCAATGAACGTGGCGCACGCCTCACCCAAATTCGCGGGGTCGCGCCCCACCCGCTCAAACGTCCGGAAGGTTGTGCATTCCGCACACGTTGCGATTACGCCACGGATGCCTGTCTGGCCGAGCCTGCGGTCACAACCGATGATCATGGCCATCGCTGGCGTTGTTTCCATCCGCTTTCGCCCGTTGCAGGGGAGCAAACCCTATGAGTGAAATTTTTGCTGAAGCCAAAAATGTCTCCAAACGTTTCTTCACTGAACCCGACTTTGCAGAAAAAATTGCCGCCAAACTAGGCGTGCAATCCGAGCCACGTGTTGTTCATGCGCTGGATGGTGTTGATCTGCAAATCTGCAAAGGTGAAGTGGTTGGTTTGGTGGGTGAATCCGGCTGCGGAAAGTCTACCCTTGGCCGTGTCATTGCCGGAATGTTGCCTGCAACCGAAGGTGACGTGTTCATCAAAGGTGCAGAGCGCAATAAATTACGCGGTAAAGCGGCAAAAAATGCTCGTCTCAACACGCAGATCATCTTTCAAGATCCAATGTCATCGCTTAATCCGCGCAAGCGCGTTGTTGATATTATCGGTGAAGCGCCGGTCGCGCATGGCCTCATCAAGAGAAATGAAAAAGAAAAACTTGTCAAAGAACTTCTGGAAACAGTCGGCCTTGATCCCTCAATGGCCAATCGCTATCCGCACCAGTTTTCCGGTGGTCAGCGCCAGCGTATCGGCATTGCCCGTGCTTTGGCAGTCAAACCGGAATTTCTGATCTGCGATGAAAGTATCGCAGCGCTTGATATTTCCATTCAAGCTCAGGTGATCAATCTGTTTATGGATCTGCGCAAAAGCTTTGATCTGACCTATCTCTTCATCAGCCATGATTTGAGCGTTGTAAATCATATCGCCGACCGTGTGGTGATCATGTATCTGGGACGCATTGTCGAGGCAGGCACTGCCGAGACAATTTTTGAAAATCCCAATCATCCTTATACAGCAGCCTTGCTGGCCGAGGTGCCGCGCATTGACCGCCGCCACCGCGCATTCAGTCCGGTAAAAGGTGAAATTCCTTCACCGATGAACCCGCCAGCGGGCTGCCATTTCCATCCGCGTTGCCCTTATGCAATGGACCGCTGCCGCCTAGAGCGACCAGTTTTGCGCAATTTGGAAAACGGACACCAAAGTGCTTGTCACTTAAACGATCTAGAACAAAGACCACTCTTCGACAATACGGGGCATAAAAGGGAGAACCTGTCATGACGTTTTTGAAATCTGTGACCACTGCTGCTTTTGCGGCGGCAATGCTGGCCACCACCTCACTTTCAGCCTTTGCTGATAATGTGGTTATCGGACGCGCCAACGAACCATCGGCAATTGATCCGCAATTTTCGCGCACCGGCAACAATCAGATGACTGCCGACAACATGTTTGAAACATTGTTGTTTACAGACGCCAATTTGCAAATGCACCCGCACCTGGCCACTGAGTGGAAAAACCTTGACCCGCTGACATGGGAAATTAGTTTGCGTCAAGGCGTTACATTCCACGATGGTTCACCTTTCACCGCTGATGATGTGATTTTCTCACTCGCCCGTACTGACAAAGTGCCAAATAGTCCGGCACCCTTCACCGACACTGTCAGCTCGATCGCCAAAGTGGAAAAGATCGACGATCACACCATTCGTGTGACCACCAAACGCCCTAATCCGGCTTTGATGGAGCAAATCGGCCGCGTTTTTTTGGTTTCCAAGAACGCTGCCGAAAATGCGACCCTTGAAGACTTCAATTCTGGTAAAGCTGCAATTGGTACTGGCCCTTACAAATTTGTTGAATGGAAACCGGCTGAATCTTTGAAGCTCGTTGCCTATGACGGTTATTGGGGTGAAAAACCGGATTACGACACAGTTGAATTCCGTTTTATTGCCAATGATGCCGCACGCACTGCCGCTCTTCTTTCCGGTTCCGTTGATCTGATCGACGCTGTTTCACCAGCAGATGTTGCACGTCTTGAAGGCGAAAAGAGCATTAAAGTTTATCCGATTGAATCCGGTCGTCTGGTTTATCTTGCTCTTAGCATGCGTGATGACACAGCACCGGGTGTCGTCGATGCGAGCGGCAAACCAATCGAGCCAAATCCGTTCCGCGATGCACGTGTGCGTAAAGCTATTTCATCAATGATCGACCGCAATCTGATGGTTGATCGTATTTTGAACGGTTCCGGCGTCGCCTCGGCGCAGATTGTCCCATCCGTGCTGGGTGGCTATGTCAAAGACCTGCAACCAACCAAAGCAGATGCAGCTGAAGCCAAAAAACTCTTGAACGAAGCTGGTTTCCCTGAAGGTTTCGGCATCACGCTTTACTCATCCAACAACCGCTTTCCGGGTGATGGCGACATTGCGCAGGCAATGGGTCAGATGCTGGCGCGCGGAGGCCTCAAGGTCAACGGCGTGCAAACACAGCCATATAACGTTTATGCGGCAGCGGCCACCAAGGGCGAATATGGCGCGTATATTTTCTCGCTTGGCGCCTCCACTCCAAATGCAGAAGGCAGCCTGCGTTCGCTCTTACAGACCTACAGCAAAGATGCCGGCACAGGTGGTTTTAACCGCATGCGTTATTCCAACCCAGAATTTGATGCGATGCTGACTTCGGCCATGGAAGAATTCGACCATGAAACACGTATGAAGAAGCTGGAAGATGCCACCAAAATTGCCATGGAAGATCAGGCTATTGTGCCGCTCTACTTCCAGAAAATTTACTGGGCGTCGCGTGATGGCATTGATTTCACCCCGAACTTAGCTGAACGAACCATTGGACAGGATGTGCGGAAGCAAAAATGACCTTTACACCTAATGAATTGACGGCGGCGACTTTGGTCGCCGACGATGTCATCGTGCACCGCAACGTTATGGTTGCGATGCGAGATGGCGTTCATCTGGCAACCGATATTTACCGTCCTGCCAAGGACGGTAAACCGGTGGAAACACCTTTACCCGTTATTCTGGAACGTACGCCCTATGACAAAGCAGGCACCCCACGCACAGAATTATCGGTGAAAAAGCCGACCCCCATGTCGCGTCAGGATCTGGCGATCCATATGGTGCGTCTTGGTTATATTGCGGTCTGGCAAGATTGCCGTGGGCGCTATGAAAGTGAAGGCCATTTCACCAAATATCTGTCTGAAGGCGAAGACGGCTTCGACACGATGGAATGGATTGCGGCGCAACCTTGGATGAATGGCCGTATCGGCACGCAAGGTCTTTCCTATAATGCCCATACACAAATGGCGATGGCCTGTCTCAATCCTCCCGGACTTGCTGCCATGTCTGTCGATTCCGGCGGTTTTTCCAATGCTTATACCTGCGGCATTCGCCAAGGCGGCGCATTTGAATTAAAACAAGCCACATGGGCATATCACCGCGCACAAGAAGCAACCGATGATCGCACTGCGGCCGCTGTGGCTAATGAAAGCCTACATGACTGGTTTGCCCAGATGCCGTGGACAAAAGGCCGTTCACCGGTACGTTGGAACGGCGAATATGAAGATTACCTCGTTGAGCAATGGCAAAACGGTACTTTCAACGATTTTTGGAAAAAAGTCGGCATTTATGCTGCCGGTTACTATGACACTTTCCCGAAAGTGCCAATCATTTTCATGTCAAGCTGGTATGACGCCTATGTCACCACAACACTTGAAAATTACACCGCGCTGAAAGGCGACGCGGAACGCCCATTAAGCCTCATCATGGGACCCTGGACACATGGCAATCGCTCACGGCAAGTCTTTGGTGATGTGGATTTTGGTGCTGCAGCCGTTTTTGACGGCCAGATTGATGAAGACTGGCTGACTTACCGTGAAAAATGGTTTGCACATTATTTAAAAGATGAAACCGATCCAAAACAGGCCGGACGCGTTCATTTGTTCTTAATGGGCGGCGGTTCTGGCAAGAAAACAGAAGCTGGTCATCTTGATCATGGTGGACACTGGATCGAAAGCACCGACTGGCCATTGCCGGAAGCAAAACCGCTTGATCTTTATCTCCATGCAGATATGAGCCTGCAAATATCGGCGCCGCAGGCGGAAAATGCCGCAATCAGTTATGATTTTGACCCGCGCAATCCGGTGCCGACCATTGGCGGCTCGCTCACATCCGGCGAACCGATTTTCACCGGCGGCGGCTTCAATCAAGTTGAATCGGAAGCCTTTTATGGCTGCACCCATCCGGGTCTGCCACTGACAGCCCGTCATGATGTCCTAAGCTTCGAAACCGACATTTTGCCTGAAGATACCAGCATTGCAGGCCCCGTTGAAATTGAGCTGTGGGTCACAACGGATGCTTTGGACACGGATTTCACCGCCAAATTGGTTGATGTTTATCCGCCATCTGAAGACTATCCGCGTGGCTACGCGCTCAATATTACGGATGGTATTTTCCGCGTACGTTACCGCAATGGTTTCGACAAGCCTGAGCCGGTAGCCAAAGATGAAGTATTTAAAATCACCATTTCGCCTTTCGCAACAGCCAATATGTTCAAAAAAGGTCATCGCATTCGCTTGGATATTTCATCATCGAACTTCCCTAAATATGATGTCAATCCAAACACCGGTGAACCGGAAGGCACCAGTCGCCGCAAGAAAACAGCCGTCAATACGGTTTTCATGCATAAAGGGCGCGCTTCCAAATTAAAGCTGCAAAAGCTTTGATATCAGTATTAAATACCAAAATGCCCCTGACATTCAGGGGCATTTTTATTATCTATGCCGATGATTTTTAATCGGTGACTTCTGTCGCAATAAATTTCAATATGCCTGCATATTGCACCGGCTTTTTGCCATCTACTGTTTTCCGGTCTGAAGGATGAGAAACACCATCATTGACGGGAACTTCATCAAAATCAAACGGGCTGATGCCTTCAAGACAGGCAACATTCACGCCATATTGATGTGGATTTGACCGGCGCTGATGATGAGTGTAAATCCCGCAAACCGAGCAGAAATAGTGTTTCGCATTTTTGGTATTAAATTGATAAAGGGTGAGCTTGTCCTCCCCTTCTAAAATCTTAATATCCGGCAATTCAGCCGAGACGGCAATAGCGCCGCGCATACGACAATAAGAACATGTGCAACGACGCGCTGTATGTAATCCATCCGATAAACGAACATGAAATTTCACCGTACCGCAATGACATTGGCCTGAAATTTCAACGATGTCCTTATTCATTTTTCCACCCGATTTTGCATGTCTCAACCTGTTGAGCAAAAAAATAGCATAAAAAAAGACAGAATATTCTGTCTTTTTTTAAGAACCCGTTGAATGTTTTTACTTCAACAATTCTTTAACACGGATGAGTGCCGCCGAAAAACCATCAAGCGAAATACTTAATTTAACCTCACCACCATTTACTGCTTCTGCAATCAGGTTTAAAGTTTTGCCTGCATTCAACGCTTTTAACTGCGCATCACCAAAATTCAGCGGCACAATACAACCGGCCGGCAGACATGTTGAAAATTGTTGAGAAGCTCCGGGCTTCGCTTCATCAATCTGCAAAGCCACTCCTTTGCTCAGTTGCAAACCAAATGGCAGCACCAGTGCCCCCGAAGTACCATCCGCTGTTGGCTGCAATTCAACCGCCAGAACGCGGGAACCTTTATTATCCTGTTGCTGCTGCGATACGGAACAATGCGGTTTTGTTTTTACATCATTCGCTGCCTGCAATCGGCATTGCACCGCCCAGTCACCATGGGTTTCCGACAAAGAGCTCGCTCCACCGGGTAAAAGCGACGACGCATTATCTTGTGCATATGCAGAAAATGTACCAGCGCAGGAAACAAGCAAAGCGGCTGTTAATGTCAGATATTTTGGCACGATAGAATATGACATAAATTGATCCTATATATGCTATTATTAAAATGATCCGCACATATAAAACACATGCGTCTTTTTACTGTAATTGATTGCCATTCACAGTTCTTTTGTCAATCCAGATTAATCATTATGAAGAAATAACAATATATTTTTGAAATCTTACTCATTTTCTGAAATATAAATATAAATTTCTACTAGATTACATCATTGTTATCTGTAAATTAGAAGGTTTATTAAATAATATAATCATAAATACAATTCATAATTATTGGATGGCATTCATAATCAGACGAATCTCATGCTAAAGGCTACTTTATTCTGCGATCAGCATTAGGTAACTTATTAAGCTTAACACAATCGCTACCTCCAATTTAATGCTTGTTGCGTCATATATAAGGAAAGTATATCGTTTAGCGAACCATCTACATTAAACTTGTCTACTTTTATCAAATATTCAGGTGCTTTTTGGCTTCCGGTCTTCAAACCGCGATTACTGCGGCCGATACATTTACGCATATGCGTATTATCAATGGCATGGGCATCAGCCTGTGCCTGTCGCGTATTCTGATTTTTTTATCACGTTTCATCCAGCATCCGACCAAACATAAAATATCAAAAATCCATATGGGTTGGGTTTTAGTCATACTGCTCTGGATCATCCAGTTTTGGTGGGATTACCTTTTTGACAGCTCAACAAAAGTCTATGATGTCTATACCTATGTTGTTGATCTGTCATATGTCTTCGGGCTATTTTTCATTTGTGTGACTTTGACGCCTGATGATGTCAACGAATATGGCGGTTATGAAGAATATTTCTTCTCGCGGAAAAAATGGCTTTTCACATTTTTCATTATCTTGAATATCATTCAATATCTTAATGACATTCGCAATAATATTGTATCCGATAATATGGAAGATCTGATCAAAGAATTGACTTTGCTGGCATTCAGCACGCTTTGCATCCTCTTCGCTATGCGTGTTAAAACCAAAAAATTTCAGTTTTTCCTGATTTTCCTTTTAATGCTTGGAATTGTTGCCGATTTTACCCTACAATTTTTGGAATTGGATTCTTGAACGAAACCAGATAGCCTGCATCCCATATCACTGCCAATTGATTGACGGTGATTTGTGTGTTTCCCTGCATATTTTCGCTTTCAAGCAAATATCCAATAAGTTGGCATTAAAAATTGAATAATAACAAGCATTTCGCCGTTCACTCTGCGGATGGATCCGCTCCTGTTTCCGCTCAGACCATACAGGTTCCAGGCGGTCAGACAGAACGCAACCATAAAATCGGTATTGTGTTGGTGATTGGTGCCACCGCCATTTTTGCCATGCAGGATGCAATTACCAAACATCTTGTCGCTGATTATCCGATTACTTTTATTATTATGGTACGCTATTGGGTGTTTTTCGCTGTCGGGACAGTGATGGCAGCCCGCGCTGATAGTGGTTTCAAACAAACAGTAAAAACCAAAAAACCTGTCATTCAAATTGCACGCGGCCTTATTCTGGTTTTTGAAATTGCTATGGTTGGCTTAGCCTTTAAAACTATGGGGCTTGCAGAGGTCATCGCGCTGTTTCAATCTTATCCGTTGTTTGTCACAGCATTGGCAGCTATTTTTTTAGGTGAAAAAGTCGGCTGGCGCCGATGGTTAGCTTTAGCTGTTGGTTTTGGCGGGATCCTCGTTATCCTGCGCCCAGGCAGTGGTGTGATGGAATTTGGTGCCGTTTACACCATTCTTGGTGCAATCGCCTATGCACTTTATCAGATTTTAACCCGCGTTTCAGGCACAAGTGACAGTGCCATAACATCATTCTTTTATGTAGGCGCAGTCGGTGCGGTTCTCATGACGCTCGGTCTGCCGCTCTTTTGGATCAGCATGGCACCGGTTGACCTCTTATGGCTCGGACTTCTGTGCATCATGGCGATGACCGCGCATTTCTTTTTAATTAAAGCGCTGACGCTGGCACCTGCAACCTTGCTGCAGCCGTTCAATTATTTGCAACTGGTCTGGTCAATAATCGTCGGTTGGATTGTCTTCCGCGATATGCCCGATATCTGGACCTTTGTCGGTGGTTTTATTGTGGTCGGCAGCGGATTATTTGTGTTCTACCGCGAGCAAAAGCGCGCGGCAGAACGTAAAAAACAGTTTTTAAAAGAAAATACTGTATAAAAAGCGCAGACAAATAGCTGTCAGAAACAGTCCGAATGCCATTTCCAGCTTGCGGCGGGAAAGGCGGTGCGCCAATTTTGCACCAATCGGTGCCATATAAATACTGGTCGGAATGAAGAGCAAAAAGCCGACCAGTGATACATAACCAAGTGTCAGTGGCGGCTGCAATGCTGCAACATCCGGATAAAGTGCAGCTGTCGGCCAACCGGCAAAAATATAGCCCAACGCGCCCGGAATAGAGATCAGAACACCCACACCGGCAGAGGTTGCAACGGCTTCATGAATGGGGCGTTTGTAAAAGGTCATAAACAATGTGGAGAGCTGACCGCCGCCGATCCCCATCAAAGAAGCGAGCACGCCTATAACGGCACCAACAAGTTTAACAACAATCTTGCTTGGATAGGTTGTGCCCAGATACCAATTGTCTTTGGCAAACAACAAACGAATTGCCGTAAAACCTGCCACCATCACGAAAATAATTTTAAACAAATCAGCCGGTGCAAAACGTGCGATCATCGAACCAATGATAACACCTGCCAGAATGGGGACGACCCAGCTACGTAGCAAAGCCATATCAATGGCACCCCGCTCCTTATGACTATAATAAGAACGGATCGAAGTTGGCACGATAATAGCGAGCGAAGTACCAATGCATAATTGCATCCGCACATCTTCCGGCACGCCTAAATAACGAAACAATTCATAGAGAATGGGTACCGCAACCGTGCCGCCGCCAACACCAAATAGACCGGCAAGCATACCAGTAATGCCCCCGGCGACCAGCAGGCCGATTACCAGCCAAACCAGTTCATATGTATCAATACCCGTCATTCTCTCATGTCCGTTATTTTCAAGGATTATTGGTTGTTTATTTTCCAAACAGGCTGCAACATTTCATACTGAGCATGTTTTGCAAGCCTTGGCTGAGGGTTTTAAACCACAAAGAAAGCAAACTGGCGGATTTCAACCGTTATTAGACCATTGAATAGGCTGTTTATCGCGTTGACGCATATTAAACTGTTGGAATCACATCCATGGCCTCACAGCCTGATGAGGTTTCTTTTAAACGGCTTGTGCCGCCGAAATTTTTCAGCTTCAATAGCGACAAAAGCATAAAGATAAAAAGTCACCAGCGCCTTATAAAACCATCAATAAAAGGGAACAGCGCTGATCAAGACTTAAAAATTGGGAGTTAAGTGGTGTTGGATATTCTTATTGCAGAAGATGAACCCGCAATATTAGAGTCCCTTGAATTTATCCTGCAGCGAAACGGCTGGAGTGTTGCAGCCGTTCATGACGGGGAAGCTGCATTAGAGGCACTTGTTCGTCTGCAACCACGCTTGTTGTTGCTGGATATCATGCTGCCGCGAAAAAACGGCATGGATGTTTTAAAAGCAATCCGTGCCCAACCGGATATTTATCAAACCAATGTGCTGGTTTTGACCGCCCGCGGCCAACGTTATGACCGCAAAATGGCCGCAGATTTAAATGCGGATGGTTTTATAACCAAACCTTATTCCAACAGTGAAGTTATAGCCGAGGTCAATCGCCTTTTATCTATGCCGCAAACAATTAAAGCGGGCTGATATGGCAAATAGCCGTTTACCACAGAGCGAAAATGAAAAAAAACGCGACAATGCGCTGTTTTTGCTACCGCTTTTCGGTGCAGTTTTTTCACTGCCACCGATGATGAATTTGTTTAACCACAAAGTTCTGATCTTTGGAATGCCTCTGGCTTTTCTATATTTACTTGGCGTCTGGACAATAATGGTCATCATGGCCTTTATCATCTCGCGTAAACGCAGCAAAATTATAGCGCCCGCTCATGATGCATCACCACAAATCCCTCCTGCCAAAACGTCACCAACACCCGTTCTAACCAGTGATGAAAGTAGGCTTTAATGTTGCTGTCACCGAATTTCGTTATTCTGACAGCTATTGCCTATGTCGGGCTTTTATTTCTGCTTGCTTATATTTCAGACCAACGCGCGCAACGTGGCAATGTTGGTTTTCTGCGATCACCGTTTATTTATACGCTTTCCATCTCGGTTTATTGCACCAGCTGGACATTTTACGGTGCAGTCGGCACAGCCGCCCGCAGCGGGCTTGAGTATATGGCCATTTATATGGGGCCGACTTTGGTATTTGTCGGCTGGTGGTTTTTGCTGCGCAAACTCATCCGCATCAGCCATGCACAACGCATCACTTCCGTAGCGGATCTATTATCATCGCGTTTTGGTAAATCCAGCCCCCTTGCCGTGCTTGTTACCCTCATCGCAGTCATTACCATTACCCCTTATATTGCCCTGCAACTCAAAGCCATTACCGGTTCCATTCAAGTCATTTCCATCGCCAAAAGTGGGGGCGGATTGGACGAAGTAAAACTTGCACTTGGCGTTGCCATCGGTATGGCACTTTTCACCATTTTATTCGGCACTCGCAATGTCGATGCCCGCGAGCAACATCACGGCGTAGTTGCAGCCATCGCTTTTGAAGCCATTGTCAAACTGATAGCACTCATTGCCGTCGGCATTTTTGTTGTTTTCAGCCTCGGTGGCGGTATGGAGCAAATTTACACCCAAGCGGCCGAAGCAGGCATTAATATTCATGAACGTGAAAGCTTTGGCAGCCGCTGGGTAACAGTGTTGTTTTTATCTGCCTGCGCCGTTATCTGTTTGCCGCGCCAATTTCAGATTACAGTCGTTGAAAACTCCAATGAAGAGCATTTGCGCACCGCAGGATGGGCATTTCCGGCTTATTTGCTGGCGATGAGTATTTTCACCATGCCGATAGCGCTTTATGGTCTTTCAACTATGCCAGCCGGTTCCAATCCGGATATGTTCGTGTTGACGCTGCCAATGTCGACCGGCAATGACGGCTTGGCGCTTTTTGCCTTTATCGGCGGCTTTTCCAGCGCCACTTCGATGATTATCGTCGCTTCCATTGCGCTTTCCATCATGGTTTCCAACCATGTTATTTTGCCTATTGCGCTACGCCATTCCGATAATCTGGAAGCGGCAGGTGAACGCGGTATTGCAAGACTTTTGCTGCGTACAAGACGCATTTCTATTGCTGCACTTTTGTGTCTTGGCTTTTTATATTTCTGGCTGACCTCCAATTCCGATGCTTTGGCACCGATCGGGCTCATTTCTTTCGCCGGTGTGGCACAATTGTTGCCTGCGATGGTGGCAGCCCTTTATTGGCATGCAGCCACAGTCAAAGGTGCCTTTTCCGGTATTCTGATCGGTTTTATCATCTGGGCATGGACATCCTTTTTGCCAAGTTTCGGCACGACCAGCGAAGTGGTTGCGCAAATTGTCGAATTTGGACCGTGGGGCTTATCCATACTGCGCCCCGAAGCACTCTTCGGCATGGAAGGCTATGACCCGCTGGTGCATTCAGTGTTTTGGAGCATGTTTTTTAATATCTCCACCCTGTTTTCCGTTTCCATGCTGACCAATCAAAGCGTGATGGAGCATATTCAGGCAACGCTCTTTGTTGATGTTTTCAAGCCTGGTCAGACAGCGCAATCGCATATTATTCAAGGCTCGGTTTCAACGGACGAATTGTTTTTCGTGGCTGAACGTGTCCAAGGTTGGTCACGTGCTAAAAATTTCTTCGATGTTCATAATATCCCGCGCGGGCATGGCCGCGAGCGTTTTAATGCCTCGCCCGAATTTATTGCCGAGCTGGAGCGAAGCCTTGCTAGTTCTATTGGTTCTGCATCCGCCCATCTCTTGCTCAGCAAAATTGTGGCTGGCGATATTATCACGCTGGAAGAAGTGATGCGTATCGCCGATGAAACCCAGCAAGTGATCGAATATTCACACGAATTGGAAGAAAAATCGCAGGAACTGCGTGAAACCGCGCAAAAACTGACCGAAGCCAATGCGCTTTTGCATGAATTGCACCGACAAAAGGATGATTTTTTGTCCCAAGTCAGCCATGAAGTGCGCACACCGATGACGTCGATCCGCTCATTTTCCGAAATTTTACTCACCGATGATCAGCTTGATGAAAGCCACAAAAAGCGCTTTATCAATACGATTCACCGCGAAAGTATGCGTTTGACTAAATTGCTTGATGAAATTCTCGATCTCAATGCATTGGAACATGGCGAACGCAATTGGGAAAATATTGAAGCCAATGCCGCGGAAGTTTTAGAACGAGCTGTGGAGGTTTGTGAAGCACTGGCCCAACAGCGCTCCATGCTGGTTGAAAGCGGGGAACGCGTCAAAGAGGCTTGGGTTCATACCGATCCTGATCGACTTTCACAGGTTTTCATTAACATTATTGCCAATGCGATTGCTCATAATGATGCAGTTTTCCCGGTAGTGAAAATCAGGTCATATCATGCAAATGACCAGTATCACGTTGAAATCTCTGATAACGGCACCGGAATACCGGAGGAGTTCAAGCGCAGCATTTTCGACAAGTTCGTGCGCGGTTCATCGCGCGAAAATGCACATGGAAACCATGGTCTTGGCTTGGGGTTGAATATCAGCCACCGTATCATCACTAAGATGAACGGCTCACTCGAGCTTGTCGATAGTGGGCAAACTGATGTCTGTTTCCGCATCAGCCTGCCTTTATGCCAACCGGTCAGTGGCTGAAATTCAAGGTGCTGATGCCGGTTCCTGCCGGTGCCCGCAATCATACCGGATACAAAGGCGGCACGAAGGGCCAATCGGCACTGGTTTAGCGCTGAGTTCCAGACCCTTGCCGTAAATCGTTCTGTCGGCATGCAAAATATCGCAAGCCAGCATGACCGAAAATACCAATGGTCGCTCACCAAAGGCAGACACGCGTTTCGGCACGGCCTTGGCTATCAACAAATATTTGTTTCCATTGGTAAATTCTGAAATTTGTCTGATAGCACTGTTAGAGGCAAAAGCATCATAGACCGGCCAAAGCAAACAGCCATGCCCCGAAACCGGCAATGTGAAACCAGGCAGCGGAAAACGTTTACTCAACCGTCCGGCCATATCGGCACGCAAAAAGCCGAATGGCACACCTTCTTGGCCTTTTCGCCGCAATGTCACCAATCTATGAGCCACCTGCTCGAAGCTTGCGTTATAAATTTGCGATAATAAATCAATGTCATAGAGATGTTCTTCTGCATCTTTGAAAAACATCTCATAAGGCATCATAATCGCACCAGCGATATATGACGACAAAGCATGCTCGGCGATGGAGCGCGCTTCCGGCGACGAGAGGTTGAAAAGGTCAGCCTGCGCCGCAATCAAACTTTGGGTTAATTTGGCCGCATAAAGATTGGCCATCTGAAATTGCCGTGTTGCGGCAGTTGTATTGCCGCGAAACCAAAGCGTATCATTGGCAGTATCAAACCAATGTCCCCAACTGACATTTTGCTTTTCCGCCCATTTCTTGCAGCGGATTTTCAGCTTTTTTTCCAGTGCGATAGTCAAGGTTGTTTCTGAAAATTCACCGTGGATTTCAATTTCACGCCTCAATTCAACAGCCGCCTCTTCGAGGCTTGGATAGTAATTTTCCCAACCAATAATAGCTTCCTCAACCTCCTGCAAAGGCGTAATTGCTTTGCGCCGTGCGGTCGATTCATCAAAATATGAGGCCAAATTGCGAACAGTGCTGGTAAGACTGCCACCTTCACTATTAATCATACCGGTAAAGCGGTACCGGTCTGTGGCATTTAAATCCGGCATGGTGAACAAGATTTCCGCGCTTGAACGGATAGCGGCGATACGGTTCAGCACTTCATGCAGCGTTTCCGACAAAAACGGATCGGAACGCAATCGGCTGGCATAGGCTTCCATATCTTCATTAGCATCCGTATAAGCCTGATAAAGCAATTGAATTGCCTTTGCCGCTTCCGGATAACGGGCAACAAAATCTGTCATTTCGATCGTGTTCAAGTCAATTTTGCTTAAAACCGGATCGGTGGCAATTTCCTGCAAAGCCAAAATTTGCCGTTGCTCGCTGCGACCGGATAAATGCTCCACATCCAGATTGAGACGCTCTGCCAAACGCAATAATAATGCGCCACCAATCGCACGCTTGTTGCTCTCGATAAGATTTAAGTAACTGGCTGAAATGCCAACGGCTTTTGCCAGACTTGCCTGTGATTGTCCGGTGGCTTTTCTTTGTTTTCTGATCTGTATGCCGATAGGTGCGCGCATGATAGCTCCGACAGGATAAAACAGACATGTAAATTATTGACAAAATAATATTTACAAAAACTATAATATTTACAAATTCATATAGCAATATCAATTTGTTATTGAAGTATATTTCTTTTGAACGACACTGATCCTTGGGAACAATAAGCATAAAAACTATGCTCGAGGAGGAGCTCATATGTCATTTCGTATCAACAGGCGTACTGTCATCAAGGGTGCAGGTGCTGGTCTTGTGACCTCACTCGGCACACCACTGGTTTTCAGCAAAGGCGCTTGGGCCGAGGAATTTTGTAATAATCCCGGAAGCGGCAACCCTGTTTTCGGTTTTATCGTACCACAAACCGGTTCTTACGCCGAAGAAGGTTTGGAACAGCTGAAAGCCTATGAGCTGGCCGTTAAACATATCAATGGTGAAGGTGACGGTGGCGCACTCAATACGCTTAAACCACTATCCTTGAAAGGTAATGGTATTTTAGGCAAAAAAGTCGAATTTGTAACGGGTGACACCCAAACAAACACCGACGCCGCACGCGATGGCGCACGTCGTATGATCGAGCGTGATAAAGCCATCATGGTGACCGGCTCCGTGACATCGGGTGAAGCCATCGCCGTGCAGAGCCTTTGTCAGGAAAAAGGCGTGATTTACATGTCCGGCCTGACCCACTCCAATGATACAACCGGTAAAGACAAACGTCGTTACGGCTTCCGTCACTTCTTTAACGCCTATCAGTCCGGTGTCGCGATTGCGCCTTTCTTGGCTGAAGCATATGGCCGCGAACGCCGCGCCTATCACCTGACCGCCGACTATACATGGGGCTGGACACAGGAAGAATCCATTAAAGCCGCAACAGAAGCCCTTGGTTGGGAAACCGTTGCAACCGTGCGCACACCACTTGGATTGGGTGACTATTCACAATATCTGACACCGGTGATGAACTCCGGTGCGGACGTGCTGATCCTCAACCACTATGGCCATGATATGGTCAACTCACTGCCGCAGGCAGTGCAATTTGGCCTGCGTGACCGCCAAGCAAACGGCAAAAACTTTGAAATCGTTGTGCCGATGTTCTCCGAATTGATGGCTGTTGGTGCCGGCGAAGCCGTAAAAGGCATCTTCGGTACGTCCAACTGGCATTGGGCGCTTGATGATGAAGGCACCAAAGCATTCACCAAAGCCTATGGTGAAGCCTATGGTTCACCGCCATCACAGTCCGCACATACAGGCTATGTTCAGGCTATTCTTTACGCTGATGCCTGTGAACGCGCCGGCACATTCTATCCGCCGGAAGTTATCAAAGCGCTGGAAGATTTTGAATTTGACGGTATGGGCAACGGCCCTACACTTTATCGCGGCAGCGATCACCAGTGCTTCAAGGATGTACTTGTGGTGCGCGGTAATGAAAACCCGACCAGCAAATTCGACGTTCTCAATGTGGTCGGCAAGGCCGCACGCGCCGATGTGACTTATGACCCAAGTATTTTTGGCGGTGAATTGGGCCCATACGACCCGAAAACCTGCTGATCATTAAAAACGGGCATTTTATCCGGCGCAGGTTTGCGCCGGATGATTCATCACTTTCACCTTTTTAAGGTTCTAACCCGCAGGAACAGATATGAACGCGTTATTTGCGCAATTGCTCAATGGTCTGGATAAAGGCGGTGCATACGCTCTTATCGCCCTTGGCCTTACGCTGGTCTTTGGTACGCTGGGCGTGGTGAACTTCGCTCACGGCGCTTTATTTATGCTTGGCTGCTTTTGTGCAGTGATGTTTCGCTATCTCATCACGATGGAAGTCGTCACCACAGACCCGACGAAACTCTCACCTTGGGGCGCACCGGTAGAAATCCGTACGCCGCTAGTGCAAAACTGGCTCGGCGATTTCGGTGCCGTACTTGTCGATTATTCTGTCCCCATTTCCATCCTACTGGCCGTTCCGGTGATGTTGATTATAGGTATCGTCTTGGAACGCGGCCTGATCAAACATTTTTACAAACGCAGCCATGCCGAGCAAATTCTCGTCACTTTCGGACTGGCGATTGTTCTGCAAGAAATCATCAAAAGCTTTTTCGGTGCCAATCCAGTACCCCAGCCGGTTCCGTCGGATTTACGCGGCGCGGCTGATATCGGTTCATGGATAGGCATGCAGGCGCACACCCTCACCTATCCGTGGTGGCGTCTTGTTTATCTTGTCTTTTCTTTAGCCGTTATCGGCGGCGTGTTTGCATTCCTGCAATTCACCACTTTCGGCATGGTCGTGCGTGCTGGTATGGCAGATCGTGAAACAGTCGGACTTCTCGGCATTGATATCGACCGGCGCTTTACCGTGGTTTTCGGGCTTGCGGCCGTAGTGGCCGGTGTTGCCGGCGTTATGTACACACCACTATTACCGCCTAACTATCATATCGGCATGGACTTCCTTGTCCTCAGCTTCGTGGTCGTTGTGGTGGGTGGTATGGGTTCGCTGCCAGGCGCTGTTATTGCCGGTTTCCTGCTCGGTATCTTACAATCTTTTGCTTCGATGACCGAGATTAAATCAATTATTCCAGGCATTGACCAAGTCATTATCTATCTGGTGGCTGTGGTTATTCTGCTGGTACGTCCGCGTGGTCTAATGGGACGCCGCGGTGTGATGGAGACCTGATCAACCATGTTTTCACTATCCAGAAAAGACACACTTACACTTGCAATTTTTGCGCTGGTTGTGATTGCCATGCCTTTATGGCTTGCCCCCATCGGGGCAGCCTATCCGGGTTTGATGCAAAAATTCGCCATCTACGCCATCTTTGCTATCGGCTTTAACATCCTCTTTGGTCTCACTGGCTATTTGAGCTTTGGTCATGCAGTATTTTTGGGCGTCGGCTCTTACACCGCGGTGTGGTCATTCAAACTATTATCCATGGATATTATTCCCGCCACACTGCTAGCAGTGGTGATGGCTGGTCTATTTGCCCTGATTATCGGTTTTTTCAGCCTGCGCAGATCCGGCATTTACTTCTCCATCCTGACACTCGCCTTTGCGCAGATGAGCTATAGTCTGGCTTATTCTGTGCTGACCCCCATCACCAATGGTGAAACCGGCCTGTTGCTCGCTCGTAATGATCCACGGGTTTTAGATAAAATGATCGGCAGCGCCACCAGCGGTGCAGGTCTGCCGACGCCAACCTTGTTCGGCATGGAAATCAACGGTTATTTCGGCTTCTATATTTCCGCTTGCTTGCTGATTTTGGCCTTTTATTTGTCGCAAAAAATCTTTGCCTCACCTTTTGGCATGGCGTTGCGCGGCATCAAATCCAACCAAACCCGCATGGTTTATACCGGTTTCAACACCAAGCCTTATATGCTTTCTGCCTTCGTTATTTCGGGTATGTTTGCAGGTCTTGCCGGTGCTCTTCTCGCGGTTACCGATCCGATTGCTGGTGCCGAGCGCATGAAATGGACAGAATCCGGCAATGTCGTTTTGATGACTATTTTAGGTGGTGTCGGAACGCTCACCGGCCCTGTGATTGGTGCATGGCTGATCAAATATTTCGAAAATATTTTCTCGGCCATCAATATCAACACGCTGCATAAAGCTTTTTCCTTCCTGCCTGACGGCTTGGAAAATGTGGTCGTTACCGTGCTTTCCAAATTCGTCGGTGAAGGCTGGCACCTGACCCTCGGCCTGATCTTTGTGCTGATCGTCGTGTTCCTGCCGGGCGGTTTGGTTGAGGGCTACCAACGCTTGTTAAAAAAGCTTAAGCCCAGCCCCAAAACCGCTAAAGCCCTTCATCCCCAACCCGCAGAATAGGATTATGTTGTCATGAGTGAGACACCAGGTAATATTGTTCTGCACGCAGCAGATGTGTTTAAAAACTTTGGCGGTTTGCAGGCTTTGTCAGACATTGACCTACAAATCGAAGAAGGCAAAACCCATGCCATCATCGGCCCCAACGGGGCCGGTAAATCAACCCTGCTCAATGTGATCATCGGGCGCATTCCGCCAAGCAGTGGTGCAGTCGTCTTTGACGGCACCATTCTGACCGGGAAAAAGCCGCATGAAATCAATCAGCTCGGTATTTCCCGCGTTTTTCAAACGCCAGAGATCTTTGCCGATCTTGATGTTTTGCAAAATGTCATGGCACCGGCCTTTGCCCGTCGCGATGGTGCATTTAAAGTCAATATGTTTCGTTCTGTCGCTAAAGAAGCCGAAATTCGCGATGAAGCAGAGGCTCTGCTCAACGATATCGGCCTTTATAATCACCGCGAAAGCTTGGCCGGTGTTTTATCCCGTGGTGACAAAAGACGATTGGAGCTTGCCATGTGCTTAATCCAACGTCCACGCTTATTGCTCTTGGATGAGCCGACCGCCGGCATGTCGCGTCACGATACCAACACCACGATTGAGCTGCTCAAGAAAATCAAAATGACCGGCATGACCAAGGTTATCATCGAGCATGATATGCATGTGGTATTTTCTTTGGCCGATAAAATTTCAGTGCTGGCACAAGGTAAAATCATCGCCACAGGCTTGCCGGAAGCGATTAGAGACGATCCGCGCGTGAAAATGGCCTATTTGGGAGGGATTGAAGAATGAGTGCTGTCTCAATGAAAAAAGAGGCTATTTCTGCCGCCAATAATACCGATCCTTCACAGGAATTTTTCGCCATCCGGGATCTTCACGCCTATTATGGTGAGAGTTACATCGTTCAAGGCGTCAATCTCGACATTAAAAAGGGTGAAATTCTGGCGCTACTCGGCCGAAATGGTGCTGGTAAAACCTCTACCATGCGCGCAATTGCACGCTTGGCCGAGCCGGAAGCCCGTGCTGGCGAAATCTGGCTTGAAGGCCAACCGCTGCACACCATGAAATCCTATCAGGCCGCACAGGCCGGTATTCAATTAGTGCCGGAAGATCGCCGGATCATACAGGGCATGACGGTCGAAGAAAATCTGATTTTGGCACAAATTGCGCCAAACAAAGGCTGGAGCCTGGAGCAAATTTACGCGCATTTTCCGCGCCTTGCCGAACGACGCAATCAAGAAGGTATCACCATGTCGGGTGGCGAGCAGCAAATGCTTGCCGTTGCGCGCGCCCTTGCACGCGATGTAAAATTGTTGCTGCTGGATGAACCTTATGAAGGCTTGGCACCAGTGATCGTCAAAGAGATCGAGAATATCGTCTACGATATTAAAGAGCGCGGCATTACGACCATTATCGTTGAGCAAAATGCTGTTGCTGCACTTCGTCTTTCTGATCGCGCAGTCATTCTGGATTCCGGCGAGCTGGTCTTTAGCGGCAGCGCCAAAGAACTGCTTGATAATCCTGAGCTTCGTAACGAATATCTGGCAATCTAAGCCTCTTAAATATTAAAAAGCCCGTATGAAATGACTTTCATGCGGGCTTTTTAATGGATTTTTTAACCTCAAGTCAGCGGCCAGAAGAAAATCAACGCTGGCACTGCAACCAGAGCAATAATTGCCGAAAGCGGCAGCCCTAAACGCGGATAATCACTAAATTTATAACCACCCGGGCTCATAACAAGCATATTACACTGATGACCAATCGGTGTTAGAAAATCGCAACCAGCGCCAATGGCAACAGCCATGAGAAAAGCTTCCGGCTTATAGCCTAAACCCGCCGCAAAGCTGGTGGCTATTGGTGCCATCACAAGCACAGTTGCAGCATTATTGAGAAACGGTGTTACAGCCATAGCAGTCAGCAAAATCATCGCCAATGCGCCTGATGGCGGCAGATAGGTAGCGACCATCGACAACCCTTCAGCGATTAAATCGGTGCTGCCTGTCGTGCGCAAAGCATCACTGACCGGAATGAGGGCGGCCAGCATGATGAGAATAGGGCCATCAATTGCCGAATAAATCTCGTTAATCGGAATAACTTTGAACAAGATCATCGCCACCGCTGCGGCAAAGAACGCAATAGAAACCGGCAACAGCCCTAAAACAGTCGTCATAATGGCGACAATCAAAATGGCGAGCGGCACCAAACCACGGCGCACACTGCCGAGCAAAATCGTACGTTTGGCGAGCGGCAGACAACTGAATTCACGTAACAATGGCGGCAAAATATTTGCTCGCCCCTGTAAGACGATCACATCACCAAAACGGAACTCAACCTCGCCTAAACGCTGGGTAATACGTTCTTCCTGACGACTGACAGCCAAAAGGTTGACATCATAGCGGCTGTAAAGGTCGAGATTGCGTGCAGACAAACCAATCAGCGGCGAGTTTTTACCGATAACCGCTTCAATTGCCTCAATCTCTTCAGAGCCCTCAGTATCATTCGGGTTACGGTCTTCCGCTATTTGCAGCTTGCCATTGCTGATAACCGCATCCAGCGCTTTGGAATCCCCTTCCAGCAGAACCACATCGCCCTCCAAAACGGTGCGATCAGGCAGGGGCGTAATGCGCCGACCATCGCGAATAATCGCGGTAATCATCGCATTGCCTTCTGCAGGCTTGATCAGCTCAACGATTGTTTTGCCAACAACACTCGAATTTTTAGCAATTTTAGCTTCCGAAGCATAGTTTCTGATCTCTAATGCATCCGTTGCAGAAACATTTTCTTTTTTGCGCTCCGGAATGAGCTTATAGAAAAAGGCCAAATACAAAATACCAACCACGGCCAATGTAGCCCCGACCGGGGTAAAATCAAACATGGTGAAGCTTTCGCCCACCATTTCAGCACGTAAACGCGACACAACAATATTCGGCGATGTCCCGATTTGGGTCATCAAACCGCCAAGCAATGCACCAAAAGCCATTGGCATCAGGAACACGGAAGCTGACACATTGGAGCGGCGGGCAAATTGGAAAGCGACAGGTATCATAATCGCTAAAGCGCCTACATTTTTAATGAAGGCCGACAAAACCGTCACAACGCCAACTAAAATAATCAGCTGAATGCGCACAGATGAAACTTTCGGGAAAAATTTCTGTACCGCTGCTTCCATCAAACCGGAGCGCGCCACGCCTGCCGAAACGATTAAAGCACTGCCGACAATGATAACAATTTCATCGCTGAAACCGCTAAAAGCCTTGTCATATGGCACAACCCCCACCGCAATGCCAAGCAGTAACGCACAGACCGCCACCAGATCATAGCGAAACTTGCCCCAGAAAAAGGCTGCCATCATCAAGGCAATTGTGCCCGTGGCCAGGATTTGGGGTAATGTCATCAATAAAAATCCCTGTATCAGCCTGAACGGCAGAGAAGAATCATCCTCAGTATTAATGAAATTAGAAAGATTTTCTGAAAAAGGAAGGACACAACCGTATATTTAGATAAACGATAAGATACTTTGCCAACGCTGGCTCGAATAAAACCACGATTTAAAATCTTATATTATCAATGGCTTATTAAACACCAAGATAACGCTGCTGCACATCCGCATCAAGATTTTCCGGTGTACCCTGCCAAACGGTTACACCTTTTTCCAAAATCACGCACTGATCTGCGACCGGCAATAATTCCGCCAAGGTTTTATCCACGACAATGATGGATTGACCGGTGTTTTTTAATGCACGGATGGCTTTCCAAATCTCCTGACGGATAACTGGTGCCAAACCTTCCGTTGCTTCATCCAACACGATCAGCTCTGGATTAGTCATCAAAGCGCGACCAATAGCCAACATTTGCTGCTCGCCACCGGATAATGTTTGAGCGGACTGCTGTCCGCGTTCTTCAAGGCGCGGGAAAAGCTTACCAACCGCTTCGATCGTCCATTCGCCATGACGTGCTGAAGCCAGCAGATTTTCATTCACCGTAAGATTAGGAAAACACCGCCGTCCTTCCGGCACAAGCCCAAGGCCAAGACGGGCAATTTTGTAAGGTTTTTGCCTGGTGATATCGGTGCCATTGAAAACCACTTTGCCACGCTTGGCCGGATTAAGCCCGAAAACAGAGCTGATCGTGGTCGTTTTCCCCATGCCATTACGCCCCATCAGCGCCAGCACCTCACCTTTGGCAATGGAGAGATCCACACCGAACAAAGCCTGAGAAGCACCATAAAATGTCTCAAGCTGATCTATTTGCAGCAACATTTAATGCCCCTCCCCCAAATAAGCTTCACGCACCAGCGGATTATTACGTATTTCACTGACACTGCCTGTTGCAATCACACGGCCATAAACCAGCACCGAAATGCGATCTGCGAGCGCGAAAACAGCGTCCATATCATGCTCAACCAGCAAAATGGGCGCTTCATCACGCAGTTTATCAAGAAAACCAGTCAAAGCGAGTGAGCCTTCCGGCCCCATTCCAGCCATCGGTTCATCCAAAAGCAAAGCTTTTGCCTGCAAGGCCAGCACAATCGCGATTTCCAATTGCCGTCTTTCGCCATGCGATAATTCGGCACTGACCACCAAACGACGTTCATAAAGCCCGACACGTTGCAAAATGTCTTCGGCTTCATCCACCAGCGCATGATCAGTGACAGCCGATTTCCAAAAACGAAAGCTTGAACCTTGCTTTGCTTGCAGCGCGAGAGTGACATTGCGAAGGGCTGAATATTCCGGCATCAAAGATGAGATTTGAAATGTTCGACCCAAGCCGCATTGAGCACGCTCTGCAACCGAAAGATCGGAAATTTCAGCACCGTTGAAGTGAATTGTCCCGCTGTTCTGACGTAAAGTGCCCGCAATTTGATGAATCAGCGTTGATTTGCCCGCTCCATTGGGCCCAATCAGCGCATGAATCTCACCTTTGCGTAAGTCAACGCTGACATCATCAGTGGCTTTGAGAGCGCCAAACGACTTGTTTAAATTCTGAATTGAGAGAATTGGTTCAGCCATGACGTGCCTTCCCCGTAATAAGTCCGATCAAACCGCCGCGTGCAAACATCACCACGCCCAGTAAAATCAGTCCTAAGAAAAACTGCCAATGTTCCACCGTACTGCCTAAAGCAAATTCAAACAGCACATAAAGCACCGCACCGGCAAAAGGACCGAACAAACGCCCTGTTCCGCCTAAAACAATCAGCACAATCAACTCACCCGACATATGCCACGAAAACATCGTCGGGCTGACAAAGCGGTTCAGATCGGCAAAAAGCGCTCCTGCAAGAGCGGTAATCATGGCAGACAATACAAATGCTGTAAGACGGATCTGGAACGGTTTGATACCGATGGAAGCCAATCGTGTTTCATTTTGGCGTGCACCTTGCAAAGCGGCACCAAAACGCGAATTTGTCAGCCGCCAAAACCCGTAAATCACTGCGATCAAAACGCCATAAGCAATTAAAAACAAATTGAGCGGCGCAAATGTATTGATGCCGAAGAACGTATTACGTACCGGTATGGATAGTCCGTCTTCGCCACCATAGGCTGGCCATGAAATGGCGAAATAATAAACCATTTGCGCAAAAGCGAGCGTAATCATGATGAAATACACGCCGGAGGTGCGTAAACTGATCGTACCGATCACCAGCGCTGTCAGGCCTGCTACCAGCATCGCGACAATCCAGATCACCAGCATCTGGTTGGTTGCGCCAATGGCAAATGGCCATTCCATAAATGAGGTGCTAGACATCACATGCGTGGCGAAAATACCCGCCACATAGCCGCCGATACCAAAAAACGCCGCATGACCAAAGGAAACCAGACCGCCAAGGCCAAGCGCCAGATTCAAGCCCGTCGCGGCCAATGCCAAAATGGCAATTCGCGTGGTGAGGTTCACATAAAACGGCTCGCCGATTATATGTGCAATCACGGCTACAAGCGGCAAAGCAACAAGTAAGAAAAGATTGAGAAGAGTTTCTGTTTTCATCACACTTCCCTATCGCTCTGTCGCAAACAGGCCTTTTGGCCTGAAAGTCAGAATAATCGCCATAACGATATAAATCAGCATCGAAGCAAGCGCCGTACCCGTTGTAGAAGCTTGTGACGGCGGAATGAACAAGGCAAAGAGTTTTGGCAGCAAGAAACGCCCCATTGTGTCCACCACGCCCACCAAAATGGCCGCATAAAGCGCACCTTTTATCGAACCAATGCCGCCAATCACAATCACCACAAAGGCAAGAATAAGCACTGGCTCTCCCATGCCGACTTGCACTGATTGCAAAGCCCCCACCAGCGCACCGGCAAAACCAGCAAGTGCTGCACCAAGTGCAAAAACAATCGTGTTCAGCTTGGCTATATCTACGCCCAATGCGCTGATCATTTCACGATCCGCTTCACCTGCACGAATACGCATACCAAGACGCGTTTTATTAATAAGCAGAAAAAGCCCAAGCGCCACCAAAATACCAGCGCCGATAATTGCCAAGCGATAAAGCTGATAATGCGCGCCACCCGGCAATATAACCGAGCCTTGCAACAGCGGCGGTATGTCGAGATAAAGTGGAAATGAGCCGAAAACATAGCGCGTTGCATCAGAAAAAATCAAAATCAGCGCGAAAGTTGCCAAAACCTGATCCAAATGATCGCGCCCGTAAAGCCTGCGCACAATGGTTATTTCCATCAGCGCGCCGGCAGCGGCAGCGCCTGCCAGACTTGCCATCAGCCCGATCCAGAATGAGCCGGTATAGGCTGCAACTGCTGCACAAGCAAAAGCGCCAATCATGAAAAGCGAGCCATGAGCCAAATTGATAATGCCCATCACACCGAAAATAAGGGTCAGTCCTGCCGCCATCAAAAAGAGCATAACGCCAAATTGCAGGCCATTGAGGAGCTGTTCAATAATAAGAGCCAGCGACACACGATCATCCTGTGGTTAAATGTGGGAAGGCTGTTTAAGCGCCTGCCGTAAAACCTGATATATCAATACGTTAAACAATCAGGTGGTCAAGGCATGCGATTGAGCAAGAACTCAATCCGCACGCCTTGATGGCTTGGATTTAAACGCTTGAGACCACAGCGTTTTTACATTTTACACTCGGAAGCGTAAGCATCCTGATGATCGGTAAAGGATGTCGCAATGATCTTATTGGTCAGGACACCGTCTTCCTTAATCACTTCGCGGATGTAAATATCCTGAATCGGGTGATTATTATTACCGAATTTAAACTTGCCGCGAACACTGTCAAAATCTGCTTCCTTAAGCGCCGCGCGGAAAGCCTCCTTGTCCTTGATGCTGGCTTTTGCAGCCGCAGACAAAATCAAATTGGCGGCATCATAACCTTGGGTTGCGTAAAGCGACGGGATTCGCCCAAACTCGGTTTTAAAAGCTTCGACATATTTCTTGTTGGCTTCATTATCGAGGTCTTTTGACCAATGCGACGAGTTTTTCACGCCCAGAGCTGCATCGCCAATCGCTGCCAACACGTCCTGATCGAAAGAAAAACCTGGTCCCATCACCGGTATATCAACACCGGACTGTGAATATTGCTTCATAAAAGCAATGCCCATGCCTCCGGGCAAAAAGAAATAGACCGAATCTGCACCTGAGGCACGAATTTCGGCAATTTCCGCCGCATAATCAGTCTGGCCAACTTTGGTGTAAACTTCGCCAGCCAATTCACCCTTGAAGAAACGCTTGAAACCCGTCAGAGCATCGGTGCCTGCAGGATAATTTGGCGCGAGGATGAAAGCCTTTTTATAGCCTGCATCATTGGCGTAATTGCCAACGGCTTCATGCAAATTATCGTTCTGATAGGCCGCATTGAAATAGTTCGGGTTGCATTTTTCACCAGCCAGTGCCGAAGGTCCGGCATTGGTGGAGATGTAGATCTTATCCTGCGCCACAGCACCCGGTACTACAGCCATTGCCAAATTTGACCAGACGATACCGGTGAGAATGTCCACCTTGTCGCTCTGGATCATTTTATCGGCAATTTGCACCGCCAATTCCGGCTTTTGCGCGTCATCTTCAACAACGATTTCAATATCCTTATTGCCGGCTTGTTTTAAAGCCAGCAAGAAGCCGTCGCGAATATCAACGCCAAGCCCTGCCCCGCCACCCGACAAAGTGGTAATCATGCCCACTTTAATCGGTTCGGCCAAAGCTGTGCCTGAAAGCAGCATGCTAAGCCCTAGAAAAGCTGATGTAAGTTTTTTCATATTTTTCCCCTCAACATTTATTTTATAGTTCGTTATTAATTTGCTAGCATAAATTCAGGCAATTTCCAGAAGCGTTTTTGTCAAAATATGCTCCGGATCACTTAAACCGTCTATTATATTTAAGTGGTGCTTATCGGCTTCCTTAACAAAACTTGTCTCGCAATCAAATCCGCTCCAGATATTGGCATGTAAAGCACTTTGCCGGATGAATTCAGGCAGTTCTGCCCCACCAACCCATGCTGTCAGCTTGATATCTTTGACAGGTTCCAGCAAAGCGGGGCTTTGAGCATAGGCTTGTTGATCATCAAGCCGCAAAACATCATTCATTTCCGTTTTTATCAGTGGCCGCAGGTCACTTAAACCTGAAATCGAAACCGTATGCTTGATACGCTGCATGATTTTAGCATCAAGCGGAGAAGTTTTAGTGCTCATGCGGCTGACAATCTGACCACCAGCGGAATGGCCGGTCAGATAAATTGGCCCGTCTATTTTAGCACCGGCATGTTCGATCGCACGAGCCGCCTCATTAACAATATCTCCAATCCACACATCAGGACACAGAGTGTAAGAAATTACGGCTACCGCAAAACCATGCGCAAGAGCACCTGCCGCCAAATATGACGAGCAGGATTTATCAAGTTTCATCCAATATCCGCCGTGAACATAAACGACCAAGCCTTTATTTTGCTGATCTCTTTCAGCAATCGGATAAAACAGATCGTATTTATTGCGAGGCAAATTCCCATAAGCAATATCAGAGTTCAAACGTCCTTCGCTTAATGCTTTCTCACGAAATTTAAGCGATTTTTGCTGCCACAGCGGCGGATAATCAGCAGAATTAGTGACTGCCAAAACATTGGAATACGCCAGATCCCAATCGATCTTTGCGATATCATTCAAACTTCGCACCTCCTTGTGTGTTCAGTTGAATTATGCTGCCGGTTTCTCTTTAAGATGAATATATCTGGCAACTGCACTATTGTCGTCACAAGATGAAAATAATTTCAAGCTTGAAGTTTCAAGCTTGAAATTATTTTGTTTAGTGTCAGGATAGAGAAGTAAATAAGATATCCGTTTTTGGGAGGAAACAATGTCTTATATAAAAATGAAACCTAGACCGGATGAACGTCTCTAATGCCAGATAGCAAGGTTTCAACGTTAAAAATAGCAAGTGCTAACCGTTTGACTTCAAAGCAAAACTTACGCGTTTGGCTTAAAGTTTTAAAAACAACCAAGCATATTGAAACTATGATTCGCGAAAAGCTTCGTGATGAATTCGATACAACTTTGCCACGGTTTGATGTCATGTCGGCTCTTTATCGCTTCGATGACGGCTTGCGCATGTCTGAACTTTCCGCCGCTTTACGAGTTTCAAACGGCAATGTAACAGGCATTATTGAACGACTGGTTGCCGATGGCTCCGTCACCCGAGAAACAGTTTTTGGCGATAAACGTGCGACTATCGTACGTTTAACCAAAGCTGGCAGAACTTCCTTTGAAACATTGGCTGCTGCGCATGAAAAGTGGATTGATGATGTTTTAAAGGTTATCGAACCTGAGCAAAGCGCTACACTTTTAACAATAATGGATAAAATTGACCACTCCCGTGGTTTTACTGAAGGCTGATCCTCCCGCAGCCTGCTTATTATTTGATTCTAATAACAAATATAATGCATA
Organism: Paenochrobactrum pullorum; assembly: GCF_041929845.1. NCBI lineage: Bacteria > Pseudomonadati > Pseudomonadota > Alphaproteobacteria > Hyphomicrobiales > Brucellaceae > Paenochrobactrum > Paenochrobactrum pullorum. The sequence continues at coordinate 106,132 of NZ_JBHEEH010000007.1, forward strand.
GCAGGGGAATAAACATGCTTGGTCCTTCCGCGCATATTGATGAATTTTCACGCAATAATTTGCCGCCTTTTCAGGAATGGCCTGAGTTGCACATGTACAACTTTCAATATCCGGATTATCTCAATGCGGGCGTCGAATTAACCGATGCGATGGTTGCTAAAGGTTTCGGTGATAAAACAGCCCTTATCGGCAATGGCAGGCGCCGCACTTATAAAGAATTATCTGATTGGACCAACCGCATCGCCCATGTTTTGGTTGATGATTACGGGCTCGTACCCGGCAATCGTGTTCTCATCCGTTCATCCAATAATCCTGCCATGGTGGCATGCTGGCTCGCTGCCACTAAAGCCGGCGCTGTTGTTATTAACACTATGCCAATGTTGCGCGCTGGTGAACTAACAAAAATTGTCAATAAAGCAGAGGTTACACTGGCGCTTTGCGATAGCCGCCTGATGGATGATATGCTCCTTTGCGCTCAGAACAGCGCTTATCTCAAACGTGTTGTCGCCTTTGACGGCTCAGCAAACCATGATGCAGAATTGGATCATGCCGCACTGGATAAACCCGTTCAATTTGAAGCGGTCAAAACAGGGCGTGATGACGTTGCATTACTTGGTTTCACATCCGGAACGACCGGTGAACCAAAAGCGACTATGCATTTCCATCGTGATTTGTTAATGATTGCCGATGGCTATGCCAGAGAAGTGCTCAATGTTCAGCCCGAAGACATATTTGTTGGTTCGCCTCCCCTCGCTTTTACATTCGGCTTAGGTGGATTGGCGATTTTCCCACTCCGCTTTGGCGCGACAGCCGCCTTGTTAGAGCAAGCAAGCCCGCCAAATATGGTCAAATTGATCGAGACCTATAAAGCTACAATCAGCTTTACCGCGCCTACAGCCTATCGTGTCATGCTGCAAGCTATGGAAGAAGGTGCGGATCTGTCGTCATTGCGTGTTGCAGTTGCTGCTGGTGAGACCTTGCCAGCCCCTATTTATGATGCATGGATAAAGGCAACTGGCAAACCATTGCTCGATGGCATTGGTGCCACCGAAATGCTCCATATTTTTATTAGTAACCGCTTGGACGATTCAAGCCCGGCTTCTACGGGCAAACCCGTTAGCGGTTATGAAGCAAAAATTGTTAATGACAAAATGCAGGAAGTTCCACGCAATACAATCGGCCGCCTTGCGGTGCGCGGCCCCACTGGCTGTCGCTATTTAGCTGATAAGCGCCAACTTGATTATGTTTGCGATGGATGGAACCTCACCGGCGATGCATTCTATCAAGACGATGCCGGTTATTTCCATTTCGCAGCCCGTAATGATGATATGATTATCTCCGCCGGATATAATATTGCAGGTCCTGAAGTGGAGGCTGCCCTGCTCGCACATCCGGACGTTAGCGAATGCGCTGTTATTGGCGCTGACGATGAGGAACGCGGACAGCGTGTTCAAGCTTACGTCGTTTTACAAAAAGATTCTCAACAATCCGAGGCTATGATCAAGTGCCTTCAAGAGCATGTCAAACAACTCATTGCTCCTTATAAATACCCACGGCGAATAATATTTGTAGAAAGCCTCCCGAAAACGCCAACCGGAAAAATCCAACGTTATCTCTTAAAATCCGTGCAATAATAATTGAAAATGAAATTGTTGTACGCGAACAACTATCAACGATGGTGGTTGTACGCGTACAACAGAATTGCAGATGTAATTTAAAATTGTCAGTCCGGCGTTACCATTTGTTACGCAATCATAATTACTCATGAGCCCGCGTCTCCCGATAATGGATTGCAGTGCAAACAGCGGACAAACAATTATCAAAAATATCATATCTATAAAAATCCTTGTAACTATTTGATTCTTGGTAGATAACGTGTCATTCTCCGTTCACCACGGCTTCTAGTTTAGCGTTCTTTGGCTGGTATCGGTATGGTAAGCAATCTCTTAATGAGTGATTGCTCTCTGATTAGAATCGGGTCATAATAATCAGCGCTTATATTAATCCATTTCGGAAAAAAGCGCTGATCAACGAGGTGGGTATGTCTATCAACAATGAAACAGAACGTCCGGTTGGCGAAAGTCTGCGTTCTTTGATTGCTGCTGATGCCGCTGAATTATCGCGGCAGTTACAAGCGCATCAGTTGAGAACATTTCCCCCGACAGCACAAAAAAGCATCCGTCTGTTTACACCGCATGAAGCTGCCGAATTCATCGGCATTCATGAGGGCTATTTGCGTCAGATCGTTGCTGAAGGTCACGGGCCTGAACCATTGCCCAATGGTCGGCGCATGTATTCCATTTACGACATCGAAGAGTTGCGCCGCGTTTTAGATGAGGGCTCGGGTAAGAGCTCGCCTAAATATATCCGTCATCGTCGTGATGGCGAAAAGCTGCAGATCATCTCTGTAATGAATTTCAAGGGTGGCAGTGCGAAAACAACCAGCACCGCGCATCTAGCACAATATTTGGCCTTGCGCGGTTATCGTGTGCTGGCGATTGATCTTGATCCGCAAGCCAGCTTATCAGCTATGTTCGGTCATCAGCCTGAAATCGATGTTGACCACAATGAAACAATTTATGCGGCTATCCGCTATGACAAGCATCGCCGCCACATCACTGAGATCGTTCGTTCCACCTATACACCCGGATTGCATATCATTCCGGGTAATCTGGAATTGATGGAATTTGAGCATGAAACGCCTAAAATTCTAGCCGACCGTCAACAAGAGACAATGTTCTTCTCCCGTATTGGTGAATGTCTGGCAGAAATTGAAAGTGTTTATGATGTCATCATTATTGACTGTCCGCCTCAGCTTGGTTTTTTGACCTTGTCAGCTTTATGCGCGGCTACGTCTGTTTTGATTACCGTTCATCCGCAAATGCTTGATGTGATGTCCATGTCGCAGTTTTTGCATATGACTTCCGATCTCCTCAATGTTGTTGAGCGGGCAGGGGGCAATACTGAATATGATTGGATGCGCTATCTGATCACGCGCTTTGAACCCAATGATGGTCCGCAAAGCCAAATGGCCGGTTTCATGCGTTCTATCTTCGGTAATCGTGTATTGGAGCATGCGATGGTCAAATCAACTGCAATTTCCGATGCCGGCCTGACAAAGCAAACGCTTTATGAAGTTGACCGCGCACAATTTACGCGTGGTACTTATGACCGCGCGCTTGAATCTCTGACACTGGTTAATGGAGAGATTGAAGAAATGATCCGTAAAACATGGGGGCGCAAGTAATCCATGGCACGCAAAAACCTGTTTGATGTCAAAATAACCCAACCAACCGAAGCCAACGAGCCGGTTGAACAAAGAACACGTCCATTAGGACGACCTTTGATGGGACTTGGTGAAAACATCAAGCCATCCAGCCCTGTCGGTGCGATTTCACAATCATTGGAAAATATGAATGTGCGCGCCAACCGTGCTGATGAAATTGAAAAACAGCTTGCCGAAGGTCAGACAATCGTTGAACTTGATCCGGAATTACTGGAAAGTTCCTTCGTTGTTGATCGTTTAGGCGTTGAACTGGAAGATCAGCAGGCTTTGATCGACCAGATCAAAGAACATGGGCAGCAAGTGCCTATTTTGGTGCGTCCACACCCTGAGAAACCTGGCTTTTATCAGGTTGCATATGGCCATCGACGCTTATCCGCCATTAAAACAATCGGCGGTAAAATTAAAGCTGTTGTACGTGATCTCAGTGATGATCAGCTCGTTGTCAGTCAGGGGCAGGAAAACAATGCCCGTACTGATTTAAGCTTCATTGAGCGTTGCTTTTTCAGCTGGCAACTCGAACAACGCGGTTTTTCGCGTGACATCATCATGTCATCGCTTGGCGTTGATAAAGCAGCCCTTTCACGCATGATTTCACTGGTTGAGCGTTTACCGGCCGAATTTATCAAAGCAATTGGTGCAGCTCCGTCCTTTGGCCGCCAAAGATGGGCCGAACTTGCCGATTTATTGAATGAAAAACCACGTTTCAACAAAGCAAAACAGTTGATTGAACAGCAAGATTTCATTTTGTTGCGCAGTGATGACCGTTTTACTCGTCTTTACGAGACTTTAAAAACAACAAAACCACAGGAAAAGCTCACTCGCGTATGGACTTCTCCAACAGGTATTAAACCGCTGAAAATTACGGAAACAAATACAAAGGTAACCTTTACCTTTGACCGTAAGGCAGCAGATGATTTTGCGAGTTTTGTTGAAGAGCGTATGGATGCGCTTTTTGATGAATATCGTGCAACGAAAATGTCAGATTAACAGGAGACATAAACAGCAAAAGAAAAAGGCCCCCTTAACGTCGCCGTCGTGGAAGCCCTTCTCGTGTGTGGTAACTTGAGAATCGCATTTCCCCGAATCACTGTCAAGCTTTTTGAGCGTCTTTTTGGCGGCATGATTTCTTTTGCCTGATTTTAGGTGAGGAAAACATGGATTCTAATCTTGCATCGACACCATTTGGTGCTCGGCCGATGTCGTTTGCTCTTTTTTCTACACAAAAGCAAACACATCGAATCACTGAAAATACAGCTATTGATAAGTGGAAACTTTATCGCTGGCTCTGTGAAGGTAAGTCATTATTCAAAATAGGGGATCGCACCCTTGCTGTGCTTAATGCTTTATTGTCGTTTTATCCATCCAACGAATTGAGCACGGACAACAGCCTCATTGTCTTTCCATCCAACCGTCAATTATCGCTGCGTGCTCATGGCATGGCAGATGCAACATTACGCCGTCATTTAGCCAGCCTGTTGGAATGTGGTTTAATTATTCGCAAAGATAGTCCAAACGGCAAACGCTATGCTCATAAAGATAATAAAGGCGAGATAGCCAGTGCCTATGGTTTCTCACTTGCACCTTTGCTCACGCGCGCTGCCGAAATTGAAGAAGCTGCAAAAACTATTCGTGCACATCAGGCAGAAAATCGCCTCATGCGTGAGCGTTTAACGCTCCAACGTCGTGACATCACCAAACTTATCGAAATGGCTGAACAAAGTGCTCTTAACGGCCCGTGGGGAGCAATCTATAATAAATTTCGCGATATTATCAGCACCATCCCACGTCGTGCTAAAACCGCTTGTTTAGCGCAAATTGTCAAGCAGATGGACGCTTTGCGGGAAGAAATCGATAATACACTGAATTTACAGATAAAATCAGTAAAACTGAGCGGCAATGAAGCCCAAACTGAGCGGCAGCATAAGAGTTCTGAATCTGAATCTATAATAAAATTTGAAGCAGAGAATAATGCAACAATTGAACCAACTCCAGTTCAATTCAAGAAACAAATTGTACAAAACTATCCGCTAGATCTTATTTTACGTGCTTGCCCTGACATTAACGCTTATTCTGCTTGTGAAATTAAGCATTGGAATAGTTTTATTGCTATTACGAGACAGGTCAAAGGCTATTTAGGCATCAGCCAATCAGCTTTTTCAGATGCAATATCCGTCTTTGGTGAACAAAATACAGCAATTATCATTGCTTGTATGTTGCAACGTATTGATCAAATTCAATCTGCTGGCGGATATTTACGAAACTTGACCAATAAAGCGGCAACGACAAATTTTTCTATCGGTCCTATGCTCATGAGTTTGCTTAGAAATGAAAAACAAAAAGATCATATAAACTAAAACACCTGACGCTTTAATAAGGCATAATCGAACATAAGTTGCACATGAACAACTTGTGAACCTATTGATTTTACATCTTTTTTGCAGAGGCATAGAGATTTTTAGGAGAGAAGATGCCGGTTTGAGAAAATTGTTCTTGTACGTAGCGCGCAAAAATTTGCACCGCAGGACGTGTATTATGCCGCTTTAATGTAAGACAGGTGACATCAGCAGTTGGCAGTGCTTCTTCTATTGCCAAAACGACAGTTCTGCTGCCGTCATAAGCATAGCTTGTACCTGGAATTGCATTATGGATTGTATAACCATGCCCGTGACCAACAAGCCCGCGAATGAGTTCATAAGAACTTGAGCGATAAATGATTTTCGGTTCTATCTGGCAGCTGTGAAAAAGGCGCAAAAAATAATCGCGCGAGAGTGGCAGATCCAGCAGAATAAGCGGTTCATATTGAAATTCGTAGATGCTGACTTTGTCACGATAAGCCAGTGGATGATTTTCAGATACAACAATATAAGGTGGCAATCTAGTCAAAGGACTGGAATTGATCTCATCGGGTAGGGCATAGGTATAAGCAATTGCAATTTCGATTTCACCAGCCAAAAGCCCTTCGGTCAGTTCCTGCTGATTTCCTTCTTCCATCCGTACATTAATACCGGGATAAAGCTTGCTGAAATCCGCCAACAGGCTTGGCATAAACCGTGTAGCAAGCGTTAGAAAGCAACCAACTGTTATTTCGCCAGCTAATTCATGCGACAGACTTTGTGTGCTTAAATTAAAATCATAAGCATGTTTTAATAATTGACGCGCTTCATTTACAAATTTGCGGCCTGCCACAGTTAAAGAAATACCTTTGGCGTGATGACGCAAAAATATCTCCATACCAATTTGCTGTTCGGCCTGAGAGATTGCTGCTGAAATAGAAGGCTGTGAAACATTCAAATGTTTTGCGGCCTCTGTAATGCTGAGGGCATCAGCAGCTGTGACAATATATTGTAAGCTTCGCAAAGAAAGCAGCATGGTGCAAATACCGTTGTTATTATTTGATTGCACACTAGTGAAGCCTATAATTTCTTATGATGAAAGTGAAAAATTGCATAGGAAAAAACTATGTAAAAGAAAGTTTAAAAATATTTTACAAATGCAATGAATTCTTTCATGATGGCTTTCAGGTCTGGAAATGAAATTTTTGAAGATAAAAATTATCAGACCGGCATAAAGAGTAAAAAACAGGGAACGGCTTTTTAAAAGCTAATAAAATAAATATAACATATTGTATTTAATACACTTTTTGATCTTCATAAAAAGCTGATCATCATATTTCGGGGAGGAAATATAAGTGTCTCATACTCTATCAAAACGGTTTATGCCCTATTTGATCGCTTTCGGGCTTGGATGCACAACTTATGCAGCCAATGCACAAGAAAAACTGGTCTTGGGCAATGAGGGGGCTTATCCTCCTTTCAGTATGGTTGACGCAAGCGGCAGGCTCACAGGTGTCGAGCCGGAACTGGCGCGTGAAATGTGCAAGCGCATGAATGTTGAATGCGAATTCGTCGTTATGGACTTCAAAGCGCTCATTCCGGCAATCCTGCAAAAGAAGCTTGATTTAGTTGCCAGCCAAACCAAACCATTACCTGAACGTGTCGACAAGGTTTTATTTGGCCGTCCAATCCTTTTTAATCCCGATAGCTATGTTATCCCGAAAGACAAAGATTATCAATTTACCAAAGAAGGCTTGAAAGGCCTTAAAATCGGGTTACAGCGCGGTTCCGCACAAGCCAAATATGTGCAGGAAACATTCGGCGATGCGGTTGAAATTGTTTCATTCGACAATCCCGATCAAATCCGCCTTGATCTTGCCAGCGGACGTCTGGATTTAAGTTTGGGGCCTAAAATCAGCTGGACAAATGAGTTTTTAAGTAAACCGGAAGGTGAGAATTGGAAATTTGCCGGCGGCGATCTGTGGACTGGCGGAGGAGAGAAGGGCTCAAGTTGGCTGGCACGCAAAGACAGTCAGGAACTGCTTGACCGGGTCAATGCAACGCTTGATGAAATCATCAAAGATTGCACCTTCACGGAAATTCGCAAAAAATTTATGCCGGTTGAATTGCTGCCGGAAGAGGCTGCGTGCCGTTAAAACCTGATGTTTTTTATATCAGGTAAATGTTTAAAGATGGCAGCTGCGTCATAAGCCTCCTGAGGCAGATTACCTTTTGCCGTCTTTAACAATATTCATTCCATGTAACTGATGAAGGCCTGAAAAGGATTGCTTTATGCAGATTTTAGGTTTCAGCCAGCAAATGCTCACCGGCGCGATGGTGTCGCTGCAAGTGGCTGTTTGTGCTTTTGTAATGGCATTGACGATTGGTGCGGTGGCTTCTGTTTTGACCTTGAAACAGAAAACTGTTTTTGGGGCATTCTGGATTATCTATGCCTCGATTTTTACCGGTGTTCCTTCACTTCTGGTCGCTTTTTTCTTTTATTATGCCGGCTCCGACATCATTGCCGCTATAACCGGCTTGTTTGGGGCGGAAATACGGATTGACCTGACGCCGTTTATCGCCGCGATTTTGGCGCTCGGTATGGTTTATGGCGCTTATATTGCGGATTTGTTGCGTTCGGCCATTCGCAACGTGCCCAAAGGCCAGTTTGAAGCAGCTGAAGTTTTGCAAGTCAGCAAGCGTTTTTTTGTACCCTTAATCATTGTGCCGCAAGTGATCCGCATTGCACTGCCTGCTTTGACCAATATGTGGATTGTGGTGCTGAAAGATACAGCCTTAATCTCGCTAATCGGGCTTAAAGAGATCATGGCTTATGCCAAGCTTGCCTCTGGTGTCACCAAGGAACCTTTTGTCTTTTATCTAATAGCATCGCTGTTTTTCCTGCTGATGACCAGTCTGACCTATTATGTTTCCAAACATATGCAGCATTGGTCCGATCGCGGTGCAGCCGTTTACGGGAAGGATTAAAGGTCATGTATTTTGATCCCGTTCTTGCCTGGAATAGCCTGCCGTTTTTGCTGACCGCCACTGCCCGAACGCTGTCCGTGCTTATTCCGGTACTGATTCTAGGCGCGATTTTAGCCGTTTATCTGGCGGTTATCCGTGTCGAAAATCGCAAAGGCTCAGGCTTTATTGCAGTTTACGTCAATTTTTTCCGTGGTGTCCCAAGCCTTGTTGTTCTTTACATGATCTATAGCGGTCTACCGCAATTCTCGGTCATCCGCGATACATGGCTCTGGACGATTTTCTCGCAAGCCTATCTCTGCGCTTTAATGGGGCTGACCTTGACCCATTCGGCCTATATGACCGAGATTGTTCGTGGGGGACTGGCGGTTGTTCCTAAAGGTTTGACCGAAGCCTCAGCCGTACTGGGACTTTCTGAGCGCCAGACTTTCTTTCGTTTGAGATTACCATTGGCCATCCGCTATTCTTTGCGTGCTTATCAGAATGAAATTCTGATTATGATCAAAAGTACTGCTGCGTTAAGTGCGATTACCATCGTGGATCTGACGGCTGCTGCTAACTCGATCTTTGATTATACCTATGATCCGTTTACGCCGCTTTTGACGGCTGCTGCGATCTATTGGTGCCTGACCAATATGGTGCGGTTATTGTTCAGCACTGTCGATAAAAACCTCAATCGTCATTTGATTGCACATATCAACTCATGATGCAGGAGATCGTCATGCAACATATTAAATCTGAGGAGTTCAGCATGCGTCGATCAATCAAGGATCCTGATTTTGAAGCTGGATTGACGAATGAAACATTGTCAAATCAGTCTGTTGTGATCGATATGCGTGACGTGAATAAATATTATGGTTTGTTTCATGCGCTCAAAAATATCACCTTAAGCATTAAATCCGGCGATATTGTTGTTCTATGCGGGCCTTCAGGCTCGGGGAAATCAACTTTGATCCGTACCGTTAATCATCTGGAAAAGCATAATTCCGGAACCATTACCGTAAATGGTATAGAGTTGAAACATGATACAAAATCTGTGCAGGCCGTGCGCTCGCAACTCGGCATGGTGTTTCAAAGCTTTAATCTGTTTCCACATTTGACGGTTTTACAAAATTGCACCTTTGCACTGCGTTTGGCACAAAAAATGCAGAAAAATCATGCAATCGAGCTTGCCATGGAAAAACTGGCAGAAGTGAATATCGCTGCACAGGCCGATAAATATCCGGCAGCATTATCGGGTGGGCAACAACAACGTGTGGCAATCGCCAGAGCGCTTTGTTTAAAACCACCGATTTTACTGTTTGATGAACCAACGTCAGCGCTTGATCCCGAATCGGTGGGCTCAGTTTTGAAAATTATGGAGCAACTGGCGGAAACCGGTATCACGATGGTTTGTGTGACCCATGAATTGGGTTTTGCCCGGAATGTTGCTGATCATTGTGTGTTTATGGAAAACGGCGAAATTGTTGAACAGGCACCAACAGATCGTTTCTTCGCCAATCCGGAGAGTGCGCGCTTAAAGCATTTTCTGTCTCAGATACTTCATTAAAAAAGCGGCCAATGCTTAGCCGTTACATTAAATACTGATTTATGGGAGTGCATTTTAATGTCTGCGATAGCTGAAATATCGGAAAATACCCGCTTCATGCCGGATGGCGATGGATATAAAGCCAGAATTGGTCTGATTTATATGGCTTCCAGTATCGTGATGGATGCAGAAATGGCTGCAATGGCGGCTGAAGGTGTATCAATCCATACAACGCGCATCAAACTGCCGAAAGTAACGGTTGAAGGCATTGAAGCGATGATGAATGCGCCCGAATTGGAGCAGGCAGCGCGTCTTCTTGCTTCCGCTCCGATTGATGTTTTGTGTTTTGGTGGCACAAGTGCCTCGTTTTTGCATGGCACAGCCTATGATCATGGGCTGATTGCAAAGATGAAATTATGGGCGCCGGACGTTAAAATTACCACTGCTTCAACGGCAACGCTTGCCGCGTTAAAAGCAGTTAATGCAGGGCCTGTCGCACTTGCAACTCCTTATGTTGATGAAGTTCATGCCCGCGCTATACGATTTTTGGAAGAAAACGGCCATCAGGTGGTTTCACATAAAAACTTGCGCATTGATACCGATCAGGCCTTAGCAGAGGTGCCATTGGAAGAAGTTTACCGGTTGGTGCGCGAAGTGGATCATGATGATGCGACAGCGATTTTTATCAGCTGCACCAATTTTCGCAGTGTCGGGGCAATTGAAGCGCTGGAAACAGCTTTGGGCAAGCCGGTTATTTCGGCCATTCAGGCATCTTTCTGGCACAGTAGCGGTTTGGTGACAAAAGAGGGCAGTAAACCGGGCTATGGTTCATTGATGAGCAAACCGGTTATCACCGTTTAAACGATCAAAATTCTCAAATTTTCAACAACGTCACATAGTTGTGTGTGACGTCACGATGATGCTTACTTTGAAGGTGAGTTATAATGGCAAATGCTGAACGCCTGAGCGAAAGCGCAACAAATTCCGACAATAACATTGGCGCATTGCTATTTTATAGTGACTTTGACAGTCCGGACGAGTGGAAAGAAGTTATCAAGGCTGAATTGCCGGAGCTTGACTTCCGAGTTTATCCGGATGTCGGTGATCCGGCAGAGGTTAAATATATTCTGGCATGGAAGCCCTATGACGGTTTTTTCAAGGAATTTAACAATCTGTCGCTGGTGATTAATCTTGGCGCGGGTGTGGATGCATTGTTGCAGCGCACAGATTTGCCGCAAGTGCCGATTGCGCGATTGTCGGATAGCGGCATGGTGCAATTGATGAAAAGCTATGTACTGTTTGCAGTGTTGCGTTATGCACGCGACATTCCAAGTTTTGAAGCGGCAAAACGCGCCAAAAGCTGGACTTATATTCATCCGCGCCCGCTGCACCGGATTAAAGTCGGTGTCATCGGTCTTGGACAACTTGGTGGTTCCGTTGCCGCGGCATTGAGCGCCTTGAGTTTTGATGTACGCGGTTGGGATGCTTATCCGAAAACCATTGAAGGCGTTAAGGTCTTTGCGCGCGACGAATTTGATCAGTTTACCAATGATCTCGATATTTGCGTCAATATGTTGCCGTTAACACCTGAAACAACCGGTTTGCTGGGAGAAGAATTTTTCAAAAATCTTCCATCCGGCTGTCATTTCATCAATGCTTCGCGCGGTGCTGTCATTGATGAAAATGCGCTTTTGCAAGCGCTTCAAAGCGGGCATATAGCAGGTGCTACACTGGATGCTTTTTGTGTGGAACCATTGCCTGAAGATCACCCGTTTTGGGTGATGGAAAATGTGCTGATTACACCGCATTTAGCCAGCATTACCGTGCCCGAAACAGCAGCGCTTGATGTGGTTGAAAATATTCGACGTATCAATCGCGGTGAAATGCCGAAACATCAGATCAACTTCGCCAAAGGTTATTAATCTGATTGTTCCAATGATTTTTCCTCCGTCCTCAAAAAAAGAACGCTCCCGACGAACCGCACTTTTGTCAGGAGTGTTTTTTAGGGACGGGATGTTTCGTAAATGGATAGATTACTGTGCTTTTAGCTTGGCAGCATTTACTTGTTTGATGGCTTGTTTGATGCCGATCCACAAACTAATACGGATAATAAAAAGGCTGATTAAAAATAAAATGCCTGCCACACCGGCAATCAGCATCGGGCCATTATATTCAATTTCACGCATTAAGTGTTGATTGGTTGCTACGCCCAATCCCCCGATGGCTGCAAAGAAAATTATGGTAACAATGACGCACAGAACAGAGATTTTCCATATGCGTGCACTCGCAGGTGCCGTCTGTTCGCGCATTACCCAGTTGCGTGCCATTGTCATTGCAGCGGCAGCAGTAATGACAAAGCCTATTGTGGCCATTTCGAGCTGGAAGAAATAATTGATTGCCAGATACACAATAGCCATCAGTGCAAAAATGGCTGCATAAACTCCAACCAGAAATGTGGCGGAAGCGGGACGGGCTTCGGAAGAAGACATGGATACCTCGGTATTAAACTTTGATCTGTGATTTTGAATATGAATACCATTGTGGGGCAATGGCGAAATTTTGGTTTTAAATAGTGCTCGAAAGCTTTTTATGCATTCTTGTTTGAGCAGACGAGCAAAAACTAATTGCATTTATCATGATAATTGTCGTTTCCCTGCTAGTTTGACAATATCGACCAGATCAATTTGCGGGATATAATGGTGTTAAAAATGATGCGCAATTCACGATCAGTTCAAAAGAGACGGTCACGTCATTTATAGCGAGCAAACAAATGGTTACGCATTTTCTTTTTCATTTTATGAACGAAAATATCTGATTCTTAAAAAAATACATAAAATTTATTTAAAAATGACGATTGGATGAATTGCATTGAATTTCACATAAGTTATTATTATTAATGAATATTTTTGTATTATCGTTTGCGTGCAGCATTTGTGATTTCTCACTTTCAACATCTATTGGTATAATTGCCTATTGTTTTTTCGCTTTTTTTCGTATGAATTCGTATAGCTTTCGTAATGAGGAGATAATGAAGCAGTCAGTGTTCGTGTAATCCGGCCAGTGACTCATATTGATTGGTGTTATTCACGTGCATGAGTTTCGCTCTGTTTGTAGAGCTTTTTAGTGATCGCCAACTGACCTTTTGGAGGGAAGATATGCATACCCGTTTGATGACAACGACAATTCTCACCGGACTTCTGGGACTTGCACTGACCGCACCTGTCCTGGCACAAACCGAATTGGCTTGGTGGCACGCAATGGCCGGAGCCAATAACGAAGTGGTCAATGAATTGGCCAAAGAGTTCAATGAGAGCCAGAGCGAATATAAAGTCGCTCCTGTTTATAAAGGCAGCTATCCGGAAGCATTGAATGCTGGTGTTGCCGCATTCCGCGCCAAGCAGCCGCCAGCAATTTTGCAGGTATTCGATGCTGGTAGCGGTGTGATGATGGCGGCCGAAGGTGCTGTGATGCCTGTGGCCGAAGCATTGGAAAAGGGCGGCTATAAATTCGACAAATCCGCTTACCTTTCCGGTATCACCGCTTATTACTCCAAACCGGACGGTACTATGCTGTCCTTCCCTTACAACTCGTCTTCTCCGGTTCTTTATTACAATAAAGATGCTTTTACAAAGGCCGGCCTTGATGCAGAAAATCCGCCAAAGACATGGCCGGAAGTTTTTGAAGCTGCCAGAAAAATTAAATCCAGCGGTGCATCGGATTGTGGTTTCACCTCCACTTGGCTGACATGGATCCAGACCGAAAACTTAGCCGCATGGAACAATGTCTCCTACGGCAGCAATGAAAACGGTCTTGCCGGCAATGATGTGAAGCTTGCATTTAACAAAGAGCCGTTTGTGAGCCACTTCCAGTCTATTGCTGATCTGGCCAAAGAAGGCGTGTTCCGTTACGGCGGTCGCACCTCGGAAGCTAAAAACCTGTTCCTCTCCGGTGAATGCGCTATTATGACTGAATCATCCGGTGGTCTGGGTGATGTGATCAAGTCGGGCATCAATTATGGTATCGGCCAGCTGCCTTATTATGAAGGTCACGGCCCGCAGAACACCATTCCTGGCGGTGCAAGTCTTTGGGTTTTTGCAGGCCTGAGCGACGACCAGTATAAGGGTGTTGCCGAGTTCTTCAATTTCCTCTCACAGACAAAGATTCAGCAAAAACTACATGAAGTTTCCGGTTATCTGCCAGTGACCATGGAAGCCTATAAGGCAACCAAGGATTCCGGTTTCTATGAAAAGAATCCTGGCCGCGAAACACCCATCCTGCAGATGATGGGTCGTGAGCCGACAGAAAACTCTAAAGGTGTTCGTCTGGTAAACCTGCCGCAGGTTCGTGACATCATGAACGAAGAGTTTGAAGCTATGCTCGCCGGTAATCAGGATGCGCAGACAGCTTTGGATAAAGCGGTTAAGCGTGGTGATGCAGCAATTGCGGAAGCAATTCGCTAAAATGCATCATCTTTGAGCTTCTGCCGCCTGTTCTTAAAAAAACTGGCGGCAGTCTTGTTTAAAGGAGAGATCGTGCAGAAAGTTACCTTTCCCAATAAGGTTCTGCCCTATGTGCTGGTGGCACCGCAAATTATTTTAACTGTTATTTTCTTCTTCTGGCCCGCCAGTCAGGCGATTTACCAATCGTTGATGCGTGAAGATCCCTTTGGCTTGCGCAGTGCTTTTGTAGGCCTAGCTAATTTCCAAACGGTACTTTCTGATCCAAATTATCTGCATTCTTTTAAAATAACGATTGTTTTCAACGTTTTGACAACTTTGTTGGCTATGGGCGTTGCACTTTTGCTGGCGACAGCCGTTGATAAGGTAGTGAAGGGGCAGACTTTCTACCGTACATTGTTGATCTGGCCTTATGCTGTTGCACCGGCGGTGGCCGGTATGCTTTGGCTGTTCATGTTTAATCCGGCTATGGGGACACTTGCCTATTTGCTGCGTAAAAACGGCGTTTATTGGGATCCGCTTTTGAATGGTGATCAAGCAATGGGTTTGATCGTTGTTGCGGCAGCGTGGAAACAGATCAGTTATAATTTCCTGTTCTTTGTGGCGGGCCTACAGGCTATTCCGAAGTCATTGATCGAAGCCGCTGCTATTGATGGGGCGAGGGGAGCTCGACGTTTCTGGACGATTGTTTTTCCGCTTCTGGCTCCAACCACTTTCTTCTTGATGGTAGTCAACATCGTTTACGCATTCTTTGACACGTTTGGCATTATCCACTCTGTCACGGGTGGCGGGCCTGCCAAGGCCACCGAAACGTTGGTTTATAAGGTCTATAACGATGGTTTCGTTAATTTGAGCCTGGGTACATCGGCTGCACAATCGGTAATCTTGATGATTATCGTCATCGCTTTAACCGCAATTCAGTTCCGCTTCATTGAGAAGCGCGTGCATTATTCTTAGAGGAGGGCGGCTGTTATGATTGAAAAACGTCCGCTATCCAGTTTGATTGGGCATTTCATCCTGATCCTTGGGGTGATTATCGTCGCTTTTCCGATTTATTACACCTTCATCGCGTCATCGATGAGTTCGATCGAAATCATTCGCGCACCGATGTCATTGCTGCCGGGTGACCATCTGGTGGAAAATTATAAATCGGCGATTTTTGGTGGGGTGGAACGCGTTGTTGGTGTGAGCCTAGAACGCTTGTTGTGGAACACATTTGTTGTTTCCATGGTGATTGCTGTCGGCAAAATTATCGTGTCGTTTTTGTCGGCCTTTGCAATTGTGTTCTTCCGGTTCCGCTTCCGGATGGTGTTTTTCTGGATGATTTTCGTCACCCTGATGCTGCCGGTGGAAGTGCGCATTTTGCCGACTTACAAGGTGATCGTCGATCTTGGAATGATTGATACCTATGCCGGTTTGACGCTTCCCTTGATTGCCTCAGCGACTGCGACATTCCTGTTTCGCCAGTTTTTCCTGACCATTCCGGGTGAGTTGGTGGAGGCTGCGCGCATCGATAATGCAGGCCCTTGGCGCTTCATACGTGATATTTTGCTGCCGCTTTCAAAGACAAATATTGCAGCGCTTTTTGTGATCTTGTTTATCTATGGCTGGACGCAATATTTGTGGCCGCTTCTTGTCACCAATGATGCGAAAATGAATACAATTATTATCGGTTTGCGACGTATGGTCGATTTTGCCGATGCTTCCACACCATGGAATTACGTCATGGTTACAGCAATTCTGGCGATCCTGCCGCCCATCCTCGTGGTGGTGCTGATGCAGCGTTGGTTCGTCAAAGGTCTGGTTGAAACGGAAAAATAATGAGTAAAATTATTCTCGATAATGTTCGCAAATCCTATGATGGCAAAAATGATGTTATCAAAGGTGTTTCTCTGACCATTGATGACGGCGAATTTCTCGTGTTGGTCGGGCCTTCCGGTTGCGGGAAATCGACGCTTTTGCGCATGATCGCAGGCCTTGAAAGCATCACATCGGGCACAATTTCTATCCGTGATCGTGTGGTCAATGATATTGAACCATCCGAGCGTGATATTGCAATGGTATTCCAAAATTATGCGCTTTATCCGCATATGACGGTGCGCGAAAATTTGGCCTATGGTCTTAAAAACCGCAAAACCCCGAAAGCCGAGATTGAACGCCGCATTGAAGCGACATCAAAATCGCTGGAAATTCATGATTTTCTTGATCGCAAACCGCGCCAGCTATCTGGCGGTCAGCGCCAGCGCGTGGCTATGGGACGTGCGATTGTGCGTGAACCGGCAGCATTTTTGTTTGACGAGCCGCTTTCCAATCTGGATGCGAAATTGCGCGTGCAGATGCGGGTGGAAATCAAACGATTGCAACGCGCATTGGCGACCACAAGCGTTTATGTGACCCATGACCAGATGGAGGCCATGACGCTTGCCGACAGGCTGGTGGTCTTGAATGGCGGGCATATTGAACAAGTCGGCACACCGATTGAGCTTTATGAAAAGCCTGCTACGACCTTTGTGGCAACCTTTATTGGTTCACCATCAATGAATTTGTTGGCGCTTGATCAGGTTGGTAACAGTAATTTTGCGTTGAATTTGGGCGCTGGTGCTGACCTCTTAAGCAAAATCCATACAATCGGAGTTCGTCCTGAAGATGTGGTGATTGTCGATGCAGACAGCAAACCTGCATTTAAAGCGCAGGTTCATGTGGATGCGATCGAATTGGTAGGCGCAGAAAGCTATATTCACAGCCATTTAAATGATGATGTGAGCTTTATTTTCCGAGTTGCAGGACGCAGCCGTATCAATGTCGGTGACCTGCTTCATATCGGCGCCGAGGCTGAAAATATTCATCTGTTTGATCAGGACGGAAAGCGGATTAATCTTTAAAAAACAAATGGTCAGCTTGGTTTGAACAAAGCTGACTGAAAAAATAATTATACATGAATTTTAGCTGGCGGAATGTTTGTTCCGCCAGTCTTTCTGATTTGTTGTTTTTTATAAATTAGAATTTTTGAATTATTTTTTGTTAAATATGGAATTATTCTTTCGTCTCTGTTGACAGAGGCAAGATTTAGTCCAACTATTTACTCTTCGCATTAAAAGCGAGCGGCGTGGAGGCGCCGTATAAATGGGAGGATTTCATGCGTTCAACTCTTTTTGTTGCGACTTTAGCAGCCGGAGCCTCAATGTTTGCGTATTCTGCGCAAGCAGAAGGTAATCTCAATCTTATCTGTTCCGCCGATGTGGTCATTTGTGAGCAGATGAAAAACATGTTTGAGAAAGAAACCAATATTCAGGTGAATATGGTTCGTCTTTCATCGGGTGAAACCTACGCAAAAGTGCGGGCTGAGGCGCGCAACCCTAAAACTGATATTTGGTGGGCAGGGACAGGTGATCCGCATATGCAGGCAGCCTCTGAAGGGCTGACACTGGAATATAAATCGCCAATGCTTGAAGAGCTCAATGATTGGGCGGTGAAACAGGCAGAAAGTGCAGACTATCGCACCGTGGGTGTTTATGCCGGTGCGCTTGGCTGGGGCTATAATAGTGATTTGCTGGCCAAGAAAAATCTGCAACCGCCAAAATGCTGGGCAGATTTGCTCGATGCAGGTTTTAAAGGCGAAATCCAGATGGCAAATCCAAATTCGTCAGGCACTGCCTATACCGCACTTGCAACACTTGTGCAGATTATGGGTGAAGAGGAAGCTTTTGATTATATGAAGAAGCTTAATGCTAATATTTCACAATATACCAAGTCAGGTTCAGCACCGGTTAAATCGGCGGCGCGCGGTGAAAACGCTGTTGGTATCGTTTTCATGCATGATGCGGTTTCAATGACAGCGGAAGGCTTCCCGATTGTGAGTGTGGGTCCGTGTGAAGGTACTGGCTATGAAATAGGCTCAATGTCGATCATTAAAGGTGCGCGCAATCTCGAAAACGCCAAGAAATGGTATGACTGGGCGCTGAAAGCGGACGTACAGTCTACAATGAAGGATGCAAAATCATTCCAGCTTCCTTCTAATAAAAATGCTGAAGTACCTAAAGAATCCCCGCGTTTTGAAGATATTAAGTTGATTGATTACGACTTCAAAACCTATGGCGATCCGGAAAAGCGCAAACAAATCTTAGAGCGCTGGGATCGTGAAATCGGCGCCAACGCCAACTGATGAAAGAGTAAATATCTGACCGCAGCTTTTTTAAAAGGCCTGCGGTCAGCCATTTCATTCAATCAGAAAGCGGGGCATGTGATGAAACAGCAAAACCGTAGACTGGATATTGTGCTGGGCATATTTTTGGCCAGTTTTATCCTGCTGCCTTGGTATCGCGTTGAGGGCGGCTTCTTTAGTTTGAAGTGGGTGTCGGATTCTTTGAGCAATCAGGATCACGGTTCCGGCATGATGCAATTGCTGGCTTATAATCGCTTCTGGCTTTGGGGTATTGTTTTGCTGATGCTGCTATGTGGCGCTGTACGTTTATTGGCGGCACCACAAAAACGCAGTTATTTATTGACGCTTTTGAGTGTGCTCGGCTTTTTATATCTGGCGTTCCAAGGTCTGGCGATTGGTTTTGGCGGCTGGAATTGGTTATTTATTGAAAATCTCTTTGGCATGTTGCCGGATGGGCAACCAGCATTTGGTGCCGGTGCGGTCATTGCAGGTATTTGTTTTGTTTTAATATTTGCCTTCAGTATGGCTGAACGCGGCGTGCTGAAAGGGGATGCTTTTATTTTAGCTTCCATCTCAATGCTGTCGGTTTTGGTGGTGGTTTTTGTCTTCTTTCCGCTGTTCAGCATGTTTTCAGGTTCGGTGCAGGATTTTGACGGTTCTTTCAACCCCGATGGTTTTATACGCAATATTCAAGATCCGTCGATCTGGAGTTTGGGCTGTGTAATTGATGGCACCCGCTGTGGGGTGGCATGGCGCACTTTATGGTTGGCACTGATGACGGCGAGCGGTTCCACTGTGCTGGGATTGGCTTTTGCATTGCTCGCCACGCGCACCAATTTTCCTTATAAAAAAGGTCTGCGCCTTTTAACAATTTTACCGATTATCACGCCACCATTTGTTATCGGCTTGGCGCTGACTTTGCTTTTTGGCCGTGCCGGTGTTGCCACACAGGCGGTATCTTCATTTCTCGGCATTGAACCGGGGCGCTGGTTATATGGCACTACCGGTATCTGGATTGCACAGGTTCTTTCTTTTACGCCGATATCATTTCTAGTGCTGATTGGTGTGGTGGAAGGTGTTTCGCCTTCAATGGAAGAAGCGTCGCAAACTTTGCGCGCTGATCGTTGGCGCACATTTAAGCATGTGTCTTTGCCATTGATGGCACCAGGTATCGCTAATGCCTTTCTGATCAGTTTTATTGAAAGCATGGCTGATTTTGGCAATCCGATGGTGTTGGGCGGCAGTCACGGGGTGCTTTCAACGGAAATTTTCTTTGCTGTGGTCGGTTCGCAAACAGACCCGTCACGCGCGGCTGTGCTGGCAATTGTGTTGTTATTTTTTACGCTGAGCGCCTTTCTCATTCAGCGGATGTGGTTGTCGGGCAAAAATTTCGCGACCGTCACTGGCAAGGGCGATTCCGGCATGCATGCGGCGTTGCCGAAATCTCTCGAAATAGGTGTTTATGCGCTGGTCATTCCATGGGGGATATTCACGCTTGTGGTCTATGGCATGATTATTGTCGGTGGTTTTGTCACCACATGGGGGCTCGATAATACGCTGACAATTGATCATTATCGCCGTGCTTTTTCGGTCGCGTTTACCGAAGATGGCATTGCATGGACGGGTGTTGCGTGGAACTCCTTCTGGACGACCATGGAAATTTCGCTGATTTCCGCGCCTTTGACCGCAGCGGTTGGAATGCTCACGGCCTATTTGATCGTACGGCAGAAATTTTACGGGCGTGGCGTGTTTGAATTTGCGCTAATGTTGAGCTTTGCCATTCCGGGTACGGTTATTGGTGTCAGCTATATTATGGCTTTCAACCTGCCGCCGTTGGAGATGACCGGAACCGCTTTGGTGCTGATTGCCTGTTTTGTCTTCCGCAACATGCCGGTGGGGGTTCGTGGTGGTATTGCTGCAATGAGCCAGCTTGACCGCAGCCTTGATGAGGCGTCGCTGACGCTTCGTGCCGATAGTCTGCGTACTTTGCGCAAGGTTATTCTGCCGCTGTTACGCCCTGCCATTACTGCGTCATTGGTTTATTCCTTTGTGCGGGCGATCACCTCGATCAGCGCGGTAATTTTCCTCGTCAGCGCCCAATATAATATGGCTACATCTTATATTGTCGGTCTGGTGGAAAACGGTGAATTTGGCGTGGCTATTGCTTATTCCTCGATGCTTATCGTCGTGATGCTGGTGGTGATAACAACGTTCCAGCTGCTGGTCGGGCAGCGCCAGTTGCGGCGTGAAAACCGCATTGCTTCCGTTAGTAAAGCCGTCACCAAAGCCTCACAGCAACAGGAGAGTGCTGTATGACTATGATTAAAGCAGGGTCTGTCCGTTTTCAGAATGTCACCAAAAAGTTTGGTGATTTCACCGCGCTGCCGGATTTGTCCATGACAGTGGAACCGGGCACGTTGGTGACGCTTTTGGGTCCATCGGGCTGCGGTAAAACCACCACTTTGCGCCTGTTGGCAGGGTTGGAGCATCCAACCGCGGGGCGGGTGCTGATCGGCGATAAAGATGTCACCAATCTGCCTGCCAATGAGCGGGATGTATCGATGGTTTTCCAGTCTTATGCTTTGTTTCCGCATATGACATCATTGGATAATGTTGCATATGGTTTGTTGTCATCAGGCTTGAAAAAGGCGGAAGCACGAGAAAAAGCAGAGGAGGGGCTGGCTTTGGTAGGCTTGGCCGGTATGGGGCACCGGCTGCCGGCAGAGCTTTCCGGCGGGCAACAGCAGCGTGTGGCGGTTGCTCGTGCTTTGGTGCTGGAACCTCAGGTTTTGTTGCTTGATGAGCCGCTTTCCAATCTGGATGCGAGGTTGAGGCGTCGGGTACGCACTGAAATTCGCGAACTTCAGCAGCGACTTGGCTTCACTGCCGTTTATGTGACTCATGATCAGGATGAAGCACTGGCGGTTTCAGATACGATCATTGTGATGAAAGATGGCAATATTGCGCAACAAGGCTCGCCGCGCGATCTTTATGAAGCGCCGGCTTCTGCCTTCATTGCGGACTTCATGGGGGAGGCCAATGTGTTGCCCTGTGAAGTCAGCTGTTATGAAAATGGTATCGCTACAGTGCATATTGGTGATTTGGCTCATAGGTTGCCAAGCAAACATGCCAGTTTAGGTAAAGCACAATTAGCGGTGCGGCCAAATTCTGTGGGGCTGCAACCGGCAACGCAAGGCGATTTGATGGGCAGTATTATTCATTCAGCTTATTTGGGTGACCATATCGAATATGAGGTGGAAACCGAACACGGCAAATTATTTGTCGTGGATACGGAAGCCGAAGAGCCATTGCCGCGCAATACGTCTGTTTCCGTGCATTTGAAAGGGCGCGGATTGGCGCTTATCCATCATTAAAATCATTGGTTCGAAAGGGGAATGTCATGGTGGCAGCGGCTACGTTTGCAGTTGAGCAAAGATTTGCATTGGCAAAAATGATTGCGGAAAAAGCCGGAGCATTAGCTCTGGATTATTTCAATCGGCGCGAAACACTTGTCATTGAAATCAAACGCGATCCGCAGGATGTGGTTTCGATTGCCGACCGCAATGTTGAAACGCTCATTCGTGATGAGGTATCCGCACATTTTGGCGATGACGGATTTTTAGGTGAAGAGTATGGTCTGAACAGGGGCACAAGTGGCTACACATGGGTGGTTGATCCGATTGACGGCACCAGCCCCTTTGTTCACGGCATGCCGAATTGGTGTGTGTCGATTGCAGTTTTATATCAGGACAAGCCTGTTATCGGGGTTATTTCTGCACCTTGCCACAAAGAGCTTTACGCGGCAGCTACTGGCATGGGCGCTGTTTTGAACGGCAAAACCATCTCGGTTGATTTAACGAACACCGTACAGACAGGCGTAACGGCGATCAGCGCTAACAGTCATGTCACACCGGCTTTTGTGGCAGGTGTAATTGAGCGTTTACTGGAAGAAAAGGGCAATTTTGTCCGTAATGGCTCCGGCGCTTTGATGTTGGCTTATGTGGCCGCAGGGCGATTGGTCGGATTCTTTGAAGGCTATATGCACGCTTGGGATTGCATGGCCGCTTTTTGTCTGATCGAGGAGGCGGGTGGCTATTGTTATCCGTTTCCCGTTGATGGTGATAATTTGACCAAAGGTTCGCCGGTTTTTGCGGCAGCGCCTAACGCAGTTGAGGCGCTGAAAAAAATTGCAAATCTATAAAAAAACGGGCGCTGTTTGATAAAAACAGCGCCCGTTTTTTAAACTTTTAATAGAAATTAATGAGCAAGTGAGATGCTGTCAGCATTCAGCTGCATGCGATCTGTATCGCTGCCTGGGTTTGCAATCCATGAAGGCGACTGCGAAGACCAGTTGATCTGCACTTTCTGACCAGCAGAAACACCGCTCAGGTCTGTGCCGCTAGGAAGCTTAAATGAGTCACCGTCAGCAAGCTGTACAGTGTTTGCAAACATGTTCAGTTTTTCAATTGTACCGGTAGTAGTAAATGTGGAAGCTGATGCAATAGAAGCTGAAGCAAGTGTTGAAATAGCAAGAGTAGCAATAAGAATTTTACGCATTATATTTTCCATTCTTCATATTTTGCAGTGACCATATTGGGAGGATGTTGGCTTTAAGGCCGTCACTGCTTCTGATGAACCTAATTTGGGGTGATTTTCCCGAATAAACAATAGTTGGAATAGTAACGAAGTGTTGAACAAGATTGAACAATCACATTTTTGTGTGTTTTTATAGTTGACAATGAATGAGGCGAAGAAAATCAAGAATTATTGCACCGATCACGAATGTCATAAAAAATTCATAAATTATTGATTTCTAATATAAAAAAATCCGAAGAGGGTCTTTAATCCCTCTTCGGCATGATATTTTGAAAGTGCATTTGTTTTAATTTTGGGTCGAAATAAGGCAAAAAAATCCTGATCACATTCAATTGATAGTCAGATTTTTTTGCTGTCGCGTTGGTAAATCCAGTCGTGAGCAGGGTGATTTTTGAAGCGCCACTTGCGTAAAGGCCCTGCCATCACGTTGAGATAATACATTTCATAGCCATATGGTGCGCCGCATGGGTGGTGGCCTTTGGGCACTAAAACGACATCACCATCGGCAACCGCCATTGTTTCATCCAAACTGCCGTCTTCGGTAAAGACGCGCTGGATGCCGAAGCCCTGTGATGGGTTGAGGCGATGATAATAGGTTTCTTCCAGATAGGTCATGTCCGGATAATTATCTTCATCGTGTCGATGTGGTGGATAGGACGACCAGTTGCCCTGCGGGGTGAAGACTTCTGTCACCAACAGGCTGTCGGCTACATCACGTCCTTCCATTGCAATATTATGGATAAAGCGTGTGTTTGCTCCTTGGCCACGTTGTTCGAGTTGGATGGTGTCTGGCCCTATCACTTGTGCCGGACGTCCGGCTTTAGCAGGGGCAGTGCAAATGGCCAATGTGCAGTCGGTTGTGGCTAAAGCCTGCCAATTGCTTTGCGCCGGAATATAGACGCAATGCGGCGGCAGTCGCTCAAATACATTCATGCGCTCGCCAAGTTCACCAAAATCACTTTTGCTGTCGGAAGTGCTGGCGCTGATTTTTGCTTTGCCTTCAACTAGCACCAATATGACTTCGGTATCCTTGGTTGCCTCTGTTGCACTCTCACCGGCTTTTAGACGGTAAAGACCAAAGCCGACATAGCCCCAATTGGCACTTTCCGGTGTAATATCATGTACTTTACCATTCGTTCCGACGGGTTTACGTAACAGATTTGCCATAACCTATCCTTTATCCAGACCAGCTTCATGGGCATATGCTTTCAAGGATTTTAAGCCCAGTGTTTGATATTCAAGCGGATTGCGCTCAACCGGATCCTGTTCGGCTTCAATCACGACCCATCCTTCGTAGCCATGTTCCGCAGCAATTTTTAATACCGGCACAAAATCGACGCCGCCTTCTGGATCCCCCGGTACGGTGAAGGCACCACGGCGCACAGCTTCAAGGAAAGAAAGCTTTTGCTCTTTAACTTCTGCCGCAATGGTGGGGCGCAGATTTTTGGCGTGAATATGGGCAACACGTGCCATATGTTTGTAGGCAACGCGCTCCGGATTGCCACCCCCAAACAGACAATGACCGGTATCAAGCAGCAATTTGGTGTGCGTGCCTGTGTTTTGCATGAAGAGATCAATCTCCTCCTCGCTTTCAACAATCGTGCCCATATGGTGATGATAAACGAGAGTGATGCCTTGGGTGGCTGCAAATTTTGCCAGCTCTTCAACGCCAGCGCCAAACTTTTTCCATGCATCAGCATTAAGATGCGGGCGCAGTTCCAGCGCTTTGTCGTTATCGCCGTGGATGGCATTGGATGTTTCGCAAGTGATAATCACCTTGCAACCCATCGATTTTAATAAGTCAAGCGCCGGCTGCATGGCTTTTTTCTCGTCTTCAATGTTGTTTGTCAGCAGGTTGAGCGAATGCCAGCCGGAAATAAAACGTAAATTGCGCGGTTCAAGCACGGCTTTAAGCGCCACAGGCTCCTGCGGAAATTTGTGACCTTTTTCAATGCCGTCAAAACCGATAGCGGAAGCTTCATCCAAACATTGTTCGAGCGAGATATGGGCACCAAGGCTTCGGTCATCATCATTGGTCCATGCGATTGGATTTGTACCGTAGAGGATCATCACTCAGTTTCTTTCTTTCAGAGCGGCTTCATAAATTTTACGGGCTTCGCGTACTTCAACGCGATCGGAGACCGCAGGCACGGCGACATCCCACCAGTAACCACCAGTGGCAGGGGTAGGATAGGGATCAGTATCGATCACGATGACGCTGACTTTGTCGCTATCCCGTGCTTTTGCTAAACTCGCTTCAAGTTCTGCAATGGATGAGACTTTATAACTGTCTGCACCCATAGAGCGAGCATGAGCAGCAAAGTCGATATTCGACGGGTTCACATGATGGCTGTGATCAAGCAGATTGTTAAATTCGGCTCCACCGGTTGCCATTTGCAAGCGGTTGATACAGCCATAGCCGCGATTATCGGTAATCACGACCGTGATTTTGATCCCCATCATGACCGCAGTGGCAAGCTCGGAATTGGCCATCATATAAGAGCCATCCCCCACCATCACGATAATATCGCGCTCCGGTTCGGCCATTTTGATGCCCAAACCACCGGCGATTTCATAACCCATGCAGGAAAAGCCGTATTCCATATGGTAGGACATCGGGCGCGAGGCTTTCCAGAGCTGGTGCAATTCACCAGGCATGGTGCCTGCTGCACACATCACAACCGTGTTTTCGCGTGATTGACGCTGCACTGCCCCAATCACCTGCATATCGGTTGGCAATTGATTATCGTTTTTGGGCGCAGCAGTATCCTGATCGGCACTGGCAAACCATGCGGTTTTGAGTGCAGCATCGGGTGCGGTAGCGCGGTAATCGGCAAGTCCTGCGGTTAAGGCTGTAAGCCCTGTTTTTGCATCAGCAACTAAGGCATAAGCATCATGCTTGGCGCTGTCATAGGGTTGTATATTAAGCGCCAATATCCGGCAATCCGGATTACGAAACAGTGCCCATGAGCCGGTGGTAAAATCCTGAAAACGCGTGCCGATACCGATGATGAGATCAGCATCTTCAGCGATTTTATTGGCGCTTGAGGCGCCGGTAACACCGACAGGGCCAAAATTAAGCGGATGATCCCACGGTAAAGCAGATTTTCCGGCCTGTGTTTCAATCACCGGAATGGAGTGCTTTTCGGCAAAATGTTTCAAATTTTCACAAGCGCTAGAATAATGCACACCGCCGCCTGCAATAATCACCGGATTTTTGGCTACCTGAATGGCTTTAATCGCTCTCGCCAATTCAAACTGATCAGGTTCGGGGCGGCGTTGGTGCCAGACTTTGCGCTCAAAGAATGAAAGCGGATAATCATAGGCTTCTGCCTGCACATCCTGACAGAAGGCAAGGGTTACAGGGCCGCAATCGGCCGGGTCTGTCATAGTGCGCAAAGCACGCGGCAAGGCGGTGAGCAATTGTTCCGGCCTTGTGATACGATCAAAATAGCGGCTGACAGGGCGGAAACAGTCGGTGACGCTTACCGTGCCGTCATTGAAATCTTCAATTTGTTGCAGCACCGGATCGGGGCCGCGATTGGCAAAAACATCACCTGGAATAAATAAAACCGGCAAGCGGTTAACATGTGCCAAGCCTGCGGCCGTCACCATGTTGAGCGCACCGGGGCCAATGGATGAGGTGACAGCACAGGCGCGTTTGCGGCCAAGTTGTTTGGCATAAGCAATGGCGGAATGCGCCATGGTTTGCTCGTTATGGCCGCGCCATGTCGGCATTTCATTGCGCGCGGCATATAAAGCCTCGCCAATGCCCGCCACATTACCGTGACCGAAAATCGCCCAGCAACCGGCAATAAATGGCTCTCCCTCCGGCGTCATCTGATTGGCAAGATAACGGATCATTGCCTGTGCAGCGGTTAGTCGGACTGTTTTCATGATCTCACTCCCAATCATGTTTTGGCATGTTTGTCGGCACATAGGCTGACTTTTTTACTGCTGCTGGCGCACGCCATCCCAGATATTGCAAAGATTTTGATACCGTGTGGCCATTTCATTGACCGTTTCATCATCACTCATTTTACCCTCAAACCAAAGACGTGCCGGATCAGCAAAAATAGTGCGACCGATAGCAAAACCTTTGACCAGATCAAATTCAGCGGCAATTTTCAGGCTCTGCGCCAGTTCTTCTTGCGGTGCTTCCAGCCCCAGCACGACAATGCCGCGCGTGTAGGGATCGTTGCGGGTAATCGCATCACAGGCATTTTGCCATGCAGTCTTGGTTTTAAGAGGCTCCAGCTTCCACCAGTCAGGATAAACGCCTATTTCATAAAAACGTTCGATGATTTTGGCATTGGTTTCATCATCAACAGGCGCAACCTTGGACGGGATAATTTCCAAAAGCAGTTCCAAGCGATTGCGGCGCGCCGCAGTAAAAAGCCGTTTGACGGTTTTCTCCTGAGATTTCCGCATCGCTTCATCATCATCGGGATGATAGAAACACAGAACTTTAACTACATGCTCAACCGGCCATTCGTTGAGGCCGCCATAGTCCAGCCCAAGCTCCGGCTCAAGAGTGAGCGGTCGCGAGGTTGGCCATTCCACCGGACGTCCGATCCAAAGACTGGAGCCAGATGCCTGATAAAGTGCATCGCGACCAAGGCGGCTGTCGCATAAAATCCCATAGCCTTGATTGTGCGGGTCTTGTCCGGCAACTTTCATCGCAGCCTTGAGGCAGAGCTTTTTAAATTCGCCGATTTTTTCGAGCGGTGCGCCACAGTCCTTGGCAATATCTTCCAGCTGATAACGGTGATCAAAAGCAAAGACACGCATATGTGGCCATTCGCCATGACGGTTGGTGGACCAGTGCACTTGTTCCAGCGCTTCGTCTTTGCGCAAGGCTTTGTTGCGGATACCTGTTTTAAAGAAATATTGCAGCTCTTCCCAACTTGGGTAAGCCGGCGTGCAGCCATGTCGCGAGACAGCAAAAGCACCGCAAGCATTGGCATATTTTAAAGATGTCGGCCAATCTTCATCATTCAGCCAGCCACATAATAGGCCGGACATGAAACCATCACCTGCGCCAAGCACATTGAAAACTTCAATTGGAAAACCTTCACCCGTTTGTCCTTCATCAAGGCTTGCCGGAATTTCACTTTCAAAGACAACCGCACCCATTGGCCCGCGCTTGCAGACAAGCACTGCTTGAGAAACGCTGCGCACATTGCGCAAAGCTTCCAATGTGTCGGTGCTGCCGCCAGCAATATGAAACTCTTCCTCGGTGCCGACGATGAGATCGAATAAATGTAAGGTGGATTGTAGTTTTTCAGTGACGCGCTGTGACGAGATAAAGCGGTTTTCACCATCATTATGGCCGGAAAGCCCCCAAAGATTGGGACGATAATCAATATCAAGTGCGGTTTTGGCACCATTTTCACGGGCAATGCGCAAAGCTTTTAAAACGGCAGCTTCAGTGCGCGGATGCGACAAATGCGTGCCGGTGGCGCAAATGGAACGGGATTGGCTGATAAAATCCGGATCAATATCATCTTCGCACAGCGCCATATCGGCACAATTTTCACGGTAAAAAATCAGTGGAAATTGTTCCTGATCGCGGATACCAAGCAGCACAAGCGCGGTGAGGCGCTCTGGATCGGTCACAACACCTTGAATATTCACGCCTTCGCGTTCCAATTCACGGCGGATAAATCGCCCCATATGTTCATTGCCGACACGGGTGATGAGCGCTGATTTCAGCCCCAAGCGCGCTGTGCCGCAGGCAATATTGGTGGGAGAACCGCCGATATATTTGTTAAAAGAGGCCATATCTTCCAACAACCCGCCCACTTGCGCGCCGTAAAGATCAACAGAAGAACGCCCAATCGTAATCAGATCCAGTGCTTTAGTCATATGCCTCCCCGCATCATACTATCAGTCTGTCACCATTGGTATTCCAAATGAATTGATACTGATATTCCATTGTATTTCAAAATAGATTTTAAATTCTATTTTTTAGACTGGCAATATCAAAATCAAATATATTTTTAAATGTTCTCCTGTCTGTTGCCGCCCACGGCCACAGCCAAAGTCATTGCCAGACAAAGAGTGGCAGAAAGCGAGCGAAACGCGCCAAAATCGACTTCAGATACCAGCAATGATTGCTTGGCTATACGGCATAAAGGGCTGACGATCGTGTCGGTGATCGCAACAACCGGAATGTTGCGTCCTGAAATTTGCTCTGTTAATTCAACCGTCTCTGCGGAATAAGGCGAGAAGGTAATAGCCAGCAACACATCGCCTTCACGGATAGCGTGCGGGGTTTCAAGTCGCCCGACGCTGCTATGCAGCATCGCAGGAACTTCCATTTTTTCTAAAGCATAGGTCAGATAACTGGCAACAGCAAAAGCACGGCGCAGGCCAACAATATGGATCATCCGAGCTTGAGATAGCGTTTGCACAACCTCTTCAAGTGCCTGCGGATCAATTGTGCCGAGCAGAGATTCGAGTGAGGTGCGTCCGGCTTCCGCAAATTCTGCCAGCAAGGCGGAAGCGCTGCCACTGGCAGTTTCACGTAAATGATGCAGTCTTGTATTATAATCCGGCCATCCGCCCGCATATGAATTGCGGAACAGGCGCTGCATTTCGGAGAAGCCGGAAAAGCCCATAATCTGGCAGAAGCGCATAAAAGCGGAGCTTTGCACGCCAGCGCCTTCTGCCATTTCGGCAACGGTGGAAACCGCAATTCTGTCCTGATTGGCGGCAACAAAATCCGCGCATTGTTTCAGTCGCTTCGGCAGATCAGGCGAAACTTCCAAAAGCCGCGCTTCAAATTCTTTTATGTTTTCCGGCGGCAGTAAATCGTCCATCGCAGCTCTTTCGAAATTTCAATCCGTGCAGTGCAATTCATTTTATACGCGCAATGTGTATGAAATTTTCTGCCCTCTTGACATAACTTATATCACAATCTAGCAAAATAGAATAAATATTCCACAACTAACCATGACTGTTCCATTGCTGATGCCTTTTGACCACAGGTTCTTGAATGTGCCGAAGTATCTTGAATGTGAATGGGAGGAGACATTTATGGTAACCCGTCTTGCGCTCTTAGGAGCAGGTCGTATCGGCAAGGTTCATGCGAGCGCTATCGCGGCTGATCCGCGTGCCCGTCTTGTTGCTGTGGCGGATGCACATGCGCCCTCTGCTGAAGCTATTGCAAAAATGGCTGGTGATTGCGAAATTCGCACCACTGAAGAGATCGAACAGTCAGATGATGTGGATGCAGTACTGATATGCACGCCTACCAACACGCATGCTGATTTGATTGAGCGTTTTGCACGTGCCGGCAAAGCGATTTTCTGTGAAAAGCCGGTGGATTTGAGCATAGATCGCGTACGCGATTGCCTGAAAACCATTGCTGAAACCAATGCAACGGTGATGCTTGGCTTCAACCGCCGTTTTGACCCCCATTTTCAGGCTGTCCGTGCTGCCATTGATGAAGGCCGCATTGGCGATGTGGAAATGGTGACCATTACCAGCCGTGATCCGGGTGCACCTCCGGCAGAATATATTACCGTTTCGGGTGGTATTTTCCGCGATATGACCATTCATGATTTTGATATGGCGCGCTATTTGCTAGGCGAAGAAATTGACAGCGTGATGGCATCTGCCTCGGTTTTGGTTGATCCGAAAATTGGCGAACTTGGTGATTTTGACAGCGCAAGCGTGATTTTGACCACTGCCAGCGGCAAGCAATGCATGATCTCTAATTCACGTCGTGCAAGCTATGGCTATGATCAGCGCATTGAAGTGCATGGCTCGCTGGGGGCCGTTTCAGCTGAGAATCAGCGCTCTGTTTCCATCGAAGTGGCGACGAAAACCGGTTATAACCGACCTCCATTGCATGATTTCTTTATGACGCGTTACACGCAAGCTTATGCAGCAGAAATTGCTGCCTTTATTGATGTGCTGGACAATAAAACCCCTGCATCGCCATCGGCGCAAGATGGTTTGATGGCATTGGCATTGGCCGAAGCAGCGCTCAAATCGGTTCGTGAAAAACGCGCTGTTAAGCTCTCAGAAATAACGGCTTAAATTAAATGGCAACTGCGCTTGGAATTTCTATTTCAAGCGCAGTGTTCTTCAAGGGCAGATATCAAAATCGCCCTTTTATGGGGTGGCCAGAGGTTTGAAGGTGGATCTGTCCGGCTTTAAATCGAGAAGAGGCGTGTTATTAAGGCAATCAAGCCCGCGCACCCAAAGAATATTATTCTCTCTTTTTTCGAGCAAAACGATAGATGTACCGATCGGATTTGGCCGGATTGGTGAGCGGATGGAAAATGTACCGCGTGTCTCGCCATTATTGGCCGGACTTTGTAAAATCAGATCGCGGCGAGATTGATGCAGCCAATAAAGAATTTCCAAGCGTTCAAATTCTTCAACGCCCTCTAAAGCTTCTGCCCAGGGCTCAAAAATTTCAATTTGACATAAAGGCCCGTCATGACGGCCTTGGCGCGGGCAGTCTGTGCGTGATGTCCAAGGTGTTGTGATACGGCCGACAAATTCAAGTCCTGCATCTTGTGCTTTGGGCGGTGTCACTGCGCGTTCATTAAGGCGAAGATCATTGTCTGGTTTTTGTGTTGGTTCACTCATAGATGTTCGCTTTCAAGTAAAACAGGGGCGCAAAGCGGGTAGGGACTGCCGTGAAGACGGCCGATTGTGACATCGATTTGATAAATCTTTTTCAAGTTTTCAGGCGTGATCACCGCTAGTGGTGTGCCGGTAGCAATAAGTGTGCCTTGATGCAGTAATGCGACATTGTCGGCGCAGATAAAAGCATGATCGGGATTATGAGTTGATAGGATGACACTGATACCGGATTGTGAAAGCTCTTTAATCAGCTGCAAAATGCGCAACTGATTGCCGTAATCAAGGCTAGCCGTTGGCTCATCCATCACCAAAATTTGCGCTTTTTGCATAAGCGCCCGTGCAATCAGCACAATCTGGCGCTCGCCACCGCTGATTTCCGTATAAGCTTTGTCGGCCAGATGCGCCATGTTGAAATGTGTCAGCAATTGTATTGCTTCATTCACTTCTGATATGGAAGGTTTTGCGGTCAGGCTTAATTGTGCGGCTGCACCCATAATTACTACATCCAACACATCAAACGGAAAAAGCGCATTATGGGCTTGCGGCACATAGGCAATTTTACGGGCGCGCTGGTGAAGGCTTAACTGCTCCAATGGTTCATCATCCAATGTGATGCGGCCATGATGTGGTTTCATGAGGCCAAGCAGTGTTTTAAAAAGTGTCGTTTTGCCGGCGCCATTGGCGCCAAGCAAACATAACACTTCGCCTTGTTCAACAGTGAAACTGATATTTTGAGCGATAATCTGTTTGCCATAGCCAAAACTCAGGTTTTCAGCGCTTAGTCTCATTGCCAGCCTCTTTTACCTGAAGCCAACAGCCAGATGAAAAATGGTGCGCCGACAGTAGCGGTTAAAATGCCGAGCGGTATTTCAATGGTTGCAATGGAGCGCGCCAATAGATCGACAATCAGCAAATAGCCCGCGCCTAAAATCATTGAAACAGGCAAGAGCTTTCGAAAATCGGGCCCGACAAGAAGGCGTGCAATATGCGGAATAATAAGGCCGATCCAGCCGATAATGCCGGTAACGGAAACGGCAGCCGCCGTCATTAAAGTGGCTGAAGCAACCAAGAGCGGGCGCAAAATAGCGGTATTAACGCCAAGGGTCTTGGCTTCATCATCGCTTAAGGTGAGTAAATTGACCCGCCAGCGTAAAATCATCAGCGGCACTAAACCGAGCACAAAAGCAGGCAAAACAGATAAAACATCCGCTCTGGTGACGGCTGTCAAACTTCCAAGCAGCCAATAGGTGATGGCGGGTAGTTGATCGTAAGGATCGGCTAAAATTTTCAATAAAGAAATGGCAGCACCTACCAAAGCCCCGATAGCAATGCCGGCTAAAACCAATACCAGCACCGGATCACGATTGCGGATGGCAAGCCCCAGCGAATAAACCGCTGCAACGGCCAATAATCCACCGCAAAAGCTTAAAATCTGTACGGTAACAACCGGCAAATACAAGAAGAGCCCTAAGATGGCACCTAAACTTGCACCTGCCGAAACGCCCAGAATGTCTGGTGAAACAAGCGGATTGCGGAAAATACCCTGATAGATGGCACCTGCCGCGGCAAGGGATGCGCCGACTAACAGTGCCAGTAATATGCGAGGCAGTCGAATGTTCCAGATGACATTTTGTGCCATTGTATTGGGCTCGGCAGCGCTCGGAGAAATAGCATGGAGCATCACATCGGCAATATCTTTAAAGCTCAGCGGATATTTGCCGATGGTTAAAGATAAAACCGCCAGTATTGCCAAAACAAAGAGATAAAAAATAAGGGCTGGCCGCTTTTGAAAAGCATGAGCAGCCAGCCCTTTTTTGTTGCCTGTCATTATTTGGAACGCACTGCATGATGCAATAATGCATCCACTTGTGCGTCCGACAGATCCACTTGATAAAACAATTTGTAGAAGTCACGTGTTTCTGCGCGCAAATCTCCTTCAAAACTGTCGGGGTAGAGGATTTGTTCCAGCCATCGTACACCAATGAGGCGGTTTACACTCGGGGGGGTGTCAAACCAGCCAAAAGGTAACATTGGTGTGCGGAAAACCAGACCGTTTTGCACGGCATTCACATCTTTCCACAATGGATCTGCCTTAACTGAGGCAACAAATTTCTCATCAGAGCCTAAGATAATTTGCGGGTTCCATGTGAGAACCTGCTCAAGCGACACATTGGTCAGACCACCTTTGCCGGTAACTGCGGCTACATTTTTCCCGCCGACAAAGTTTAGAATTTCCAGATTGATGGAGCCGTCCATGCCGGTTTCCAAACCATCGGCACCGCGGCCATAATAAACGCTTGGGCGATTTTCAGGCGCAATATTGCCAAGTCTGACATGCAGGCCGTCAATGGTTTTAGTCGCATAATCAGCTAATTGCTGACCGCGCTCATCTGTTCCGAGCAATTCACCGACAAGCTTGAAAACATCTGCGGTTTTATCAAAACCGCCGTCGATGAGAATATACGGTATGCCGGTTTGTTCCTGCACCTTATCGGCCAATGAAATATAAGTGTCATTGATCGTGCCGACATCAAGAATAAAATCCGGCTTAGCAGCAAGAGCCGCTTCAATATTAGCTGTGCCGCCTTTGCCGGTCAAACGGCCATAGGTAGGCAAGTCGGCAACGGATTTCAGCAGATATTCTTTGTCTTTAGCACTTGGTTCACGCACCCAACCGGCAAGTTTTTCCGGTGCGACAGTATAAATGAGCACTGATGCGGGAGGGCCTGCGGCCAGTACAGAATTGACTGTATCGGGTAATTCAACTGTGCGCCCTGCGGAATCTGTAAAAGGTCGTGCCGAGAGAGAGCCTGTAATGGCAAAAAATGCCGCAACGAAAAGCGTTAAAAAGCGCATTCTGATGGTTCCCGTGTAAGCCGTGTCTGCAATTATCCATGAAAGGATGATTTATTATAGTTTTGCATTATATTTTATAAAACATAACGCTTGTCAAACCTTACTCACTATCGGCATTTATATTAGCGAATACAGAAATTCTGCATCTAGTCTTGTGCCGTGTTGAGTGTTTCGTTTAAATTTTCGCGCAACCATAGCATTTGTGGCTCAATTGCGAGTGCTAGCTGCTGTTCCATGATGCGAAATTGTGCGATCAGTTCTTCACCAAAAGGGGTAACAATTGCGCCACCGCCATGTTTGCCGCCGCGTTGGGAATCGACAACCAGCTTTGAAAACATTGTATTCATGGCATTAACCAGCATCCATGCGCGCCGGTAAGACATATTCATCGCTCTGCCAGCGGATGAAATGGAACCGGTTTCTTTAATCAGCTCTAACAGCTGGATTTTACCGCGTCCAATGCGTTGCGCTTGTCCAAGATCATTGGAGACATCAATGCGAATGATTGGCTTCAGAACAATTCCAGACATGGTTTCTCCTCATCAAGACGTTACCCAAGCTTGGCGCTTCTCATCACAGATAAAGGTGAGTAAGCCAGATGGCAAGTTTTGCATCACTTACAAAAAAGGCGCTATATTCACGTGCTGGAAAATGGTTTGAGTCGTTATCGGAGGTGCATAAATGCTGGATAAATTAGGTATTACCATCCCCCTCATTCAAGCGCCAATGGCAGGCGTTGCAACGCCGCTTCTGGCTGCGGAAGTCTCCAATGCTGGGGCACTTGGTTCTATCGGTGTCGGTGCGACGGATGCTACTGGTGCGCGTTTGATGATCGATGAATTACATCAACGAACCAATCGTGCATTCAACGTGAATTTTTTTGCGCATGAAGCCGGAAAGGCTGATGCCAGGCGTGAAGCGGCATGGCTTGGAAGGTTGGCACCTTTGTTTGCGGAATTTGGGGCCGAGCCACCGAAACAACTTAAAACAATCTATAAAAGTTTCAAACATGATCCTGAATTGCTGCCACTCATGTTAGAGAAAAAACCGGCGGTGGTAAGTTTTCATTTTGGCTTGCCCTCAGAAGAAGCTGTCAGAGCGCTCAAACAAGCAAATATTACATTATTGGCTTCGGCAACCAGCCTTGATGAAGCACTGTTGATTAAAAATGCAGGTTTTGACGCTGTGATTGCGCAAGGCATTGAAGCCGGCGGGCATCGTGGTATTTTTGATCCTAATGGTGCAGATGATGGCTTGAGCGCAATGACTTTAACGCAAATTTTAACACGTGAGCTCGATTTGCCCGTGATCACTGCAGGCGGAATTATGAATGGCGCTGGTATTGCCGCGGCTTTAAATTATGGTGCTGTGGCGGCTCAAATGGGTACTGCTTTCATTGCTTGTCCGGAATCGGCTGCCGATGATGCATATCGCATAGCTTTGCAAGGTGATGGTGCTCATCATACGGTGTTGACGCCGATTATTTCGGGGCGTCCGGCGCGATCACTTGCCAATCACTATACGGCATTGCAAACAATGATGAGTGATCTGGAACTGCCTGCTTATCCGATTGCTTATGATGCGGCCAAAGCCTTGCATGAGGCGGCGAAAGCAAAGGATGAAAGCGGTTTTGGCGCACAATGGGCGGGGCAAGGTGCACCACTTTCACGCGCTATGCCTGCGGCTGAATTGGTGGCTTTATTGGCTCAGGAACTGGAAAGTTTTTATCCAGTAAAGCCATGAGATTTTTGTCAATATCATTGCGTTTAATATGGTCTTAATGAGTGTGCTGAGCCGCAGAAAACATTGTTATATTTTTTTCAAGAAAAGGATAAATGACGTCCATTGATGGTGACCATCGTTCAAAACGACATGCCTGCGGCGCCGGTGAACGCCCTCGCTATTCGTGCAGATTTGATCAATTAAATAAGGGAAAGGTGGAAGCTCCCATGACATTCCATCGACCAGTTCTAAATCACTGCTAGCGTTGATCAGATAATCAATTATTTGTTGCTTGGTGAAATATTCATCATGGGGCGTATCATCAAGTAATATGTATTCTGTAGCGATACAGATGATGCCGCCTTTCTTGGTGACGCGTGACATTTCCTGAACAGCTTTGCAGGATGCATCATGCCCCCCGAAATGCTCTATAGAAGATAAAGACCAACAGAAATCAAATGATTGATCTTCATATTGTAAACGTGTTCCGTCTGCATTCTCGAAACGAATTCGATCTTGGGCAATAGGTCTCGGTGAGTATTTTGAGGCATCTTTCAAGATGTCTATCGGAGCTTCATGGCCATGATTGCCGTCTTTTCCGGACCAGGTTTCATTGCCGTAAAGGTCTGTTGCTACGACTTCTTCAATATGGTCAGCAAGCCAGAAAATTACAGGCTCACGGCCGGCTCCAACCCCTAGAGCCCGCTTGTCTGGCGCAATCATGCCTAATTGGGCAAGGCCGTATATACACTGGGTCCATTCCCAGCCTTTTCGATATATTTCGCCGCTTGTATGTATGAAAACATGTTTATCTATGGAGTAAGTTTCCAGTTCCTGATGAAATTGTAGCCAAACGGGGTCTTCATAGCGGGAAACATTGATTACTTCTGATAATGACATTTTTTACCTTAATATATTGTAGAAATAAAATAGTAATTAAAGTAAAATAACTTATAATATATCGAGTTGTCGTTCAATGAGTTATATTGATGCTGTATGATGATTTTCTATTTTAAATAAATAAATATTATTATTATGAAATTCTGAACAAATAATAGCTTGCTTTGAATATGTGCCGTTAACAGCGATTTTTTAAAAAGATGCTTCCTTTATATCTGGAGACATCAATGTTTTATTGAGTGGCAATATTATGCAGTTCACGATGAGTAGGCGATGTCCACTTATCGTTCTTATGAGCTCTAAGCGCATTAATATATGTTTTGAAAAGTTGGGTGGTGTTTATGTACCGGCTGCCTCGTTTTTTTTCTTCTCCACATCCTTATCATAATGCCATTTGATGGCAAAGAACATGCAAATGCCAAGCACGACAAGTTTGAAAATCACGAAGATTATAGGTACCCAATCCATTTTAGCATATTTCCATACTGCTCTCTGTTGCGAAGAGCATTAGCACAACGTGGCCCATTCAACAGCTTATTTTTATCGGATCACGATTTATTGATTTAGCTGAAATAGCTTTCTTTTCGGTCTCACGCTCAATCGTTATGTTGAAAAATAAGCTTGTCAGAATACCTCTATTTGCGGGTTGATTATTGAACCCATGCTTATGATCAATAAGATTTAAATAAGGCTGGCGCAAAGTGGACTTGCTGGATCTGCTATAAGAGACATCGCTAACAGTATCAAAAAAATTTATAACTGTAATTATGTAGCGTTCTACGAAATGCCTCCGATATAAGGTAGGCACCGCCCCCTGTACTTTCTTCGTAAAAGTGGAGAGGCGTTTTATATTAAACAGCCGTTCTCTCGAACTGAGCTGTGCTCATATAGTCGAGTGAGGAATGCCTTCTTATAGGATTATAGAATCCGTCAATATATTGGGCAATGGCTTTTTGTGCATCATCGCGCGTATGGAATACGGTTCTCCAAATCAT